>JACERV010000025.1 GCA_013911065.1 Ruminococcus sp. | reverse complement strand
CTCCGAAGGAGGTCGTTACAGCACAAATTTCCGGGATTGAGATCATGGACCTGGAAGATGGTGTGAAGGAGCTCTGGAAGACCGGAATTTACGCGGAGAGCGGGATGGGGTGTACCGGACCGATTATTCTTGTGTCTGATGCAAATTGCGAAAAAGCAGCAGAGAACTTGAAAAAAGCCGGATATATTCAATAAGGTACACTTCTTGAACTACTAACGTTCAATAAGGCATACTTATTGAACTGCTAATGTTTAGAATGATATGAATAAAGGAGGGAAAATCGGTTGGCAGCATTGATTGGATGGACACGTCAGGTCCCCCAGGTATGGGAAGAAATAGAGCAGACCGGGAACTATAAGGTGAAAGAGGAATATATCAGAATTAAAAATGATACGATTGCCGATTTTTATTTAAAACTGTATGAATGGTATACCCAGAAGAGCAGAGCCTATGTTGACATTCCAGAAGATGCTAAGTATCCAATCTGGTTTTCCCTTTCAGAAGATTTCAGGCTGCAGAAAGTCCCTGGTACAGTAACTATGAGGGTGGAAATTCCTGAGGAAAATGTACTGGTTATTGATATGGAAAAGTGGGATTACCGGGGAAATCTTATGTATGTTGCTATAGACCAAAAGGACCGGGACAATTTTGAAAGAGAATTGGCCCGGTATGGAATTGGTGATGAGACAGCATTGGCTGAATCCGCAAAAGGAAATTATTATCCTTTACTGAAAAAGAAGGTTATAGACAGTTGGGAGCGTGTGTTTACAATGCCTCCGGCTCTCCTGGAAAAAGGGTTTGCTACAACCTGGGAGATAAAAAAGGAATGGGTAAAGGAGGTAGTGTCCAATGACGAGTGAAGAAAATATCACGATGTGGACCGGGCAGACAGAGATTGTAATGCAGACTTTAAGTGAGACCGGACGATATGTTGTAAAACGAAGCTATGTAGAGCAAAAGTATAAAGAAACTGCATGGGTTTTTCAAGAAGCATATCAGTATCTTTCACAATGTGCAGAAGGACTGATTCCAAGACCCGAAGATGCAGAAAGCCCTATTTGGGTTTATAAATCCGTGCACCACATTTATGGCGGTGAAGGGATGAACTATTTGGAGCTGGAAGTTCCCAAAAATCGGCTTATTACCTTTGATACCCGAAAATGGAATCGTATTCTGAATCTGAATTACGTCGGAAAGACCGTAC
Source organism: Ruminococcus sp. (assembly GCA_013911065.1). Lineage (GTDB taxonomy): Bacteria > Bacillota > Clostridia > Lachnospirales > Lachnospiraceae > Muricomes. Next base: position 74,433 of record JACERV010000025.1, on the reverse strand, counting down.
ATGAAGAGGAAGAATTCCAAAAGTGGCTGGAGAAAAGAGGGATTCGGGATAATTTTGCAATTTTTTCTACGCCATTCTATCCGGCAGAAAAACAGGAAATCAAAAAAAGTTGGAGTAACCTGCTGCAAATACCAGTTGAGGAAGATGAGTATACGCAGGGGATGATATGGGAATTAAAGAAAGAATGGATAAAAAGAGAGTGCAGATGACTGCACTCTCTTTTTATCCATTCTTTTCTTCATATGTAGCTTTTGCATCCCGGATCAGTGTATTGAATTTATCTGCCTGCCATGCGGCTCTTCCGGTAAACAGGCCGTCAATAGAAGGTTGTACAATTAATTCGTTTGCATTTCCCGGATTTACACTTCCGCCGTATAATACAGGGATATTTTTTCCTGCATCTCCAAAGATCTCCAGGAGTGTCTCCTTGATTACTTTATGCATTTTTTCAGCATAATCTGCAGAGGCGGGGGTTCCGTTTACACCGATGGACCACACTGGTTCATAAGCAACCCATATTTTTCCGGTTTGTGACACTGGCACATCGTGGAATCCTATCTTTAACTGCATACGCAAAATTTCAGCACTTATGCCAAAGTCCTTTTCATCTGCAGTCTCACCGATGCACAGAAGTGCAGTAAAGCCGTGATTCAAGGCGGCCTTTACTTTTTTGTTTTCTTCCACATCGGTCTCACCAAATACATGCCTTCTCTCGGAATGACCAATCATAACAAGGTCAATTCCCATCTCCTTCAGCATGAGAGGAGAAATCTCTCCGGTAAACTGTCCTTCGTCTTCCCAGCACATATTTTGTGCACCGATTTTAACATAGTTTCGGTCCACACCCTTGGCAGCGCTTTCCAATGTAGTATAGGAAGGGATAATAAATAATTCCATCTCTTCACGGCTGATATCTTTTGTGTATGATACCAGGTCCCGGAGATATGTTACAGTGTCCTGAATATTCTTATACATTTTCAGATTACTTCCAAAATATAACTTCTTCTGCATAACGGCCTCCTTTTATATAGTCCTTGGTAGAATCTGTTTTTATTATAAAGGGAGAGCCATAAAAACGCAACGGAAACACAATGTGTTATAAAATATCAGATATCTTTTTATCTAATATATTAGGAGTCTCGGTTGGGGCATAACGGCCTACAACGTTTCCATTACGGTCTACTAAAAATTTAGTAAAGTTCCATTTTATTTTTTCCCCGATAAGTCCTCCTTTTTGTCTTTTTAAAAAAGAATATAACGGAGATTCATTCGTGCCGTTTACATCAATTTTTGCAAAACGGGGAAAAGTAGTGCCGTAGCGTAAAGTACAGAATGAATGAATTTCTTCAATATTGCCAGGTGCCTGTCCGGCAAATTGGTTGCAGGGAAAATCCAGGATTTCAAAGCCCTGATTTTTGTATTTTTCATATAAACTCTGTAAACCTTTATATTGCGGAGTGAAGCCGCAGCCTGTGGCGGTATTTACAATTAAGAGTACTTTACCCTTATATTCATTCAAAGATATTTCCTGACCGTTCATTGTTTTTACTTTAATTTCATAAATTGACATAGTTACTCTCCTTTTTGTGAAATGGAATTTTCTTAGTTATTATTGTTATACTATGTGAAAGGGTTTTTGTCAATGATTTTGAACAATTTAATTTTGCAAAATCTAATTAACGATTATTATGATTTAGAAATAGAGAATAACGAGTTGTATGCATTTTAAGCCTTGACAAAGAGAAGTAGAAAAGAGTATATTTATCTTATGGTGTAACCGGTTACATGAAATTTTCCGGTGTAAAAGAGTGAGAAAGGATAAGGAGGAAAAAATGAAGAAGGTATCCCCATCAATGATGTGTGTTGAGATTGATAAGCTAAATGAGTACCTGAAGGTATTTGAGGAGGAGGGTATAGAGTATTTGCATATTGACATTATGGACGGTGAATATGTCCCAAACTATACGCTGGGTACAGATTATGTAAAGCAGCTCCGTAAATTAACGAACATTCCGTTGGATGTACATTTGATGATTAACAATCCGGAAAGAAAAATCGAGTGGTTTGATTTTCAGGAGGGTGAGTATGTAGCTGTTCACCCGGAGAGTACCCAGCATCTGCAAAAGGCTTTGCAGGCCATAAAAGCAACGGGTGCTAAGACAATGGTTGCAATCAATCCCGCTACAACGGTGGAGAGCCTCAGATATGTTCTGGATGATATGGATGGTCTGCTTGTTATGACCGTAAATCCAGGATTTGCCGGACAAAAGGCAATTCCCCAGGCAATCCAGAAAATAGAGGATTGCAGGAATTATTTGGACGGGGAAGGATATTCTAATATTGAAATTGCGGTGGACGGCAATGTCAGTTATGAACTGGCAGGCGAAATGTCGAAGAAACATGCGGATATCTTTGTAGCGGGAACCTCAAGCTTTTTGAACGGATTAGATGGAATGCAGGAGGGAATCCGTAAAATGAGAGATATTATTGGATAGAATGTTCCAGTCAACGGAGGAAACGGAAAATGCCTAAGGAGTTTACGATTAATGATATTGCGAGGGAAGCAGGCGTTTCAAAGGCGACAGTGTCGCGGGTATTGAATGAATCAGCTTCCGTTAAGCCGGAGACAAAAGAGCGGATTCTGAATATTATGAAGGAGCGGAATTTTTCTCCGTCAGCAGCAGCACGAGATTTATCAAGACAGCAATCCAATACCATTGGTGTAATTGTGCCGGAAGTTGACAATCCCTTTTTTGGGGAGATACTCAGGGGTATTACGGAGATTGCGGATCAGAACAATTATATGCTTGTGTGCTGTAATTCGGATGATAGTGCGGAGAAGGATAAAAAAGCACTTTTGATGCTGAAAGAGCATAGAGTGAGGGGGCTGATCTACACTCCGGCAGTTGATTATACAACGAAGGAACAGCAGATAACCATTAATAAGCTTTTGAGAGATTTGAACGCGCCTATTGTCATTATGGACCGTCCAACGGACAGTCTGGAGCAATATGACGGAGTATTCTTTGACGATGAGAAAGCCATGTACGAAGCGACAAAAGCGTTAATACAGGCGGGCCATACGAAAATAGGACTTTTGAATGCGACAATGGACAGAGTACTGGCAAGGGGCCGTTATAAGGGCTATGAGCGGGCAATGAATGAAGCCGGAATCCCTATGGAAAGACGATATATATTTGAAGGCGATTACCGGATGACAAAAGCATATCACTTTTCGAAAAAGCTACTTTCTATGGAGGACAGGCCCACGGCAGTGCTGGCTTGTAATAACAGAACCAGTCTTGGCTTTTTGAAGGCATTGTATGAGAGAGGCGAGCGTTTGTCTAAGGATATCGCCTGTATAGGACTGGACAGGATAGAAGCGTTTGAGATTATAAATAATAAATTTAACTATATTGAGAGGGATGCCAATCAAATGGGACGCCATGCAATCCGGCTGCTGAATGACAGAATCGCATGTCCGCAGAAACCGTTGGAACAGGTCATTCTGACACCGGTTCTTAAGATTCATAATTTATAGGCTGAGTTCTGGAGGCGTCAGAAAAGTGATTAGATTGTAATGGTTCTGAACAGATACATTAGATTTTCATATAACAGAATGATATAGGAGGCTATTTATGAAAAAACCTAAGATATTAGTAGTGGGCAGTATGAACATGGATCTTTTTGTGGAAGGAGCAAATACAATTCCTAAATTTGGAGAATCTATTTTATGTGGAAACTATGGCTATGCCACAGGAGGAAAAGGTTCCAATCAGGCAATTGCGGCGGCTTTGCAGGGAGCAGACGTAACGATGGTAGGACGTCTGGGAGATGATACAAATGGGGAGTCTCTTAGAAAAGAGCTAAAAAAAGCCGGGGTCCATACAGAGTATATTGTAACAGATCCCGACAGGCAGACAGGCCTTGCCCTGATGCTGCTTCACGAGGATGGACGCTATGTTTCCTATGTGGCCCTGGGTGCAAACGGAGGCATCTGCGGCTCGGATGTTAAGGCAGCGCTGGATGCCTGCCAGTTTGACATGGTAATTATGCAGTTGGAAATGCCCCTGGAAACGGTGTACCAGACATATGAGCTGGCAAAGGAAAGAAAAATTCCGGTATTTCTGGATGCAGGGCCTGCAATGAATATTCCCCTGAAACGGTTGGAAGGACTTTTTATTCTCTCACCGAATGAAGCGGAGACAGAAGCTCTGACAGGGATTAACCCTGATACAGAAGAGAAGGCAATTCAGGCGGCAAAGATGTTATATGAAGAAGCAAAGCCGGAATATGTCATTTTAAAGCTAGGTTCCAGGGGAGCGATGCTTTATGATGGAAATAACATAGAATTGATTCCATGCTTTAAGGTGAAAGCGGTGGATTCAACCGCCGCAGGTGATACGTTTGGAGCTGCACTTGCAATCCGTCTCTGCAAAGGAGATAACATGCGGGATGCAATCCGGTTCGCACATGCGGCAGCAGGAATCTGTGTTTCCAGAATGGGAGCGCAGGTGTCAATTCCCAGGGAGGAAGAAGTGGCAGAATTTCTATCACAATTCAGCCAAGTAAATTCTTAATGATACAGCAGGGGGGAGCCAAACTTATAAATGATCTGTAACAGACTTTTAAAGAAGGAGACAGATATGAAATTACAATTAGCACTGGATGACTTAACTTTAGAGAAAGCACTTGAATTGACAGAAAAGGTGCAGGATTACATTGACATTATTGAAATCGGAACTCCTTTTGTTTACCAGGAGGGAATGCGTGCGGTGGAGGCATTCAGAGAACGTTTTCCCAAAAAGGAGGTACTGGCAGATATGAAAATCATGGATGCCGGTTATTATGAGGCAGAAGAGGCTCTGCAAGTGGGGGCTGATTATGTAACGGTTCTGGGAGTGACGGACAACCTGACAATAAAGGGCTGTATTGAAGCAGCAGAAAAATACGGAAAAGAGATTGTTGTAGACATGATTTGTGTGCCTGATTTGCCGAAACGTATTCAGGAGCTGGAAGATTTAGGGGCTCATGGTCTGGCAGTGCATGTAGGTACCGACCAGCAGGCGGCAGGACGCAAGCCAATAGACGACCTGCGGGTGATGGCAGAACATTGTAAAAAAGCTAAGATTTCAGTGGCAGGCGGAATCAGTGCGGATACAACAGCAGAATATGCTGCTCTGAAACCTGAAGTGCTGATTGTGGGAAGCGGAATCACACATGCAGACAATCCGGTGGAGGCAGCGAAAGCAATAAAAGACAGCATGATTTCAGCAGAAGAACAATTGTAAGGTTGGAGAACAAAGGGCGGCGGATCCCAAATGTCCGCTTTTGAAAGGAGTATAAGCAGAATGGCGGAAGCAATCATATTAAAAAAAATATTGGAAGAATTGACAGAGAATGCAAAACAGATTCGCCAGGAGGAGCTGGAGCAGTTTGCAGATAACATACAAGCTGCAAAGCGTATTTTTGTGGCCGGAGCAGGGCGTTCCGGGTTTGTGGCAAGAGCATTTTCTAACCGGCTGATGCATCTGGGCCTGACCGTTTATTTTGTGGGCGAGCCGACAACTCCTTCTATACAAGAAGGAGATTTGCTGATTATTGCGTCTGGTTCCGGCGAAACCGGCAGCTTGAAAGTTATGGCGGAGAAGGCAAAAAAGCAACATGCTGCGGTGGCAACTATTACAATATTCCCCGAAGCGTCAATCGGAAGTACGGCAGATGCAGTGATACAGGTTCCGGGAGTGACACCCAAGAGTGAACTGGAAAATAATGTGATATCCGTACAGCCTATGGGGAATGTTTTCGAGCAGACTACCTGGCTGATCTTCGATAATATTGTTATGATGCTCATGGAAAGACTGAGAAAGACGGAAGAAGAAATGTTCAAGTTACATGCAAATCTTGAGTAAATTGGATAGTTGGATTAGAGAAAGGAGATGATGTCAAAATGGAAATCAAAATTTATCCGCGTTAATTCATTTGCATGATTTTTCGGATTTTGATGCCATGAACTCTGTTTGGGATGAATGGATTGACAGTGGTAATGCCCCTGTAAGAACATGCGTCGGCGGCGTGATGATGGATGGGAATCCACTTGTTGAAATTACGATTACAGCGGCTAAAAAGTAGAAGAATCCACTTCCTTCAATCCCGCTGAACTTCTGCAAATGAGCCTGCTAACTACATAAATAAAGTTTACAATACCAGCATGCAGGATGGGGGATAGTTTATTTCTATAAGTGAAGTTTTTTATAGGAATTATCAATAAGACAATTAGAAATATACCTGTTATTATTTATATATAGAAATAATAAATCAGGAGGAAAAAATGAATATTAAACAAGAGATTAGTCTTAAAAAGGTACAGACAGATGCAGAGGAGAATTTTAGAGAGGGCTATTTTTGCTGTGAAGCACTGATGGCTGCCATTAGAGATAATTTTGATCTGGATGTTCCGGAGGAAGTGATTGCCATGGCTTCTGGGATGGCAGTTGGAGCAGGGCGTTCCGGGTGTATGTGCGGAGCTTTGAATGGAGGTATCCTTGCTTTGGGAATGTTTTTTGGAAGAACTGAAAAGACTGGACCTCAAGACCCAAAAGTTGTGAAGTGTATGGCGCTTACGAACGAGCTGCATGACTGGTTTAAGAAGGCCAGCGAAAAGAACAGTGTCTGTTGCCGTGTGCTGACAAAGGAATTTGATATGAGCAAGGGTGAGCATAAGGAACAGTGCATACATTTTACTGGGCTTTGTGCTTGGAAAGTGGCAGACATTATCGTCCGGGAAATGAGTCTTGTTAATCTGGACGAGAAGACAGCATAGGGAGGCATAAGGAATGAGAGATATAATTAAAAGAGTGCCGGTACCTCTTTGCGGTGTGATGCTTGGTACTGCAGCACTGGGAAACCTGCTGCAAAGCTATTCAGAAGGGATTCGCTATGTGTGCGGAATTGTGGCAGGAATTCTCCTGCTTCTGATTCTCCTGAAACTGATTCTGTTTCCGGAAATGATAAAAGAAGATATGAACAATCCGATTATGGCAAGTGTAGCGGGGACATTTCCTATGGCATTAATGCTGCTCAGTGTTTATGTGAAACCATTTATTGGACAGGCAGCATTTTATATCTGGATTCTGGCAATTTTGCTTCACATTGCGCTAATTATTTATTTTACGGTGAAATTCATTTTCAAGCTGCATATGCCGAAAGTATTTGCCAGCTATTACATTGTGTATGTAGGAATAGTAGTCGCGTCTGTCACAGCCCCGGCTTATGAGAAATTTCAGATTGGAACGGCGGCATTCTGGTTTGGGTTTATAGCGCTCATTGTACTTTTTATTTTGGTTACAATACGCTATGTTAAATATAAGGAAATTCCGGAACCGGCAAGACCTCTAATCTGTATTTACGCTGCACCGGCCAGTCTTTGTGTTGCAGGGTATGTACAGTCTGTAACGCCCAAGTCATACGGGCTTTTGATGGGAATGTTTGCAGCATCCTTTGTTTTATACATATGGGTTCTGGTAAAAGCAGTTGAATGTTTGAAGCTGCCCTTTTATCCAAGCTATGCATCCTTTACCTTTCCATTTGTAATCAGTGCAGTTGCTACAAAGCAGACGATGGTGTGTCTGATAAACATGGGGCGTCCGATGCCTGTATTACAGTATGTAGTGCTGTTTGAGACGGCAGCAGCAGTTATACTGGTGGTGTATACACTTGTGCGGTTTGGAAAATTTATTTTCCAGAAGGCGTAAATTTATTTTGATAGAGAGATTTTTTGCGCGGACCACAGGCTCGATTCTCAATGCTGAACGTTAAGAGAACAACTGTCACGAGAGTGGAAACTTCTAAAGTTAAGTAATTGCCTTACGGCAGCAGCCTATCCTGTGGGTCAGACAGGATAGGCATTTTTTATTTTCGCCTGTTTGCTTTGGGAATGTTTTTCGGACATTGATGATATCATAATATTGTGATAAAATCTAATATAAATAATAGGAAGGAGAACCTGTATGAAAAAAATTAGGATACCCGACACCGAACTTGAATTATCTCCAATGGGAATGGGATGTGAAAATGCAGGTTCTTCCTCTGTATGGGCCCAGGAATGTAGAAAATTTGAAAGAAGCAATGGGAACATTTGATATACCATTTGAAAAAGCAGATTACAAAGCAGAAGAATAGAGAGGAGAGAGAAGATGAAAATAGGTATTGGAAACGATCATTCAGCACTAGAGATGAAAGCTGAAATTATTGAACTTTTGAAGGCGAGAGGTCATGAAGTTGTGGATTATGGGACAAATTGCACGGATAGCTGTGATTATCCCACGTATGGTGAGATTGTGGGACGAGCAGTTGTCAATCACGAAATCGATCAAGGCATTCTGATTTGCGGAACAGGGCTTGGCATTTCCCTGGCTGCAAATAAGGTAAAGGGTGTCCGGGCAGCAGTGTGCAGTGAACCATTTACAGCACACATGGCAAGAATGCATAACAACTGTAATGTATTGGCTTTCGGGGCCAGGGTAATTGGACCGGAGCTTGCTAAGATGATTGTTGAGGTGTGGCTGGATACAGATTTTGAAGAAGGCGGACGCCATCAAAGAAGAGTAGATATGATTGGTGAAATCGAAGATAGATGGGAGTAGAGATTCACGGCCGTGATAAGCTTGTGATAAAATAGAGAGGAATTGATTTATGGCAAAAACAATTCTTGAATGTGATACAGTTTCTTTGGATGAAGAAAATAGTGCGCTGGTGATTGTGGATCAGACGCAGCTCCCCGGCAGGATTAAGCAGCTTTGCCTGACAGAGATTGAAGAAATCTGGGAGGCAATTTACCTTCTGAAGGTCAGAGGGGCACCTGCAATTGGTGTCACCGCCGCAATCGGAGTATATTTGGCTGTAAAGAACATTGAAGTTGTCAATATGGCTGCGTTTTATAAAAGGTTCCAAAAGGCAAAGGCGTACTTATCCTCCTCACGCCCCACAGCCGTAAATCTCTTTTGGGCGCTGGACCGTATGGAAGCAGTAGTTGTAAAGCATATGGACTGTGAAATAAATACAGTAAAAGAATTGCTTCGTCAGGAGGCTGTCAATATTCGTAATGAAGACATAGAGGTGTGCCGCAGAATCGGGGAGAATGCCCTTGAACTGGTTAAACCGGGAGACGGGCTGCTGACCCACTGCAATGCCGGGCGGCTGGCCGCAGTAAAGTATGGAACAGCAACTGCCCCCATGTATTTAGGACATGAAAAAGGATACAAATTCCGCATTTATGTGGATGAGACCAGACCGCTTCTGCAGGGAGCACGTCTGACCGCTTTCGAACTTCGAGAGGCGGGGATGGATGTAACGCTGATTTGTGATAATATGTCAGGCACAATTATGCAAAAGGGTCTGGTAGATGCGGTGTTTGTAGGATGTGACAGGGTTGCTGCAAATGGAGACACGGCAAATAAAATTGGGACATCTGTTGTGGCAGCAGTGGCAAAACATTACGGAGTTCCATTTTATGTGTGTGCGCCTACATCTACGATTGATATGTCATTGGCCGCAGGGAGTCAAATTCCTATAGAGGAACGCTCTCCTGAGGAAATTACAGAAATGTGGTATGAACAAAGAATGGCGCCAAAAGGGGTCAAAGTATATAATCCATGTTTTGATGTGACCAGCCATGAGCTGATTACAGGGATAGTAACGGAATATGGAATAATGCGGGCACCGTATGAAGAATCGCTTAAAAGATTAAAAAATATATAAGAGTGAAAAATGTGTTTCTTCTGTACTCCAAGTGTGTTAGAATATTAACATACAAAAAAAGTTATACTTCTTGAACTACTAATGTGCAGGAAGGTATGCTGTTTTTTACTTAAAATGTGGTGTTGGACGGTTTAGGAATACTTTTCTGAGATTACGTAGGGGGTGGAACGGTATGGAGGAACGCAGAAGAAAAATATTGCAGGAATTGGATGAGAGGGGAAAGGTTCGCGTAAATGAATTAAGTGCTGAGCTTGACTGCTCCGAAGTGACGATTAGAAATGACATTAAGTGTATGGAACGCGCAGGGCTTCTAGTCCGTACTCATGGCGGAGCTTTAAAAATAGAAGAAAACCCGCTGAAAAAGTATTCATCAGAAAGCGTTTACCGTAATACAGACAGAAAGAGAGCGATTGCGGCATGCGCTTACGAGTTTATCGAAGACAGGGATACGATTATTATTGATGATGCATCTACCAGCTTTTATCTGGCATTGCATATTAAACAGCACCCTGGGAAGCGGATTGCTGTTGTGACGAATTCCCTGATGTCCGGCAATGAACTTGCAGGCTTGAAGCATGTTGAGCTCTATATGGTCGGAGGGCCGGTTGGCGGACATTTAGCCGCGACCATGGGAGATGAGGCGGTGACAGATATCTCCAGATTCCATGTGGATAAAGCTTTCATTGGTGTACATAGTATTAACTTTGATGTGGGAATTACTTCCATAGCAACACCTCAGATGCAGGTGAAACAAGCAATCCTAAAAACAACAGATAAGGTATATGTGCTGGCTGACAGCAGCAAGTTCGGAGGAGGGTATTTGTCAGTGATATCCCCGCTCAAGGGAATTTATAAGATTATCACCGATAATCAGGTAAATAAGGAATATATCAGACGGGCGGAGAAAGAACAGGTACCGTTGGTGATAGCATAGAAGTATACCTTATTGAACCTTAGTAGTTCAATAAGTACATCTTCTTGAATGTTAGCAGTCCCATAAGTAGGAAATGCTGCCGGACCATCCGGCAGCATTTTTAGGATTATTTTCTATTCTTCAACTTCAGAAAGCAGGTCTTCCAATACTTCCTCTACAGATCTTGTTACGTAAGTAGAGTAGTAGGATATTCCTGGCGCCGCATTAGACATTGCATAGCTGGTGCCGGCAAGCTGGAGCATCTCTACGTCATTGTACTGATCCCCGAAAACCATACATTCCTCCGGTTTCACACCCAGGAGGTTTATCAGGCTTTCCAGCGCCGTTCCTTTATTAGATCCCGGAGCGAGGAAATCAATCCATGTATTTCCGGAGGTTACGGTTTTAATCTCACTGTCAAACATATCCTGCAGGTATTTGAGATATTTATCTACGATGTGTGGCCCGTCTTCCATGCTGCATATGGCAATCTTCAGAATAGGTCCTTCTACTTTCGAAAGGTCTTCCACAATTTTGACGGTATTCTGCATAATATCTACGATATAATTGACAAATACCGGGTCATTATTCTCCAGATAACAGGCGTCTTCCTTTGACAACATAATTTCAAAATGCTTTTGGCGTTTAAGTTCTGTAATAATTTTGGCGACAAGGTCATCCTGAATCGTAGCACGGGAAATGACTTTTCCCTTATGTATACAGAGGGAGCCGTTTTCTGCAATATAAGAAATTTCATCTTTAATCTCTTCGAACATCCTTCTTTGATTATCATACTGTCTTCCGCTGGCAGCTACAAAATATATGCCTTTTTGTGTAAGCTGATGAATCAGCTCAATGGCACGAGGCGTGGGTTTTTGTGCACTGCCCTGAAGAAGCGTGCCGTCCAGATCACTTGCTACTAATTTGATCATATAAACCTCCATGATTGTATCTTATGTGTATTTCGTATTACAAAATACCAGATAAGGTATACTAAATTGGATATTAGCAGTCCGATCAGTATACTCTAATATAAAGTTATACTTCTTATATATTACCTTAAAAACAAAGGATTGTATAGCCTTGTTCTTCTAAAAATTGTGTGATACTATCCTATTGTAACAATGGTCTTGAAATTGCATAGGGGAGAAACTGCCCTTTTGTAATGAAAATAGGTCTTCTTGGACATTAGGAGTTCAAGAAGTACACCATATTGAATTTTAGCAGTTCAATAAGTATAATTTAAAGAAAGCTGAGGGATAAAATGAATCAGTATGATGTAGTGATAATAGGTGCCGGGCCATCCGGTATATTTTGTGCATATGAGTTAAAGCGGCAGAAGCCGGATATGAAGGTGCTGATGATTGAGAAGGGCCGTTCTATCGAGGCAAGGCAATGTCCTAAGAGAAAGACAAGAACATGTGTAGGATGCCAGCCCTGTTCTATTACAACAGGATTTGCAGGGGCAGGAGCCTTTTCAGATGGTAAATTGTCCTTGTCACCCGATGTAGGAGGAACTCTTCCGGAAATTCTTGGATATGAGAAAGCCACGGAATTGATCAATGAGGCTGACAGCATCTATTTACAGTTTGGTGCGGATAATAAAGTGTACGGTATTGAAGACCAGCAGGCAATTACTGATATACGTACAAAGGCAATACAGGCAAACTTAAAATTGATTGAATGTCCAATCCGGCATTTGGGAACAGAGGAGGGCTATAAAATTTATACCCGCCTGCAGCATCACCTTTTGGATGCCGGTGTAGAAATTATGTTTAAAACTATGGTGACGGATATTTTGATTGAGGATGGAGTTGCCAAAGGGGTCGTAACAGACAAAGGTGAGACTTATTATGCACCGGAAATTGTGTCCGGAGTAGGGCGGGAAGGCTCAGAATGGTTTTCACATGTGTGCCAGGGGCATAACATTGAGACGAAAAACGGCACAGTGGACGTAGGTGTCCGTGTGGAAGTCCGGGACGAAATCATGAAAGAGCTGAATGACAAGCTGTATGAAGCAAAACTGGTATACTACACACCGACTTTCGATGATAAGGTGAGAGTATTCTGCACCAATCCATCGGGTGAGGTAGCCACAGAATACTATGAAAATGGACTGGCAGTTGTGAACGGTCATGCATACAAGTCAAAAGAAATGAAGACGAATAATACGAACTTTGCCCTTTTGGTGTCAAAGAACTTTACGGAGCCGTTCAAATCTCCGATTGAATATGGAAAACAAATTGCCCAGCTGGGAAATATGCTGAGCGGAGGAAGGATTCTGCTGCAGAGATACGGAGATTTCCGAAGAGGCAGAAGAACTACGGAGGAGAGGCTGGTCCGCAATAATATTACACCGACGCTGAAAGATGCAGTGCCGGGAGATTTATCACTTGTATTTCCTCACCGGATTATGGTAGCTATTGATGAAATGATCAAGGCTCTGGATAAGGTTACTCCGGGTATTGCCAGTGACGAAACACTTTTATACGGAGTAGAGGTTAAGTTTTATTCTAATAAGGTTCTTGTAGATGAAAAGTTTGAGACAAATATAAAAGGACTGCGTGCTATGGGCGATGGTGCATCCATTACAAGAGGGCTGCAGCAGGCATCAGCCAACGGATTATGCGTGGCAAGGGCAATCTTGGAAGAAGAGCAGTAAGCAATTGGTTATAGTTCAGCTATAAGCTCGATTTGGCCTTGCTGCATCGGGCTTAGGCGGAGTGCCAAACAAAATTTACAGCGAGGTATGCAGAAGAAAGTTTGCTTTCGTAAGCATACCTCGTTGTAAGTTTTTATGTCCAAATTGTAAAAAAAAGTTGTATCTTGCGATAAATACAAATATAATGTTAATGAATGCTGCCTGAGTGGGGGCAGCAGAAAAACAAGCAAAATGATAAGAGGAAAATTATATGGGCAAATATTTTGGAACAGATGGATTTAGAGGAGAAGCAAACGTAGTTCTGACTGTGGAGCATGCTTTTAAAGTAGGGCGTTACCTGGGATGGTATTTTGGGCGTGAACATAAGGCAAGAGTTGTCATTGGAAAGGATACAAGAAGAAGCAGCTATATGTATGAGTATGCGTTGGCATCAGGCCTGACGGCATCCGGCGCAGATGCATATCTGCTCCATGTAACAACAACCCCCAGTGTATCCTATGTTGTACGCACGGAAGATTTTGATTGTGGAATTATGATTTCCGCAAGTCACAATCCATTTTATGATAATGGCATAAAGCTTATTAATGGGCAGGGGCATAAGATGGAAGCAGATGTGGAAGAGGAGATTGAAGCATACATTGACGGAAAAGTCCCGGAACTTCCCCTGGCAACAAAAGCCGATATCGGACGTACTATTGACTATGCTGCTGGAAGAAACCGGTATATCGGACATTTGATTTCCCTTGCAACCCGCTCTTTCAAGGATATGAAGATTGGGCTTGACTGCTCCAACGGAAGTGCTTTCAGTATTGCCAAAAGCGTTTATGATGCTTTGGGAGCGAAGACCTATGTGATAAACAATGAACCGGATGGAGTCAATATTAATACAAATTGCGGTTCCACTCATATAGAGGTGTTACAGCAGTATGTAAAAGAGAAAAACCTGGATGTAGGATTTGCTTTTGACGGTGATGCAGACCGGTGTATTGCAGTGGATGGAAATGGGAATGTAGTAGACGGCGACCTGATTCTCTATGTCTGTGGAAAATACCTTATGGAGCAGGGACGTCTGGAGGGCAATACAATTGTTACTACCATTATGTCAAACCTTGGACTTTACAAAGCCTGTGATAAAGCCGGAATAAATTATGAGCAGACGGCTGTAGGTGATAAATATGTATATGAGAACATGCAGCAAAATGGGTATACCCTTGGCGGCGAGCAGTCCGGACATATTATTTTCAGCAAACATGCAAGAACCGGTGATGGTATCCTGACCTCTCTGATGTTGATGGAGGTTATCATGGAGAAGAAACAGACACTGGCGAAGTTGTGTGAAGAAGTAAAAATATATCCGCAGCTTTTGAAAAATGTCCGTGTAACTGATAAGAAGACTGCAAGGGAAAATCCTGCAGTACAAAAATCAGTGGAAGAGGTGGCAGCAGCTCTGGGAAGCGATGGAAGGATTTTAGTCCGGGAAAGCGGCACAGAACCGGTTATCCGTGTTATGGTGGAAGCTTCTACTGATGAAATCTGTGAGAAATATGTAGGCCAGGTTGTAAAAGTACTGGAAGCTGAAAAACTGGTAGACGGGATGTAACAATAAAATTGCTGCAATTTCAGCAAAATTATAGGGGCTGATACAAGTCAGACAGACGGTCTGGTTTATATCAGCCCTTTCTATAGGTTTACATATTTATTGATATTTGTCGGTACAGATTAGTTTCTGTTTTATAATATCAGAATAGATTTCACTTCCATCTTCTTTTGTATCTATGACATGTATCACGTCAGAGTAAATGATTTCCTCTTTACTCTCTGCCAAAAGGCTGTCCAGTATATTTTCCTTCCTAAGAATTTTCTCCTCATTGAAATATACATTCGGGTCACTTTGAAATAGTGCAGCGTAGAAGATATTGGATTCTATAATGTCCTGGAAGAAATGGCTTCCGCAGGACAATTCCGGCATCAGTCCCAGATTTTCATAAGAAACTTCACATATTACATCCATGTTGCAGAGATCTGTAAAACGGACCGGTACGCCAAGGGCGGCGGTGGTGGTGCCCCAACGCCCGGGACCGATCAGGATGGCATGTTTGTTTTTTAATATCCGGTTCAGTGTGCCTATTTGGTTGGCAATGGCATACTTCTGTTGCTCATTCAATTCCAGATAAGGCTCTATCTTTACAAAAATAATATAATGCACCGGAAGTCTTACATTTCCACCCATAAAGTTTCCGGTGGAGGTAAAATAGCACTGGGACTTGTCCAGTTTTTCCGGGAGTTCGATGGTTTTTCCAAGACCTCTTGTCTGCAGAGGCCGGCATTGAAGAAGATTGACCCGGTAGTTCTCCTGTTTATTAAAATTACAGGTGAATTCAATATCCACCGGATAATCATAAATACCAGACAAAACAGTTAAAATATGATCCATTGTCTTTGCAAAGTCCGTATGGCGAAGCAGGCGGGCGAAGTTAGCAATGTCCGGAATTTTGCGGCCCCTCTGGCCTGTCTCTCTGAAATAACGCGCAAGCTCCGAATCCGGTTCCAGAAAAAGCCGGATGTTTGTTTTCAAAGGAAGCCCGGCGGCCTCTTCCAGTGGAATGGTCTGGAATTTATTTTCCTCCAGATTAATGACATCTACATAATGCTGTGAGAACTTTCTCTCGTCCCCATAAGCAAGCAGTGGAGGGCGTTCCGGCTTATCGAGAGTGACAATACGCGGATAATCGGTGTTCACCCTGTCCACAGCACGGGTACCCATACCGAATACAAGACGCAGCATTCCTTTGGAGGGGTCTGTAGTTTTGTCCCAGACAAACAGGTTTGAAGAATTTCCTACTCCTGCGCAGTGAGGGAAAAAATAATTTCCGTGATAATCTCCGGAGACTCTCTGCACCAGCAGAGCCATCTGTTCATCCTTCTGGGCAAGTCCCCGGTTCTGCCGGTACTCCAGAGCTTCCCGGCCCATAGTGCTGGCATATACTTTGCGGACAGCTTCCATAAAAACATGATAACGCTCTTCCGGGGTTCCCTGATTAGGGCAGAAAACACTGTCATATTTTCCTGCAAAAGCATTTCCAAAGTTGTCTTCTAACAGAGAGCTGGAGCGGACAATAATAGGGGATTGTCCAAAGTATTCCAGCATGACCATGATCTGTTCTTTGATGGTAGTTGGAAAGTGTCCGCTCAGTAATTTTTCCCGGAGTTTGGGGGCGGCGGAGAAATATTCTTCCTCTGTTTTTTGTTTCATGCGGAGACGCCAGCAGCCGTTCTGTACGATGTAAGTATAGAAGACATCTGACCCTATATAGTAGGAGTCGTGCATTTCCAAATGCTCCGTACAAATACCGGGGCTTTGAGTTTCCAGTATTTTCCGGGCGAGGAGCATACCGACTGATTTTCCGCCTATATATCCGGTTCCGATTTCCCGGGACTCAATCTGTATCAGGTCATTCAAAGTGAAATATTCCCGGCTCAGGGAAGTAATCCGTGATCTTTTCCCAATCAACAGGTTCAGGAGGTTTTCTTTAATATATGCCTGCTCTGAGACAGGTGCGTTCAAATAAGGCTTTGCTTCCTCAAAGCTGATATCCCAATAGTCCAGCTTTTTCGTCTGAATCTGCAGCCTGGAAAATAGTTCGGCGGTGCTGGTACTGTCAGTAATACACTCTGCCGTACCCTTCGTCAGCAAATGGGGCAGAAACATAACCGGAGAATAACGCTCCCATACTTTTAATGGGTGCAGATAATATTGCTGGTCAATTGTATACAGGTTCAGAAGAAGCTGTGTAACTTCACGTATCCGTGCAACTGTATCCTGTGCATGGGCATTTCTGTAAAGCCCAAAATATGCAATTGTATCCAGCTCATACAGATAAGGGCATGTAACCTGAAAAAAGTTCCCTGTCATCAGATCGGAGCACCAATACTGAAGGAGTTCGCTGAGACAGTCAAACACATAAAAGGCATACCGTCCCTCAGTTGTAATAATCTGATGGACCGCACTGGTAAAGGATTCGAAGCCCATACTTGCATCGATCGGGTATACCTGGAAGTCAGCACCTGCATTTTTTAGGGCGGACTCATCGAGCAGCCGCGGATGGCTTCCAAAGTGTATATATAGAAGCCTCCTTCCCTCGCTTACAGCCTGACGTGCGAACTCGTCCACCGCGAAAGAATAAGCCTCTAAAGAGTCTACCTGCCAGACTACATTATCACCAAGCCGGAGAAAGTCAATGACAGTAT
The DNA here is from genome assembly GCA_013911065.1 of Ruminococcus sp. Classification (GTDB taxonomy): domain Bacteria; phylum Bacillota; class Clostridia; order Lachnospirales; family Lachnospiraceae; genus Muricomes. The sequence goes on along the minus strand of JACERV010000025.1, from coordinate 56,851 downwards.
CTGCGCCCTGCAATCCTGTACTTACACGTTCCATACTTTTCATAGTACCCCCATTTCACTCACAAACAACTGGTATTGGTACCAGTTTATCATAAATGGAGAAAAAAGGGGTACTGTTTTGTCGTATCAGATATAAAATATTGAATTACTGGCTGACAATAATTGTGGGATATCCGGCATTTTTCAGACGCCGTTCCATTTCAGTGGCATCTTCCAATGTACTGAAGTTACCCACCTGTACCCGGAAGAATCCATCAGAATCTATGATTGCTGCGGGGAAATCCTGTTCCAGTAATTCATTTAAAAGGCGGTTTGCATAAGTTGGGTTCCGGAATGCACCGACCTGGATTCTGTATCCCGGAGGATCTTCGGGGTTATTCATATCCAAGGTTTCAAGAATGCCATTGGCAATTGCCTGGGCAATTTCATTAAAATGTTCGTCAAATATCCGATTGTCTTCATTTGAGTTAACAAATCCTACTTCCACCATTACCGCAGGCATCTGGGTGCGGCGGAGGACAACAAGATTCGGGCGGGCTGTCACGCCCAGGTTTTTGAACCCTACGGCCTCCAGCTGCTTATTAATATTTTCCGCCATTTCAAGTTTGATTCCATCTTTACTATAAACAAGAGATTCCACTCCTGATACTACATTATCAGTGGGAAATGAATTACGATGTAAGGAGATGAAAAAATCTGCTCCGGCATTGTTGGCTTTCATAGCTTTCTCGTAAGGTGATTCGTAGACATCCGTAGTTCTTGTGTATTCCACGTCTATGCCATCATTTTCGAGGATTTCACCGAGTGCTAACGCGAGGCGCATATTATCAACTTTTTCCTGGCGTCCATTGTGTACTGCTCCCGGGTCACGGCCGCCGTGTCCTGGATCTAACATGATTATATAAGGCATAAGTAAAGATTCCTTTCACATTGTTCTATTTTATAATATGTGAAAGTGTGAAAGAGGTTACCTTATTCATTATTTTATATTGCTTTGTCTGTTGTTCGTATTATAATGTTTATCAGGGAAGCTATAAAATTGGCTGTACAAAAACAGGTATGTGAAAGGAGTTTACAACATGAAATTAATCGTAGTAGGTCCAAGAGGGAAAATGGGGAAATTAATTACGCAGATCGCCGCGAGTAGGGATGATGTAGAATTCGTTGCAGGTGTGGCACCGAAAGGAAGGGATTATATCGGAAAAGACCTTGGACAGGCAGCAATGACTGGAGCTGACCTTGGAGTCCCTGTGGTGGATGATCTTAGCTCTGTGATTGATAACTGTGATGTTATCATTGATTTTTCAACAAAAGAAATGGCAATGGAGGTTCTTACACTTGCTCTCGTCCATAAAAAGGCCCTGGTATGCGGAACGACTGGATTTACTCCTGAAGAAATGCAGAGATTCAGAGATGCAGGGAAGGAAATTCCCATGCTTTATGCAGCCAATACCTCCAAGCTGGTGAATGTCATGAACAAACTCCTAGAAGTTGCAGCTGCGGTTATAGGTGAGGAGGCAGATATCGAAATTCTGGAGATGCATGACCAGTGGAAGAAGGATGCTCCCAGCGGTACATCCAAAGAAATGGGAGAAATCATGGCTCATGCTATGGGAAAAGAGCTGGCAGATGTTGCAGTCTACGGGCGGCAGGGTGTTTCACCGAGGGAAAAGGGGACCATCTGCTATCACTCTCTCAGGGCAGGAAATATTCCAAGCAGCCATACAGTTTATTTCGGATTTATGGGGGAACGTATGGAAATTACCCATCATTCCTACAACTGGGAATGCTTTGCCCGCGGGGCCTGTGATTGTGCCGTATTCCTGGCAGGAAAAGAACCCGGATTTTACACAATTAAGGATGTCCTTCATATTTGAAATCACCCATTGTGAAAACTGCCGCCGTGAAGCATAAATTCACTTCACGGCGGCAGTTTTAAAATAATTCCTTAATACCTATTTTATTCTTCGTCTGAATCTGTATCATCTGATTTATCATCATCCGTATCCGCCTGCCTGTCTTCCGGCAGGTATACATGGACACTTTCAACCCTGTTCTTATCCAAAGACTCAACGACCAGCCTGATTCCATTTTCCGTTGTAACCTGGTCACCTACCTCTGGAAGTCTATCCAGATATTCAATAATGAGCCCTCCCAGGGAATCATAATCTGCAGATTCCAGCTCCAGTTCCAGGTTCAGATCCAACCGGTCATTTACATCATCAAGGCTCATGGAGCCCTCTACAATATATTCGTTTTCGCCAAGTTGTTTTACGAACTCTTCTTCATGGTCATCATATTCATCACGAATTTCACCGACAATTTCTTCCAATATATCCTCTAAGGTAATCAAACCAGCAGTTTCCCCATACTCATCGAGTACAATTGCAATGTTAAATGAAGCATTTCTCATATCAACAAGAAGCTCTGAGACGTTTTTGTATTCATAAGTAAAATAAGCCTCGCGAAGTATGTCTCGTACACTGAAATTTTCCCTGTTTTCAAATAACAGCAGGTCTTTCATATTGATAGTACCAATCACATTATCTGTGGTATCCTCATATACAGGAAGACGTGTGAACTTATCCTCTTTGAAACTATCAATCAGTTCTTCATAGGTACTGTTCACATCCGCAAATGATACATGTACACGGGGAACCATAACATCTTTAGCATGGACATCTCCCAGATCGAATACATTGTAAATCATTTCCTTTTCTCCGGATTCAAGAATTCCGCCTTCGTGACTTACATCTACAATGGTACGCAGCTCATCTTCCGTTATGGTAGTATTCTTCGCATTTAGATCAATATGGAATAAAAACAGGATACCCCGTGAAAAAATACTAATGATGAAAATAATAGGTGTCATTAGTACCATGAATGCTTTTATTACCCGTATATAAGCCAGAGAAAACTTTTCCGAATTTATTGCAGCTATATTTTTAGGAGTAATCTCGCCAAATACAAGAATTGCAACAGTTAAGGCCGCAGTTGTAATACTAACCATGTAGCCTCCGAAACCATAAGCCAGGGTGGCTGCCAGTGAGGAAGCAGAAATATTCACAATATTGTTACCGATCAGAATTGCACTTAACATTTTGCGGGAATGGTTTTCCGTTACATCTAACACGATTTTAGCCCGTTTGTTTCCATCGTCTGCTATGGAACGCATACGGATCTTGTTTACAGTAGTAAGTGCTGTCTCCGCAGATGAAAAAAATGCAGACAGTATCAATAATACGATTAATATGACAAATTGTATGGCGTCACTCGAGTCCAATTGTCTGTTCACTCCTTCATTATCTTTATTCATGTTTGCCTAAAGCATGTATACGCAATAAATATACATCATTTAGGCTGTTTTTGCAAGCATGAGGTGCGGGGAGACCGCCAAAAGCAGTTGAATTTGATTCTGGTTTGTTGTATGATTGGAAAAAGAATAGTTCAAAAGAATTGGAGAACGTCTATGGCTTTATATGAAGAGTTATGTGATTTACTGGGAGAAGACAAGGTACTTATAGATGAACCAATGAGCAGGCATACCACATTCAAGGTGGGGGGACCTGCTGATTATTTTGTAATACCTGAAGGCCCGGAAGAAATAAAAGAAGTGATTACCCTTTTAAAGCGTGAGGATATTCCATATTATATCCTTGGGAATGGAAGCAATCTGCTGGTGGGAGATAAAGGGTACAGAGGTGTCATCATACAAATGTATAAAAACCTGAACCGGATAGATACGAAAGGGAACCAGATTTATGCTCAGGCAGGTGCGCTGCTTTCAAAAATTGCAGCAGAAGCACAGGCTCAAAGTCTGACAGGATTTGAATTTGCCTCCGGTATACCAGGGACTATGGGCGGAGCAGTGATGATGAATGCAGGCGCTTACGGCGGAGAAATGAGCCATGTGCTGGTAAACGCTACAATTTTAACCCAGGAGGGTGTTATAAAGACATTGACTTTGGATGAACTGGAGCTGGGATACAGGACCAGCATTATTGCAAGGAATGGTTATGTGGTTCTTGAGGCTGTGATTAGCCTGGAGCCGGGAAACCCGGAAGAAATTCATGCCCGCATGGAGGAACTAAAAGAAAAGCGTGTAACGAAGCAGCCGCTGGAGTATGCAAGTGCAGGAAGCACTTTTAAGCGGCCGGAAGGTTATTTTGCAGGAAAGCTGATTGAAGATGCGGGGCTTAGAGGTTTCCGGGTGGGAAATGCACAAGTTTCAGCTAAGCACTGCGGGTTTGTGATTAACCGTGGAGGCGCTACAGCCGCGGAAATTGTTGCTTTAATGGATCATGTTGCAGATAAGGTGGAAGCCGTGTCGGGTGTAAGATTGAAGCCGGAAGTGAAGCGGATAGGAGAATTTTGACATGAAATTTGTAATTGTTACCGGTATGTCAGGGGCCGGGAAATCTACTGCTTTGAAAATGTTGGAGGATAAGGGATATTTCTGTGTGGATAATCTTCCCATACCTCTGATGACCAAGTTTGCAGAGATGTTTTCCGCTCCCGATACAGAGGTTGACAAGGTTGCCCTGGGTATAGATATCCGGGGCGGCCAGGCTTTTAAGGGCCTGGAAGAGAAGCTTAGGCAAATTGATGGTATGGGAATACAGTATAAGATTCTTTTCCTGGATGCGGGAGATGATGTACTTGTAAAGAGGTACAAGGAGACAAGACGCCAGCACCCTTTGGGTGGTTCGGGACGTGTCGATGTGGGAATTGCAAAGGAGAGAGAGAAGATTGCGTTCTTAAAAATGCGGGCCACGTATATACTTGATACAAGTAAAATGCTGACAAGAGAACTGCGGCAGACACTTGAAAAAATTTTTATGGAAGGAAAGAATTTTAAAAACCTGTATATAACAGTGATGTCCTTTGGTTTTAAGTATGGGATTCCTCAAGATGCCGATTTGGTATTTGATGTCCGCTTTTTGCCCAATCCATATTATATTGAAGAACTGCGCCCTAAAACTGGAAATGATCCCCAGGTACGGGATTATGTGATGGACAATGATAAGGCCAGGGAATTTTTGGATAAGCTGACAGAAATGATGGATTTTTTAATTCCCAATTACATTCTGGAAGGGAAGAATCAATTGGTGGTTGCAGTGGGATGTACTGGCGGCAGGCACCGTTCGGTAACTCTTTCAAATGCTTTATACCAGTTTTTGGAATCAAAGGAGAATTATGGGGTGCGTATCGAACACCGTGATATTGGGAAGGATGTAATAACGAAGGCGGAATAGGAGAGAGAGATGTCATTTTCAGGAAATGTAAAAGAAGAACTTTCAAGGCAATGGAATACTGCAAGGCATTGCCAGATTGCGGAACTGGCAGCTTTAATCAGCATATGCGGCTCTATTGTTATTGACAGCTACGGGCATTACAGCGTGAAGATTCATTCAGAAAATCTCGCTGTTGCAAGAAAATGCTTTACATTAATAGGAAAAACATTTAATATAGAAGCTGATATCTCTATCCGGAGAAATATTTTGAAGCAAAGTGTTTCTTATGCTGTGGTTGTGAAGCAGCATGATAATGCACTTCGTATCCTTCAGGCAGCAAAGTTGATAGACGAGTACAAGGATGGATTCGAAGAGGTTCATATTGTGAATCCGTTGGTGGTACAGCAGACCTGCTGCAGACGTTCCTTTATCAGAGGCACTTTTCTTGCCGCAGGCTCAATGAGTGATCCAAACAAGTCATATCATTTTGAGATTGTCTGTGCTTCTGAAAAGATGGCACACCAGATTCAGGAATTAATATGTGGGTTTTCTATGGATGCCAAGATTGTCCAAAGGAAAAAGTCATATGTTGTATACCTGAAAGAAGGCTCTCAGATAGTAGATATTCTGAATATTATGGAGGCGCATGTTTCACTGATGGAGTTGGAGAATGTCAGAATTCTGAAAGAAATGCGCAATACCGTAAATCGCAAGGTAAATTGTGAGACTGCCAATATCAACAAAACAGTATCTGCCGCAGTAAAACAAGTGGAGGATATTACATATCTGAGAGATACAATAGGTTTTGAAAGATTGTCCGGAGGTTTGGAGGAAGTAGCGCTTGCCCGCCTTTCCCATCCTGATGCGACACTAAAAGAGTTGGGGGAACTCTTATCACCGCCCGTTGGAAAGTCTGGAGTGAACCACAGGCTTCGCAAACTGAGTGAAATGGCAGAAAAGGCAAGGCAAAAGCAAGGAGGATTATTATGATTGAAACACCGGTTGTTGTAAAACATGACAAGGGACTTGACGGAAGACCAATCGCATTGTTAGTACAGGAGGCAAGCCAGTACGCAAGTACAGTATTTATCCAGGTAGATGGAAAGAGAATCAATGCAAAGAGTATTATGGGAATGATGAGTCTGAGCCTTTCAGAAGGCGAGAGGCTTACGGTAGTAACAGATGGCGAAGACGAGCAGAAAGCCGCAGAAGGAATCAAAACCTTCTTTACCAAAGGACAGTAGATGGCGGGCTTAAAAATACCTTATTGGGCATTAGCAGTTCAATAAGTATATTTCCTTGAACAACAGCAGTTCAAGAAGTATACCTCATTGAACATTGTCAGTTCAATGAGCATAGAATAGAGAAGTGGATGAAAAGAGGTTGTGCTTTTGCGCGGCCTCTTTTATAATAGTATAAATATAACATTAACATTACAACAGCGGGGAAGATTCCGGGTATCCGCTTTGACATACTGGAGGTATCAGAACTTATGAAAAAAATGCTGTTTATTTACAATCCAAATGCAGGGACAGGCCTCTTGAAGCCTAAACTTTCTGATGTACTGGACATTTTTGTAAAGGGAGGGTATGAGGTGACTGTATACCCTACCCAGCGTTATCATGATGCATATGCCAAAACAGCTTCTTACAGAGAAGATTATGATGTGGTGGTCTGCAGCGGCGGTGACGGGACTCTGGATGAGGTAGTAACGGGAATGCTGACGCGGGAGACACAGGTGCCCGTTGGTTATATTCCTACAGGGACAACAAATGATTTTGCGAACAGCCTTCATATCTCAAAGGATATACTGGAGGCAGCAAATACCGCAGCAAATGGAGTTCCGTTTTCTTGTGATGTGGGTATTTTTAATGATGACTTTTTTGTTTATATTGCGGCCTTCGGGCTGTTTACAGATGTATCATATGAGACAAAGCAGAGCATGAAAAACGTGTTGGGACACTTGGCTTACGTACTGGAGGGGACAAAGAGGATTTTTAATATACCTTCCTACCATATCCGGGTAACTCATGATGGAGAAGAGCTGGAGGGTGAGTTTGTGTTCGGTATGGTGACAAACTCAAGGTCTGTTGGAGGATTCAAGGGCATTATCGGTAAGGACGTAGTGTTTGATGACGGGGAGTTTGAAGTGACTCTGATTAAGACGCCCCAAAATCCCATAGAGCTGAATGAAATCATTGCTGCACTTGTGCTGAAGCAGATTGATTCCAAGCATATGTATTCTTTCCGTTCCGGCTATATCTGCTTTGAGTCGGTGGAAGAAATACCGTGGACACTGGATGGTGAATTTGGCGGGGGGCATGACGAGGTAGTGATAAGGAATAAAAAACAGGGGCTGAGGATTATGGTAGCAGAGAAGAGCATCAGGAGACTCTCTGTGAAAGGGCAGATTGAGAATGCTCTTGAAGTAAAGTAAATCAGAAATAAATTTGCTACAGTTCAGCAGGAAGTTTGATTTAGCTGAACTGTAGTATAAATTTTAAAATAATACTTGCATAATGGACAAGGGTATAGTATAATGAAATTCGCTTGTGAAAGCAATATAGACTAAGGCTCCATGGTCAAGCGGTCAAGACGCTAGCCTCTCACGCTGGAATCAGGGGTTCGATTCCCCTTGGAGTCATTGAACTAGATACCGGATATCCCTTAAATACTGGGTTGTCCGGTGTTTTTATTTTCATGAAAACACCAAAAGGGGGCAAAAAGGGGGCAAACTATATTATTTTCAATTCATTTAGCTTTGCATTTACTCTTGCTTTCCTCTTTTTTGTGACATGTAGGTAAATTTCCCTGGTTATCTTGCTGTCGGAGTGTCCTATCCTTCGTGAGATATCTTCGATATCAACCCCGTTCTCTGCCAATAGGCTGACATGAGTATGACGGAGGACATGAGGTGTAATTTCGCGTCCAAGTACTCTAAATGAGTTTTCCTTCAAATATTTGTTGAAGGCATAATATTTTATGTGTTCGCCTTTTTTGTCCGTTAAAAAGATTGTAGAAGTGCTATATCCGCATAATAATTTCTGGTGCAGCATGAGCATATTAAGTTCCTTCATTGATTTAAGCAATTCATCCTGCATATATACCTCTCTTACGGAATCATCTGTCTTTGCGGCTGTGGTTACACTGTTGTTAGGATCATAGGTGTCATTCACCCAGATAACCCTGTTTTTAAAATCCACTTCCTCTTTTTTCAATGCTACCAGTTCGCCGAATCGTAGACCGGATAGGACAAGCATTCTTGTAACTCCCCGCCATACATCAACTTTCATTTCAGAGAGAAGCAGCTTGACCTCATCTGACTCAAGATATTTATCCTCTATCTTTTCCCGATGTGGCTGAGCATTAAACTTTCTAAGCTTTTGCAAGTACGAGACATCTTCAATAAGCTCGTTTTCGTATCCCCAATTTAAGACGGCCTTAAATCTTTTAAGTATTTCATTTCGCTGCTCATTGGTTTTATCCAGTTTCACCAGGGTGTTTTTGATGTAATTAGCATTCAGTTTTTCAACAAGAGTATCCTTCCCGAATGCGTTCATAATCAAATTTTCTGAAAAATAGTTCCTGCGGCATGTAGATGCTTTTAATGTCTGCTTTTGCATCTCACGCCGCTGATCTATTAGGTTTGAAAGAGTTAAGGATTTGTGATCTACGTCTTGCCGACCTTCCATGATTTTGTCGATTTTCTCGTTAAGGGCCATTTGAGCGATTTTTCTGGTTTGAGCGGTATTTTTCTCTATCCTCACAGAAACCTTCCTCTGTTTGCCCGTCAGATAGTCTGTGTAACGCTCTACTGCCTTGTACTTCCCGTTATTTCTTTTTTCTACCCACATAATCATCTTCCTTTCTAAAAAAATGTATAAAAATAACAACCCCTTGCAGAGTTGCCCCGAAGATGATACAATATTTTTGCAATTAAGTACATGTCTTCGGATATGTTGGCCGTCTGGTATTGGCGTACCGGGCGGTTTTTTATTGTTTGATGTTTGCAACGGCGGCTTAAAAAATTGCAAAAAGAACGAATATTAAAAATGCTGCAATAAAGCACATAACAACTATGACTATCGTTTTTGCTGATTCTTTGTCGTGCTCACTGAAGAATGCCCATGAATGTCCACAGCCTTTGCAGAGGGCCATCTTTTGATTATGGATCGCGGTAGAACTATATCCTGTGCGCTTCCCGGTGAGTCCCCATAATCCAAGCGTTGAGGCCTTCATGGCTTTTCGACCTAAATTTGTTGGTGCACCAGGGGTTCTTGTTATAGTACTTGCTCCTGTTTGCACAAAAGAAATATCCACATTGGTATTTCCGCAAACAGGGCATTTTATTTGAGGCGGGCGTCTTTGATAAGATGTGGTTCTTGACTCGTGTTCAGGAGGGTTATCACTTGATGAAGGATTTCTCACAAAACTATATCCTCCTGCAGTACTGCGAGTAGAAGTACCGGCATCATTTTTCATTTTAAAATATGAGTCGCAGTCATCGCAGACGTAATAACCCTCTCTGTTTTTAGCTTCTCGTAACTCATTTCCGCATTTAGGACAGTTCATGATTTATTATCCCTTCTTCATTATCAATCACCATAAAGTCACCTGTTTTCGTAATATCTAAATAAATCAGCCCTTACTTAATCTATTTCGGACAAAAGTTTGATTAATTTCATTTTCTGCTCTGTAGAAAATTCTTTGCCATTGCGGGCAATTAATAATTCCACATCTTCATAAGGCGGAACAGTGGTCCGTTCGTGAAAAGTATCGTCAAAATCATCTAGGGTGCATCCCAATACTCTTGCAATAGCTTTTAACGTTTCGAGCTTAGGGTCTTTGGTTACGCCGGATAGTATTTTATCCAACGTCCCTTTTGGAACGCCTGATTTTTCTGCTAGCTCCGCTGTTGTCATTCCCAACTTTCTCTTATATTCCTCGATTTTTTCCAATCCCATTTTTTCGTCCTCCATATAAATAAATATAGCACCGTTGACGGATATAGTCAAGAAAGATATTTCCGTCAAATGTCACAAATTATCAATTAACGGAAAATAAATTCTGAAAAACAGTTGACAATAGTAGTTAACGCATATATAATGCAAATACAATAACCGTTAACTACTAAAAGAAAGGAGTGATTGGATGTATCGAGTTTTGAGAGGAGAGATGGTTAAGGCTGACATTAGTATTCGCGACCTTGCCTTCAAAGTAGGAATCACTGAGAGGGGGCTTCGTAATAAAATAAATGGCACCACGTCATTTACTTGGAATGAGGTATTGGAAATAAGGAAAATAGTTTCACCATCTATGCCTCTTGAGGAACTTTTTAAAACAGCATAAAGAAAACGCCTGTTCGATAGTGTCAATATACCATTATAGGTCTCAGTAGTCAATGAGAAAATATTACTGAATTTGGAAGGAGGTGTAAGTATGTCAGCATTATTAGAATTATCTGCGGAGTCAGCGCCGGTTGACCTTAAACGAGCGAAAGAAATCTTTTCAGACTGCCGGTCAACGTTTTACACAAAGGTGGCAGAAATCAGGGGACAGATTGAAAAAGGGCGGTACAACAGGTATGCACTCTTAGACGATGGCAAAGTCAGGGTAAATTATTTTGTTTACTATGATTATTGCAAATACCGGACAATGTTAAAGGACCGGAATGCAGCAAAGTATGTGCCACCATTTGAACCGCGGGAAATAGCAGAAATCACTCCAGTGTCTGTGCTGCACCATATTACGTAGAAAGGAGGACAAGCCATTGAAAGAAAGGACATGCCACCAGTGCCGGAGGTATGAGTATTGCATGGAGGCGAGCAGGATGTATCCGTGTGGGGAGTTCAAGCAAAGGAGGTGGGGCGAGGGGAAGATGTCTGACAGTGAGGTTACCATAATGATAGCAATAGCATGGCTGGTGCTGCTGATACCAGCATTCATATAGGAAAGGAGAAAATAGCTATGAAATTCGAAATAAATTGTTCTTTCGCAGGACTTTGCGGACATAAGGCGGTTATCTGCCAGAATGGACAGGCACGGCTTGTCAATTATTATTCTGAGCTTGGGCGTGAACTAAAGGAAAAGCTCCATGTGTTAATAGTAGCAACATGCGAGCTGGATGTGGATGGAAGTGTATGGATTGGAAATATTAAAAATCAGGAATAAAAAAGAGCGCTTACATATGCCCTGCAAGGCGTAAGCACTCAAGTAATTTAACAACTTTATTATAGCAGATTTTAAGGAGATTGCAAATGAAAGATAACTGGGACGACGGTAATTACATGGAGTGGGCGGACCAGGAAAGGCTGGTGCGTCAGGATATAGAAGAAATTGAGTCAAGTATTAAGCAGACCTTCATTATACGGTGCTCAGATGGCTGGATGCGCTCACACCATGGCACATATCAAGAAGCTATGATAATCGCACAGAACCATGTTTCAGGCAGCAACAAAGAGTATGTGATTGTATAGGAGGAACCATGGACCAGTATAACATTTATGATTTCCCTGATGAAAAAGCATGGCTGAAAGGGCGTATGAATGGCATTGGGGGAAGTGATGCCAGTGCGGTTATAGGCATGAATCCCTATAAGACCAATATCGAACTGTTTGAGGAAAAGACAGGAAGGAAAATCTCTGAAGACATTTCGGACAAGCCATATGTGGTATATGGAAATAGTGCGGAGGAGCCTATCCGGGAGCTTTTCAAACTGGATTATCCCGAGTACAAGGTTTCTCATCATGGTTACCGGATATTGCAGAGTGTGGAGTATCCATTTATGCAGGCTTCACTTGATGGGGAACTTCTGGACCAGGATGGACGAAATGGCATATTGGAGATTAAGACCACAAACATTCTTCAGAGCATGCAGCGTGAAAAATGGAATGATAGGATTCCGCAAAACTATTACATACAGGTCTTACATTATCTGCTGGTTACGGGATACCAGTTTGTTGTCCTTAGGGCACACCTGATTAGCTCATGGGGAAGAGACATCAGAACCCAGGCAAAGCATTACTTCATCGAACGGGAAGAGGTAGAGGAAGACTTAGAGTTTTTGTTACAGGAGGAAATAAAGTTTTGGAGATATGTGGAGAGTGGAAGAAAGCCGCCCCTCATACTCCCGGAAATATAGGAGGAATCTATGGAATTAAAAATAATGAGTCCGCAAGATGGCGGATTTGTCAAGGAAATTCAGTGGAACAACGAGGAGCTGAAAAAAGAGATTGCTGAAAAGATGCAGGAATACAACACTCTGGTATTTACAGAAAGTACCATCAAAGATGCTAAGGCGGACCGTGCAAAGCTAAATAAGCTGAAGACAGCCTTTGAAGATGAAAGAAAGAGAATCAAAAAACTGTGTATGGAGCCTTATGAAAAGTTTGAAAAGCAGGTCAGGGAGGTCATAGCCCTGATAGATGAGCCTATTGGCTTGATAGACCGCCAGATTAAGGAGGTGGAAGAACAGAAGCGGATTCAGAAGCGGAAGGACATAGAGGCGCTTTTTAAGACAATAGGTTTTCAGCCATTTGTCACCCTGGACAGCATCTTTGATGATAAATGGCTGAATGCAAGTGTTCCATTAACAAAAATTGAAGAATCCATGAAAACCACGGTGTACCGGATTGGGAATGAAATTACCACAATACATAGCCTCCCGGAGTTTAGTTTTGAGGCAATGGAGACATACAAAAAAACACTGGATATGGCACAGGCTATTCGGGAAGGGCAGAGACTTTCGGAAATCCAGAAACGAAAAGCCGCGTACGAAGAAGAGCAGAAAAATAAGGCGGCGGAAGAGGCTGCAAGGGCAGAAGAAAAAAGGAAGTCAGAAGCACAGGTACAACAGTCGGTGCAGCCACCAGTTCATTCCCAATCTTTACCTCTTCCTGAACCAATAGAACAGTCGGAGCCTTTGGTGCAGATGGATTTCCGGGTATGGTGTTCAAAGGAGCAGCTTTTGTCCCTGCGTCAGTTCCTTGTAAAGAATGAGATTAAATTTGGAAAGGTGGAATAACAATATGGCAGTAAATAATTCATTGAGCGCATCCTCTAGAGGGCAGAGTGTAGGTCTTACAGCCTATCTTACCCAAGATGCAGTAAAGAAACAGATTAACAGTGTGGTAGGAGGTAAGAACGGAACACGATTCATTTCAAGCATTGTATCGGCTGTACAGACTACACCGGCGCTGCAGGATTGTACGAATCCCAGTATCCTCTCAGCAGCACTACTGGGTGAGGCCCTGAACCTTTCACCATCTCCACAGCTTGGACAGTTTTACATGGTCCCCTTTGATAATAAGAAGAAAGGATGCAAGGAGGCACAGTTCCAGCTGGGATATAAGGGATACATACAGTTGGCTATCCGTTCAGGTTATTACAAGAAGTTGAATGTCCTTTCTATTAAAGAAGGAGAGCTTGTGAGATATGACCCGTTGGATGAAGAGATTGAGGTAAATCTAATTGAAGATGATATCGTAAGAGAAGATACGCCTACGTCCGGATATTATGCCATGTTTGAGTATGAGAATGGTTTTCGGAAGACGATGTACTGGTCTAAAAAGAAGATGATGGCACATGCAGAGAAGTATTCCTTTGCTTTCTACAAGAACGGTGGTGGAAAGTCATTGGAGCTGATAGAGCAAGGAAAGATACCGGAAAAAGATATGTGGAAGTACTCTTCCTTCTGGTTCAAAGATTTTGACGGTATGGCAATGAAGACTATGCTCCGACAGCTGATTTCTAAATGGGGAATCATGTCTATTGAGCTGCAGACTGCTATAGATAAGGATATGGCAGTTATCCATGAAGACGGCACACCTGAATATGTAGAAAATGATGCTCAGGCTTCTGATGATAATGTGGTATCGGACCAGGAGTTTAATGAGGTGCAAGATAAACCGTCTCAGGCAGACACTAATGAAGGTGTTGCAGAAGAGATGGACAACCAAATGAGTATTGAGGAAGCATTTTTCCATCAATCATAAAAACTAAAATGAAAGGAGACAAAAGGTATGAAACATATTGATTTAGAGAGCTTTGCAGGAGGTGCCTTTACAACACAGGTCAACCGGGCATTAGAGGAAGTTACGAATAACATCCAAGACCCGAATACAGATGCCACTGCAAAGAGAAGAATCACAGTTACCATTGAACTGAAACCAAATGAACAAAGAAACTTTGTGGCTACCGGTGTTGTGACAAAAACAACCCTGGCACCGGCCTTGGGAGCTGTTACCGCTATCAGCATGGGCAAGAACCTAAAGACTGGCGAAGTAGAGGCGCAGGAGATTGGAAACCAGATTCCGGGGCAGATGTCCCTGGAGGATACACCAGAAGTTGAAACCGTGGAAGTGATGGACAAGGTTGTGGATCCGTCTACCGGAGAAATATTCGAAAGACCGGTACAAACAGCACCAGGAAACGTCGTTGATTTGAGAGCAAAGAGAGAGGCATAGGAGGAGAATAATATGTTAGAAGGATTAAAGGAAGCTTTACAGTATGTAAATGGATTGAAAGAACAGAGCATGGACCCGAAAGTGTTAGAGATTGCAGGGAAGACTTATTGCAACAAAGATTTGATTGAATATGGCCAGGAACCTATGGCATCCAGGATTGAGGCAACTACCCTGACCGCTATGATTGATTACATAAAGAACCGGGAAAGTGAGCTGAAGAACCATATGATTATCCAGGTAAAGAGCCCAACCTGTGTACAGTTGTTTTCTGGGCTCAATAAGGAAAGAAAGAGAGAATTCCTGTTTGAATCTTCAACTATCACACCCAGATTTAATTATGACAACTGGTATGATCAGGAACGCTTTTTAATTGAAATACAGGCAAGTTTTGAAGTAAGTGAAGACTTGGTTGCTATCCAGAAAGTATCCGGGAATGTAGAAGCTAAGACCACTGCAAACTACGGAGATGACGGTGTTACTCAGAAAACTACCATTAAGCAGGGGATTGCATCAAAAGCAGATGTATTAGTTCCAAATCCGGTGACGCTCATTCCATACCGGACTTTCCTGGAAGTAAAACAGCCTGAAAGCCAGTTTGTATTCCGGATTAAGGATTGCGGCGGAGAGCCCGCATTTAAGATTGTAGAAGCAGAAGGCGGCTTGTGGAGAAATGAAGCCATGGCAAGGATTAAAGCCTATTTGGAAGAGCAGTTAAATGAACATCCGGTAAGAAGCCGCATTACAGTTATTGCTTAAATATTGGTATCTCCTTATTTTATATAGTACGTCACGAATGTAACTTGTAAACCTATGATTCCCCCTGCCGGATTCCTTTTGGCAGGGGAGAAAGGAGCAGGTACTTGAACAGCAGAAGGAAAGGTGCTGCAGGGGAGCGGGAGCTTGCTAATATACTAAGGCAATACGGCTATGAAGACAGCCGACGAGGACAGCAGTATTGCGGCAGTAATGGAGATGCAGATGTCACCGGACTTCCCGGGATACATATTGAATGTAAAAGAGTGGAACGGCTGAATCTCTATGATGCAGTCCATCAATCACAGAATGACTGCAAAGATAGTAATGAAATGCCCGTAGTGTTCCATAGGAAAAATAAACATCCATGGCTTGTGACAATGACTATGGATGACTGGATGAGGATGTATAAGGCATCTGAAGAAATACTGCCAGGAAAAGGCAGGTGATGGCGAGATGGGAAGACTCCCCAAACAAGGGCTGAGCTACTTTCCGAAAGATGTTGATTATTATGATGATTTTAAGGTTATGGATCTGCTGAATGAGTTTGGACCGTTAGGGCAGACCATATACGATATTATCCTTTCAAGTGTGTATCGTGAGGGGTATTACCTGGAAATTCCTTTAGATAAGCTGGCGGCTAAAATCATTCGGATTATCGGGAATCGGTGGGTGAAAAATAAAGACCTTGTGTTACAAGTGATTCAGTATTGCGCGGATATAGGACTTTTTGAAAAAGCCCTCCTGTCGCAGAATGTTATCACCTCTGTTGGAATTCAGAAACGCTACTCCGAAGTGACTGTTAGGAACAAGGTTCAGAAAGACAAATATTGGTTGATTAATAAAGATGGTCAACCTTTATTAAATGCACCCAAAAACGGTATTCCTGCTACAGAAAAGGGGATTTCTGCTACAGAAAAGCCTATAAATGATTCAGATAAACAACAAAAGGAAAGTAAAGAAAATAAAAGTAAAGAAAACAAAAATATAAAGGGAGTGTATTTTGAAAACTCTGACCTAGAGAATGTCTTCCGGTTGTATATCACTGGACGTATTAGTAGGGGTGATACATTGTCTGTTGAACAGATACAGATCCTTCAGGAAGAACTGACTAATCTGTCAGACAAGGATTCTGAAAGAATTGCCATCGTAAAGAAAGCATTTGCCAGTGGATGGAAGAGCTTTTATCCGATTAATAAAGGAAAGAGCGGTACGAAGTCTAAAAAGGATTTAAACAATTTTGAACGTAGGAAATATGATATGGACAGTCTGGAAGAACAACTTCTGGCAGATAGGAGGGAATTTGAACACTGTAACAATTGATTATGACAAACTCAGTAAGGAATTATCATTCCGGGGTAAGACAAAAAAATGGCTTTCAATTGAGCTTGGAAGATATGAAACATACATAGCTGGAATGAAGCAGAATCCTGAACAGCCGGAGCAGGTTGAAAGGCTAATCTGTATGGTCCTGGGATTAGAAGCTGGCAGCCTGATTGTACCGAAGAAGCAGGAAGAGACAGGCGAAGCTGCTATTTTGAATAATCTTTATAGAGAGATACAGAAAGTGAGCACAATTGTAGAGGGACTTCAGGAAAGCATTGAGAAAGTCTGGAACAAGTCAAGTGCAAACACCATACAGTTAGAGCGTATCCGAGATTGTGTTAAAAGATTTGAAAGGTCGGACCATGAGAATGCAATGGACTTTCTTCGAAAAATACTGGCTGAAGGGAAGATAAATGGAGAAGAAGTTCTTTTGCGAGCCGATGCTGCCGGGATAAAAAGAGCGGACCTCATGAAAGCCAAGAATGACATTGGAGTAGACTCTGCCACCACGGGATACGGAAAGAACCAAAAAACATGGTGGTTCATTCCAAATTAGGAGGTAAAGGAGGGGTAAAAAAATGAAATGCCCATACATGGATTTTAAGGAATGCCTTATAGAAAAATGCCCTTCATGCAACTTTGAAAAACATGAAAGAGAAATAATATCCGGTAGATATCCTGCCTATATGTCTACAGAAGATGCAATTGAACGAGGGACGGCGTGGAGAGACACGGTAACAGAATACAAATTCAAATCCTGCAAATTGGTTGATAACAACGTACAACCAGTACCGCAGAAGAAGGAAGTTATAAACAATACGCAAAAGACAAGTATTGTAATACATAAAAGTATTTTTTAGTAATTAAATTAAAAGTTAGTTGAATGACAGGAAAGGAGTTGGAACTCTGGCCAGAGTGAAGATGCATCAGTTCCTTTCGAGACATGATTAATAACGGATTAATAATAGATTGCTTTGCCGGTGGTGGCGGAGCAAGTGTAGGAATAGAAATGGCATTAGGAAGGCAGGTTGACATTGCAATTAACCATGACCCAGAAGCCATACGGATGCATGAGGTGAATCATCCTAATACGCTTCATCTTACAGAGGATATATTTAAGGTTGACCTTGAAAAGCATGTTGCTGGTCGCCACGTGTCTCTTATGTGGGCTTCACCGGATTGTACGAGCCACAGTAAGGCAAAGGGCGGCAAACCACGGGCAAAGGGTTTAAGAATTCTGCCAATGGCAGTGTGTGAACATGCCAAAAAGATTCACCCGGATGTAATAATTATGGAAAATGTGGAAGAAATACGGCAGTGGGGACCACTAAATAAAAAAGGATATCCAATAAGGAAAAAGAAAGGGAAAGAATACAAAAGGTTTATAAAGAAGATGTATCTTGCCGGGTATACCAAAATTCAGACAAAAGTTCTTAATTCGGCAGAATATGGAGTGCCTACAGCAAGAAAACGGTGGCACGCAATATTTCGCCGGGATGGACTTGATATAGTCTGGCCGGAACCGACACATAGTAGAGATGGAAAAATAGGTCAAAAGTGGTTGGAATGTGGGAATTACATTGACTGGTCTGATTTAGGAAAATCCATCTTTGACCGCAAAAAACCTCTGGCAGATGCCACAATGAAAAGGATTGCCAACGGATACCGGAAATATGTGGTTGAAAACCCAAATCCATACATAGTGCGAAACAATGAAGCTGTTGCTTTTCTGATTCAGTATCACGGGGAAACAAAAGTAGGGGAATCCCGGGGACAATTTCTGACAGAACCCATAAAGACGATTGATACCAGCAACCGATATGGTCTTGTCACAGCTTTTATTACAAAGTTTTATAAGACAGGCATTGGACAGGGATGTGATGAACCTCTGCACACCATAACAACATCTCCAGGACATTTCGGGCTGATATCCGCATTTTTAATTAAGTATTATGGTACTGGATGCGGGCAGAGTTTAAAAGAGCCACTTGCAACAATAACCACGAAGGACCGATTTGGACTTGTGAATGTGATAACTGAGATAGATGGAGAAAAATATATCCTGAAAGACATATTTCTTCGGATGCTGAAAGCCGAACCTGAGTTGAAGCTGATGCAGGGATTTCCGGTGGATTACATCATAACTAGGGACAAGAATTTCAAACCTTATCCTATAAAAGAACAAGTGGCCCGTATTGGAAATAGTGTTGTGCCGGTGATGGCAAAAGCACTTGTCGAAGTGAATTGTCCATATCTAAAAATTGGTGAACGAATACCCAATATGAGGATTGAGAATAGTCAGGGGCAGTTACGGTTTGCGTAACAAAACTGATATTTAACCGTTTTAACAGAGAGCCATATATTATTATAAAAATGTATTGCAGGTGAACTATGATTACAGAAAATTACACTATTTCATTTTTGGGACTTGATCCGCTATATTACTCAGCGACTATACTTGGAAACATTTGGAATATAGCTGCAGACAAAGTTTATGAAGAAACAGGTATTCGTATTTCGGGAAGGATACAAGAAAATTATATTGTTGGTCAAGACGAGGAAGAGCTTAACAACACTATTATTTTTACAGTTGAAAGTTCAAGAGTTCCCGATGAAGTAGCAACTGAGGATGAATACTGGGATGCTTATAGAGATGTTATCGAAGAGGTTAGACGTAGATTGGGAAATCCCAGGATGGATTTAATAATAAAGAAGGAGGATATGTACCATTTTAGAAAAATCTAACATAATTAGAGTGGTTTGGAACGCCACTCAATTAAAAAGCGTACAAGCAATATAAAAATGTCCGGTAGCTGAGCCGGGGAAAGAGGTAGATATGAATACCGGATTAAAGGATAAGAACGGGACACCTATCATGACAGGTGATAGAATAAGGCTCGTTTTAGATGATGGGGAAATAAGGGAATTTGATGTATGCTTCAAAACCGTAGAGCGTACTGTAAAAAGTCACCCTGATTTTCATGATAGATATGCAAGAGTTGCTATAACCGGAGTTGTTTTCTGTTGGGAGGGGTATGATTTATTTCCATGCATAGACGAAAATGGTATTTCGGATGTAACAAAAATGGAAGTGATTTAGCAGCTAAACCGCAAGTTAGCTGATTTGAAGAAATGAAAACAAGACCAGGACAAGAGTGGCTATTAATTAGCGCATCAAAATAAAAAGTGATGCGCCAGAAAGATTAGTATCCAGAGTTGTCTGAATCAAATTTTGTGTGATGAACTGTGCCGAATGGATGCTGTGGAGGAGCATAGATAGAAAAAAGTTTTAAATCACAACATCCATTGTTCTTTAGATTGTGCCATGTTCCGGCAGGAATAATAATGGCTGATTGACTAGAAACGTTATACTGATATTTAAGATAATCCTTTTGATTGCCCATCATCATGAGTCCACCACCGCATTCAATATAAAGAAATTGATCAAGATGGGGATGCATTTCTAATCCGATTTCAGAATTTGGAGGTATACACATTAAAGTAAGTTGAAGGTTTGCACCTGTCCATCTGGTGGTACGAAAATTATTGTTAAAAAAAGTTTCTCTTTTGAGATTTGTAACAAATGGGTTATCCCCACAATCATAAATATTCATGATATCACCTCTATAATAGAATATGTAAGGCTCTAGAAACAGTGCAAATTTGAAAGCGAAAAAAAATAAAGAATATGGCAAGAGAAAATGCCCAATATGTAAGGTTAAGGCTTAGTCAGTAAATCAGCGTTTGTAAAGGAGAAAAAACATGGGTATAAAAGGGATTTTAGGATTTTGTGAGTGCAAGGGATGCCATAAAAGAATGCAATTTGAAATGGATATTATTGCACATCTTAGCACCGGAGATAAGAAGGTTAAAACGCGGAGGTTATGTTCGGAGCATGCCCAAGAAGCAATGCGCGGCGGAGAGCTGAAAAGCGTGACCTTTGAACACACAGTAGATTTGGATGATTAAGATACCGGAAGTAGGGAGCCGGGATTTTAAAGATTGGGTGAGTGAGTTTTAAGTAAATAAAAAAACAGGTAACGGACTGTAAACTTTGGCGAGTTCTCCGTTACCCATTCACCTAAGGACAGTATACCATAGCAGTCCTTGGGATTCAAGGAGGATTATTATGGCAAATACACAGACAATTAAATCACAGATGCGAGATGCGATATTGGTATCAATGAGTCAGTATATGGATGCGGCAGTACTGGATATCCTTAGAAATGTAATAGAGGAACAATTTGTTAGAGTGAACATGGAGGAGATTACTACTCTTCCTGCAGAGGTTACAAGGAGCATTGATGAGCAGAATAAATACATAATTGAGCTGTTTTTAATTAAGAAAGAGGCTCTCAGAGAGGAAACCAAATACAATTATCTCAATGCTATAAAGAAGCTTTTGACACAGGTGGATAAGCCACTCACGGACATGACAGACATAGATATTGCATACTACTTACGTTGGTATGAAACCCGGAACATGCAGAACACAGGCAAACGGAATCTAAACAGCACTATCAATAATGAGCGGCGGTATCTATCAGCTTTCTTCTCTTGGATGCGGACCCAGAAACTCATATATGATAATCCAGTGGAGTCCATCGAAAAGAAACGTGAGGAACGCAAGCCAATAGATTTCTTTGAGGCTTCTGAATTAGAGTCACTACGGGAAGGCTGCAAATGCAAGCGGGATAGAGCAATGATAGAAGTACTTAGGAGTACCGGATTGCGCGTGGGTGAGTTCTGTAGCATTGATATTGCAGACATTGACTTCCGAACCGGAGATGTATGGGTTCGCCGTGAGAAGGGTGGCAAGCATACTCCAGCATACATAGATGAGGTTGCTATGCATTACCTGAAAGAGTATCTTGATGAGCGGACAGATAATTGCCCAGCATTAATTATCAGTAAGCGCAGGCCGTATAATAGGCTATCAGATTCCGGGGTGAGAGCAGCGCTTAAAGAAATAGCAAAAAGACAGGGGATGAAGGTTAGAGTATACCCACACAAGATGCGTAAGACTTTGGGAATGTCACTTAAAAACAAGGGGTACGATATTGGGGTTATCCAGGAAGTACTGGGGCATAATAGTCCAGCCACAACAAGCCGGTATTACGCCGAGTCTACCAAGGATACATTAAGGAGCATTCGCAGACAGGCGGCATAAGAAAGGAGTGAGGTAATGGGAAATATAACAAGGGAGATAGATTATGCAGCGATGGCGGAGAACGAACCTGACCCGAAAGCAAAGGACAGGTTTGATACGCCGGCGTATCAGGCCAGAAAACTGATAAAGGAACAAGGGAATCAGATTGAGTATCGTCAAGAGGGAGGTGATAACAATGGACAAAAAGGTTCTTGAAGATTACATAGATGCCTGTGCCTTTATTAAAGAGACAGAGGCAGAGATATTAAAACTGGAAAGAAAAAAGAAGATTGTCCAGGATAAAGTGAAAGGAAGCAATCCGGAATGGCCATATGAGCCACGGACATTTAATTTATGTGGAACGACAGAGACCGTGGAGAATGCTGGCCGCCTTCACCGGGAAAAAGAACTTTTGGCTGCACAGAAGACAGAGGCAGAGAATCTAAAGCTGCATGTAGAAGAGTGGATGAAGGATATTCCATTTCGGATACAGCGGATTATTAAGTATAAAATTTTTAAGGAGCTTACCTGGGAAGAGGTGGCTGCACTTATAGGGAGAAAATGTACGGGTGACAGCGTGAAGAAGGAATATCAGAGATTCATGAAAGAAAAATAAAGTTTGTCCCGAATGTCCCACATGTCCTGGAAAACTTTGGTATAGTATAAAATGAAATTGGTGGGAAATCAATTGACATAAAAACTCCTTTTAAAGCGTCCTGCATAAAAAGTGTAGGGCGTTTTTATTGAAATCTGCATGAAATATGTATATAATAACTAAGTAGTCATTTTTGGTGGTATTGCATAGGAGGTGTAGAATGGAAGAAAATAAAAGCGATGAGCATAAAAAAGAAAAGTGTTTTGTTATTATGCCAATTAGCGATCAAGAGGGATATCCAGTTGGACATTTTACAAAAATATACAATCAAATTTTTAAGCCAGCAATTGAAGATGCAGGATATGAAGCATACAGAGTTGACGAAAACAAAATTTCTGACTCTATCATCGAAAAAATATTTGATGCAATACAGAATTGCCCTATGGCGATTTGTGATTTGAGTAGCAAGAATCCCAATGTTTTATATGAATTGGGTTTACGACAAGCATATGATAGACCTGTTGTTTTGGTGCAAGATGAAAAAACAGATAGGATTTTTGATGTTAGTGGTATAAACACTTTAACATATAGCAGTATTAGATTGTATGAAAATGTATTGACTGCAAGAGATGCTATTACTGAAGCAATTACAGAAACTAAAGAGGGTAATCAGACATCAATGGTCAAAGTAATGAAAGCAAAAGTGGCTGATTTTTCAACAGTAACTGTATCGGAACAAGAAAAAACTGAAATAATGCTTCATCAAATAATGAATAACCTTCAACGAATTGAGTCTGTACAGCGTACATCCATGATAGGCCAAAATCAAGAATTTCCTGTACATATAAGACAAGAGTATGAGAGTATGTTAAAAACTTATTCGGTTTTAATGAAAGAAGAGTGGGATGATAGAGCGCGAGAACAGTGTTACACGATGCTTAAAAGAACACGTATGTTAATAGACAATATAGATAACTACAATGACGATACAGACTTTGAATACTCACCAATGAGGAGAAGGTTAAGAAGCTTAGAAAATAGGCTTGAATATGGTATTAGGATAAAATCGAAAGAAGCATTTAAAAAAGAGATGAATGAAGAGTAGTTTGAAAGCATCTTGTTGCGGCAAGGTGCTTTTCTTATACTTAAAAACAAACACGATTGAGAGGTGGTGGTAAGTGGATGAGATCAGAGCCCCAAACTACGAATTAGCACTACTTGACTATCAAGCAGGTATGAAATATAAGGATATCGCAGAAAAGTACGGAGTTACCCTGAACACGGTGAAGTCCTGGAAGACCAGATACAAGTGGTCGAAGGATAATAAAAAAGGTGTGCACACAAAAATAAAAAAGGTATGCACACAAAAAGGCGGTCAGCCAGGCAATAAAAACGCTGTTGGAAACAAGGGCGGTGCTGCTCCAGAAAAGAATAAGAACGCAGTCAAGACAGGAGAGTTTGAGACTCTCTTTTTTGATGCCTTGGAAGAAGATGAGAAGAAGCTCATAGGCTTGGTTCAGTTAGATAAAGAACAGCTTCTTTTGCAGGAGATACAGCTTCTTACGGTGCGGGAACGCCGAATGCTGAAGCGCATAGATGTGCTGAGACAGCTTGAAGAAGCAGAGCCGGGGGAATCTGAAAACAAGGATTCTGTAAATCGGCCTCCTTCAGGAATGACGGTTGTCAAAGTTCAGTCAGGCATAGAAAAAGGTGAACATACAGACTTGAAGGAATATGCAGGTATCCTTGGACAGATTCAATCAATTGAGGACGCCCTAACCAGAGTACAGGCCCGAAAGCAGAAAGCCATAGAAGCATTGCACCGATTTGGATATGACGATGCTCGACTTGAACTGGATATGATGAAATTTGAACTTGATCTGACTAAGCAAGGCGGAGATGGAGATGAAACTGAGGATGATGGTTTCATGGTTGCAATGAATGCAGTAGCCGGTGAAGTGTGGGGTGATTCCGATGTATGAAAAGCTGGTTAACCTCAAGGAACGCCTAAATAGCATAAAGAATAATCGTGTTACTGCGGTGTTCAACAAGGTATTTAAATTTCAGCCATTCTCTTTGAAACAGAAAAAAGTATTGACATGGTGGTGTGACACATCTCCGGTTAAGGATATGGACGGTATCATAGCTGATGGAGCAATCCGTTCAGGGAAGACGGTTTCCATGTCACTGTCCTTTGTAATGTGGGCCATGTACCGGTTTAAAGGTCAAAACTTTGGTATGTGTGGAAAGACAATCGGTTCATTCCGCAGAAACGTGCTTTTCTGGCTGAAGCTTATGCTTAAGTCCAGGGGATATGCAGTTGTGGATCACAGAGCGGATAATCTGGTCACTGTGTCAAAAGGTGGGGTAGAGAATTACTTTTACATATTTGGTGGCAAGGATGAGCGGTCCCAGGATCTGGTCCAGGGCATTACGCTGGCCGGAGTGTTCTTCGATGAAGTAGCCCTTATGCCAGAAAGCTTTGTCAACCAAGCCACTGGTCGTTGTTCAGTTGATGGTTCGAAATACTGGTTTAACTGCAACCCTGACGGACCGTATCACTGGTTTAAGCTAAACTGGATAGATAAATGTAATGAAAAGAATATCCTATATCTTCATTTCACGATGGAAGACAACCTATCGTTATCAGAGAAGATAAAGGCACGATATCGTTCCATGTACACGGGAGTATTCTACAAGCGATACATCTTAGGTCTGTGGGCTATGGCTGAAGGAATTATTTACGACATGTTCGATGTGGACCGGCATGTTAAGCCTATAAAAGAGTTCTTCCAGCTACTCATTGGTGTGAACAGATATGTGAGTATTGACTACGGAACCCAAAATGCTACAGCTTTTTTGTTATGGAACAAGGGAGTTGACAAGAAGTGGTACTGTATCCGGGAGTATTATTATTCAGGAAGAGACAAAGGTATCCAAAAGACGGATGCTGAATATGCGGATGATTTAAAAAAATGGTTGGATGGAACAGAGGTGAAGGCAATCATTGTAGACCCTGCAGCAGCTTCCTTTATCGCTGAATTGCGAAAGCGAGGACTTAAAGTCCTAAAGGCAAGGAATGATGTAGAGGATGGAATACGACTTGTTGGAACGCTTTTAAATCAGTGCAAAATTGTATTCAGTGATTCCTGTACAA
Organism: Ruminococcus sp.; assembly: GCA_013911065.1. Taxonomy (GTDB): domain Bacteria; phylum Bacillota; class Clostridia; order Lachnospirales; family Lachnospiraceae; genus Muricomes. The sequence continues at coordinate 31,173 of JACERV010000025.1, read as the reverse complement.
ATACCATTATGGAGTTTGCTTCTTACATATGGGATGCAAAAGCCGCAGAACGCGGTGAGGATAAGCCTATTAAGCAACATGACCACGCAATGGATGCGGTTAGATATTTCTGCTATACAATATTAAGCGGAAACGTTGCAAAAATCAGTAGTAAGAAAAGAGCAGGATTTCACTAAGGGGGTGAGAAGAAGATGTATGTATTTACTATGCCAGCTGAAAAATTCGATGAAAGAGAAATTAATAAGCGGGCAATTAGACTTTTGATTGCAAAGCACAAGTCAGGCGTGGAGAGTCTTCGTAAGTTAAAGAGATACTATGAAGGTGACCACAAGATATTAACTGAATTAGACAGAGAGAATAAGATAGTCTGCAATCATGCAAAGGATATATCTGACACAGCAACATCTTATTTCATAGGTAATCCGGTGAGCTATAAGAGTGACAATGATATCAAAATATTGTCAGATGCTCTAGAATTGGCTGGCGCCGATGAAACAGACGGAGATAATGGTTTAGATTTATCAATTTATGGCAGAGCCTATGAGTATATCTACACCAAACAGGGTGAAACGGATTTGATAACAAAGAATCTTCCTCCTGAAAATACGTTTATGGTGTATGACGATACCATAGAACAGAATGAACTTTTTGCTGTGTATTATTATGCAAAAGTGGATTCTAGTAACCAAACAAATACTACATATGTAGCTACTGTTCTAACGAAGAATTACAAATACGTCTTAGACATTCAAGACATAGATAAACCACAGGCTTTCACAGAAACTCCGGAAGAACATTTCAAGGGTGAGGTTCCTATTATTGAGTATCTGAACAACAAACTGGCCATAGGTGATTATGAACTGCAAATACCGCTGATTGATGCCTACAACGCTCTTATGTCTGACCGTATTACCGATAAGGAGCAATTCATTGATTCTATTCTGGTCTTGTACGGCACCCTCTTGAGTGATGAAAGCGAAGAGGATAATGAGGGCACGGAGATAAAAAAAGGCGAAGCCCCTATGCAGCGGTTAGGTAAGAAGAAGTTTTTAGAAATGCCAGATGCATCAAAGGCAGAATATCTTACAAGGACATTTGATGAAAATGGAGTTGAAATACTTAAAAAAGCCATAGAGCAGGATATCCATAAGTTCTCCCATATCCCATGTATGACGGATGAAAGCTTCGGAGGAAACATCTCTGGTGTAGCTATGGAGTTTAAACTCCTGGGGATGGAGAATATCACCAAAATAAAGACCAGGTATTATAAAAAGGGGCTGCGAAAGAGAATTCGTATATTCGCATACTTCTTAAATACAAAGAGTGCCGTCAATATTGATATATCTGGAATTACACCGACATTCACCCGAGCACTTCCGAGGAACCTTTTAGAGATAAGCCAAATCGTTGCGAACTTATGGAACAAAGTAAGCAAGAAAACTCTGCTATCACAAATTCCATTTGTAGATAATCCGGACGAGGAATTAAAAGCTGTAAAAAAGGAAGAAAAGGAGGTTCTTAAACAGCAAAAAGAATTATTTGGAAACCAGCCAAATGAACCGCCTGACACCGAGGACGGTGATATAGACGATGAAGAGTAACAACTACTGGGAGCGGCGTCAGGTGCAGGACGCATTTAATTACTTCCAAAAGGCAGAGGATACAGCGGACCAAATATCAAAGGTTTATTTGAAAGCATCCAGGATCTTATCTTTAGAGGCTGATGAGATATTCGAGAAGTATCAGACCAAGCATGGACTATCTGATGTGGAAGCTCTTCGGCTTATAAATACTCTGCAAGATAGAACATCCCTGGATGAGCTACTGCAGAAACTAAAAAATGGCGATAAGGATGAATCAAAGAAGAGGCTGCTTTCAGTTTTGGAGGCACCGGCTTATCAGGCAAGATTGGAGCGCCTACGACAGCTACAGAACCAACTCGACCTGCTCATGAAGAATGTGTATCAGCAGGAGAAAAGCTTCAGCACCAGTTTTTACACAGACCTTGCCAATGAATCATATTATCGCAGCATATATAATATTCAGCAGCGTGCAGATGCAGCCTTCAGCTTTGGCCATTTAAGTGCCAAGACTGTGGATAAGGTTATCAATAGTAGATGGTCCGGCAAGAACTATTCGGAGCGTATTTGGGATAACACCAGGGCTCTTGCACAAGATTTAAAGGAAGAGTTGTTAATAAACCTCATTACTGGACGGACCAACCGGGATGCGTCTGCAATTATTGCAAATAAGTTCGGGCAGGGTGCAAGCAATGCGCGCCGCCTGGTAAGAACAGAAAGCAATTATGTTTCTGGTGAACTAAACGCCGTAGCCTATGAAGAATGCGGCATTGCAAAATATCGGTATCTGGCTACGCTTGACCTGAAGACGTCACTTATCTGTCGGGGGTTGGATGGAAAGATATTTTTGTTAAAAGAAAGGATAGTAGGAAAAAACTATCCGCCGTTGCACCCGTGGTGCCGGTCTACAACAATATCAGTTGTGGATGAATCACTTATCGACAAAATGCAAAGATCAGCTATAGATCCGGTAACGGGTAAACGAATAAAGGTTCCTGCAAGTATGACTTATGAAGAGTGGTACAATAAGTACGTTAAAGGAAATCCAGAGGTTGAACTTGAGGAAAAGAAAATCAAAAATCGTTCTGCTGATAGAACGCAGCAGAAACAGTATCGTAATATTTTGGGTGATAATATTTCAGAAAGGCTAGATGATTTTCAGAATATGAAGTATAATGATACTGAGAAATGGAAATATGCAAAACTGGATTATCGCAGGCAGAATGAATTAATGAAACATCCTGAATTGAAGCTCCCCAATGCAGAAAAAGCAACAGTTCCGGATAGAAAGTTTACTAATTATCTTTTTGGCGGGGAACATGTCGAAGGGCTGGCAAAAGGTAGAGCTTTTACATCAAGGCTTGGTTATTCAGCAGAGAATTGGTCCAGGCTCCAGGAAGAAATTATAAACAGGGCTGCTAGATATCCCGCAGTATATAAAAAGAATAACGGTTTTGTAGACTTGTATGAGCAAAAGATGATTTTGTATGGTGCAAAAGGAAGACCTGCAAATACGGTTGTAGGATGGGCTGTAAGTAGAGAAGGAACAGCGAGTATGACAAGCGCTTATATCAAAGAGGTGAAATAGTTATGAAGGTACAAGAATTTGATACAGTACTGTTAAAGGATGGCAGGAGAGGAAGCGTTATGGAAGTATTCCCTGATGGCTCTTTAATAGTGGATATCGGAAGTTCCCCGGAGGACTGGGAAACCCTATACGATAAAACTATACATGACATCGAAAAGATATTAACTGTATCTAAAGAATAAAACCACTGGTTTAAATCCGGTGGTTTTATTATGCCCAAAACAAGGAGGTGAGATTATGAGGGTAAAAACAATAAAACGCTATAATGACATGGTGGTGGGTAAAATTCAAGAGCCAGGGACGGTTTTTGAAACGGATGATAAGCGTGCAGAACATCTGATAAAAGAAGGGGTGGCCGAGAAGGTGCAAGAAGAATCTTTGAAGGTTAGCAAAACAGTAAAGAGTGAAAAAGAGGGGGAGTCGAACCTCTCTTTTTTAATGCTCCGAGATGAGGATAAACTAAATTTAATGCCACTGCTTGGACTTAGTGGACTGGTTGGGGCGGAAAGGATGATTTTATGAGGAATAAGAAATTATTTGGGCGTTGTTTTATGCCTTTGGATTTACAACATTTTGCAGAAGGCGGAGACGGTGCTGGGGCCGGTGATGGCAATGGCGGTGGAACCGGTGATGATGATGGATCAGGTGGAACAGGTAAAGAGGATACACCCCCTTCCTTTGATGATTTTTTAAAAGGCGAAGGTAATCAGGCGGAATTTGACAGAAGAATTCAGAAGGCTGTGAGCACAGCCGTAACAAATGCACAAGAGAAATGGCAGGCACTGACTGATGATAAGTTGTCTGAAGCTGAGAAACTGGCAAAAATGAACAAAGAAGAGAAAGAGGAATATTTAAGACAGAAGAGAGAAAAAGGTATCGCAGACAGGGAAGCAGCAGTAATTCGAAAGGAGCTTACGGCAGAGGCTAAAAACACTTTAGCAGAAAAGAAACTTCCTGTAGGGCTTGCTGATGTTCTTGTTTACAGTGACGCCGACTCATGCAACAAATCTATTGCTGTTGTAGAAAAGGCTTTTCAGGAGGCAGTGGAAGCGGCTGTACAAGATAGGTTGAAAGGTGGAGACCCGCTCAAAAAAGCAAACTCAGATACAAATTCATTAGAAGCGGAAGTGGCGAAAGCATTGTCCGGAAACTATTAAAAAGAAAGAGGTAGATAATTATGGCAATTAACACATTGGCTACAGCAACTATATTTCAGCAGCAGTTGGATAAGATTGCAGTTCAAGAAGCAGTAACCGGCTGGATGGATGCAAATGCAGGTCAGGTTAAATACAACGGAGGTTCAGAGGTAAAGATTCCTAAAATGGCCCTCCAGGGTATGGGGGATTATGACATTGATAACGGCTACATCAAAGGTGCTGTTACTTTGACGTATCAGACCAAGGAAATGACTCAGGATAGAGGGCGTCTGTTTAATCTGGATCCAAGGGAAGTGGATGAGACCAATTTTGTAGCCACGGCAGGAAATGTAATGGGCGAGTTCCAGAGGACTTTTGTTATCCCTGAAATTGATGCTTACAGACTTTCAAAGGTGGCATCTGATGCGATTACTGCAAATAAAGCAGGTATGATTGAGTACGGGTATACGCCGGGAGCAACAGGAACTTCTGCTTTAAGAAAGCTTAAAGAAGCAATCAAAGCAGTAAGAGACATGGGATATAACGGTCCGCTTGTGTGTCACGCTACGGAAACATTCAAAATGGAACTTGAGTTGGAGATGGCAAAACAACTGACTGCTATTACATTTAGCAAGGGCGGAGTTCAGACTCAAGTTCCCGGTGTAGATACAGTTCCGATTATTCCTACTGCATCTAACAGAATGTACACTGCAATCACCATCTATGACGGCAAAACTACTGGTCAGGAAGCGGGGGGATATGTTAAAGGTACGACGGCTAAGGATATGAATTTTATTTTAATGGCTCGTCAGGTGCCGATCGCAATCACAAAACTTGATACCCTTCGTATCTTCGACCCTTTGACTAACCAGGGCAAGAATGCATGGCAGTTAGATTATAGACGTTTTCATGACTTATGGACCTTAGACAACAAAATCAATGGTGTATTCGTGAATATCAAAGATGAAGCGTAAGGAGGACCTATGATATTAAAGAAGGATAATGTAGAGCGGGAGGCTGCTGCTCCCGCGGCTGTTGCAAAACTTGAAAAGCAAGGCTTTAAAGCAGTAGAAGTCCAAACTAAGGTAACTGAAACGGAGAAGAGCGCATCAGTGCAGGTTGGAGAACTTGAAGCAATGACCGTAGAGCAACTTAGGGCGGTAGCTAAAGACTTGGGATTGACCGGCTATTCCTCGTTAAGTAAAGATGAATTGAAAGGTGTGATTTTGGATGCCGGAAATGACGAATCTGGAGAAGATTAAAATACTGACGGGGGAGAGTGATGTAACATTGCTCTCCCTTTTACTTGAAGATGCGCAGGAATTTGTTTTGTCGTATACGAACCGGACAGAAATTCCAGCACACTTACAAAAGACTGTCAGGGACTTGGCTGTCATTGCCCTAAACCAGATGGGCACAGAAGGAGAGTCAAGTCGGAGTGAAGGTGGGGAAAGCTACAGTTTTGAAAGCGCCCCAAAACGTATCTATGATACGCTAAACCGGTATCGCTTGGCACGGGTAGGAGGTAGAACCTATGAGACTAAAAAGGAACCGGCTGAAACAGTATCACCATAGAACAGCGGCCCAGGTAAAGGATGGTGAGGGTAATACCTATACCGAATATGGACCCACCACAATATTTAGCGGAGAAGTTTGGCCGGCATCTGGCAAAGTGCAGGCTGAAATGTATGGTGATCGGCTCTCTTACATTCGGAACATCCGCATTGATGGGAAGTACGTAATCACCACAGACAGAAAAGGGAAGGAACATTATGTTTTCCCTGATGGCCTGGATGTTACGGAGAATGACGGAATGTGTTTATATGTTTCGGGTGAAACTGAACCGGATTATAAAATTATATCCATTAAACCTTACAGATTCTTGCGATTGGAGGCTGAAAAGATATGATTACCGGAAAAGCTGAATTAGAAAAACGCCTTTCCCAAATGTCAAGAGTGGATACGAAGCCAATTGTTGGAAAAGGTATTTCTTTTGTACAGGAAGTTGCGAAAAGTAATTGTCCTGTGGGTGACGGAGAACTGCGACAGAGCATTTACACGGATGTTGACGATGATTCTGGTATAGCGCGGGGCACATGCTTTCCAAGTGCTGCACACGGACCATACGTTGAGTTTGGTACAGGGCCTAAAGGGCAAGCCAGCCATGAGGGCGTGTCTCCTGATGTTGCCGTTGCGTATACTTTGGAGCCTTGGTGGATACATGAAGGACCTGGAGAAAATGAAATAGGCCGGGCAACAGCGGAACACTACCATTTCCAGTATATTGACACTCCACAAGGAAGGTTCTATAAATGTACTGGACAGGCAGCACAGCCTTATCTGTATCCAGCACTGAAAGACAATGAAGAGAATGTTTTAAAAATTATGGCAGAGGAGATGAAGAAACAACTATGAAAAATGTAAAGGATAAGGTATATGAAGCTTTAAAATCCCAGCTGGGAGAAAACATATCGGACCAGTATCCCAAAGACTGGGCAGATTTCCCGGCCGTGCAGTACACAGAGGAAGATAACAAGGTATATGAGCACACTAGTGAGGGTGAAGCAAAGTCTTATGTTCGGTACCGGGTAGATATCTGGCATAATCGCTCTACATCGGAATCTGCTCTGAAAGTTGATTCAGCAATGTCCGGATTGGGACTTGTGAGAACGGGCTGCCAGGACGCACCGGATCCATCAGGACTGAAACATAAAGTTATGAGATATGAAGCTATTATTGACATGGAAAATGATTGTGTCTATTGGCCAAATTAGAAAAGGAGAGTGATTTGTTATGTTAGCAAATGGAGCAAAGTTAGGGTATAAAAAAGCCAGTGATACCGAATATACAGACCTTCCGGGATTAAAGGAAATTCCAGATATGGGGGTTGAGCCGGAAAAGGTGGAAAACACGGGGCTTAACGATGAAAATAAGCAGTACGAAAACGGAATTGGCGATTTGGGAGACATGGTGTACAAGTTTAAGTATGATAACACTTCGGTTTCATCTCCCTATCGCATTATGAGAGGGCTGCAGGCAAGTGGAGAAATCGTGTCCTTTCAGGAAACCTTAAAGGATGGAACGATTACCGAATTTGATGCGCAGGTATCTGTAAAAAGGACAGGCGGAGGCGTGAATGGTGTGATCGAATGTGATGTGGCAATGTCAGTGCAGAGCAACCTTGAAGTTACGGACCCGGCGTAAAAGTCGGGTCATTTTATTATTATACAGGAGGTATAAAAAATGCAGGGATTAGATGAAGAATTAGGACAGGATATTATAACAGACAAAACAGACAATGCAGAGAAAGTTGTTGATTTTGGAGAAGCAAAGAAGCGAAGAAAGGCTTTCCACGTGTGGGAGGTAAGTGGTACACAGTATAAATTAAAGTTGACAACAAGTAATATTTGTATGCTTGAAGATAAGTATAAAAGGAACTTGCTAGACTTGGTTTCTACGGGAAGCTTCCCGCCTCTTAATTTGATGCTTACCATCATTCAGGCGGCCATGCTTCCCTTTCACCATGGTATTAAATATGAAAGCATTCAGGCTATCTATGATTCGTATGTGGAGGACGGTGGAAGCCAGACAGACTTATTATCAAGTGTTCTAATGCCTACGCTTGCGGTATCCGGTTTTTTTACACCAGAGCAGGCGGAGTCGATGGAAAAGAAATTACAGGAAGACACACTTCTGTAGGTCCCTCAATATCAGAATGCATAGCCGATTTGTATCCGAATGCATTAGATTGTGGAATAAAGATATCGGAATTCTGGGAACTGTCTGTAATGGAAATTGAGGACTATATAGCGAGTTATAACCGTGTGAGACAACAGCAAGTAAAGGAACAAATATTATGGCAGCACGCTGTGATAGGTCTGCTGGATGAAAAATTGATAGCACGGTTTTGTGACCATAAGATGGAGTTTACAAAGCCGTGGGACCGTTATCCGGAGTTATTTGTGGAAGAAAAACGTTTGTATGAGAAGCAGATGGAAGCAGAGAAAGCGCACAATATAGGAGAGTCAAGGCGTGCCTATGCTGCAGAATTTAATAGAAGGAGGAGGTGAGAAAGGGAATGGAAATGGATTTAGCGAAAATGCGAGTCATTCTTGAGATGGAAAAGAAGAACTATACTAAGGCTCTTGAAAATGCCCGCAAAGAAACTGAACAGGCCACAAAAAAGATTGAGGCTGAGATGGAAAAGGCGAAACAGTCTTCCGGGAAAATAGGAGAAGGCCTCTCTCAATCTCAGGTAGAAGTGCAGCGCACCATGAAGAACATTAGAGGCGCATTGTCACTCCCTCTCCGTGCTATACAGACGCTACGTGAAAGAATGGCAAATATGAACCCCCATACCATGAAAAGTAATGCCTATAGCGATATTCAGGCAGAAATCGAAAATACTGAATCAAAGATAAAGTCTCTAAGGCGAGAGCAAGTTGAGTTGATGGATAGTGGAAAAGGAATGGTGCTGACAAATGAATACAAGGAAATTGCCGCCAGCGTTGCAAATGCAGAAAAACATCTGAACTCTCTTCTTGACAAGGAGGAAAGATTCCGTGCTACAGGAGGCAAAACGAACAGTCAGACATATAAGCGCATGCAGTACGATATTGAAGAGGCGAAGAATGCATTAGCATTCTACAAAGGTGAGTTGGATGATATTGAAAACAACGGTATCGTATCAGAGCATTCGGGGCAATGGAAAAAAGTTGAATCAAAGATTGATGAAGCCAAGAAAAAGCTGCAAGAATTTAATGCAGAAAAGTCACGGATGGAATCAGATGGCAGCGCATATGCAGGCCGGGGATTTACCGCTACTGGTACGAAAAATGCATCCGGTACAGGTGGCAAGTTTTCTAAAGTGTTTTCCGGTATGAGCAAAGTATTTAGTTCTGTGACAAGAGGAATTAAAAAGACATCAGGAGCGTTTGGGGCATTGATTCACCGACTCAGAAATGGTATTCCGATACTCAATAAGACACGGAAGTCTGCATCAGGGTTAGGAAATCAGATGCGTGGGCTAAGTGGATTATTAAGAACAATCGGGATGACTGCTAAGTTTATGTTTGCAAGCTTCCTTATTATGGGGGCTGTAAACGGGATTAAAGAAGGTATGCAAAATCTGGCACAATACAGTGAGCGGACAAATGCCAGTCTGTCCATGCTTATGTCCAGCCTGACTCAGCTTAAAAATGCTCTGGCAACAGCTTTTGCCCCTATATTACATACCATTACTCCACTGCTAAATATGTTGATTCAGAAGGTCACACAGGCGGTATCTGCAATTGGAATGTTGTTTGCGTCATTGACGGGACAGTCAATATTCACCAGAGCAAAAGAGGTCAATCAGGATTATGCTGCAAGCCTGAATCAAAATGCGGCCGGTGCTGACAAAGCAAATGAAGCGAATAAAAAGCTTCAGCGGACCTTACTTGGCTTTGACCAGATAAATAAACTGGATGATAACGATTCCGACAGCGGCTCAGACGGAGGGGCTGGTGGTCTTAGTCCTTCCGATATGTTTGAAGAGGTTCCTATAAGCAATAAAATTAAGGAATTTGCTGACAAACTAAAAGAAGCATGGAAGAACGCTGATTTCACAGACATCGGCCGGATAGTGGGTGAGAAACTTAATAAAGCCTTAGAAAATATCCCTTGGGATAAGATACGGGCAACTTTAAATAAGGTTGCGAAGAGTATTGCCACCTTTCTTAATGGCTTTCTTGAAGCGGTAAGATGGACATTAGTAGGTGAGACCATTGCGCAGGGAATTAATACAGCTTTTGAGTTCGTGAGCACTTTCGTAAGGAACTTCCATTGGAATTCCTTGGGTAAGGCTATTGGCAACCTAATTAATGGAGCTTGTAGAAAACTTGACTGGAACCTAATTCATGGGACCTTGAAAGAAACCGTAACAGGCATCATTACGACCATTAAAAACCTCTTGTCTACCGCTGATTTTAGACTGATAGGCAACACTTTTGGTAACTTTATTCAGTCTTTTATTTTGATTGGATATACCTGGGTAACACAGTTTCCGTGGAAGGAATTCGGGAAAAAAATCGCAGAGGGCTTGAACGGGGCCATTGAAAAAATTGACATTCCTATGCTTGGGACCACAATCGGAAAACTGATTACCGGCATATTTTCTATGTTTAAGAACTTTGCACAAAATTTCAAGTGGAAGGAATTCGGAAATAAGATTGCAGAGGGCATAAACAATATGTTCAAGGCATTAGATCCGGATGAAGTTGCAGGTGGAATAAATAAAATTGTCAATGGCATATGCGACATGTTGGGGACGGTCCTGGAGAAAGTAAACTGGGGCGAGGTTTTCGGAAAGATGATTGAGGTCTGGAACAAGTTAGATTGGAAAGTAAAACTTACTGCACTTGCACTCATTATTGGAAAAGCTCTATTTGGAGCTCTTGGTCTTGCTTTGCAGAGCCCCGCATTAGTATCCGGGCTTTCTAATGCGTTTGGTGGAAGTCTCTCGATGGCATTGGCAGGAATTACTGGAATAGGAGCCATAGCATTTAATGTCTACGATGTTTTTTCTGGGATGCGAGACTCCATAAAGAATAAGGACATATTCGGAATTGTGGACTCAATAAAGGGATTCTTCTCCTTGCCAGATATACCGAACTCTATGAATGCAGGGGTGAAAAAGGCTTTGGCGGGTGTAGGGTTCAAAAATCCTATCCAGGAAAAGTTTGCAGATGCAAAAGAATGGCTTATTGAAAAGGGTGTAATTACAATAGATGGACTAATGTCCGGTATTAACAATAGATACCCTAAAGTAAAAGAGTTCTTCGGCAACCTTTCCAGCAACGTCCGAACTGCTACTGGAGATTCGAGAACCTGGCTCCCGGAAAAAGGAAGGTCCTCAATCGAAGGCTTGAAAAGTGGTTATGAATCGTCAAAAGGTACGTTTTTCTCGCTTATACAACGACTGAGAGGAGAGACGTTTACTGCGGCTGGCGATATGAAAGGGAACATACAGCCAAAAGGCAAGGACATTATATCTGGTCTCATAAGTGGTTTTAATGGGAATAAACCGTCTCTTGTTTCTGTGCTGTCTGGCATCCCTGATTTAATTAAAAAAGGTATAGGCGATTTAGGAGACATTGGCAGAAATGCAATGTCATCCTTTGCGCGTGGTTTTTCTTCTGTACATATACCTATGCCACACATAGGCATGGATTGGAGCAGCGTGAATTTAGGAAAGACAAGTTTCAGCATTCCCAAATTTCGGCTTAACTGGTATGCAGGCGGAGGTTTCCCTGGTATGGGAGAAATGTTTGTTGCTCGTGAGAATGGGCCTGAACTTGTCGGACGTATGGGAAACAGTTCTGCTGTAGCAAATAACGGGCAGATTGTGGAAGGTATAAAGAGTGGAGTTTATGATGCCGTTGTATCTGCCTTTTCACAACTTCGAACAGGAGGGAACGAACAAACACCTATTATAAATGTGTATCTTGGAACTAAGCAGATAACGGATGTATTTATCGAAGACATTAACAACAGGACAATATCAGCAGGACGATGCCCGATCAGGACTTAGGAGATGTGTATGGATAATTTAATAATTAATGGAGTCACCATGCCTGACCTGAAGAAAGGCGGGCTTGAGATTAAGATAGAAAAGGTGTGGTCAAAAAATACTGGCAGGGCTGCTAATGGCGATATGATAGGTGACGTGGTTGCCGTAAAATACACCCTACATTGTGAATGGCCGCCTTTAAGCAAGGGAGATGCAGCTAAGATAAACACAGCTGTGTCTCCCGCTTTCTTTAGTGTAACATTTACGGATATAGGCGGTACAAGAATAACAAAAACGTTTTATGCAGGTACTCCCATATACCCAGTTTATAGTTACGTAAATGGAGTGAAAACGTACCAGGGCGTAACCGTAGATTTGATTCAGAAATAGGAGGAACAAGATGTTAAAGACAACTAAGAGTATTACACTTGCTGGAAACAGTTTTATTAATGATAAACCGGCGGTATACATGTCTGCCAATGTGTCAACAAAAGGAGAGGCAACGAGTCACTCTATGAGTATACAAAATAAGACCCTGTACGATGAGAATAAGGAAGAGTGCAGAGATGACATAAGAGCATTTGACCAGATGGTTTATGACATTGAGGACGGTTTACAAGCGGAGGTAACAAGTAATGAAGATTAAAAATAGTCAAATCGTGTCTTTTATTAACGGAACCATGAAGTTGAGTGAGAAGAGACTTCCCACAAAATTAGGCTATGCAATTACAAAGAATTTAGGCGTAATGAAAAACATATCTGAAGCTTATGAGCAGGAGCGTATTAAAATCATTGATAAGTTCGCAGAAAAAGATGCAGAGGGAAAGTTCTTGGTGGAAAACGCATCCTATGTAATCCACGATATGGAGGGTTACGGCCATGAAATAACTGAATTGTTGGAGATTGAAAACGAACTGACACTGCATACTGTTGGTTTTGAAGAGTTAGAAAAGTGCGATTCAGATAAATACGATGCTTTGTCTGTACAAGATATTCAAGTATTGGAGATTATGACGGAATAGCTGGAGGTGAAAGATGTATCAAGCATCCGCAGCATATAAGAGTTTTATAGAGCAGGATTCAAGAACATTTATGAAAAGCAAGCTGTTTTTAGGTGATACTGAAATAGATGCGAATATAACGAGTATCATCCTTAAAGGGGGTTCCAATAGCGGAACCTCTTTTATTATTGGTAGTTGCATAAGCCAATATATAGAGGTGCAGATGGAAAAGCCGTCTGTCTTTGTGGAAAATGAAGAGATAGAGTGGCGAATAGGAGGACAAATATCTGCAACTGTAGAAGAGTATATTCCTATGGGAATATTTACGGCGCAGAAGCCCGAAGCTGATGAAGAGGTAATAAAATTTACCGCCTATGACCGAATGCTGAAAACAGACAGAGGCTATTTTTCTTCTTTGCCAGCAAATACAACTACCCTTGCAGTGCTGAATGAAATATCTATTTTTCTGGGCATACCAATTGTGACAACTGGTCTGTCTGCAATTACGATTAAAAGACCGGATGGATATACCTGCAGAGAGGTGCTATCTTATATTTCTCAAATGTATTCCGGGTTCGCTGTGTGTGATAGGCAAGGGCAAATTACTATTAAAACCTATGCTGCATCCGGTTTGAGTATTGCACCGGCCAAGTATTGGGACAGCTTTGTCCATAACGAATTTCCATATACATTTCAGAAAATTGTTTGCCATACAGGTAAGGATGCAGAGGGAAACACCATATCCATAAGTGCTGGAAGTGGAAATAGGGAAATGACAATCTCCAACCCGCTAATGACGCAAAGCATATTGAACAGCGTGGCGGCGAAATTGCAAGGATTTAACTACATGCCAGGGAGCCTTAAGTTTCTCGGTGACCCACGTGTGGATGTATGGGATATCCTTAATGTAGCAAACAAGGACGGCACCGTATATAAAGTTCCGGTAATGAACTTTACACAGGACTTTGACGGCGGCCTGACTTCCACGGTTGAATCAGTGGGGGAGACAGAGACGCAGGAACAGCAAGGGTTCAAGGGGCCGGTTACGCAAGCCATCGAGCGAGTGTCGGTTAAGCTTGCTCTTGTGGATTATGCTATCGTAAATAAGTTGGATGTTAATACAGCCAATATTACTTATGCCAAAATTGTTGACCTGGAAGCCACAAATGCCATTATTACCAAACTCCAGACAGAAGATTTAGTCGCAATAAATGCACACATAGATACTCTGGATGTCAACTATGGAAATATAGAAAATCTATTATCAGGAAATGCTGGCATCGGAGATTTAGTCAATATCCATTTGACAACCCAAAATGCGGTAATTGAGAGTGCGCTGATTAAGAATGCAGTTATACAGTCTGTAACTGTTAATGACCTTCTAGCCGGAACTATATATACAAACAAATTCCAGATATGGTCTGATGAGACCGGAGGAATGAAGATATTCGGCTCAACACAACAGTGGATGGATAAGGACAGTGTTATTAGAATGCAAGCAGGACTTGACTCTAATGGAGAGTTTAACTACTATATATCGGACGCTGACGGAAATACTATGTTCGATGCACTTCATGGCGTGACAGCATCCGGAATAAAGACTCCCATCATAAGGGATAACATGGTAGCAGACGATGCCAGCATAAGTGGCTACAAGGTCAATGCACAGACCCTGGTGCAAAATATTAATGGCAGCAATGTCCAAATATTAGGCAGCAAAATTGTTGTAGATGGAACAGGGCAAACCGTATCAGCCAAGTTCGATAGTATGCAGGAGGAAATAGACGGCATAGCGGTATCCGGCGGCGGATATATTTTGCAGACCTTCGTGGAGGGTGGACATACCGGGGACGGAGCAACAGCCACAATCAATGCCAGGGTGTATGCCAGCAACAGTGATGTGACTCAAACATTTGGCCCGGAGCATTTCCTGTGGCGCAGGCTGTCAGAGGACGATTCAGGGGATAGGGCGTGGAACAGTCAGCAAATAACCGGGTATTCATTGTCATTATCTGGTGCGGATGTAACAATGGTTGCATCATTTGAGTGTCAATTTGTAATTTGGGATGAGTCACCGGTGCTTGATTATAATGGTGATTCTATACTGGATATGGATGGTAACGAGATTATAGGATTGACGGCTTAGAATAGGAGGATAACATGCCAAAAATAAACGAATATACAGAGAAAACAAGCCCAGATGATGTGGATATTTTTCTGTTGCAGGATGCATCTGCTACGAAGAAAATAACCTTTCTGAGCATCTTTAACCAGATTAAAACAAAGTTAGGGCTTGGGGGTCTCGCCACAAAAAGCAAGATTTCACAGGAAGATCTGGAGGCAGCTCTACTGAATCTTATTAATGGGAAATTGACGGCTTCTGGGATGTCCAATGACCTTATAACCACAGATGCAACAAAAGCCCTGGCAGCGCCACAAGGAAAGAAATTGCTGGATTTTATAGGAACGCTTACCGCCCTGACCACAACTGAGAAAACAAATTTGGTCTTAGCTATAAACGAACTGGTGACTTCTATTGATGCACTAAATAGGAATTTGCAAATAACGCAAACCTCACTCACATCTGCCAATGCGGCATATTTCGATGGTAATTGCTTTGCATTTTACCTTCCTGGTGGAGCGTACATTATAAAAGCACACATAATACTTACTGGTGCTATTATATCCGGACATAACGCGGAAGCATTCAAGGGATTCCCGTTTAAGTGGAAATATATAACGGACATCCCTGGTGCGACACTTAATAATGGTACATCTATTGTAATGCAGGGAGGGCAAGGAGAAAGCAGCCTCAAACTTGGAACAGGTCATGGTGCTCTACCGGTCGGCACAATTATAGATGTACTCGCCGTATTTCCACCTCAGTTCGTTATATAATTATTTACGCTATCTTGAAAAGCATGATTTTAATTTGCACGTTAGCAAGCCCAGAATCAATGGGTTTGACACGTACGCCAGCGGTCAATGTGCTTATTTCTGCCGTTTTGGTGTAGTCATTTGGTAATTGCATCCATCCAAATGTATTATGATAGAAGACTATACCTATTAACATGCAATTTAAAACGGTAAAGCCTGAAGGATATGGTACTGTCTTTATATTTCCAGTGGATGGAAATGTGTCTGTTAAGACGGCGAACTTCCTATTTAGTGAATAACCGACAGAAAATAGAAGATTACAAATAAGGTCCCATTATAAAAGAAAGTAGGTGATAGAATGTCATTGGCCCTAACCTCACGGGCAACCGTGTATGACAGATATGCTATATCCCGGAAGTTCACGGCACAGGAAACGGCAATAAATGTTGTGCAGGGCAATATATCACTGTTAGTATCCGAAAGTGAGATAGCAGAGCTCAAGAACGGAAATAAAACCATGTACAGTAAGCTGGCAACCGTTGAAGTGGACCTAAAATCTATTACACTAGCAGTGTCTTCAAGCGAGTATCAGGATATCAATGGTGTACTGAGCGCAATCACGCAGGCCAGGGCATCCATAACCCTGAACTCACAGCAAATACAGCTAAAGGTCAGCAAAGACAGTATAGTTTCTACCATTAATCAAAGTGCCGAGGCTATCTCAATTAATGCCAATAAAATAAATCTAAATGGTATTGTCACGGCTAATGGAAATTTTAAAATTTTAGCGGATGGGAGCATGGAAGCTAAGAACGGGAAGTTCTTAGGCTCCGTAACAGTAGGGGGTATTCAAGATGATAGAATTAGTATACTAAACGCATCAGGGGTACAAATAGGCAGGTGGGATAACAAAGGAATATATGCCGAAAACTGTGAATTCAAGTATGCTATCATAGGGTCAGATAACTTTCAAACAGATTTTAATAATGGAAGAATGACTCTCTATGCAGATTATAACAATACAAAAGAATGGTATGCAAGGATTTATCAGTCATTGGTTGTTTCAGGTTCTGGCTATTTGGGGCTACATATAAGTTCAAAGCATATCAGTTTAGGTATAGAGTATTACAAAAATAATCTTGCGTATTCCTTTGATGCCCTGACGGGTACATGGGATTATGACAATAATGTTGGAAAAATTATTTTCGGTAACAATAATTATAATTCCACAATCAATGTAGAAGTACGGGGCAACCTGAAAGTGAATGGCACAACAACATTAAATAATTTGCAAACGCAAGGAAGTAAAAATAGAATAATAAGAACAAAGTCATTCGGCGTTGTTGCACAGTCTGCTTATGAGACCGCAGAGCCGATGTTTGGAGATGTGGGTCATGGAATAATAAATGAATTTGGGATATGTACCATTTTTATAGATCCCAAATTCGCGGAAACCGTCAGTACAGAATATGGATACTATGTATTTTTAACTAAGTATTCCAGTGGAGATGCATGGGTGAGCGAAAAGGGCCTGACCACATTTACAATATGCGGTACACCTGGGCTTGAATTTGACTGGGAACTGAAAGCGCACCAAAAAGGGTATGAATTTGACAGGTTAAAGGCTGTAGAAATTTAAGATTGATATAGACGGGACCGTAAGGGTCTTTTATTTTGCAAAAATATTAGAAATGGAGGAATGGGATGGAGCTTGATTTGGAGCGCGAAAAAAGACTCACGGAAGTAGAGCAGCGAACAAAGAGCAACACACACAGACTGGATAAACTGGAGCCAGTCATAGAAGAAATCCACAACATGTCTGCAACATTGGTAGAGATGACCACAGAAATGAAGTATACAAACCGTAATGTGGAGGAAATAAAGGAAAAAGTAGAGGTCATGGAGCAGGAACCCGCCCGAAAGTGGAAGGATTCGACCAGAGCTATTTTTAACGCAATTCTGGGAGCGATTGGGACGGCAATCGGGGCAGGTATATTATATCTACTTAGTTTGGCAATCAAATAAGAAAGAGAGGAAATGTAGATGAAAAATAGAGATTGGATTGAATGGGGAAAGAGGGCAGGGATTAGAGCAGTTAAGACCGTATCACAAGCCGCTATTGCCGGAATAGGCACAGCCGCAGTTATGGGGCAGGTGGATTGGAAGTATGTACTATCTGCATCGATATTGGCTGGGGTATTGTCTGTGCTGATGAGCGTGGCCGGGTTACCAGAAGTTGGAACTACAGAGACAGAGGGCGAGTAACATCGTCCTCTTTTCGTTGCGACGTCGCAACAGGAAGGAGAAGCAAAATATGAGTATTTGTAGAGGAGTGGCCGGAAGAAGAGGCAGGAACCCAGTAGGAATATTCCTGCATAATGATGCCGGAAGTGAAAATGCCAATGCTGCCTTTTATAGAAATTGGTTACAAACGCATCCTTTAGAAAACGGATTTGCTCATTATTATGTGGCAGCCGATGGTACACTGCAGGCGGAAGATGATAGTAACTGTGCTTGGCATTGTGGAAACTTAGACGGGAACCTAAACTATCTGTCCATAGAAATGTGCCAGAGCATGGGGGACCTGGATATCTTTAAATCTAACGAAGAGAAAGCTCTTGCCCTGGCAGCACAGAAATGTAAGCAGTATGGCATTACGCCGTCTAATAGCACTATCAGGCTGCACCGGGAGGTATATGCCACATCTTGCCCTCACAGGTCTGTAGAAATTCATGGAGGTGCGGCAGCTTGTAAGGCTTATTTTATCAAGCGAATTTCTGAATTAATGAAAGGAACTATATCAGCCCCCAAATATGAAGCTGCACCGAATACTCCAGAGGTTAAACAAAACACCGTGCACGCTGACCCAGGTATTGTATTCACATACGCAGTTAGAACTGGGGGAAAGACCTACCCAGCCGTAACAAATCTAAATGATTTTGCAGGAGTGCGTGGCGTACCAATTACAGACATAGCAATCAAAGTAAACAAAGGATCCGTTAAATACCGTGTGCATATTAAGGGAGCTGGTTGGCTACCATATGTAACCGGGTATAACTGGAATGACCATAATAACGGATACGCGGGAAATGGCAAGGTCATTGATGCCATTGAGGTCTATTATAACACTCCATCAGATATTATTTCAAAGCATGGATACCGGAAGGCCCAGTATCGTGTTAGCCCTATCAATAGAAACTATTGGCCGTGGCAGTATGACAATGAGACAGGAGACGGGCAGGATGGTTATGCCGGATGCTTTGACATGGCTATAGATAGATTCCAAATACATTAACTACTTGTAGAAACATAATGTTTCTATATTTACAATTGCAACAAAATGAATTATTATATTCATAAACGAGGTGAGTCTATGATGTATGAGATTGGTAAGAATATAAAAAGGCTGAGAAAGCAACGGAACTGGACGCAGGAGCAGCTTGCAAATAAGTTGTACATATCAAGACAAACATTATCTAATTATGAAAATGGGAATAGGCTGCCTAATCTATATATGGCGTGTCAGATTGCAGATGTGTTTGAAATCTCAATAGACTCTCTTATGGGGCGCAAAAGGAACAGCCCGGAATCTGGTGAGTACTCCGGGCATTATGGTGGGAAAGGAACTAATAAATGGTGAGGAGATCAGTTCCTTCTATTAAATAAACAACTAAGATATAAAAAACTTACGCATAATACCTAAAATTACTGATAAAGCCTCGTGTCTTCGGATGCGGGGCTTTTTTTATTGGTTAAATAGGCAGTTATTTCCTCTTGAAAAAGAACACTCGTTCGAATACAATGATATCCAAAGGAGGGATAACTTTGGACAGGATTATTTTTCATATTGATGTAAATAGCGCTTTTTTGTCTTGGGAGAGTGCGTATCGTATACACCACTTAGGTGGAAAGCTGGACTTAAGGACAATTCCGTCCGCTATCGGCGGAGATGTTGCTATGCGGCATGGAATTATTCTGGCTAAGAGTATACCCGCGAAACCCTATGGCATCAAGACAGGCATGACGATAGTAGAGGCAAGGCAAAAATGTCCTAAGTTGTATTTAGCCCCTCCGAATTATTCGCTATATCAACGATGTTCCAATGCGTTTATTGATATTCTACGGGAATATACACCAGATGTGGAAATCTATTCTATCGATGAAGCGTACCTTGACATGACATCCACAATTCATCTTTACGGTAAACCTGTGGAAGTAGCATATCAAATTAAGGATAGAATACATGAAGAATTAGGCTTCACTGTCAATGTTGGGATTTCATCAAATAAGCTGCTGGCGAAGATGGCTTCGGAATTCAAGAAACCAGACTTAGTACACACCTTATTCCCGGAAGAAATACAGACTAAAATGTGGCCGCTACCAGTTTCGGAGTTGTTTTTTTGCGGACGGGCAACAACTAAAAAATTGTTGAATATGGGTATTAATACAATTGGGGATTTGGCGCATACTGATATTGAGCTCCTAAAAAGCCATTTAAAGAAGCAAGGAGAGGTAATGTGGGCTTTTGCGAATGGTTTAGACTTTTCTGCAGTGATAGCAGACGTTCCGGCGCAGAAAGGATATGGCAATTCAACAACGACACCATTCGATGTATCAGATTCAGAAACGGCTAAAAAAGTACTATTAGCATTGTGTGAAACTGTTGCGGCCCGGCTACGTGCAGACAACTTCTGTGCTGAACTTATTTCTGTAGGAATTAAAAGTTATGATCTGAAATATGCAAGTCATCAAATGAAGATGAAAAACCCTAGCAATATAACTATAGAACTATATCATTACGCCTGTCAATTGTTCGAAGAATTATGGGATAAACATACACCAATACGGCATTTGGCAGTGCACACGGGAAAGTTATTATCTGGCTCTATGACACGGCAATTAGATTTATTTGATATGACTGATTATGTAAGGTTGGAAACATTGGATAAGACGATAGATACGATTAGGCATCGATATGGAAATGATGCTATGAAACGGGCTGTATTTGTTCATCCAGAGCGTACCAAACACAGATTAATAGACCATATGGAAGGCGGAGTTTCGAGGGAAAAACGTTATTTAGACTATTCCGAACTTAAGGTAGTATAGAGAGAAGGTGAGAGACATGGGAATGGGTATTGGTATCAATGACACAGCCCCGGATGAAGGTGTCATAAAAGGTAAGCAAGAACCTGTTGCTTGTAGCGTATGGTTTACAAGCTCAGGGAAGATTATGCCAAAGATGATGAAATATCAGGAATCGGATGGGGAAATTGTTACCGTGTATCGAATTCATGTAATCTCATCAAGCAAAAAAAATTACTGTGGAATACCAACCGTAGAATTTGAATGTGAGTCAACAATGGGAAGGTATTCAACAAAATTTCACTTGTATTATTATATAGAGAGGCAAGAGTGGAAAGTAATGTGGTAGACAAGAGAGGGAGTGAAGACAGTGTGTGGCAGATATTATGTAGACGATGAAACCGCCAAGGAAATCGAAAGGATAATCAGGAACTTGGATAAACGTTTAAAGGCAGCTCCAAAGTATGGGGAGATATATCCGACCAATAATGCTATGGTAGTTCAATCTGATGACGGACAAAGTATATTATCCAATATGAGTTGGGGATTTCCTCAATATCAACGGAAAGGTGTCATCTTTAATGCCAGGTCAGAAACAGCTCTGGAAAAACGTACTTTTTCCAGCAGCGCAAAGCAGCGACGTTGCATCATTCCAGCGCGTGGATTTTATGAATGGGACAAGGATAAAAATAAGATAGCATTTGAGCGACCTAACAAGCAAGCAATGCTACTGGCCGGAATTTGGAACACATATGGTTTAGATGAGAGATTTGTTATACTGACAACTGATGCCAATGAATCTATGCAAAATATCCACGACAGGATGCCCCTGATTATTGAGCCATCCGAAATAGATAACTGGCTACACGATGATAACAGTGTGGAATTTCTTTTGCATAAGCGGCCCGGGGAATTGCTTATTGCAGAAGGAAGCGTTCAACAGACGCTTGACTTGCAATAGCTGACTCTCGTATGATATAATATTCATGCGGAGAACGGCATCAGGCTTGCCCTCTTCGCACCCCAAAAGGCCCCGGAGCGTAACTGTTCCGGGGCGATATTGTATCATATGAGGGGGCAAAAAGGGGGCAAACTATAGATACGATTTGGTATACGTTGGATTTAAAATGGTATAAATGTAATTGATTTCTACCTATTAAATACCAATTAACACGATATGGACATTACATTAATGTTCCTTGGAGTCATTCAACTTCGTACTGGACATCCCTTATATACTGGGGTTCCAGTATTTTTTTATTTAAATTACAAAAAAGGGCAGTAAAGGGGCAGGCTTATCTTTAGGTACCGCAAAATGTGTAAAATAATCCCTATAAATGTCTGTGAACTGTGAGAGGTGTATTGTTAATGGAGTTGGGATGCTATAAAATTCACAAAAAATAGGCATGATAGCTGATGTTTTTGTATAATTACCTGTATTGTGTTGTTGAGCAATATCACGTATTATTAATTTAACATTTAAGATGTCTTTGTGTTAATGTTAGTAGTAACAGGGAATTCATTCACAATGGAGTGGCTTTTTAATCTTTATCGAAAGATGGATTAAAAAGCCTTTTTATTTTAGAAAAGGAGGTAATGAGTATGAGACAGGTGGCTATTTATGGAAAAGGTGGCATCGGAAAATCCACAACAACACAAAATCTGACAGCCGGTCTTGCAGACCTGGGCAAGAATATCATGATTGTAGGCTGTGACCCAAAAGCAGATTCTACCAGACTTGTGCTAGGTGGTCTTGCACAGAAGACGGTGCTGGACACATTAAGAGATGAAGGCGATGACATTGAGTTGGATGCGGTTTTGAAAACAGGATTTAAAGGAATCAGAGGTGTGGAATCCGGTGGACCGGAACCGGGAGTTGGCTGTGCAGGACGTGGTATTATTACTTCCATTAACCTGTTGGAGCAGCTGGGTGCCTATACCGATGACCTTGATTATGTATTTTATGACGTTTTGGGAGACGTAGTGTGTGGTGGTTTTGCAATGCCGATTCGTGAAGGTAAGGCACAGGAAATCTACATTGTATGTTCAGGTGAGATGATGGCTCTTTATGCAGCTAACAATATTTCCAAGGGGATTGCAAAATATGGAAAAACAGGTACGGTTCGTCTTGGAGGCCTGATCTGTAACTCCCGTAAGGTAGACCGTGAGGCAGAGCTGGTGGAAGCAGTTGCAAAAAGACTTGGAACTCAAATGATTCATTTTGTTCCCCGTGATAATGCAGTACAGCGGGCAGAAATACATAAAAAGACAGTTATTGATTATAGTCCGGAAGAGCAGCAGGCAGAGGAATACCGGAATCTGGCCAGAAAAATTGAAGAAAATGAGATGTTTGTTGTTCCAAAACCAATGGCAATCGATGAACTAGAGGAAATTCTTATGGAGTATGGTGTAAGCGAGTAGGAGAGGAGGCTTTTCATTATGTTGATGGTAAGAGCAATTTTAAGACCGGAAAAAGTAGGAACAGTCATGACAGAACTGGCAGAAGCAGGGTTTCCGGCTATTACGAAAATGGATGTATTTGGACGGGGTAAGCAAAGAGGTATTCGTGTAGATGATTTTTACTATGATGAAATACCGAAGGAAATGCTGCTTATCTTCTGCAGCGATGAAGATAAGGATACACTGGTAAAAATTATTCTTCGTACCGCAAGAACAGGTGAGGGAAACTTTGGAGACGGACGTGTGTTTATATCTCCTGTGGAAGAAGCATATACGGTGAGTACCGGAAAACCAGGATTATAATAGAAAGGCGGTAATTTAATATGAAAGAAATTATGGCTTTTATCCGTCCGAATAAAGTAAATGTGACAAAAGCAGCCTTGGCAGAGGGCGGTTTTCCTGCCTTTAGCTGCCGCAAATGTCTGGGAAGAGGTAAAAAAAGTATTGATCCGGAACTTCTGAATCTGGTAATTTCCACTGGTGAACTGCCATTGGATGCCACTGGAGAAAGTCTTACAGAGGCAATCAGGCTGGTACCAAAGCGGGTGTTTATTGTGATTGTGGATGATGATAAAGTGAAGGATGCGGTAGATATTATTATTGAAACAAATCAGACGGGACATCAGGGAGATGGAAAAGTTTTTGTGCTTCCTATTACTGAATCATACCGTGTAAGAGACGGTGCAGCTACAATGGACGCATATTAGGGAGGTGCAGCAGAATGAAAGAAAGAGATAATCTTTTGGAAAAATACTCCTCCAGAGTATTTAAAAATAGAAGAACCCATATCACACAGCTTGAAGGGGACTCAGATACAATTGCGGCAAATACACGTGCAATTCCAGGTATTCTGACGGCAAGGGGGTGCTGCTATGCAGGATGCAAGGGTGTTGTGGTAGGTCCCATAAAAGATGCGGTTACAATTACCCATGGACCAATCGGCTGTGCTTTTTATAGCTGGGGAACACGAAGAAATAAGGCAAAACCTTCTTATAAAGGGGAACAAAATTTTATACCATATTCATTTTGCACGGATATGAGGCCGACAGATATCGTATTTGGCGGAGAGAAGAAATTAGAGCAGGGAATTGATGAAATCATGGAGATGTTTAATCCAAAATGTATTTTTATCTGTTCTACTTGTCCAATTGGATTGATTGGAGATGATGTGCAGGCTGTAGCAAGACGTGTGGAAAAAAAATACGGGATTACAGCAGTTGGATTTTCATGCGAAGGATACAAAGGGGTATCACAGTCCGCAGGGCATCACATTGCAAACAACGGTCTAATGAGACAGATTATCGGTTCAGGTGATATAAAACCAAAGGGAAAATATTCAGTCAATATTTTGGGTGAGTACAATATTGGCGGGGACGGGTGGGAGCAGGAGCGTATACTCAAAAAAATCGGTTATGAGGTGGTATCTGTATTCACCGGAGACGGCAGCTATGAGACGATTAAAAATGCACATCTTGCGGATTTAAATCTGGTCATGTGTCATCGTTCTATCAATTACGTTGCACAGATGATGAAAACAAAATATGGTATTGACTGGCTGAAGGTAAACTTTATCGGGATTGGTGCTACATGCAAATCGCTCAGGATGATGGCTGAGTACTTTAATGATCCGGAACTCACGAAAAGAACAGAAGAAGTAATAGCAGAGGAATTGGAAGCTATATCAGATGACGTTGAGCATTATAAATCCATGCTGAAGGGAAAGACCGCAGGTATTTTCGTAGGTGGCTCCCGTTCCCATCATTACCAGGCTCTGCTTCGTGATTTTGGTGTAGAGACAATTATAGCAGGATATGAGTTTGCCCATCGGGATGATTATGAAGGACGTGATATTATACCTTCGATTAAACCGGATGCAGACAGTAAGAATATTGAGGAAATCACGGTATCCCCGGATGAAGAATTATACCGTGAACGCTATAGCGCAGAACAGATTGAACAACTGAAAGAAAAGGGCGTGGAGCTTGATACCTATGACGGTATGTTCCCGGATATGAAAAAGGGATACATAGTCGTAGATGATTATAATGTGTTTGAAACAGATGAATTGATTAAAACCATGAAACCGGATATCTTCTTTTCTGGTATCAAAGATAAATATGCAATTCAAAAATCAGGAGTTGTTTCCAGACAGATGCATTCCTATGATTACTCGGGACCTTATGCAGGTTTTAACGGTGCCGTGATATTTGGGCGTGATGTGGCAATGAGTATTTATACAAATGCATGGGCATTAATTACCCCGCCCTGGAAATCAACACCAATTCTTGAAGGGACAGTAGGAGGTGAAAAATAATGCTGGATATGACACCCAAGGAAATTATAGAGAAACGGCACATAACCATCAATCCATGTAAGACATGCGAACCGGTAGGTGCAATGTTTTGTGCGCTTGGTGTAGAAAGCTGCATGCCTCACAGCCATGGCTCACAGGGATGCTGCTCCTATCACAGAACCGTATTATCTCGTCATTTTAAGGAACCGGCCATGGCATCTTCCAGTTCTTTTACGGAAGGCTCGTCCGTATTCGGAGGAAGAAGTAATCTGAATACGTCGGCTAAAAATATATTTGATCTCTATGACCCGGATATTATTGCTATTCATACAACTTGTCTGTCAGAGACAATCGGAGATGATGTGGGAAGTTATATTTCTGATATGGAAATACCGGATGGAAAGACTGTACTTTATGCAAGCACACCGTCATATGAAGGCTCACATATTCAGGGATTTTCAAATATGATGATTGGTTTTATGAAGTATATGACAAAGAATACCGATAAAAAAAGTGGTAAAATAGCTATTTTTCCCGGCTGGGTAAATCCTGGTGATGACAGGGAATTAAAACGTATAGCTGAGCTTATGGGTGTGGATTACACATATTTTCCGGATCACGAAGGAATACTCGAAACACCGATGACAGGAAAATATAAATATTTTCCCAAAGGAGCAGGTACATCTGCAAAAGATATTCAGGAGCTGGGTGCAGTGAAAAAGTTAATTGCACTTGGTCAGCTTACAAGCGTGGAATCAGCACAATATATGGAAAAACAGCATAAAGTACCATTTACACTTCTGCCTTCGCCAATTGGTGTATCGCTTACAGATAAATATGTGATGGCGCTGCGTGACATATCAAAGCAGGAGATTCCACAGTCTCTTGAATATGAGAGAGGAAGACTTGTAGATTTAATGCTGGATTCACATGCTTATACTTATAATAAAACAGCAGCAATTTATGGAGATCCTGATGTCGTATACGGCTTTACTTCACTTTGTATTGAAATGGGAATAACCCCCAAATATGTCATTACCGGTACGCCAAAAGAAGATTTTGTAAGGCAGATAAAAGCCTTGTTTGAAGAGCATGGAATGGATACTGAGAAGTCCGTGATTAAGGCAGATACCGATCTTTTTTATCTGCACCAGCTGATTAAGAATGAAAGTGTAGATATTCTGATTGGAAGTTCCTATGGGAAACAGATTGCAAAAGCAGAAGATATTCCAATAGTAAGGATGGGATTTCCGGTACTCGACCGATATGGCGATACCATTCAGGCAACAGTCGGATATGCCGGAGGAATCCGTTATGTAGAAAAGATTACGAATGTGCTTATGGATAGGCAGGATGCAGATTCAAGTGATGAGGACTTCGATGTTGTAATGTAATATGTATTTGCTGAAGAGGGTAAGGTGCAAACTTACCCTCTTTCTGTAAATGAGAAAGGAAGTGTTATCGATGGCACAAATGGAGAGGGTTCATGTTCTTGATGAAAGGGAAAAATCCATTGTTACAAAGCAGGGCGGATGCTGCAGCGGAGATGGTATGAGTTGTGATACGGATTCTGTGTCGGGTGCGGTCAGCCAGCGGGCCTGCGTTTATTGTGGAGCGAGGGTGGTATTAAATCCAATTACAGATGCCTACCATATTATTCACGGACCAATTGGATGCTCAAGCTACACATGGGATATACGGGGGAGCTTAACCAGCGGAGAAGATATTTACCGCAACAGCTTTTGCACAGATCTCAGGGAAAAAGACATTATCTTTGGAGGAGCTGAAAAGCTTACAAAAGCAATAGAAGAACTTGCAGAAGCACAAAAGCTGAGGTTAATTTTTGTATATTCTACTTGTATCGTAGGTGTCATCGGTGATGATGTAGATTCTGTATGCAGGCTCATGTCCGAAAAATACAAAATTCCAGTTATTCCAGTAAAATCACCCGGATTTTCCGGAAACAAATCAACAGGGTACCGTATGGCATGTGAGGCAATCATGCAGCTGCTCCAGCCACATAAATCACAAAAAAAGATAGAGGGAGTCAATATTCTTGGAGACTACAATCTTGCCGGAGAAATGTGGATTATAAAAAATTATTTAAAAAAAATAGGAGTTTCGGTAGTGGCCTCGTTTACCGGTGATGCGAATTATGATGAAATGATACAGTCACCTGCTGCAAAGTTGAATATAGTTCAGTGTGCAGGCTCAAGCACTTACCTTGCCAACCGAATGGAGGAGGAATTTGGAATTCCCTACATAAAGGTGAATTTTTTTGGAGTTGAAGATACGACAAACTCACTGCTTCGTATTGCAGAAGCAGTGGGAAATGAGGAGGCCAGGGAAAAAGCTCTGAAGTTTTGTAAGGCGGAGACGAAGAAGCTGGAAGGATTTATTGAAAAGTACCGGAAAAATCTTCAGGGTAAAAAAGCGGCAATCTATGTGGGCGGCGGCTTTAAAGCCATTTCTTTGATCCGTCAGTTTGCCGTTATGGGTATAAAGACGGTGCTGGTAGGTACACAGACAGGGAAAAAAGAAGACTATGAGATAATAGAAAGTCTGGTAGATGAAGATACGGTTATACTGGATGATGCGAATCCCGCGGAACTTGAGGCATTTATGAAAGAAAAGGGAGCTGACATTCTTACCGGAGGTGTTAAGGAAAGACCTTTAGCTTATAAACTCGGCATCGCTTTTTGTGATCATAATCATGAAAGAAAACATGCTTTAGCTGGTTTTGAAGGGGTATATAATTTTACGAAGGAAATCAATGAAAGCATTAATAACCCTGTATGGGAATATGTAAAGGGGAACGCGTATGAAAACAAAAATCACGTCACTTGTAAATCTGAATACCAATCCCTGTAAGATGTGTATGCCCATGGGTGCGGCAACTGCGCTCTATGGAATTCGGGACTGCATTACAATATTGCATGGTTCTCAGGGCTGTGCTACCTACATCAGGAGGCATATGGCCACTCACTATAACGAACCGGTTGATATTGCCTCTTCTTCTCTTACGGAACAGGGAACTGTGTACGGAGGGGAAAAGAATCTAAAGCAGGGTTTAAAAAATTTAATTACATTATATCATCCGAAAGTAATCGGAATTATGACTACCTGTCTTGCTGAAACAATCGGAGAGGATGTGGAAGGAATCAAAGAACGTTTTTATGAAGAAAATCCACAGTATCGGGATATTACAATTATTCCGGTAAGTTCTCCCGGCTATGGCGGAACCCAGTATGAAGGGTACATGGCTGCATTAAATGCAGTTGCGGGTAAACTGGAAATGGACACCGAAAAAAATGAGAAGGTTAATGTGATTCTTTCCCCGAGCAGTCCGGCAGATATCCGTTACCTTAAATCTATATTCCGTATGTTTGAAATAGACGCGATATTTTTTTCGGATATATCGGATAATCTTGATGGCGGACACGGAGAGGAATATTCTAGACTGCCTAAAGGGGGGACGGATATTACGGAACTCAGGAAAATGGCAGGGGCAAGGTTTACCATAGAGCTTTCCGATATGGACAGTAATGTTTCACCGGCCCGGACGCTATTTGAAAAGTATCAGGTTCCATACAGGAAGATACCGTCTCCTGTGGGGGTAAAGGCCACAGACAATTTTTATGCACTTCTTTGTGAACTGTCGGGAAAAAAGATGCCGGAGGAAATAAAAGCAGCCAGGAGCAGATATCTGGATGGAATGATTGATTCTCACAAGTATAATTCGGCTGGCCGTGCTGTCATATATGGAGACCCCGAATTTATTATTGCAGCAGTAAGACTTTGTGCAGAAAATGGAGTTATGCCGGTGGCTGTGTCTACAGGGAGTGTCTGTCCGAATCTAAAACAGTATGTAGAAGCCGAGATTGCAGATATGGGAAAAAAATACTTTGTGGATCAATATGTCATTTCAGACGATACTGACTTTAAAAAAATAGAAGAATATGCTGTTAGATATAAGGCAAATATCATGATTGGCAATTCGGATGGCAGACGGATAGAGGAACAACTGCATATTCCGCTTGTACGGCGGGCATTTCCTATACATGACCGTATAGGAGGGCAGCGTTTACGGATGCTGGGGTATGAAGGATCATTATCCTTTTTAGATGAGATTACAAATGCACTGCTGTCTGCTACGGAAACGTCCTTCAGGGAGACGCTCTATGATGCCTATTACAAAGGTACTTCCATTGACTCAGAAGAAACAAAAAAGGAGGATGTTCCAACAGATATTCCGGCAGATATGCTGAAAAAAACAATGGAACATCCCTGTTATAACTGTGCGGGGCATAAATTTGCCAGAATTCATCTTCCGGTGGCACCTGCCTGCAATGTACAATGTAATTATTGTGTACGTAAGTTTGACTGCCCGAATGAAAGCAGGCCCGGAGTGACTAGTACAATACTGACTCCGGCAGAAGCATTGGAGCGATATAAGGCTGTGAAAGCAAAAATGCCAAATCTTACTGTAGCAGGGATTGCGGGACCCGGAGACTCTCTGGCAGGAAACTACCCGGAGGTGAAAAAGACTCTGGAACTGATACGGGAATATGACCCGGATGTTACATTCTGTCTTTCTACCAACGGTCTGATGCTTCCGCTTTATGCGGAAGAACTTGTAAAACTTGGAGTTTCCCATGTTACGGTGACAATGAGCGCTGTGGATCCCTCAATTAGTGCTGAGATTTACAAATATATAGATTATCTGGGCAAAAGATACGAAGGAGAAGCTGCCGGTGCAATTATGGTATCCAATCAGCTTTCGGGACTTAGAATTCTGCTTGCACATGGAATTATATGCAAAGTGAATATTGTCACACTAAAAGGAATCAATGAGGGGCATATTCCTCAGGTTGTGCAGACATGTAAAGATATAGGATGCTACATTACAAATATTATGCAGCTCATACCGGTAGAGGGAAGTGTTTTCGAAAATCTGCCTATGGTGAGTAATAAAGAGATTCAGAATCTGAGAAACAACTGCAATGGAATTATGCGCCAAATGTTTCACTGTAAGCAGTGCAGGGCAGATGCTGTCGGAACCCTTGATAATGATCTTTCTGTTGATCTTGAAAAACTTTCAAAAAAAGGAAGCACGGAAGAGGAAAAGAAAGAGCAAGACAAGACACTAAAATTTGCCATTGCATCTAAAAGTGGTGTTTATGTGGATATGCATTTTGGTCATGTAGAAAAATTCTATATCTATCAGTATGAAAATGGAGATTTACGTTTTATAGAAAATCGAAATGTGGAAAAGTATTGTACCGGAGTTGAAGAGTGCGGAGATACAGAAAATAAAATCACACAAATTATATCGGTACTTCACGATTGCGACGGAGTGATAGCAATGAGAATTGGAGAAGCTCCCAAGACACGTTTAAAGGAAAAAGGAATCCAGGCAATTACCGCATTTGATAAAATAGAATCAGCAATTTGTAACGCCGCAGGCGAAATGTAGAAGGAGGTGACAAACTATAAATAGTCAAGAGGTTTTATACAAATTTTTTGATATAAAAAAAGAGTAACTTTAATAAGCCATCTGAATACACCGTATTTCAGATGAATACAAAATTTTATTAGAAAGAT
>JACERV010000024.1 GCA_013911065.1 Ruminococcus sp. | reverse complement strand
GACGCGAAGCCCAGGAAAGGAAGCCGATATACCGATTGCTCCATCATTATAACAGCTTAAGCAACAAGATGGATAATTCCTTACTGGCTGTAAGGGATATTAACCATAAATATATTGTAGTAGAAAGCAGGTATTGTATATGTGGGCTTATCATGAAATTTTTTATCAAATATATCCCATAGGTTTTTGTGATGCACCTGTACATAATGATGGGAAAACAGTGCACAGAATCCGCAAGATTGCCGAATGGAGCAAATATTTACAGAAGCTTGGTATCGGGTCAATCATCCTGAATCCGATTTTCGAATCTGACAATCACGGATATGATACAAGAGATTTGAAGAAAATCGACTGCCGTCTCGGCACAAACGAAGATTTTAAATATGTATGTGACTGTCTTCATTCCCACGATGTCAAAATCATGCTGGATGGTGTTTTCAACCATGTAGGCCGCGGATTTTGGGCATTTCAGGACGTACAGGAGAAAAAATGGGATTCTCCCTATAAGGATTGGTTTTATATTAATTTCGATGGAAACAGCGGATATAACGATGGTTTCTGGTATGAAGGCTGGGAGGGGCATTTTGAACTTGTCAAACTGAATTTGCAGAATCCGGCTGTTACCAGCTATCTGCTGGAATGTGTGGAGTTCTGGATTGAAGAATTTGACATTGACGGCCTGCGTCTGGATGTTGCATACAGCCTGGACCACAATTTTATGAAACAACTGCGCAATTTCTGCGAAAACCTCAAGCCCGGCTTTGCATTAATCGGAGAAGTCTTGTTTGGCGATTACAATATCATTGTCAATGATGAAATGCTGCATAGCTGCACAAATTACGAATGCTACAAAGGCGTATTTTCCAGCTTCAACAGTATGAACATGTTTGAAATTGCACACTCCCTGAACCGTCAGTATGGTCCCGAACAATGGTGTATTTACCGCGGCAAACATCTGATGAATTTTGTGGACAATCATGACGTCACCAGAATCGCCAGCATACTTACAATAAAAGAACATCTTCCTCTTGCCTACGGTATCCTTTTTGGGATGCCGGGAATTCCATGCATATATTATGGCAGTGAATGGGGAGAAGAAGGCATAAAAGCACCGGATAATGATTACGCCCTGCGTCCTTCTTTCGAAGAACCAAAACCAAACAAATTGACAGAATTTATCAGTACATTAATCAGGCTCCGAAGAGAAAGCGAGGCACTTTGCAACGGCGGGTACCGTAATGTAGTTGTTACAAACCATCAGCTTATCTTTGAGCGCAAAACAGAAAAAGAAAAAATACTCATTGCGCTCAATGCATCAGATACAGAATATACTGCTAATAATGGAGAACTTCAGGGAAGCTGCACCGAATTAGTGTCCAAAAAAGAAGGCACACTGAACGGTTCGCTCTGTATGCCTCCTTATAGTATACAATATTTGTTACTTTCTTAACATTCAGCTTCAAAGGGGACAGACCCTTTTGAAAAGGGACAGACCCCTTTTAGACCTCTTTTACGAGTACTTTTACTACCTCAGCCATATACATGGTATGGTAGTCCTTCTCGGGATACCACTTTGTATCATTCTCAGGAACATCAAAATGTTCCGGAGCCATCTCCTGGTGGTATTGCTTTTTGCAGACCAGTACCATGCTGGCTTCTTGAAAGGCTGTCGTGCCGTCTATATAATAAGGAGTCAGACCTGCTTCTGCTTCTTTGTCGCAGTCACGTCCAGATTTGCTGCCGCAGACGCTTAATGCCTTTTTATACTTCTCATCATAAAATGACAGTGTGAATGTGTCATTGGCATCTACAAACTCTTTCGTGTATCTCTGAGGACGTATATAAACGCTTACCACGTTTTTGCCCCACATGACGCCTACACCGCCCCAGCTTGCGGTCATTGTGTTATGTTTCTTTTCATCTCCTGCCGTAACAAGCATCCATTCCTTACCTATTTTTGTAAATGGATTGAACTGCATTTCTTCTACGGATATCTCTTTGAATCCCATTTCTAAAACCTCCTGTCCTTTCTTGTTTTTGGTTACAACGGGTACCGGCTATTTTAACACAACCTTCCTGAAACTTTTCTTGCCCTTTTTCAGTACCAGGCCATCTCCGTCAAATGCATTTTCTGCAAGTACTCCATGGATATCAGTGATTTTTTCTCCGTCTGCGGAAACTCCCCCCTGCTCTACCGCACGTCTTGCCTCTGATTTGGAAGGTACAAGACCGCTCTTCAAGAGGAGGGTTAAAATATCAATTGCACCGTCTGTAAAATCTTCAGCAGTTAGTTCTGCAGTGGGCATGTCAGCTGCATTTCCCTGACTAAACAGTGCCTTTGCGCTTGCCTGAGCTTTTTCTGCCTCCTCTTCACTATGAACCATTTTGGTCAGTTCATACGCCAGTATTTCTTTTGCTTTATTTAACTGACTTCCTTCCCAGGAATCCATAGCATTTATTTCTTCTATAGGCAGGAATGTCAGCATACGGATACATTTCAACACATCTGCATCCGCAATATTCCGCCAATACTGGTAGAAATCAAAGGGTGAGGTTTTGTTTGGATCAAGCCATACAGCACCGGACTGGGTTTTTCCCATCTTATTCCCTTCGGAATTCAGGAGCAGAGTGATTGTCATGGCGCTTGCATCTTTTCCTAACTTTCTGCGGATTAGCTCGGTTCCCGCCAGCATATTCGCCCACTGGTCATCCCCGCCAAATTGCAGGCTGCAGTCATATCTTTGGTATAATGCATAGAAATCATATGCCTGCATAATCATGTAGTTAAATTCCAGGAACGTCAATCCCTTCTCCATTCTCTGCTTGTAACATTCTGCCGCAAGCATACGGTTTACACTAAAATGAGGGCCAACCTCACGGAGTACATCAATATAATTTAAATCCATCAGCCAGTCAGCATTATTTACCATAAGTGCCTTATCATCAGAAAAATCTATGAACTTACTCATCTGCTCTTTGAACCTGTCACAGTTGTACTGAATCGTCTCCGGTGTCATCATCTGACGCAGATCGGAACGCCCCGACGGGTCCCCAATCATACCCGTACCGCCGCCTAACAGGGCTATAGGCTTATTTCCTGCCATCTGCAGACGTTTCATCAGGCAAAGTGCCATGAAATGTCCTACGTGAAGACTGTCTGCCGTAGGGTCAAAACCAATATAAAACGTAGCCTTTCCGTTGTTAATCAAATCCTTAATCAAATCTTCATCTGTTACTTGGGCAATCAAACCTCTTGCCTGTAATTCTTCATACAGTGTCATTTCTTTCATCCTCTCTCCAACTAGTAGTCGTATCCTAAACAAAGAGTCTGGCTTGCCAGACTCTCGCGCCGAAGCGCGGTCGCTTTAGCGGCCATTTTTCCTTATGCGCGCAGTGCGCATCCCCCGGTAGGGTTGTCATGTAGTAGGAAGCGTAGTTTCCTACTACATGACAAAAAGAGCCTTCCATCCAAAAGGACGAGGGCTCATAAACTCGTGGTACCACCTTTATTCACAGGCAACTCGCATTGTCTGTCTCATTGAGTACATCTCGCCGTCAAATCAGTATATGCTGATTTCTCCTGCTTAATCACTCAGTACAGTAACGTGTACCATTCCGTCACAGCCTACTTGCGTTTCCAGCCCGGTATGCCGGGAACAAAACCACGTTGGGTGCGAAGCTCCGAGATGTATTCATAACCGGTTGTATCATGCGCCTCTCATCAGCCGGCAGCTTTCTGTTTTCTCCAAATCAGTTACTACTTGTTCTCTTCATTGCTTTTTATATTTTTTGTAATCTTATCCTATTCCAAAACATTTGTCAAGGCTTATCCCCGTACTTTAGATAATGCTGCCGCATCTGCCACTACAATCACATCAGAATGCATCTGCAGGATGGATGCCGGAACCTCAGGTGTTACATCACCAAATAATGCCTTTTTAACGACTTCTGCCTTTTCTTCGCCGCTTATCACCACTAGAATCCTTCTTGCCTGCATGATGGTTTTAATTCCCATCGTATATGCCTGTCTCGGCACCTCATCTGCGGAAGCGAAGAAGCGTTTATTTGCTTCAATCGTACTCTCTGTCAAATCTACACAGTGTGTCTCTTTATGGAAAGTGCCTGACGGCTCATTAAATCCAATATGTCCATTATGTCCAAGTCCAAGAAGCTGTAAGTCAATTCCGCCCATAGATGTAATCAGTTCTTCATACCTCTTACATTCTTTGTCTGAGTCCGCCTCCATGCCGTTTGGTAAGTAAGTATGTGCCTTATCAATATTTACACGGTCAAATAAGTATTTGTGCATGAAATAATAATAGCTTTGGTCACTGTTTCTGTCCAGTCCTTTGTATTCGTCCAGATTCACTGTAGAAACTCCTGAAAAATCCAATTCTCCTGCTTTACATTTTTCCGTCAGCCTGTCATAAGTTCCGATTGGAGTAGAACCGGTTGCCAGTCCTAAAACACATTCGGGTTTCAAAATAACCTGTGCTGCGATAATGTCTGCCGCTTTCTTACTCAGATCTTCATAATCTTTCGCTTCTATAATCCTCATAGTTTCTTCCTCCGCAATTGCATGTTATTTTTACTGCTCATTTCATTATATACTGCCACGAACCCCTTCACAAGCCAGTTATTAATTATATTCAATCCCAACTAACATCAGACCATGAGGCGGTGCTGTGACTCCTGCCGCCTGCCTGTCCCGGGCCTCTAAAATATCTTTTACCTGTCCCGGGGTATAGAAGCCCCGGCCTGCTCTCAAAAGTGTACCTACGATAATCCGCACCATATTATAAAGGAATCCATTTCCAGTAATCCGGATTGTAATCTCATCCCCTCTTTTATCTATATCCACACTATAAACGATACGCACTGTATCTTCCACATTCGTGCGTACATTGCAGAAACTGGCAAAGTCATGTTCCCCTGCAAGATAGCCTGCTGCCTCTTTCATTTTCTCCAAATCCAGATTATAAGAAACAAAATACCGCGTAAGCCTCCTCGTTGGATCAGGAATTTCAGCATTCAAAATATGATATTCATAGGTTTTCACCGAATTACAGTATCTGGGATGCCAGTTCAAAGGAACCTCCTCTGATTTCACAACCACAATATCCTCAGGCAGACGCTGATTCAGTGCATGAGACAGACGCTCAGGAGGAATTGTGGTATCCGAATCGAATACAGCCACATTCCCCAATGCATGCACACCAGAATCTGTGCGGCTGGCTCCGATTACCCGAATATCACTTCCTGTGAGCTTGGACAATTTTTTATTCAAAACTTCTTCTATCGTAATACCATTGGGCTGAATCTGCCATCCGCAGTAGTTCGTCCCATCATAGGCTACCGTAAGTTTAAAACGCTTCATAATTCCCCTCTAAAAAATCCATATATGAAAAGATACAAACCGCCCTATAAAAAATACGAGCAGTACATAGACCACATTTATCATATATGCCAGATAATCTCTTGTTTTATACACCAGGGGCTTCATTTTTGTCCGGCCCTCTCCGCCGTGGTAACAGCGGGATTCCATAGCCATTGCCAGATCATTGGCTCTGCGGAATGCAGATACGAACAGGGGTACAAGGATGGGGATCATTGCTTTTGCCCTCTGTATGATATTGCCGCTCTCCAAATCCGCTCCGCGGGCTATCTGAGCCTTCATAATTTTATCCGTTTCCTCCAGCAGAATCGGGATGAAACGCAATGCAATGGACATCATCATTGCCACTTCATGTACCGGAACCTTAATTTTGTTCAAAGGATGAAGTACACTTTCTATACCATCCGTCAGTGAATTCGGAGTCGTTGTAAAGGTCATAATAGAAGAACCCATAATCAGATATATCAAACGGATTGCAGTATATACGGTTATCTCAAGCCCCTTATCCGTAATACGGAATATCCAAAAATGAACCAGCTCCTGCCCCTCCCTTGTCAAAAAAAGCGTAAACAGCACGGTAATGAGAAGAAGCATGATGATAGGCTTCAATCCTTTCAGGATAAATCCCAGAGGTACCCTGCTCATATATATAACCAGCCCCAAAAATACCGTTGCAGCACCATAACCAAGTACACTTCTCTGGATAAAAAGAGAGATGAGAAATAAAAGAGTACAGATAATCTTCACTCTGGGGTCCAGCCTGTGAATCACACTTTTCGCCGGATAATACTGTCCGATGGTAATATCTCTAATCATGGAAACTCCTTATAATCTCTTTTGCAGCTTCTTCAACTGTGGTTGCGTCTGTGCGCACATCCAGCCCCCGCGCCTTTAACGCATGCATAATATATGTCACCTGGGGGGCTGCAAGCCCTACTTCCTCCAGCTCCCGATAGTGGGCAAAAACCTCCTTGGGCCGGCCGTCAAACATCTTTTCTCCACGGTTCATCACAATGATTCTATCCACATGTCTGGCAATGTCCTCCATACTATGTGAAACTAATATAACCGTCATATTTGTGCTTTTATGGAGATGCTCCACCTGATTTAATATCTCGTCCCTGCCTTTTGGGTCCAGCCCCGCTGTCGGTTCATCCAATACAAGCACACCCGGACGCATAGCCAGTACTCCTGCAATAGCGGCGCGCCGTTTCTGCCCTCCTGATAATTCAAACGGAGACTGCTGGTAGTACTTTTCGGGAAATCCAACTAAATCCAAAGCCTCTTTTGCTCTTCTTTCACACTCTTCCTGGGAAAGTCCCTGATTTTTAGGGCCAAAACATACATCACTCAATACATCTGCTTCAAAAAGCTGGTGCTCCGGATACTGAAAAACCAGTCCTACCTGACTACGCAGCTCCCTCATGTTGTATCCTTCTTCATATATATTTTCCCCATTGTAGTACAGCGCTCCTGCTGTGGCTTTGATTAAGCCGTTAAAATGCTGTATTAATGTGGACTTGCCGGAGCCCGTATGCCCAATAATCCCCACAAATTCCCCCTGGGATATTTCCAGGCTGATATCTTTAAGAGCCTGCTTCTCAAAGGCCGTTCCCGGACTGTATATATAATTTAGGTGTTCCAGTTTAATTGACATAATGCCTCCACCAACTCCTCTGTTTTCAAAATACCACTGGGAAGCTGCAATCCGTTTTGCCTTAGTTCTTCTGCCAGCATAGTCACCTGAGGCACATCCAGCCTGTAGCGTTTTAGTTCCTCCACCCTGCTGAATATCTCCCTTGGATTTCCATGCATCACAATATGTCCATTATCCATCACATACACATGGTCTGCATCAATGACTTCTTCCATGTAATGAGTAATCAGGATTACCGTTACTTTCTTTCGCCTGCGCAGCTCCTGCACGGTCCTTATAACTTCTTTTCGTCCATTCGGATCCAGCATTGCCGTAGGCTCGTCCAATACGATGCACTTAGGTTCCATAGCAAGAACACCGGCAATCGCAACCCTCTGCTTCTGGCCTCCGGAAAGCTTATTGGGAGAATTAGAGCGATATTCCAACATTCCCACAGACTTCAGACTATCTTCCACCCGTTTCCATATTTCATCAGTGGGAACCCCCAGATTCTCCGGTCCAAATCCCACATCTTCTTCCACTACAGTCCCTATAATCTGATTATCCGGATTCTGGAACACCATCCCCGCAGACTGACGGACATTCCAAAGCTCTAAAGGATCTTTTGTATCCCGGCCGTCCACCCACATTGTTCCTCCTGATGGAACCAGGATCGCATTCATGTGTTTGGCGAGGGTAGATTTCCCGGAACCGTTATGCCCCAATATCGCAACAAAGTCACCTTCAGAAATATCGATATCCACACCGTCAATTGCCCGGTTCATACCAATTACATTTCCCTCTTCGTCCCGTTTCTCATATTCAAAAATCAGTTTTTCGGATTGCACCATTTTCATACGGCAATGCCTCCATCTGTTATATTTAAGTAAAGTAGTCTTATTTGCGGCTGTTTACCATAATAATTCCTGTGCTTACCAGCAGCAGTGCAGACAGGCTCCTCAGCGATAAAATCTGCTCTCCTAGAATTATTGCCGAAAATACCGTGCCAAATATAGGAATTGTAAAACCATAAACCGCCACTTTTCCTACCGGATTGTATTTCAGCAGTACCGTCCATATACTAAATGCGGCGGCAGACAAAAGAGCCAGATACATCAGCAATAAGGTGGATTTCACGGTAAAGCTTCCCACATGTCCGCCCAGAAAAAGGCCAATTGCAATTAAGAAGACACTCCCTAACAAAATCTCATAGGCAGTAATTGTCATCGGGCTTTCCTTGTCCGAAATCATCTTGAGTAAAA
The DNA here is from genome assembly GCA_013911065.1 of Ruminococcus sp. Lineage (GTDB taxonomy): Bacteria > Bacillota > Clostridia > Lachnospirales > Lachnospiraceae > Muricomes. The sequence continues at coordinate 70,052 of JACERV010000024.1, read as the reverse complement.
CCGTACTGATTCCATATGCAGCGCTGCACAGGACAATCAGGCCTTCACCATTTAGAGAAAAGCCTGTTCCCCACGCACCCGGGACAAGATTAATCACAATAATGCCTGCAAGTCCAAGCACACATCCAAGCCCCTTCTTCCATGTCATTTTCTCAGATTTCAGCATAAAATGTGCTGCAGCAATTGATATGAATGCATTAGAAGCATTGATAATAGAGCCTTTTGTTCCTGTCGTATGAGCCAGGCCAACATAAAAACAAACATATTGAACCGTTGTCTGCAGCAGCCCCTGACGGAAAATATATGGTATGGAAGATGATTTCATCACCAGAATTCTTTTTTCCAGAATACAGCCCGCGATAAATGTTAAAACACCAGCAAGGAAGAACCGGTAACCAGCAAACAATATCTGGCTTCCGGTTCCCTCTATACCAAACCATTCGTATCCAATTTTTACACTCGGAAACGCACTTCCCCACAATCCACAGCAAATGAGTGCCAAAACACAGACAACTGCCGGATTTTGCAGTCTCTTTTCCATCCGTGGTTTCCTGTCCATTTTATACTCTTTCTGGTTCTTCGTAATCTTCTCCAAAAGTATCCACAGTCACTTTCTTTAAAACCTGAGGTTCCAATGGCTTATCACTGTAATCCGTTGCCGTCTCCGCAATCTGATTTACGATATCCATACCCTCTGTAATCTTTCCAAATGCCGCATATGCCCCATCCAGATGAGGGGATTTCTTATGCATAATAAAAAACTGAGAACCAGCAGAATCCGGGTGCATGGAACGTGCCATAGAGAGAACGCCCTCATCGTGAAGCAGGCTGTTCTCGAATCCATTCTGAGAAAACTCACCCTTCACCGTATATCCCGGGCCGCCCATACCTGTTCCATCCGGGCATCCTCCCTGAATCATAAAACCATTGATAACACGGTGAAACTTCAGTCCGTCATAAAAATTCTTATTTACAAGAGAGACAAAATTCTTCACAGTATTAGGTGCGATTTCCGGATATAACTCCGCTTTCATAATATTTCCATTTTCCATTTCAAATGTAACTATTGGATTAGCCATAATCGTAACTCCTCTTTTCTATAAAAATTCAATACATCTATTGTAGCGGATAATCCGCTGTTCGTCAATTATCCTGCTGCATAAGCTGAATCAGTCCGCCTTTTTCTTCATACCCGGTTTCCCACAAATCTTTTAGTACAAATGTGCTTGCGCCTCCGTAGGTAGCCACTTTTATCAGGAAATCCGTTCCCCTTTCTTCATACCCAAAGCATAAAAACCAATGCCACACAAAGTCTTTATATTGGGGATTTTTATGTTTTAACATGAGGTACGGAACCGGAAATCCTCCGTCAATCTGTTTCTTAATTAAATCCATAGCTTCCGAAGCGGTATGCTCCCCGCTAAATCCTGTCATGGTAAGCCGCTTATCCCCTGTATCCTCCAGATATTTTGAAAATCCTTCTATAAACATGGATAACTTCTTTACCCCGCCTACTCTGGGTTTGATGTACGGTTTCATTTTCATGGCAAACTGAATATATTCTTCCTTTGTCAAATGTCCTTCGTTATATGGATAAAGATGCCCCTGTCCCTGGCGCAGTGCAAAGTAAATACAGCAATCGCAGGCAGTCGCTGCCGCACAGCCTCCGAAATGCATCACCACATTGCGGAACCAGTCCTGATTTCCGCCCAGGGCTCCATCTATTGTAAAATAATTCAACGTTTTCTTCATATTTAACCTCCATTGTGCCCGGCTGTATTCTAAAAGGCGCTCTTTTAGTCTTCCTTTCTTCCTCATAAAATACACCTTAGTATAGCATACTTATGGTTGAAGTCTACACAATTATCTCTTTTTTTTGGTTACTCGTGATATTGCTGCTTTTTTAAATATTTACTATACTTGTTTCATAAGCACATAGAAGAATAAAAAATATATTTTTAAGGAGGCTGCTTAAATGGCAAGTTTATCACTAAAAGGAATTCAGAAAGTATATCCTAACGGGTTTCAGGCAGTAAAAGACTTTAATCTGGATATTGCCGATAAAGAGTTTATCATCTTCGTAGGACCATCCGGCTGCGGAAAATCCACAACACTTCGTATGGTTGCAGGTCTGGAAGATATTTCAGGCGGTACACTGGAAATTGATGGCAAGGTTATGAATGACGTAGAACCGAAAGACCGCGATATTGCAATGGTTTTCCAGAACTATGCCCTCTATCCTCATATGACTGTATATGACAACATGGCATTTGGTCTGAAACTGCGTAAAATGCCAAAAGACGAGATTGACAAGAAGGTTCGGGAAGCAGCAAGAATTCTTGACCTGGAAAAACTTTTAGACCGTAAGCCAAAGGCTTTATCCGGTGGACAAAGACAGCGTGTTGCTATGGGCCGTGCAATTGTACGTCATCCTAAAGTTTTCCTTATGGATGAGCCACTTTCCAACCTGGATGCAAAATTGAGAGTACAGATGCGTATTGAGATTTCCAAGCTTCACGAAAACCTGGGCGCAACGATCATCTACGTAACTCATGACCAGACAGAGGCTATGACACTGGGAACCAGAATCGTTGTTATGAAAGACGGAGTTGTTCAGCAGGTAGATACTCCTCAGAATTTATATAATACACCATGTAATTTGTTTGTTGCAGGATTTATCGGCTCCCCTCAAATGAATTTCATGGATGCCGCAGTAACAGTATCCGGTGAGGATGTAACTCTTACAGTTGGCGAGCATGTTCTGAAAGTACCGGCTTCCAAGAAAAAAGCTTTGATTGAAGGCAACTATAACGGTAAAACCGTTGTTCTTGGTATCCGCCCGGAAGATGTACATGATTCAGAAGCATTTATTACCAACTCACCTGACAGTGTTATCAAATCCAAGATTAAGGTTTACGAGCTTCTTGGTGCAGAAGTATTCCTCTATTTTGATGTAGAAGGCACTCAGATGACAGCCCGCGTCAACCCACGCACTACACTGAGAACAGGCGATAATGCAGTTTTTGCTCTGGATATGGAAAAAATCCATGTATTTGACAAGGAAACTGAGTTGACGATTGTAAATTAATGTTTTAAAATACTAGAATAACTAAAAGGGGCTGTGCTAAAAAGTGCAGCCTCTTTGATTCTATGGGACTTCTATAATGTGTATGGAGGATTATGATGAAACACACACCGGAGTTGGATAAAGCGTTATCCGAACTGAAAAAAATTACGGGAATCAGTCTGGAGGTCCATACAGGAACCGCTGAGGAACAGGAGCTTGCACTTGCACAGATCCGCAGTCTTTCTCTGGCCTACAAGGAAAAGTATAATAAAAGTTTTTTTCTGCAGAGCCTGATGACTGAAGGCATATCCTCCTATGATATTTTAAGTCGCGCATCCCGTCTTCATATTGATCCTGAAGCTCTCCGGGTTTTATTTCTGGCAGAGACAAAAACTATACTGGATGATACGGTAATACAGGTTCTAAAGAACCTCTTTCCATCCCAGTCAAAGACATATCTCGTATCTATGAGTGAAAGGAGTATCGTTATACTCCATCCTCTGAAATCATCCGAAGAAACCAAAGACATGGACCAGCTTGCCCATACGATTGTGGACACACTGAATATGGAAGCTCTCACCCCTGTTCAGGTAGCATACAGCGGAATTATGAATACCCTTTCAGAACTTCCGGATGCATTCAAAGAAACCAGCCTGGCTCTTCGTGTGGGAAAACTTTTTTACTCGGGGCAAACCGTATTCCCCTGCAGCAGGCTCGGTATTGGACGGCTGATTTATGAGCTTCCCGCCGGCATCTGTGAGAACTTCCTAAAAGAAATTTTCGGCAGTGATATCCCAAAGTCCTTTGATGAAGAAACAACTGCCGCCATCAACAAGTTTTTCCAGAATAACCTGAACATCGCCGAGACATCCCGGCAATTACACATGCACAGAAATACGCTTATTTACCGCCTGGAACAGATAGAGAAAAGAACCGGTTTGGACATCCGCAAATTCGAGGATGCCATGACTTTCAAAATTGCCACTATGGTTATTAATTATTTACAGACAGAAAGGGACTCCTGATATGAATGATAGTTTTTACGAACAACTTGTAGCACGCCGGTCCGGCACTAAAAATATCGTCATCCACATCGCGATTATTGCAGCCATCGCTTTGTTTTTGCTTTTGACAACACCTCTGCTGGGGTTTTTTAGTGTGATTATTACAATACTGCTGGCTTTCGGGGCATATTATTTTGTTTTTCTAAAACTCAATGTAGAATACGAATATACACTGTTGAATTATGATATGGAGATCGATGTCATTTACAGCCGTTCTAAAAGAAAGAAGCTATTGTCTTTTGATATCCGGCAGGCTGAAATCATGGCCCCAAAGGATTCTCCCCGGCTGAACTCCTATCATCCTGAAAAGACTTTGGATTTCTCCTCCGGAGACAGCACTGCTAAAATATTTGCGGTCATGACCCCTGTAAATCAGAAAAATACCCGCATCCTCTTAGAGCCAGATAAAAAAATGCTGGAACAAATGAAATCCTGGATGGGAACGAGATTTTGTATAGATTGAAGCCATGACGGGAAATCTCTCACGGAAAGCAAATAGGCCGTCTGCCCTTACGGGCAAGCGGCCTATTTGTTTGCTGACATCTGAGAGATTACGCTCGCTCTAAGTTGTTTTCCAACATATGCAGAACACTACATTCCTGCAATATATTTGCAGGCAGCCAATGCTGCTACTGCTCCATCGGCTGCTGCAGTTGTCAGCTGGCGTACTTCTTTTGTACGGCAGTCTCCTGCTGCAAATACCCCCGGACGTGAAGTCATACAATCTTCTGATGCTAAAATAAATCCAGCGCTATCCAGCTTTACATAATCACTAAACACCTGATTCTGCGGAATCTGTCCGATTGCAACAAAAACCCCCGCCACATTTATCTGAAAGTCTTCGCCTGTTTTCTTATTATTCAGCAGGACACCTTCAACCATCGTCTCTCCGATAATATCCTTTACTGTGGCACTGAGCACAAACTCTACATTGTCTCTTTTCTTCAGTACTTCAACCATGCTGGCGTCGCCCCGGAATTCATCTCTTCTGTGAACCAGATAAACCTTATTACAATAGTTGGAAAGGAATTCTGCATCTTCCAATGCAGTATTTCCGCCTCCGATCACTGCTACATCCCGTCCGCGGAAAAAAGCACCATCGCAGGTTGCACAGTAGGATATTCCTGAACCAGTGAGCTTAATTTCTTTTTCCACTCCGAGATGCCGGTGTGTCACTCCTGACGCAATAATGACCGCTTTACATTGATATTCTTCACCTGATGTCTCAATAATTTTTAACCCATCTTCATCACGAATTCCTGTGACTTGCTCCACGGCAGTCTCCGCCCCGAGATTCACAGCCTGATCTAATAGGTTCGTGGAAAACTCACTTCCGCTTACACTCGCAATACCAGGGTAATTTTCCACATTATGTGTGGAAACAATCTGTCCCCCAAAGCTCATATTTTCCAGGATGATTGTACGCTTTCCTGCCCTCTGTCCATAGATGGCAGCCGTCATACCGGCCGTACCGCCTCCTATAATTCCAATATCATACATATAGTCATTCCTCCTTGTTCAAACGCAGTTTCAAAAGCGCCCAATTCGTAATTGTTCATGGGTTCTGAACAGTTACCCCAATCCTATTGTTTCTCGGCATATGCTTTAATATTCGAGGCATTTACCAACTTCTGTACACCATCCTCTTCAACTACTACCAGAGTCGGAGCCTGCATCACACCATATTGTTTCACAAGCTCTTCATTCTTCTCTGCGTCTATCACTTCATAAGTTATATGAGCTTTTTCCAACGAAGTTGTTGCAACCTTACAATTGGGACAGGTCTTCGTCGTAAACAGAAGAAATTTCGCCCCATCTTCAACTGCTCCCGCTTCTATCTGCTGCCTGACTGTTTCCTGGTGTCCCGCACGGAGTTGAGAGTGGGAAATATCATAAACTCTGCGGTCCTTAAATTCCTGGGTTTTCCCGTCATTCCAATTTTTCACCGGACGGTAATAGCCTGTAATACGGCTGTAAACCTCGGTCTCTTCCCCACAGTGAGGGCACTTGTAATGTTCGCCGGAAATATACCCGTGATTTTTGCAGATGGAATAGGTCGGTGACATTGTATAATATGGCAGCTTGTAATTTTCTGCAATCTTTTTCACCAGCACCGCTGCTGCCTTCCAATCCGGAAGCTTTTCGCCCAGGAAGGTATGGAATACAGTACCCGATGTATACAAGGTCTGCAGTTCATCCTGAATTTCCAATGCTTCAAATACGTCTTCCGTATAGCCCACCGGCAAATGAGAGCTGTTTGTATAGTAAGGAGTTCCGTCGCCGTCCGCTGCAGTGATGATATCCGGGAACTGTGCAACATCATGTTTGGCAAGACGGTAGGTGGTAGACTCGGCAGGTGTCGCCTCCAGGTTATATAAATCGCCATACTTTTCCTGGTAATCAGACAGGCGTTCCCGCATGTGGTTCAGCACCTCCTTGGTAAACTGCTGTGTAGCCTCATCTGTCATATCTTTTCCAAGCCACTTCGCATTTAGTCCTGCTTCATTCATACCAATCAAGCCGATGGTAGAAAAATGGTTTTCAAAGGAACCAAGGTATCTCTTTGTATAGGGGTACAGTCCTTCCTCCATTAGTTTTGAGATGACAACTCTCTTTGTATGAAGAGATTCAGCTGCAATATCCATCATTTTATCAAGGCGCTTGTAGAAGTTTGCCTCGTCAGAAGCCATATAAGCAATTCTCGGCATATTGATAGTGACAACACCGATAGAACCGGTACTCTCACCACTACCGAAAAAGCCTCCTGATTTTTTACGCAGCTCGCGGAGGTCCAGACGCAGACGGCAGCACATACTTCTGACGTCACTCGGTTCCATCTCACTGTTAATATAGTTTGAAAAGTATGGAGTTCCATACTTGGCGGTCATCTCAAATAGCAAACGGTTATTCTCCGTATCACTCCAGTCAAAATCCCGGGTAATAGAGTAGGTAGGTATTGGATACTGGAATCCCCGTCCCTGGGAATCCCCCTCGATCATTGTCTCGATGAATGCCTTATTAATCATATCCATCTCGGCCTTACATTCTCCATATGTAAAGTTCTGCTCTTCCCCGCCCACGATAGCAGGAAGATGTGCCAAATCACCTGGTACAGTCCAGTCCAATGTAATATTGGAAAATGGTGCCTGTGTTCCCCAGCGTGAAGGTATATTTACTCCATATATGAAGGATTCAATGCATTTCTTTACTTCCGGATAGGTCAGATTATCTGCTTTGGCAAATGGAGCCAGGTATGTATCAAAAGATGAAAAAGCCTGTGCACCTGCCCACTCGTTCTGCATAATTCCCAAAAAGTTTACCATCTGATTGCAAAGTACACTCAGGTGTTTTGCAGGAGCAGAGGTGATTCTTCCTGGAATTCCGCCCAGCCCCTCCTGAATAAGCTGCTTCAGGGACCAGCCTGCACAATATCCTGTAAGCATAGACAAGTCATGGACATGGATATCCGCATTCTTATGAGCTTTTCCGATCTCTTCATCATAAATCTCTGAAAGCCAGTAATTCGCTGTGATAGCGCCTGAATTACTCAAAATCAGCCCCCCCACAGAATATGTAACTGTAGAGTTCTCTTTTACTCTCCAGTCTGTAATCTTCACGTAACTATCTACAATCTCTTTATAATCCAGCAGAGTAGAATTCAGATTACGAATCTTCTCTCTCTGTTTCCTGTATAAAATGTATCCTTTTGCGATATCTGCATATCCCGCCTTAATCAATACGGCTTCCACGCTGTCCTGGACATCCTCCACGGAAACAAGGTTGTCTTTTATCTTAGGCTCAAAATCCGCCGTAACCTTTAACGCAAGTAAATCAATAATATCCTGATTATATTGCTTCTCCTGAGCTTCAAAGGCTTTCCTTATAGCTTCACAAATTTTAGTCAGATTAAAATCTGCTATTTTCCCATCTCTTTTTGTCACCTGATACATACTGTATACCAGCCCCTTTCTCTATATAAAAGTCCGATAATTTTGCCCAACCTTCATCAGTTGGGCACTTAAAAGTATTTTATCATCCCAAATCTGCATTGTCAACAGACAACAACAATATATAGTATTCAACTTTTCAATAAAAATCTATATATTGTTATTCTAAAACATTATATTTTCACACTCTTGCATTCAATTTCCACAAATTACCTCAACATCCTGCCTATTAGTTAGAAAAATAAGACAATATCAAATCTATATCTGAGAAATCCAAAACAAAAAAAATCACAGCGGGGTCATATGATTATTCAATGCTCCACACCGTGACTTCTTTATTCTGCGGCAGGCACCCCGCCGTTTAATCTCTAAGCTCTTTGTATCCGTTCAGAACCATGAACAGTTACGCTTTTTTACATAAATAACATGCCACTTTATGTCCTGGTTCTACCTCTGTCAGCTCCGGCATATGCTCCCTGCACTCTGCCATTGCATAGGGACACCGCTCTACAAATCTGCAGCAGTCTTTTGGATTAATGGGACTTGGTATCTCTCCGGATATGGCAATCCTCTGACTCTCCTTCGCTTTTACCGGATCTGCTATAGGTATAGAGGACAGCAGCGCCTGAGTATAAGGATGCAGCGGATTTTTATATAAAGTATCCGAATCTGCGGATTCCACAATTGTACCCAAATACATTACAACCACTTTATCTGAAATATATTTTACCACGCTTAAATCATGGGCAATAAATAAATAGGTCAGCCCCATCTCTTCCTGGAGGTTTTTCAGCATATTGATAACCTGTGCCTGAATGGACACATCCAACGCAGAAATGGGCTCGTCACAGACGATGAACTGCGGGTCCACTGCCAAAGCTCTTGCTATTCCTATACGCTGTCTCTGCCCGCCGCTGAACTCATGAGAGAACCTTGACATATGGTCTCTGCCCAGCCCAACTTTTTCTAACAGTGTCTGTACCTTCTCTTCCACCTCTGTATTACTTAGATTTGTATGAAGACGCACCCCTTCTCCCACAATATCTTTTACCGTCATTCTGGGATTCAGGGAAGAATAGGGATTCTGAAAAATCATTTGCACGTTTTTGCAAAACTCCTTGTTCTCCGCCTTTGTATATTTCATAATATCCTTGCCATCATAATAAATATGGCCTGCTGTAGGTTCATATAGTTTAACCAGGCATCTGCCTGCAGTTGACTTTCCGCAGCCGGATTCTCCTACAAGCCCCACAGTCTCGCCTTTATAGATATCAAAGGAAACACTGTCGACAGCTTTCAGAATGTCATTCTTTGTTATTTTAAAATGTTTGCTCAACTGGTCTACACGCACCAGCGGTTCTCTGCTATTCTCCATTGCCTTCCTCCTTTATCTCACCGTTTATCAAGTCTACTTCCGGTGCATCTTCATGCTGAAGCCAACAGCAGGAGCGGTGGCCTTCTGCAACTTTATATTCCTCTGGGAATACCTCATTACAGATTTCCATACAATACTCACATCTGGCAGCAAAAGGACATCCGGCAGGAGGGTTGAACAAATCCGGAGGAGTTCCTTCTATAGGAGTCAGTTTTTCTCCCTTTTCCATATCCAGCTTTGCAATAGACTTCAAAAGCCCTGCTGTATATGGATGTTTTGTGTGATAAAAAATATCTGGGGCAGTACCTCTTTCCACGATTTTACCGCCGTACATAACCATAACCCGGTCGCATAGCTTTGCGATAACACCCAGATCATGTGTGATGAGGATAATGGATACGTTGAACTTCTCTTTCATTTCTTTTAAAAGTTCCAGAATCTGAGCTTCAATCGTTACATCCAAAGAGGTAGTAGGCTCGTCTGCTATTACAACGCTTGGGTTTCCAACCAACGCTATAGCAATCATGACACGCTGTTTCATTCCCCCGCTCAGCTCATGGGGATACTGCCCATATCTGCGGGCTGCATCAGAGATTCCAACAGTGGACAGAATGTCCAGTGCTTTCTGTTTCTTTTCCTCTTTACTCATGCTTTTATCGTAAGCAAAAACTTCTTCTATCTGCTTTCCAATCTTCATAGTAGGATTGAGAGATGTCATCGGGTCCTGGAAAATAAAACCAATCTCCTTCCCCCTGATTGCTCTCATTTCCTTCTCATTCTTTGTGAGCAGCTCTTCGCCGTTATATTTGATAGAAGAGTCTCCGCTGAAAAAACCTGGCGGTTCCGGGTTCAGACGCAGGATACACTGGCAGGTAACACTTTTTCCGCAACCGGATTCACCTACAACACCCACAATCTCCCCCTGTTCTATATCAAAACTTACATCTCTCACTGACTGTACAACGCCGCCATATGTCTTAAAGGAGAACGTGACATGATTCAGCTCTAATAATTTACTCATCTATTGGTTCCTCCTATTCCGTTCCTCTGAGTTTCGGGTCAAATGCATCTCGAAGTCCATCACCCAAAAGGTTCAATGCCAGCATTGTAGTACAGATAAAAAATGCCGGAATAAACAGCTCGTGAGGTGCTACCCTGAGCATCTTTGTTCCTTCTTTTGCCAGAATCCCCCAGCTGCTGTCCGGAGGAGCAATACCCAGCCCGATATAACTTAAAAAGGCTTCCTGGAAAATTGCATTTGGAATTGCAAGAGTCAGGTTCGTAATCAGGATTCCCATAACGTTAGGAAGAATATGTTTGACAATAATTGTGAGATTAGAAACTCCCAAAACTTTGGCAGCAGCTACAAAATCCTGCTCCTTCTGCTTTAGCACTTCTCCTCGGACAACACGGCAGGTTCCAATCCAGCCTACAATAATCATAGCTATAATCAGGCTCTGTATACCCGCCCCCAAAACTACCATAACAAGGATTGTCACAATAAGACTTGGAATACCATAAATAACATCTACGATTCTCATAATAAGCATATCAGCCTTGCCGCCATAATATCCCGCAACACCGCCAATCATGGAACCGACCACTGTATTAATCAATGTTGCAACGAAACCGATTGCCAGGGAAACTCTCGCTCCCATCCAGACACGTACCCACAAGTCTCTTCCAAGTGCGTCTGTTCCAAACCAATTTTCTTTTGAGATAAACTGGTTCATGGCATCGGCATTTTGTTTCGCCATATCATGACTGCTCAGAATAGGAGCAAAAATTGCCAGCAGTACATATAAACTAATCGCCATAAGGGAGAAAAATGCTACCCTGTTCTGACGGATTCTTCTCCATGCGTCCTGCCAGTATGACAGATTCGGCCTGGATATGGATTCCATATGTTCACTATTTTTTCCGATTATTTTAAACTTGTCTTTTGAAATTGTCTCCATTTTATCTCCACCTACTTTCCTGCCAGACGTACTCTCGGATCAATAAAGCCATACACAATGTCTACCACCATATTGGCAATAACAAGAAACGTACCGTAGAAAATCGTCATCCCCAGTATCATTGTATAATCCTGCATCTGTACGCTCTCCACATAATATTTACCCATGCCTGGAATGGCAAACAAGGACTCAATTACAAAAGTACCTGTAAGCACTGCAGCCACAATAGGACCTAATATGGTAATGACCGGCATAATTGCATTTCTCATCTGATGTTTCAGCGTAATCCTCGCTTTTGACAATCCCTTTGCCTTGGCCGTCTTAATATAATCCTGCTCTACAACCTCCAGCATACCTGCTCTCATAAGCCTGGATACGCTGGCCAGTGTATAGAACCCGATTGCCACTGACGGAAGAATCGTATATTGAAAGCCCAGATATTGAGCCACGGGGAATAGTCCCCACTTAATTCCAAAGAAAAACTGCAGGATAGAACCCATAATAAAATCAGGTACAGAAGTACCGATAATTGCAATGAGAATGCAAATAAAGTCCAGCTTTTTCCCCCGGTTCAATGCTGCAATAATTCCCAGCACCAAGCCAAAAGAAATTGCAAATACCAGCGCCCTTATCCCCAAATCAAAAGAGTATGGGAAAGACCCTTTAATGGTGTCTACCACCGTACGGTTTGTGTATTTCATGGAGTAGCCCAAGTCCCCATGAGCCAGATTATTCAAATATTTCACATATTGTACAGGAAGAGGCTTGTCAAATCCATAGTATGCCTCCATATTGGCATGTATTTCCGCTGTCATCTTACCATTGCTGAACGGATCCCCGGGCATTAATCTGACCAGGAAAAATACAACCGTAATCAACAGGAGAATCGTAACAACAGACATCCCGACCCTTTTCAAAATATATTTTGTCATAGCCGTATTTCCTTTCTTTCTCTTTCTTCTTCACTGAATATAAGTAGGTTCACTTCTCTCAAAATGAATATAATTATATTCGGTGAACCCTAATAAGTATATACTTCCCCTCAACATATCAAGACGGCAGACAAACTGCCGTCTTGAATTGATTATAAGCTCTCTGATGTCTTATTCAAAATATGCATGTACAAAATCATAGTTAATGCCTACAAAGTAAGTTTTAAGACCTTTCAGGTTTTCACTGGTCAGCATTTCTTTCTGACGTAACTGAAGAGGTGCTACAACTCCATCTTCACAGAATGTCTTCTCTGCTGCAAAAAGAGCATCCATTCTTTCTTTTAAGTCAGTTGTTGTATTAGACAACTTGATATAGTTGTCATATGTTTCGCTGGAATATGCCGCATGGTTATAGGAAGAATCTGTTGTCCACAGTTCCAGGTAGGAAATCGGGTCTGGATAATCCGGAACCCATCCTGTTACAACCATCTGATAATCCAAATCTGCTTCCAATTGAAGTCTTTGTTTGTATGGAACCTGCTTGATGTTTACTTTGATACCCAGAGTTTCCTGAAGCTGAGACTGAACAACCTCTACTTCTTTTTTGTTATCCTCTGTATCGCCTGTAAGCAGTTCAAGTTCAATATCAGATGCAGATGCTGCTCCAAGGTCAGTTAATGCTGCCTCAAGATACTCTTTCGCCTTATCTGGATCTCCCTTCAGCGGGAATGCTTCATATGGATACTCGTCACCATACTCGCCCTCTAAACCACTTACCTGTGGAAGTACATAGCGGGTATTTGGCGCATAGATGCCGTCATGAGATAACTTTGCATAGTTTTCCCGGTCCAGCGCATAGTTAATCGCAAGTCTTAAATTCTTGCTTGCGAGAGGGCTGCCCTCTGACTGGTTCATCATGATATAGTCATTGGCTCCATCATAGTAAGGTGTTGTCTTTCCTTCGTAATTTGCACTCAGAGCTGTAGGTACATCTGCAAAATCCAACTCGCCTTCATCAAACATGGCAACTGCTGTAGCCTGCTCCTGAACCGTGAGAATTTCTGCTCCATCCAGTTTTACACTGTCGGCATCCCAGTATTTGTCATTCTTCTCTAATGTAATTCTATCCCCATGAGCCCATTTTGTAAGTTTAAACGGTCCATTATATACATTGTTTTCCGGCTCTGCCGCAAAATCTTTTCCGTATTTCTCAACCAAATCCTGGCGGGATGGCATGAATTGCGCATTAGAAAGCATGGAAAGGAAATAAGGTGCAGGATATTCTAATGTAATCTCAACTGTGGACTCGTCCGGTGCAGAAACGCCAAGCTCCTCTACTGCCATCTCTCCTGCGTTAACCGCAGCCGCATTCTTAATAATCATACCGATAAATGCATATTCACTTGCTGTAGCAGGATCTTCCAGACGCTGCATACCGTACACGAAATCCTGTGCTTTAACCTTTTCACCGTCACTCCAATAGGTTTCTCTCAATTTGAAGGTGTAAGTGAGTCCATCGTCAGATACTTCATAAGACTCTGCCGCTGCATACTTTACATCACCTTCTTCATTTCTCATGAGGCCATCAAAAAGGTGATAGCATACCGTAGCACTCGGAATAGAGTTGGCAAGCTGTGGATCCAATGTCGGAGGCTCTGCTGTCAGTGAATAGCGGATGACATTGCTGCTGGTGCCGGCGCTGTCAGCCTTCTTATCCTTATCATCTACAGATGATGTCGGAGTCGAGCAGCCGGCCAGTGTACCTACAACAAACGTTGCTGCCATTAGCACTGCAAGAATTTTCTTTTTCATAAAATCTTCTCCTTTTTTGTTTGTTTGGTAAAATCTCCCTCGATAATTTAATAAGCTTTTTTATCGCGCCTATAAAATTATCAGCTTTCATAATTGTTAAAACAATCCCTTTTATAATACCACTTTGTTTAATATTTATCAATCATATTTTAAAAACCTATGCACAAAATTAACATTTGTTCAACAACCTTCTCACCGAAAAATAGACATGATATGCCTCCCTTGAAACTTGATATAATGGTATAAATTTCAGCGTTCTATACCGGAAAGCAAGGGGTTTTTCTTCTCTTGCAAACATTTCTTCCAATGTATCTTCCCCGAGCGGTATATCCAGGTAATCTTTTTGCTCAGAAAGTGCTGCAAATATATAGGGACCGTAAGCCAGTGCTGCAAGTTGTGCATTGTCAGGAGTACGCTCCAGGCGGAGGACACATGGAAAATGAATTGAAATTGAAATGCCACTTTCTGCCTCCTCCCATTCATCCTCCCCCATGGTAAGATTCAGATATCCATCCTCTTGGACCGGACATATTTTTGTTTTTCCATTGACCGTCACCCTGTGCTCACCTGCACACCAATATGGCCTTCTGATTTTCAGGTGACATTTCCGGCTCTCAGGTGTCTGGCTTTTATACTCCTCTTTTTCAGATTCCTGATTTTCGCGCTGCAAATATAACTTGATTTCTCCCGGCCTCTCTTCCTGAACTGCCTGTCTGATAGAGATTCCGCGCTCTTGCCAACGAGCCTTCGATTCAAGAAAAAGATTTATGTACAAGGTATCCTTGTCCTGAAAGTAAACAGACTCAATGTACTTGAAATGATTCTCCATACCGGTACCATGACAGCATGTATTTTCTCTTTCAAATTTTTTGGTAAATCCGGGACCAAGAGGCAGGAAGTAAACAGTCTCTCCGCTTGGTTCTTTATCCAGAGACGCAAGAATATGATTCTGCATTGTCCTTTCGTAGTAGTCCATATAGGAGGCCAGCGGCTCATATTGATACAAAAGCTTCGTCAGCTTCAGCATATTATAAGATGCACAGCTTTCTGCGGTATTCTCCGTCAAAAAGCTTCCAATCCTATTTCTTCCATGAAACATCTCTGTCTCTCCGGTCCCGCCGATTGAGTAGCAATGCCCCGATGTAACCGACTCCCAGAAAAACTTTGCAATGTCATAAT
Organism: Ruminococcus sp.; assembly: GCA_013911065.1. Lineage (GTDB taxonomy): Bacteria > Bacillota > Clostridia > Lachnospirales > Lachnospiraceae > Muricomes. The sequence continues at coordinate 54,718 of JACERV010000024.1, read as the reverse complement.
ACCTTCTATCTCCTGATGCTTCGTAAATTTTCATTGCCCCTATGGCCTGAGGGATATGCTGATTTGCGTGCATTCCGTCAAGTGCATCCTGCTTCATCTCCATAGGCAAAAATAAACGGTCATTATCAAACATCTCCGCTGACTGCAGATGAATTTCTTTTCCTGTTCTTAAATACAGCTCTGCCAGGCTTTCATTAATTCCCCCGAATTCTCCGGCAATGTAGATGCTCCACATCTTCATCCGCTGCCCCTCATTCAGCCTGGTCAGGCGCCGGAATATCCATTCTCCTATCTTATCCGCTATCTCTAATGCCTCTGCAATTCCTGTCCACTTTTCACAGTCCAGCAAACCTGCAAGAATTTTATGTAGTGTATAATAAGGTGCCCATATTTCCGGATATGGTGTATATGCTTCCAAGAGATCAAACTGTTCCTCCGGATAAGCGCTTAAAAACCCCGGATTATACCCTTTCTGCTCTGGCAGCGCCCTCTGGCACTGTCCCAGACTTTCTACCATGTATTCGGCCTTTTTGAGAATCCGAACCTCCCCTGTAGCACGAAAACACAATGCCAGCGCAGACAGATAATGCCCTGTAGTATGTCCGCGCACCAGGCACTCAGGAGAATCCCACCCAATCATAGGGGATGCCCCTTTTATATCCAGACCTGCCTCTCTGCGAAAATTATAAAGCATCTGGTCATCGTCTGTCCCAAGCAGGAATGTCAGCATACGTTCCTGCGCTTTGAAAAACTCATTCTCTCCCGTCAAGCTAATATTGCGGTCTTTGCCGTCGGCAAGGCTGGTCACCTTCGCCGCATTTTCCATGCCCGTATGACCTGCTGTCTCTGCGTTTCCACCTTCCAGTATATATTCTTTCCCGTTTTTCTTTTCTCGTATGTGGATGTAAGCTACTGCTGGAATTTTTCCTATTTCCCCGTTCTTTGGGTTCTTCCACTTTCTGTCTTTGAGATATCCGGTAACTTCATGTATGCCAATCTCTCCACTTTGGAATCCCGTCCCGCACTCCCAAATGACCTCATGCATAAGGTATCCGTCTTCGGTGCGCACAGGTACATAAAAAGGCAAATAACATACATTATTTATCTGTCCCTCCAACTGAATTGGATAGACTTCCAAAACCTGCATTTCTTTCTTCTTTTCCAACAGGGTTACTTTAAACTCCCGTTTTCTTGCTGCACTCCCATATGTAAGAAAAGCTGTAAGCTTTACAGTCCGGTTCCCAGTTCCGTATGATGGTCTCGTTACCCTTCCTTCAGGTGTTATGTAATGTTCCTGCTCAGATTTCCAGCAAATATGCGCCCCATATTTTCCTATCACCGGAAGTGTCAGGTCTGCTTCTACTGTATTTATATTCCCTATGTAAAGAGCTTCCCCGTCTTTCCGTACAACTTCGCTGTCCGTTAATTCCATTATTCTACTCCCCTTAATTCTGCGTTTGGAACATTCCTTCTCACAATTTCCAGCGCCTGTTCCATGATATCTTTTGTATATCCCCGAAGTCCCGGCTGAATCAAATCACCTGAATCCACAAATCCTTGCAGATAATATCTTTCAGCTCTCCTGATCCAGCGACCGATAGCAGCAAAGTCTTCCCGCTTATGCAGCTCCCTTACTACTGTAGTCCTAAATTCATAAGGCACAGCACCGGACAAGAGAAAATCTACACTCTGCAGAATATTTTCCAGATGATATCCTTTAATCCCTATGGTTTCCCCATATTTTTCAGGTGCGTTTTTAATATCCATTGCCACATAATCAACCAAACCTTGCTCCACCAGCCGCCGCAGAAGCACAGCATTACTTCCATTCGTATCCAGCTTTATAGCATAACCGATATTTTTCACTTCCACGAGAAACTCCTCGATGTCAGGCTGCAGCAAAGGCTCTCCCCCACTGATACACATCCCGTCCAAAATCCCCTGGCGCTTGCGCAAAAATCCCAGGACCTCTTCCTTTTGCATTTCGTTGTGAGGGTCTACATGTGTCACCAGTGATGCATTATGGCAGAAAGGACACCGGAAATTACAGCCTGCCGTAAAAATTGTGCATGCCACCTTTTCCGGATAATCCAAAAGTGTCAGTTTTTGTAATCCCTGAATATTCATCCCCAATTCCCCCAGTCATCACATTAGCCTTCCTAAGGATAGATATACTTATAACTTAAAATATCCCATCATAATAGGCATATATTCCTTACTGTATTCACCCAGTGAATAATCGCCCTTACTAAGGCACCAGTCGGAAACCAAAGCCCTTTCACATAAAGAATAATATTTTGTAATCTCCCCTATTGATTTGTCAGAGCGTATCTCGCCCTTCTTTTGTCCTGCTTCCACAATTCCCGCAATCAGACGGTAATATACCCGGTTCTGGTCAAGAAGATGTCTTTGTCCCTTCGCAGTCAACTGGGTAGAATACAGTGAGGACAGCAAATCAATGTTGATTCTCTCCTCCATCATAGTATGGATTTTATAATTCAGATACAGGAGCTTGTCATAATTATTCATCTCCTGATCCATTTCTACAGATAACGTTTCATAATAATCATCCAATACAGTGGACAGTGTGCTCAGCAGTTCATCCTTTGTACTGAAATAATAATAAAACGACCCTTTTGATGTACCTGACAGCTCAATAATGTCATCCACCGTAGTCTGATCATATCCTTTATCATAAAACATCTGCCATGCCGCAGACACAATTCTTGCTTTTACACTTTTCTTTTCCATTGGTTCTTTCATATATTATTTATTCCTTCTCTAATCAAATTTCCCCAACTTCATTTTAACACAAAATGAAAGACATGCAAAGAGTTCTTCAAAGGAAACGACGTAAGAGGGCGATGCAAGGGAGACGCTGCAAGGGGGACAGTCCCTTTTGAAAAGGGACTGTCCCCCTTGATCTTCTTTTTCACTCAAAAGGAGTCAAACTCCAATAGAGTCTGACTCCTTTTTATATTTAAATAAGCATTCTAAAATTACAAGCTCTTGGATATTTCAGTACATGCCTTCATTGCTTCTATCACTGCACTTCTGAATCCATTTCTTTCCAGCACACGTACTGCCTCTATTGTAGTTCCCGCCGGTGAACATACCATGTCTTTTAATTCGCCTGGATGTTTTCCGGTCTCCATTACCATTTTAGCACTTCCATATACTGTCTGTGCTGCAAATTTATAAGCCTGTGGTCTTGGCATACCATCTGCAACTGCTGCATCAGCCATTGCTTCAATAAAGAGAAATACATAGGCCGGAGCGCTTCCGCTTACTGATACGACAACATCCATCAGCCTTTCTGATACAACCTCTACCTGACCGAATGCACTTAAAATACTAACCGCATATTTCAGCTCATCTTCCGTTACATATGTGTTCGGGCATGCTGCTGTCATTCCTTCTCCAACCATAGCTGGGGTATTTGGCATTGTACGGATAATTTTCACCTTTTTACCAAACTGCTCTTCCAGCCATGCCAGAGTCTTTCCTGGTGCAATAGTAATAATTATCTTATCATCTGTTACCAGGTCTTTAATTCCGGCAATGGTGTCCGCATAAAACTGAGGCTTAATAGAAAGTATAATGATCTCTGACTTTTCTACCACTTCCCTGTTATCGGCAGTTACATGAATGCCATAGTCAGCTTTTGCTTTTTCTCTTCCTGGTGCAAAAATATCAGATCCAATCATCTCTTCCGCCTTGAAGACACCTTCCTTGATAATTCCACCCATGATAGCGCCTGCCATATTGCCTGTCCCGATAAATCCTAATTTCATGATACTCCTCCTTGTTTTATTTTTATTTGTCAGCTCCAAAAGAATCGTCCGCTTTTTGCTGCTCTCTATTTATAAGAACAGCAGTAGTCCGCATATCCCTCTACTTTTACTTGAAAACTGGATTGTGCAGGTACTGAAAATGCACTTCCCTCGCTGTAAGAAACGAAAGCATCGCTGCCCGGTAATTTTACTTCCATGGTACCTCCCAGGACCTCCATGAGCTCCTCTCCAGCAGTACTGAATTCATAGTCTCCTGCAAGCATAAAACCAAGTGTCTTTCTTTCGCCATCCGGCATATAGAATGTTCTGCTTGTTACTTTTCCATCAAAATATACGTTGGCTGCTTTCACTAATTTTACGTTTTCAAATTCCATTTCGAGTCTCCTTCTTTTGATATCTCATTTATCAATTCCCGCGTTGTATACATTACTATTTTTTGTATACAATATTGTTTGTTGAATACAATATAACATTTTGTGTAATTCTTGTCAATCATAATTTCATAGTATCTATTCAGGAGGGCAGAAATATTCACAAATTGCCTGTGCAGGTTTGCTTGCTAAGGGCAATTTGCGAATATTTCTATCCGGCATTTAGCCGAAGCGAGATGAAGCAAAGCGAAATCGAGCTTGCCCTCCCGCACAGTTACATTTCATAAAATCTACTGAAATAAACTACGGAAAATCGAACTCGAATTTGCTACCTGACTGAGAAGCCGTTCTCCTCCTTTAGAGGCACCTCCTCTGTATCCATCCACTCTATTGTCATGAACCGCCCCTGATTCAGTCCTGCCAAAAGTTTATCGATCATAGGCTCCCTGCCCTGGACCTCCATACTCACAGTGCCGTCCCATTCATTTTTCACCCATCCGGTCAGCTTGAGGGACTGGGCGAGATACCTTGCCGTATAGCGGAAACCAACACCCTGAACTCTTCCATGAAATACAATATGCTTTCTCACTTCTGCCATTTTTCCACCTCTTTCCTGCTTCAATGTTATCCATGCTTTCTTTATTTTTTTAATTTTATTCCCATTATATAAGAAAATCAATAACCCATTCTGTCCCTCCGGGTTGCAATCTTACATCTTTTCCTATATAATTCGTATACAGTAAATAACTTTGTATACAATAGAGGTACTATTATGACAGAAAAACATATTTCTTTGGCGGACCAGGCCTATGAGGCTATCCGCACCAATATCCTGAACCTGACTTATCCGCCGGGCACACAGTTGACAGAAGCAAAACTGACTTCTGACCTGAATATGAGCCGCAGCCCTGTCCGTGCTGCAATTAAAATGCTGCAGGCGGAAGGTTTAATTGTTACCGACTATTATAAATCCATGACAGTGAAGGAACTCACCGACAAAGATATCCGGGAAATCTATCAGCTCCGCGAGCTTTTGGAGAGCAGCGCCTTTCAATTAATTTTCACTTCCGGCCGCTGGGAAGAGTATTCTTACCGAATTGAAGAAAAGGTTGTCCGCATGTGTGCGGCAGCAGGGGATATTTACCAGTGGGAGCTTGCCGACACAAACATGCACCTGGAAATCATCAGTATTTTCGATAATGAACGTATCAACCGTATTTATGAAAATAACATGTCAGAACTTATCCGCATGGGTCAATGTTCCGTAAAAAATGGAATGGATATCCAGGAAACAAATGAAAACCTAAAGAAAATGGTCCTGCATATGCGTGAAAATAATTACGAGGCTGCCTATGCAATCTTGAAAAGCGACCACTTTACAACCGGAAAGGAGACTGCACTGGGGTAAGCCAGCCGTTATGCTTCTTCTTATTAAGAAAGTCTCCATACTGCACTGAGTATGGAGACTTTTTTAATTTGTGGTAAATTTTCTATCTAGTTAAAGTTTTGCTCTGTTCTTCCGATAATCTCATCCTGTAAAGCCTTGCTCAGGTTTCTGAAGTGGTCACTGTATCCAGCTACACGTACAATCAAGTCTCTGTATTCCTGAGGATTCTGCTGAGCTTTGATCAGAGTTTCCTTATCAATAACGTTGAATTGGATATGATGTCCGTCCATATTGAAATATGTGCGCACCAGGTTTGCCATATGATCCAGTCCTTCTTCGCCTGCTACTACTGCCGGTGTAAATTTCTGGTTCAGCAGAGTACCACCTGTCTGCAGGTGATCCATTTTTGCACAAGATTTCACAACTGCTGTAGGTCCATTCACATCTGCACCCTTCTCAGGAGAAATACCTTCTGATACTGGTTTGTGCGCCAGACGTCCGTTTGGGCTTGCCATCATAACTTCACCAAAGTAAACATGGCATGTGGTAGGAAGCATGTTAATTCTATAGGTTCCACCCAGCATATTCGGTCTTCCTGTTACCTGGCTTCTGTAATATTCAAATACATCCTTCATAATATCATCTGCGTATTCATCATCATTACCAAACTTAGGTGTCTTGTTCGTTACCAGATTCAGAACTCTCTCATGGCCTTCGAAGTTGTCTTCCATTGCCTTCATCAGTTCTTCCATGGTAAATGTCTTTTTATCAAATACGTTGTATTTGATTGCTGCCAGACTGTCTGTGATAGTACCGATACCTACGCCCTGCAGATATTTTGTATTGTATCTTGCTCCGCCGCCGTTATAATCCTTACCTCTGGAGATACAGTCATTTGTAATAACTGAAAGGAATGGAGCAGGCATATTCTCTGCATAAATCTTTTCAATTACATTACTTCCCTGGATCTTGATGTTTATAAAATACTCTACCTGCTTTTTAAATGCATCATACAGTTCATCATAGCTCTTGAAATCTGTAGCATAACCAAGCTGTAATCCAAGCTGTTTGTCTGCCACTTTATCATATCCATTGTTCAGAGTCAGTTCAAGAATCTTTGGAATATTGAAGTATCCTGTCAGGATATAAGCTTCGTTTCCAAATGCACCTGTCTCTACACAGCCGCTTGTTCCGCCGCATCTTGCATCTGCAAGACTCTTTCCTGCATTAAGCAGCTCCTGAACGATAGCTTCTGTATTATAGAATGCCGGCTGTCCCCATCCTCTTCTGGAAATCTCGCAGGCACGTTTCAGGAACTTCTGCGGTGTCTTTCTGCTAATCTGTACGTTAGAGCTTGGCTGAAGAAGCTGCATCTCATCCATACAATCCAGAATCAAATAACTTACGTTATTTACACCATTTTCTCCGTTTGGAGTAATACCGCCTGTGTTCAGGTTTGCAAAGTCTGTATAGGTACTGCTTTCTTTCAGTGTGATTCCTACTTTTGGAGGAGCCGGCTGGTTGTTGAATTTTACCCAAAGGCATTCCAGAAGCTCCAGGGCCTTTTCATCATCCAAAGTTCCAGCATCTACATCTTTTTCATAGAACGGATTCAAATGCTGATCCAAACGTCCCGGGCTGTATGCATCCCACGGATTCAGCTCAGTTGTTACACCAAGATGAACAAACCAGTACATCTGGATTGCCTGCCAGTAAGTCTGCGGTTTGTGTGCCGGAACCACATCACAGTTCGCAGCAATCTGAAGCAATTCTGCTTTTCTCTTTGCATCTGTTTCTTTTTCGGCTAATTCTCTTGCATAAGCTGCATATCTCTCACCCAAAATGATGACAGCTTCACAAGCAAGTTTCATACCTTGCAACTCGTTCTTCTTGTCAAGTGCTTCCACATCATTCATGTAGTCCAGGCTGTCAAGTGATTTCTGAATATCTTCCATGTAGTCTAAGAAACCTTTTTCATAAATCTTAGCGGAACCAACGGTGTGTCCTGGTCCTCTCTGCTCCATAAATTCAGTGAAAATGCCTGCTGCATAAGCTTCTTTCCATTCTGGAGTCATATTATTTAAAATTTTGCTTCTGATGGAACGTTTCTCCCAGTATGGAATCATAACATCTTCCTGTACTTTATAGTCCTCATCTTTTACTTTAAAGCAAATCAGCTCTCTGTCATTCATAACGTGCATATCTTCCAGTGTATGACAGCAAAGCTCAGGGAATGTAGGAGATGCCTGAGGAGAATCTCCTTTTTCGCCTACAATCAGCTCTCCATCTCCAATATACAATGGTTTTGTTGAAAAATAATCTTTCAGCACCTGTCCGCGCAGTTCCGGTATGGATAATACGCCTTCATACTTCTTGTAAGTTTCTGTTTCGCAGATCGCGCGGCCCAAATCAATGTGCGCAGGTGTCTCTACACTCTGCTTTCTAAGTGCCTTAATACGATCATTCATTCCTCTTCCTTCCATGTCCTTAACCTCCTATTTTTACATTATGGAATCCAGCTTCTTGGAACAGCTCTACAAAATGTTTCATTTCTTCATTACTTGGTGCGTGTAAATCATCGCCTTCATAACATTTTCCTATTTTTAAATACTTACCTGAGCCTGTGTTGTGGTATGGCAGTAAATTTACTTTATTGGCATTAATCTTCTTCTCCTGAAGATAGTCAATCATCGCCTTCATTGCCTCATCATTTCCATTTACTTCCTTTACCACAGGAATTCTGATATACAATTTTGTCCCTGTCTGGTTCAGCTTTTCCAGGTTAGATAAAATCAGTTCGTTACCAGTTCCCATGTACTGTTTATGTATCTCAGTATCCATCTGTTTGATATCATACAGAAAAGTATCTACGTATGGCAGAATCCTCTCATAGTTCTCATATGGCGCCTGTCCGCATGTATCTATTGTGACAGGTATACCCAGACGATGGAGTTTCTTTACGAGTGCTTCCAGATAGTCTATATCTACTGTCATTACTTCACCCCCGGACAGCGTAACGCCTCCGCCGGACTCCTCATAAAACATCTCATCTTTTCTGAGCAGTTTGACCAATTCGTCTACTGAGTATTCCTTGCCGGCTATCTCTCGCAGATTCAAATAACATGCATCTACGCAATCTCCGCAAGCTGTGCATTTTGCTCTGTCTGTAACAGCCTTGCCATCCTTCAGGGTGATGGCTCCAGTGGGACAGACCGGAACGCAGTTACCGCATCCGATACACTTTTCTTCATCAAAAAGCAGTTCCTTTGTATAGCTCTGTGTCTCGGGATTATGGCACCATGTACATTTCAAATGGCATCCTTTAAAGAAGACTGTCGTTCGTATTCCGTCTCCGTCATGGATAGAATACTTCTGGATATCAGTTATCAGACTCATAATGTCTCACCTCACTTGTTCTCCTTATTTTTGTTGTTTTTTTCGTCTTTTAGACTAACGTTTCGACTATAGTCTAAATGTATCATAGTTCTTTTGCTTTGTCAATAATTTATCAATAGTTTTTGCAGCAAAACAAAATCAAATTTATAGGTTAACCAGCCCTGTTTTTTAGTATCCAATAGCCTCTTCCCTTGTCATCCAAAAATGAATCCCGGTAGTCGAATCATTCCATCTGTCCTCATCAAAATCAGGAACTTCCACCCACTCTCCTCTGCGGTAAACAAATTCTTCATCTACCAGAGACCATGCCTCTTCATAATATGTTGAACAGTCAACGCTTTTTATTATAAGTACTTTCGCTTTGCTGCATCTGCAAGTATTCAATGTGGCTGAGGACCGTTTTGCATCACCGGGTATCAGCAGTTCTGCAATCCTGTCAAAGCAGCATTTTTTATATCCTAAAAATGCGCCTTTTTCAGGGCAGTACAGCCGGAAATACTGTGTTTTCTCATCTGAAATGATTCCCTCCAGCTTCGCTTTCTCCAACACTGCACAATATAAATTTGCTCCACGGATATCACATTCTCTCATGTCAGCTTTTCTAAGCATACAGCTCTCCATATCCGCATCCCGCAATATTGCACCATGAAGAGAGCTGTTCTGAAACCAGGCATTTTTTAGTTTACAGCCGGAAAGATCCGCACTCTCAAGACATACATTCTCAAAGGTCACTCCGGAAAAATCTACCCTGGTCAGACTGGCGCCGGCCAGGTTCATATTTTTCAGAGTAATCTCCTGCATGTCCAGCAGACCATCCCCCTTGTGCCGATTCACAGCCTCTATTAACTCTGCCTGCAATACCTGACGCATACCCTGTCACCCCTTTCTTTAAATTCCTTTATATGGTATATTCTATTATTTTTGTGAATATTATAACATATTTCTCTTGCAAAACATGCACAATATGCACAAAAACAGAAACGTTTTTCACCTTTTATTGTCAAGAATTATTCTCTGTGATATAATTATTTTAAATCCGTTCTGATTACAAAGGGATGCACCTGAGTAAAAAGGCGACAGAGATATAATAACGAGACGTACTTGTATTTCGTTGGGGGAGATATCTGCCCTGTTTATAGCCTGCGCCATTGGTGCAGGTTTTTTTGCTTTATAGGAAATTCTTACACAATTTAATGACGTTCGGAGAAGGAGGTTTTATGGACACAAGGATTGCCCTGGTCGGAATCATTCTCAGCAATACGGATTCTGTAGATGAATTAAATCATCTGCTCAGTGAATATGCCGGCTATATCGTTGGCAGGATGGGAATCCCTTACCGGGAGAAAAATATTTCCATCATTAGTATTGCCATGGATGCGCCCAATGACATCATCAGCGCACTTTCCGGGAAATTAGGGATGCTGCCCGGGATCAGTACAAAAACCATATATGCTAAAACAAAGTCAAAGACCCCGTAGCAAGCTACTGGGCATCAAATTTGTAGCGCAGCGGGCTATGGGGTATTTGCCCCCACGGGCAGTCACCAAATGTACATGCAAGCATGTTCACTTGGCTCGTTGCCTTCGCGAGAATAAAAGCAGAATTTTATGAGGTGAATTTTATGAAAAATCTTATGGATAAACTGGAACAGACCGGCTCCCTTTCCAGGGAAGAATGGTCGGCTCTCATCCGCGGCCGCACGCCGGATACCGCAGAGTATTTGTTTGAAAGGGCGCGGGAGGCCCGGCACAAATTTTACGAGCATGATATTTATATGCGGGGCCTGATTGAATTTACAAATTATTGTAAGAATGACTGCTTCTACTGCGGTATCCGAAGGAGCAACAAGGAAGCTCACCGCTACCGTCTTTCTAAAGAGGAAATACTGGACTGCTGTGAAAAGGGACATGAACTTGGCTTCCGCACTTTCGTCTTACAGGGCGGGGAGGATGGACATTATACCGATGAAATTATGGCGGATATCGTACGAAGTATCCGGAGCCGTTTCCCGGACTGTGCCATCACTTTATCACTGGGGGAACGTTCCCGGGAAAGTTACCAGCTTCTTTTTGACGCCGGGGCCGAGCGTTACCTGCTCCGTCATGAAACTTATGATTCCGAACACTACAGTATGCTTCATCCGGAATCTCTTTCAGCGGCCCACCGCCAGCAATGTCTTTGGGACCTGAAAGATATCGGGTATCAGGTAGGCACAGGCTTCATGGTGGGATCCCCTTTCCAGACACCGGAGAACCTGGCAGATGATATGCTCTTTTTAAAGGAGCTGAATCCTCAGATGGTGGGAATAGGACCTTTCATCCCCCATCATGAAACCCCTTTTGCCGAGAGTCCCGCAGGTACTTTGGAGTTGACTCTTTTCATGCTGGGACTTATCCGCCTGATGCTTCCCAAAGTCCTGCTCCCTGCAACGACAGCTCTCGGCACCATTGATCCAAGCGGCAGAGAAAAGGGCATTTTAGCCGGAGCAAATGTAGTGATGCCAAACTTATCTCCAACAAAGGTAAGAAAGGATTACCTGCTATACGATAACAAAATCTGTACTGGTGATGAAGCTGCAGAATGCCGCATGTGCATGGAAAACCGAATGAACCGCATTGGTTATGAGGTAGTCGTATCCCGCGGCGACTCATTGAATGGAGGAAATGAAAATGTATGATGTAAACTCAAAACATGCCGATGATTTTATTAATCACGATGAAATTTTGGCCACCCTCGCCTATGCAGACGAGAACAAGAATAATGTATCCCTGATTGACTCTCTTATCGAGAAAGCCAAGAAAAGGAAGGGACTTTCCCACAGGGAAGCTTCCGTTTTGCTTGCCTGTCAGATTGAAGAAAAAAATCAGGAAATCTATGCTCTTGCGGAACAAATCAAAAAGGATTTTTACGGCAACCGTATTGTAATGTTTGCACCTCTCTACCTGTCCAATTACTGTGTTAATGGATGTACATACTGTCCATATCACCTTAAAAATAAACATATTGCCAGGAAGCAGCTTACTCAGGAGGAAATCCGCAGAGAAGTGATTGCACTTCAGGATATGGGCCACAAACGCCTCGCTCTGGAAGCCGGAGAAGATCCTGTGCGCAATACAATGGATTATTATCTGGAATCCATCAAGACAATTTATAGCATCAAACATAAGAATGGCGCTATCCGCCGTGTAAATATTAATATTGCGGCAACTACCGTTGACGATTACCGTCTGCTGAAGGAAGCAGGTATCGGTACCTATATTTTATTCCAGGAAACTTATCATAAGGAAAGCTACCTCCAACTTCACCCAACCGGACCCAAGCATGACTATAACTATCACACGGAAGCCATGGACCGTGCTATGGAGGGCGGCATTGATGATGTGGGCATAGGTGTACTCTTCGGCCTGGATAAATACCTCTATGAATTTGCAGGCCTTCTGATGCACGCAGAGCACCTGGAAGCCGCCTTTGGAGTAGGGCCTCATACGGTCAGTGTGCCCCGCCTGCGTCATGCCGATGATATTGATGCAGATTCTTTCGATAATGGAATTGACGATGATACCTTTGCCAAGATTGTAGCCTGCATACGGATTGCCGTGCCTTACACCGGTATGATTATCTCCACGAGAGAAAGTAAGAAATGCCGGGAGAAAGTGCTGCACCTTGGCGTTTCCCAAATCAGCGGGGGGTCCCGCACAAGTGTTGGAGGATATTACGAACCGGAGTCTGATGATTCCAAGTCTGAGCAATTTGATGTCAGTGACACAAGAACTTTGGATGAAATCGTACAGTGGCTGATGAAAATGGACTATATTCCAAGTTTTTGTACCGCCTGTTACCGGGAAGGGCGCACCGGGGACCGTTTTATGGCCTTATGTAAAAGCGGGCAGATTCAGAACTGCTGCCACCCAAATGCACTGATGACACTGAAAGAATATTTGATGGATTACGCATCTCCCGAGACAAAAGCACTTGGAGATAAACTAATTGAAAAAGAGGTGCTGAACGTACCGAATGAGAAGGCACGTGCTGTTGTAACAGAAAACCTGCGTCTGATTGAGCAGAACAACCGCAGAGATTTCCGTTTCTAGAGAATTCCGAGAAAGATTATTACTGAACAATTACAAGGAGGTTACATATGAGTTTAAATGCCACACCATCTTCCGACAGAGTGCATGTTGGTATATTCGGCAAACGGAATGCGGGTAAATCCAGTATCATCAATGCCATCACCGGGCAAAACCTGGCTATCGTTTCCGACATCAAAGGCACCACTACCGACCCCGTTTTAAAAGCAATGGAACTCCTTCCCCTGGGGCCTGTTGTCATCATTGACACACCAGGGCTGGATGACGAAGGCGAACTGGGTGCTCTGAGAATCCAAAAGGCATATCAGATTCTGAACAAAACGGATATTGCCGTTCTTATTGTGGACGGCTCCTTAGGGATGACAAAAGAGGATTTCGGGATTCTTGAGCGGATTCAGAAAAAACAGATTCCCTACGTTATTGTATATAATAAATTAGATTTAACTGCTAAAGCATCTGCTGAACCTGCAGCTTTAGATATCCCAGGTGTTCCTGCTGAAAATATCATTACAGTCAGTACGACTACGGGAAAACATATTCATGAACTGAAAGAATTGATTGCACGGCAGGCCCCTGTAGAAGACGGAACCCGTCGGATTGTGGGGGATTTAATACATCCGTCAGACTTTATTGTTTTGGTTGTTCCTATTGATACGGCGGCACCCAAGGGGCGGTTGATTTTACCTCAGCAGCAGACTATACGGGATGTATTGGAAGCCGGTGCGGCTGCAATTGTTGTAAGAGAAACTGAATTGAAAGAAACACTGGAGCATTTGGGAAAGACGCCCGATTTGGTCATAACCGACAGTCAGGCGTTTGCCAAGGTGTCTGCAGAAGTTCCGCCTGAAATACCGCTGACCTCCTTTTCCATTTTATTTGCCAGATATAAAGGAAACCTGGAGACCGCAGTAAAAGGGGCAAAGGCTTTGGATAAACTGGCTGACGGGGATACTGTTTTAATTTCCGAGGGCTGCACCCATCACAGACAGTGCGAAGATATTGGAACGGTAAAACTCCCTCACTGGATTAACAGTCATACTAAGAAACAATTGAATTTTGAGTTTACAAGCGGAACAGAATTTCCTGTAGACTTATCAAAATATGACCTAATCATTCACTGCGGAGGCTGTACACTGAATGAGCGTGAAATGCAATACCGCTTAAAGTGTGCAGAGGATCAGGGAATTCCTATCAGCAACTATGGAATTGCCATTGCACACATGCAGGGAATCCTGGAAAGAAGCACCGCAATCTTTCATCTGTAATACTTTTATTTAAATAAGATACTTCCATTGAAAATTAAATAGGAATAAGCAGACACTTCAAAATTTTTGAGGTGTCTATTTTTTGCCCGCGTATACATGCTTAAAGTAATAATGAAATAACAGCATTTAAAATAGTCATTCCATTATTGTAAGAAAAACGTAAGAAATTATTGTGAAAAAATTCGTATTTCCTTCAATAAAAAGAGAAAAAGAGCATTTTTAACTTTGGTACTATAAATGTATCAGTTAAAGATGCTTTTTATTCGATGACACGGTTTCGTTGAAAAAGCACTTATTGGTAAATCAGTTATTGTTGGAATACCTAATAAAAAACACGTATGCAAAGGAATACTAGTATGAAAAAGTTCTTAAAATTACAAAAAAAATTAATTGTTGTGATTGTTATTATATTTGTATTATTTACAGTAGGGAGGGAAACCCATGAATATTTTTCTACCTTAAATAATGATGAATATACCAGAAATGATGATGGACATACCAGAAGTAATGATGAATATACCAGAAGTAATGATAGATATACCAGCCCACACATTTATCTGATTGATAGAGAAACAGAGAATGTCATCTATGAAAAAGATGCACATTCTAAAACATATCCTGCTTCACTGACAAAAATAATGACGGCGATTGTCGCCTTAGAAAATATTAATGACTTATCTGAAATTACCCCAATAGATGCAGAGACATACCAAAATATGGTTAATCAAAACGCTTCAATGGCAGGATTTTATAGTAGGGAAGAAGTCACTTATCGAGATCTTCTGTATGGAACGATTCTAAGTTCGGGTGGTGAAGCAGCCAATTCCTTAGCCATTCATGTCGCCGGAAATGTAGAAGGCTTTGTTCAAATGATGAATGCTAAGGCTATTAAACTAGGGTTAAAGGACACACACTTTACTAATCCAGAAGGGCTTCACAACAAAAATCAATATACAACTGCTTATGATATGGCAAAACTTTTAGATTATGCATTAGATAATGGTCACTTTAAAGCAATTATTACAAAAGAAACATTTCAAACAACATCAACACCCGATCACCCTGATGGACTTTTATTAAAATCAACTGTTCTTAAGTTTCTTAACAAAGAGGAACAAAATGGTTTTGAGATTATTGGTGGGAAATCAGGTACAACCTCTGAAGCAGGGCAATGTTGGGCAACGCTTGGTCTAGTAGGAAATCATGAATATATAAGTATTGTCATGGGTGCACCACTAGAAGATATTAATGATCCGGACCAGGCACAAATAGCAGATACGTTGATGTTATATGAAAATATCAAGACTGGAAAATAGTCCATTTATCTCGATATTAAATAAAAAACTGGGGTATAGCACCATCAAATGCCATATCCCAGTTTTTTACAAGTCATCTATTCCCGCAATATCTTCAGAATTATCCTCTGTATCCTCAGAGTTTATATCATCGGCATCACTGCCCTGATTAAACCGTAAACCGTTAAAATGGTTCCCACTAAAAACAGCAGGACCGAAATTATAATCAGAGCAATCACAGTACCTGGTTTCCCGCTTGGGAAAAGTTTCTCCCTATAGCCAGGAGTATGACTGTGGAGAAGGTAATTTCCAATATACAGGCACCCAGGGGCAGCAGCACACATTATCATATATACACCCACACTTGTCACCAATGTCTCCTGATATCCAGGAGTACTCCATACTTCCATCCCTTTATACACATTTTCATATACATCCTTATACACATCCTTCATGCTGAAAAGCAGAATAACAGGCAGAAGATTATTAATAAAATGGAAAAAACAATTATAGAACATATTTCCACTTTCCAGCAAAATGTAAGCCATCACTACTCCGCCAATGGCTGTAGGAACGAACCGGAACACATCCCCGTGAAAAATCCCAAATATAACCCCGCATATCGCTATTGCCGCCCACTTATGCTTCTGTGGATTCAGGCTTTTCAGGAACACTCCGCGGAACACAACCTCCTCACATACAGCAGGTGTAACCGCAATAATCAAAAAAGCGGCCCAAAACGGAATACTGACCAAACTTTCACTAAGCCCCGCATTCACACTCAAAATATCCTCCGGGAAAAAGATACTCAAAATCAATATAAGTGTTATCTCCACTAAAAAAGCGCCCACCCACATCAATAGAGTACCAAAAATCCCACTGCCCGTGGGCCTTTTCAGTGGAATAAGCTCCCCGGGACGGCTCCCAAATGCCAGTACAAGCACCAGGGTAACCGCCAGCATCAGCCACTCTGCAAGCAGAGTACCATACATCCCCAAAGGTCTCAGAAAGACAGGTGCAGCCACAAATATAATAACTGCTGCTAAACCTAAAACTAATACACCCTGCCAAAGTTTGATTTGTTTGTAATCCTTATACATCAGTATCTCCCATCCCAAAATCCAGATGTTTTCCGACTAAATTGTAAAACAATTCTGAAAACGGCTTGCATAGGGGTCTGACCCCCATGCCGACCCCCTATTTTAAAAATGTAATCTCCACTTTATACAGGTCTGCGTCTGCGGATATTTTTAGGGAGCCATTCTGCAGTTCTGTGAAGCTTTTTGCAATTGCAAGCCCCAAACCGGAGCCTTCCGTATTTCGTGATGCATCTCCCCGGACGAACCTGTCGGTTATCTCGTCCGTATCGAAGTCTAATTCTGCCGCGGATATGTTTTTCATGGAAATGTATACCTGGTCATCCAGCTCTTTCATCTCCACATATACTCTTGTATGCGGCATTGCATATTTTATAATGTTTATGATCAGGTTCTCAAAAATACGGTAGGTCTTCTGGCTATCCAGCCATAATACAATTTTTTGCTCCGGAAGTGTCCATCGGAAATCTAGATTTGTTTCTTTTATCTTACTATCATACTCCAAACCTACCTGTTTTAGCAAATCCACAATATCAATCCACATAAAATTCATAATTACATTATTGCTTGCAGCCTTGCTGATTTCAAACAAATCTTCTATCAACACCTTTAAACGCAGGGACTTCCGCTCCAGAACCTGAATATATTCTTTTCTCTTTTCCTCCTCTGTCTCGTTTTTCAGCAAATCAGTATAAGTGATAATCGCAGTCAGCGGTGTCTTTAAGTCATGAGAAACATTAGTAACCAGCTCCGTCTTCATCCTCTCACTTTTCACTTCCTCTTCCACCGCCTTTTTAAAGCCGTCCTGAATTTTTTTCAGTTCTTCCTGAATTGGGTTGAAAATGCCCATATCTTCCTCTATGGGAGTATCCAGATCCCCTTCCGCCAGCCGGTTTGTTGCCTGAAGCAGCAGTTTATACCGGGCCTGTATGTGTTTAAAATACCTTTTCAAAAACAGGAACAACACTGCAGAATAGATGATAAGCGCCAGAATTCCATAGAACCACATGCTGCATATGAGTACCAGGACCGCAAAATTGAAGGCTACAATTTCAAAAATGGTACGGTTTGTTTTATCTTGAAAATCCAGGTGCAGCAACATATCATACTGCCTGCTGCAAAAGCTTTTTGTCTTGTTCCAAGCTCCATCTGCCCCCTTTTTTACTTTTTTTCCATATGCATTGCTGCCATTTTTCATCCAACGTAAGAACCTGACACATAATGTCCTTTGTGTCCAGTAAGCTTTCTTCATTGTAAACATAGCACTAAGGCATATAAATCCCCAGAATACAACTCCAAATATTACAAACCACATAACTACATTGACAAAGACAGAAAAGAATCCGTTGGAACCACTGCCCCCACCTATCAAGTAAGCTGTCAGCCCTTCACTTATAGTAAGCCACACTACCTTTGTCACAAAATACTCAGTTCCTAACATGGCAACCAGCACACAGACCACAATTTCAAAGGGGGTACTGAATATCCTATGGCTTCCAAGAGAGGTGTTTTGTTTCACAGAAAGGAAAATGGCTGCCGCTGCAAGAATCAATATAAATACAGTTATAAACCTGGCAAACAACTCGCTTCCCATCAATTTATACACAGAGAGATTCTCTACGTCCTGATTATTTTCTATATAAGAATTCAGGTTTTCTTCTGTTATTCCATATATTACCTGCACTTCTTCCGGTCCGGACATCCCCATCCATGAATCGCCGGCATCCCGCCATACCAATAAACGTTGTTCTATATTGTACTGGATTCTTTCATCGGTCTGACTTCCATTTACCCGTACATCAGTCATTTGCCCATATTCCTGAAATGTAAACGCTACCCGTAATGCATAGGCGGTATCTTCTTTTTTTGCCAAAGCGGCCAGCGTTGTTTTGCTGTTATTATTCAAAAGCGCATTCCCCGTCCAGTCAAACACCTCATAATCCATATATTTGCGAAGCAAGTCAAACTGGTCGCCGCCATATTCCTGTAGTATATATGCCCTGTCAAGCACTTCCGTCGCTTCATTGTACAAGATATAATTGCCCTTAACCAAGTGTTCACATATTTCTGTCAATATATCCTCACTGATGCTATCCTCTTCCAGCCGCTCCTGCAGTTCCCTGGAAAATACCGGATAGGACATTACCATCCCTACAGAGCACACAAGCAGTATTGCCAGTATCAGTACAATCGTCAGTCTACGACTGTTTTTCAATTTTATATCCAACTCCCCACACCACCTTTAAATATTTTGGATTTTTCGGGTCCACTTCAATCTTCTCCCGGATATTCCTCACATGTACCATAATTGTATCGGTATTAATCGCCTTCTCCTGCCATACCCGTTCATAGATTTCTTCCGCACCAAAAACACGTCCCGGATTCTTCGCAAGAAGCAAAAGAATCTTATATTCAATGGGAGTTACTTTCACCCCGTTTCCATCCACAGATACCTCTACCGTATCTTCATTGATTTCCAGGCCGCCGATTACATGCACATTTTCCTTTGGCTCTAGTTTTTCCAGAAACCTTCTGTAACGCCGTATCTGTGAATTCACTCTTGCCATCAGCTCCATGGGCGTAAAAGGTTTTGTCACATAATCATCCGCACCAATGTTGAGCCCCATAACTTTATCCACTTCCTCTGATTTTGCAGAAAGCATGATAACCGGGAAATCATATGTTTCCCTCAGCTTCATTGTCATACGGATTCCGTCCATACGGGGCATCATAATATCCACAATGGCAAGATGAATTTCCTCTTTCTCCATAACTTCCAGTCCTTCCACGCCGTCCGCCGCCTGAAACACCTTATATCCCTGGCTCTGCAGATAAATCTGGACTCCTTCTCTAATTTCTTTGTCATCTTCCACAATTAATATATGATTTGTTTCCATAGCTCCTCCTAACCGGTTCTGCTTAAATTTCTTCTACCAGTATATCACATTCCGCTATATTTGCACTGACAGGAAGTGCCGGAATCTGCTTCTTATCAATTTCACCATAATTATGCACCGCCACCATCACTTTAGAAAATGGCAGGGGTATCACATATTTATCCCATCTCCAGTTTAAACGCAGCTTAGAAGAATAGGAAATCGTAATCCCTACAAAATCATCCTGTGCCTGCTCTGCTAAAAAGAATGCCAGTTTTTTGGGCTCATGTCTAGGCCCAAGGGGACCGTCCAGAGCCACTGCGATGCAGCGTGTTCTTTCATAAGCATTGCGAAAAACAGCTTTCAGCGCTCCAAAACTTGCAAACCCATCCTGTACCCGAATTGCATGGCCTCCGCAGCGTTCTACTAAATTTTGTATATAATCACCCCTTGTATCGGCAGTGACGATTACATCTATGGGGCTGGCCTGTTTAGAAAGCTCCGCCAGTACCAGGTTCATAAAAAAACTATCCTCATGCCAGAAACCAAAAACTTGATTTCCTCTGCACATAGAGTTTTCCGTCCATCGTATCACAATGGTTTTCTCAAGAAGTTTTAAATATCCTGTAAATAGATGCACTAAAATGCTCCGCCCGATTTGCCTCACTTTCATATTCACTTTTCCTTTCTGCCCTCTCCCTTATGCACTGTGCATAAAGCTTCTCTTCATACAGGGCCAGCCTGGAAGCTCTGAAGCTGGCAGCAGTCAGCTCCGCCTGTTCTCTCAGTCTCCCATGATTTTCTTCCTGCAAAGCTTCTATAACTCTTTGTGTCCACTCCTCTATATCTTCCCCTGTCATATACCCGTTTTCACCATTGATGACGATATCCTCAACTCCCGTAGCCCTTACGGCAACAACCGGATTGCCTGCGGCAAATGCTTCCGCCAGTACAATTCCCTGAGTCTCCGACTTTGATGCAAACAAAAATAATTCACAGGCTCTCAGATATTCCTTCACCTTTTCATTTTCCACATTTCCCACAAAAACAGTTTCTTCTAAAATCCCAAGCCTTTCAGCCATCTGCTCCAGCTCGTATCTCATGCTTCCTTCTCCAATGAATAAAACCTTGAAATCATCTCCTATCTTCTCCTTCAGCCTGGCAATTCCCCGGAGTATGAATTGGGGGTTCTTTTCCTCCTCCAGACGGGATATAGTACAGAACAAATGCTTACGCCCCTGGAGGTAGGATGCTCTGAGCCTTTCAGCCTCTTTTTCATTCTGCATGTAAAATGACTCTTCCAGCCCTGTAGGAAATATAGCTGTGGGCGTCTTGGTCCCACTCTCTTTTATCACTCTCTGCAAGCTGGCAGTAGGTGCAAGTATCAGATCACATTGGTTGGTAAACCACCGCATATATCCCGGTACTACTTTTTCTCTGCTCATCCGGAACACCTCTTTCCGCACTGCTCCGGCCCTTTCCATACCCCGGAACGGTTTGAGATAATGAAGATAATCTTCATATTTTGTATGGTAGGTGTAGATAACAGGCAAGTCGTATTTTCTGCCCAGGTAAAGTGCCACAGGTCCGACGAACATCGGATGATGCACATGAATACAGTCAAAGTCCTCCTCTTCAAAAACCTCTGGTATTTCCGGAATTATCATTTTCGGGTAAACCATTCCATTTTCCATCTTCTGCACACTGGTTTTATAACGGATGATGCGCTCGTGGCATATTTTCTGTCCACGCCCCTCCTGAGCCTTCTTTTGTTCTGTATCCAATTCCTGGCCGTAATCCACCTCCTGGTCGTACAGGGGCGCAAACACTGTCACCTGGTGCCCCAGCTTCACCAGCTCTTTTGCCTGCCTTTCCACCGAAATAGGCACGCCCCCTACAAATGGTTTATAGTTATTGGTCAGCATCGCTATTTTCATTCCTTCAGTCTCCTCATCCCAGTATTTTTATTGCTTCTTCTCCAAAATAATATCCTGCTCCTATAAATATCAGGTTCCATAAAAAGATCCCCAGAACAGAGCTTACCGTGTATTTTACAAAATTCATCCGCACCATCCCGGCAGGAATGGATATAATGGTACGCACCATAGGCAGCAATTTGCTAACAAACACTCCAACACTGCCTTTTTCCCGCAGCATTTCCATTTTTTCCTCTATGACAGCCTGATGTTTTGGAAATTTTTTAAAATAAAATCCCATTGCTTTCGGGCCGCCCATCCTTCCAAGAAAATATAGAATCCAACTTCCTGTAAGTCCTGCCAGCACAGATAAAAGCATCACTAAAGGAAAACTGATTTTACCATTTGCAGCCCATATTCCCGCCAGAGGCATAATGATTCCTGCAGGAAATCCCGGCAGATTCATATATTCCAACAGAACAATCAGATATATGAAAAAGCAGCCATATTGAAGAAAATATTGGGTTAATGTCTGGATATTCATAAAAACAGCCTCCTCTAGAATTCTGTTATCAGAATAAAGCAGAATTCTAAAGGAGGCTGATATAAGAAGCAAAAGAAATCCTTAAGAAGTTATAAGATTTTATGAATTAGAGGGCGGGAAAACACGGGGTTTCATGGTTTGCGGGCACTTTTAGGGGTTGCAAGGAGGGCAAGACTTCTGCTGCTCTCTGGAAAGAAATTATGTCAATTTTTATTACATTTTACAATTATAGTTTATAAAAGCGTAAGTTTTTTCTGGCTTAGTTGTTTATTTAACAAAGGAACTAATCTCCTCACCATTTATTAGTTCCTTTCCCACCACAAAGCCCGGAATCCTCACCAGATTCCGGGCTGTTCCTATCTATCTCATTCCCCGGTACTTGACAGTTGGACGCTCTTATATAGCTTGTACTTTTTTTGATTGAGTGGTACTCTCTATTCTCTACCACTCGATTCATGTCAAGCCCTTTCAAAATGAGTAATATCAATATCCGCTATCGTTAAACTCATCCTTGGATTTCCTAATCTATACCTAACCTCTCTAAGAACCGCTTCATATGCATTCCAATAATTCGTTGAAGTTGCTATTTCATGGGGAACTCTTGTACTATCAATTGTAATAATATTTGTGTTGTTAAGTTCTTCATCGTCTTGACCAACAACATAACTTTCTTGTATATCTCCTGAAATGCGAATACCGGTTTCTTCATATACTTTTTCCGAAGCTATATTCCAAATATTTCCAACAATAGGTGTTGAGTAATATCGAGGGTCAAGTCCAAAAAATGAAACAGAGTAACTTTCAGTAATCATAATTCTCCTACTTAACGCTTTTATAGCAGTATATGTTTCTCTGGCAAAACGGTTAAATATCAGTATCCGGCACCAGATCATGCTTCATTTGATTTCCAAATCCGACAGTCGTTTCTTACGGACCAAAAAAGCCTTTCCTTTATTATATTGTCAAAATATATTAAAAAGTTTTTCAAAAATATCTTATTTTTCCCTTGACTTTCATTTGTTTTAGTATTACACTAAAGAAGTATTTTAAATAAAGTTTTGATTTCGCATATTTTTTGTAAGTCATTATTGTATTGATGATTTACAAAAGATATGTGATTTTTTTATTTTATGAAATATAATAAAATGAAGGAGGTAGCTTTCATGAATAAAGGTACCGTAAAATGGTTTAACGCACAAAAAGGATTTGGATTTATCACTAACGAGGCAAATGGAGAAGATGTATTTGTACATTTTTCAGGTCTTGCAATGGACGGTTTTAAGTCCTTAGAGGATGGTCAAGCAGTAACATTTGATACAGCCAAGGGAAACCGCGGTTTACAAGCTGTAAATGTATGTGTTGCATAAACGGCAATCTTCAATATAGTATCTAAAGTGAAAAATAATTAGATATTAATAATCTGTATATTAATTAGTCAAAGCTATGATTAGTAATGCAGCTAAGTCGGCGGGGCTTATTTATATATTCCCTGCTGGCTCAACCTAAATACGTCATTTCAAATCAAACAATCTGCATAGCTTATTCTTCCTTATTTCCAAATCACAAAACATTATTACATAATATAAGAAGCATATTAAAAAAGAGACACCTAAGTGCCTCCTGTTTTATTCTTTGTCTTTTTCCTCCCACAGAAACTTCTTTACCATATTTGCCGGTATATCCAGGACATAAGAAAGTTCACTATAAAGAGCATGTTCTGTCAGCTGCTGGTATTTCTTATCCATACTGGAAATCTTTCCCCTGCTTTCAGCGCGCGTGGTCAGTGTTTTCAATATTTTCATCCATCCTTTAAGACTGTGATTTGCGATACATGCCATATATTCGCGCTCACGTGTCCTTTCATTCTCAACCCATAACACCTCAATATCATTCATCCCATGAATTAAATCAAGCACTTCGTCTTTGCTCACAGGTTTTCTTAAATTCACTTTATCTTCCGTCGGGACATATGCTCTGTCTGTAGAGTTATCAATGGACTGTAATGTATAATATTGTTTTTTCCTATCTGCAAAAGAAAAGCCCAGGGTTCCTACATCTTCCACCTTGTACATTCCTTTATATTTGTAAACAACAACTTCACCCGTACTCATTTTCATATTTACTTCCTTTCACAAGTTTCTTCAACTTGGTTTGCGATTATATCAATCTTAGATTTACAGGTACAAGTCATTTTTCATGATAATTTCATCCCTTTTCAATCGTATATATTTATTATAACATATTTTGGCCTACTTTGTTAGAAGATTTGTTATATAGATTCATTTATGTTGATTTTTCCTAATAGCTTGTACTTTTTTTGATTGAGTGGTACTCCCGACCACCCGACTTTATATTTTTTCAAAATGGGCCATATCAATATCCTCTATTGTTAGATCCATCCTGGGATTTTCCAATCTATATCTAACCTCTTCAACAACCGCTTTATAAGCGTCCCAGTATTGCTCTCTATCTTCTATTTCAGTGGGAAATCTTTTACTTTCTACTACAAACAACAAACTACCAATAGGTGCATCATCCACTTTCCGGCTGACAAGATATTTTTCTTCTATTTCCCCTGAAACATAAATGCCTGTTTCTTCATAGATTCTGGCTGCGCTTACATCCCAAATGTTAGCAATGATATCTGTTGTGTAATAATTCGGGTCAAGTCCCACAAATGAAATTAAATAACGTTCTGTTTTCATGCTTCACCATTAATATGCGTTTTACAACAGTATATGCGTTTCTATTCAGACCGTTAAATTGCGGCATAACAACAGCCCGGTGTCCTTACCGGATTCCGGGCTGTTCCTTGATAAAGTTATAAATTGCTTCTGTATTTATTCTGTACGCAGATCACTTCTGAAACTCAAGTCTTTTCCTGTAATGTCCAGCAATTGTATTGCCTGAAAAGATAATTCAGCTTTTAGTCCGTTTTAAGGAATTATCGGTTCACCCAGAATATTTGCAGTAAATTGAGTTCCCCACCTTCTGATTTCGCCGCATGCTATTTTTTCCCCGGCATGACCAAAAGGCTGAGACCTGAAATCATCGGGGTGGTCGTGAACCACTATAGTTCTGCCAATTACCTGCTCAGGAATGAATCTTCCGGTATATACTGCTATCCATGACATACCATTGGAGGAAAGAATCACCGGCAGATCTCCCACATGCTGGGGATGTTCCGCATATTCCGGACTATAATGAATCAATGTATCAGCAAATGGGTCGTTTGAAGGCCCTGTGCATGTACTTCCTTCATGGATGTGAAATCCAAAGAACTTACCTACGTTTCCCGCTTCTTCATCTGGCAGATTGTAGATCTCCGCCAGCACGACAGTTCCTCTACCCTCATCAAAAAAATACACCATTCCATATATTTCAGGATATCTTTCCGAGCCCCTTACCTCGGCATATGCCGCTGGTGTTCCGTTAAACTCCTCTATTATAGCCATAGCATCGCCTCCTCTGCCTAGGATATGCAGAAAAAACGGAAACGTGCCTGGCCCTTTTCAATTTATCACTTTTCTATGCATGAGAAATATTCGTATGCTCTAAAATTGCACTGTTAATTGTACATAAATCCTCTGTACTCAAATCATGGATATCTGTGTGGCCGGTTATTCTTCCAGCGGAAGTAATACCATTCTCTTCATCATAGATAAAACCGATACACCGCATTTAAACTTTGCCATTATTATTTCCCTCCGTTTAATATATTGTCTATCAATTTTGACGCCTCATTTTTTGTAATGGTCTCAGGACTCCATGTTACTTCTAATCCATGATTACGCATTAACCTTTTCAGAAACTCTATTTGTTTCTGGCTGGCGGGCACTACTTTTTTCTGTTTATAATTTAGCTGTACGGGCTGAAAAAGCTTTGGCTCTTTTTCTTCAAAATAATGAGACAATGTCTGATACAGCTTTGCAGTGGCAAGAGCATCATGATAGGCCCGGTGGGCGGCATTGTTTTCAATGTTATAATAATCGCACAGGTTCCCAAGGCTTTTAGATTCCATATCTTTATGTACTTTCCGGGCAATTTTCAGCGTATCGATTCCCGCCCTCTCAAAAAACATACCTTCCGCCAACGCACTGACTTTCACGAAGCTGTAATCAAAGATGACATTATGTCCAATCAGAATATCATCCCCGCAGAACTCAAGAAACTCGGAAATCACTTCTCCCCTGCCTCTTGCGTTCTCCACCATCTCATTGGTAATCCCGGTTAATCTTGTAATAGCAGAGGATATCATTTCTTCCGGGCGGATAAATTCCATGAACCGCTCCTGTACTTTCCCTCCGCGTACCTTGAGCGCTCCTATTTCTATAATCTCATTTTCTTCCGGGTTCAGCCCGGTTGTCTCCACATCAAAGGCAATATATGATTTCAGCATATGTATCTCCTGTTACTTTCCCTCTTTCAACAGACTCAGAACATCAAAAAGACTGTCATACCGCCGCCATGCCAGTTCCAATACCTGTTCATCAGGCTCTACCAGATCGGGTATCATGATTGCGCGCATGCCAGCCGCCGCGGCAGACCTTATACCAGAAGGAGAATCTTCCAGTGCCAGAGCGTGAGCCGGAGAGACTCCAAGTCCCCGACATGCTTTCTGGTAAATCTCGGGGTTTGGTTTTCCTTCCGTTACCATATCACCAAAAACAGCACTGTTAAAATATTTTAAAAGTCCCTGCTCTTCCATCAGCCTGCCTGCATGACCGCTGCTGGAAGATGTGGCAAGTGCTATCTTGTATCCTCCTTCTGAGGCATATGCCAGCAGCTCCTCTACTCCCGGCTTTTTCTCCAAGCCTTCTCCCTCTATGATTTCCCGGTATCTCTTGCGGGTCAGTATATTAAAATCATCCATCGGGAAATCCGGGCTTACCGTTTCCCGGAAAAACACCTCACGCCTCTTTGCATTAAATCCAATTGTATGGTAGATCTGCTCTCCAAGCTGCGGAAATCCCAATGCTTCCCCTGCCCAGTCCCATGAGCGCTGGACAACCCTTTCTGAATTGAAAATGAGCCCATCCATATCAAAGACAAGCCCACATATTGGTGGCTGAAAATAATGATTCACAATAAAACCCCTCTACCGGTATAATCATTGACATCAGTTACAATTTCTATTTTATTGCTCACGAAATTTAATTTCTCCGGTTTCCGCATTCATCTTATCCACAATCGCAAGAGACTCCAGTTGAAACCCCAGATTCCGTATGCTGCGTCCCCCGGACTGGAACCCCTTCTCAATGGCAATCCCAATTCCTTCCACCGTAGCACCGGCAGACTGGACAATCTGAATCAGACCCTGAAGTGCACATCCATTTGCCAGAAAATCATCAATAATTAGTACATGATCCTTGTCTGACAAAAACTTCTGAGCTACAATCACATTATTTTGGCATTTATGTGTAAAAGATTCCACCTCCGCCACGTACACTTCCCCTTCCAGGTTGATGCTCTGTGACTTTTTGGCAAATACAACCGGAACTTTAAACTGCCGCGCCACAATACATGCAATCCCGATACCAGATGCCTCAATCGTTAGAATCTTATTAATTGGTTTGTCTGCAAAACGTCTTTTAAACTCCTTCCCCATTTCATCAAATAAATCAATATCCATCTGATGGTTCAGGAAGCTGTCAACTTTAAGTACATTCCCTTCCTTAACAATTCCATCCTTTAAAATCCGTTCCTCTAAAACATTCATCCCCAGTTCCTCCTGTGTTTATCTAAATTTCTAACCATATCTGAGCGTCTCTTTACGCAGACTCCTTATAACCAAATCCATTTACTGCTGATTCTCGTCAGTATGAAATATTTCAAAAACCTTGCGCAGCAAAAGCGAGTTCAGCCATGCAACCAGCGATACACCAACTACAATCCACAGCGGCAAGCCTGCCAGCAGCGTGCTTCCATTCAGCAAGGTAAGAATAACAGGCCCTGCTGTTATCACTGCCATAAGTACTGTATAAGGCAGCTTTGCCACACACAACAGCAGCGCATTCTTAAAGGTATTCCTAATGGTGCTCTCGTAGCGTGCTGTCAGTGGGAATACATAGATTACTACACACAGCCAGACAATCCCAAGTACGGTGAAAATGGCCTGAAATACTGTGCGCATCGTAGATTCCATCTCAAGAACCAGCCTCAAATCAACTCCGATTATAATTCCTATAACTGCTAAAATCAACCATATTATAGTACTCTTTTTAAAGTTTTCTTTGAATGCACTGAGGAATCCCCTTACGATATAACCTTCTTCATTTTTAACGATCTTCAACATTACAGTATATAATGCAGCTGTTGACGCCCCAATTGTAAAAAACGGAATTGAGCATATCACCCACAGGATATTCAGCAGTATAAAATCGCAAATCCTGCCTAAAGCCCTCATAACTATGTTATCTGTCCAGTTCATAGTACTCTCTTTCTTATCATGCTATGCATATGTTCTTACGGCAATTCCCGTTCCGCCCGAGATTGACAGACGCTGTCGGAAAACGCCTCTTTTTGAAACATTAAAGTAATTATACTTGAAAAGAAACAAGTTCACAACACACTTTTCAAGAAATCATGTAGAAAATAACACCAGTTATCTATTAAATCTAAAAAAACAGCCGGATTAACCGACTGTTTCTTTAAGCGGGTGATGGGAATCGAACCCACGTATCCAGCTTGGAAGGCTGGTGTTCTACCATTGAACTACACCCGCGTCATCTTTGACACGAATGATATCTTAACACAAACAGATCGATTTTTCAATACCAAAATTAAATTTTTATTTTCCCTGCTTGTTATTTTCTTCCCGATGTCATATATTATAAAAGACCATTATCTTTATCTAGTAAAGGAGTATATAAAATGAGCCTTAATTTAAATCAGATTGCCATGCTTCAGAAATTTAAGAGCAGCATGGACCGCTTTCACAATAACCACCCAAAGTTCCCATTGTTTGTAAAAGCAGTCTCTAATGATGCTCTTGTAGAAGGAACTATTATTGAAATCAACGTAACTACTCCAGAGGGAAAAAGCTACAGTTCAAATATCAAGTTAAAAGAAGATGATATTGAAATGATAAAAATGCTGCAGCAATTGGATCAATAGGCACTGTACTACGGTGATTTATTAAAAGGGGACTGACCCTTTTGCTTTTTGTTTTCAGAATATTTTTACAATTTAATCAGCCGTATTATTTTTTTCCATCAAAGCAGTATGTGCATAGTTTACAAGGAGGCAATCCTATAGAAGCAACCAGATCATCTAATCTGTGGTAACGCAGTGTTGTAAAGTTCTGGCGTCTGCGTATTTCTTCTATCATTTCGTCGTAACGTTTACAGCGCGGGTCCGCATATTCTTCTAAGATTTCTGGTGTTACCTTTTCCTCCCGCTCTTGAACGATGCTTCTTGTTATTAGATCCAGTTCAGATTTTGAACGGGAAAAGTTCAGATATTTGCAGCCAAACAAAAGCGGGGGGCACGCCGGGCGGACATGTACTTCTTTTGCTCCGCTTTGATAAAGAAATTCTGTAGTCTCTCTAAGCTGGGTTCCTCTTACAATGGAATCATCAATTAGTAGTAACTTCTTATTTTGAATCAATGTCTGTACCGGAATTAATTTCATTCTGGCAATTAGATTCCTCTGCACTTGATTGACGGGCATAAAGGAACGGGGCCAGGTGGGAGTATATTTAATGAAAGGTCTTGCATAAGGAATTCCCGATTCATTGGCATAGCCGATAGCATGTGCGATACCTGAGTCCGGGACTCCTGCGACGATATCCGGAGAGACAGAGTTTCCATCCCGCTTTGCCAGCATACTTCCGCACTTATACCTCATCTCTTCGACATTCACTCCCTCATAGGAAGAGGTGGGATAGCCGTAATATACCCACAAAAAGGAGCAGATTTTCATGTCCTCTCCCGGGGGGCTGACTGTCTCCACACTTTCAGGTGTAATAAAGACAATCTCCGCAGGGCCTAATTCTTTATAATTCTGGTAACCTAAGTTAATATATGCAAAGTTTTCAAAAGAAACACAATGGGCATCTTCTTTTTTTCCAACAACGAGGGGGGTCCTTCCATACCTGTCTCTTGCAGCATACAACCCTTTAGATGTCATCAGAAGTATTGTCATGGACCCATCCACAAGCTGCTGCACATACCGGATCCCCTTTACAATGGTATCCTCCTTGCAGATTAAGGAAGCAATCAGTTCCGTGGCATTAATCTGTCCGCCGCTCATCTCCTGAAAATGTGTATGTCCATTTTCATATACCTTTTCCAGAAGCTCGTCCATGTTGTTAATCTTTCCCACCGTTGTAATTGCAAAACTGCCCAAATGAGACTGGATTAACAATGGCTGCGGCTCATAATCCGAGATACATCCAATTCCAAGGTTACCGTTAAGCTCTTCCACATCTTTTTCAAACTTGGTGCGAAACGGCGAGTTTTCAATGTTATGTATTGCTCTTTGAAACCCCTCCTCACTAAATGTTGCCATTCCGCCTCTTCTTGTTCCCAAATGGGAATGATAATCCACACCATAGAACAACTCGGATATACAGTCCGTCTTTGAAGCCACACCAAAAAAACCGCCCATTTCTCATTCTCCTTCTCAATGAATCGCTTGCCTTGGCCCTATACGAGCAGCCTACTCCTTAAGTTTCAGATACTCCCCGTCAACCTTTATCTCCCGCAAAATAAAATGATTCTTCTTATAACTGAGCAGGCCCTCCCGCTGCATTTTAGAAAGTTCACTGGAAAGGGCGCTTCTGTCCACAGACAGATAATCTGCAAGCTGCTGCCTGCTAAAAGGAATGTCTATATGCTGTTTTCCCTGCTTCACAGCCTCCCATGACAGATAAGAGAGCAGTCTCTCCCTAATGGTTTTCGGTGTGATATGGTTTATTTTCTGTGACAGGTTTAAATTTTTCAGGGATAAAACAGTCAGCAGGTTGCGGATAAGTCTCTCATGATGGCTGCAGGAAGAAACGCAGGTCTGCAACACTTTTCCCACATCCAGAAATAAGACTGCGGACTCTGAAGTTGTTATCACATCTGATATCATAGGTTCATTCGGATTACAGGCATATGTCTCCGCAAAAACCTCCCCGGGCAGAATATGCCCGAGGATATTTGCATTTCCCCATACATCTGTCCTGACAATGTTGATGCCGCCTTTTAACAGAAGGCCCATCCGCCGTATCGTCTGCCCCATATGGTAAATGGTATAATCCTTAGGAAACTTCTTTTCCTCTGCCCCCAGACATTTTAGCATAGCTTTAGTCTCTTCTTCCGTAACTCCCTTAAATAATCCTGTTTTTGTAATAAATTTATAATCCATAAATCTTTTCTCCGCTTTGTTGTAATGACAACATTTTTTCTTTTTTAAGTATAGTACAATTTGCATATGAAATCAAGAGAATCAATCAGGAGGTACAATCATGATAAGAAGAATCATAGAAATAAATGAAGAACTGTGTAACGGCTGTGGATTATGTGCGGAAGCATGCCATGAGGGAGCTATCGGAATGGTAGACGGAAAAGCCAGACTTTTAAGAGATGATTATTGTGACGGACTGGGAGACTGTCTTCCTACCTGTCCAACGGGTGCTATTACCTTTGTAGAACGGGAAGCTGCCGAATACGATGCAGAAGCTGTTGCAAATAACCAGAAGAAAAAAGACGAACAGCCACACCCCTTCGTATGCCCCGGAACACGTGCAAAAGCAATAAACCGCACTCCGGCAGCCAAACCTGCCGCATCTGCTCCGGCAGAATCACAGCTTATGCAGTGGCCGGTACAGATAAAACTTGTCCCCATCAACGCACCTTATTTTGAAGATGCACAGCTTCTCATCGCTGCAGACTGCTCTGCTTATGCTTACGCCAATTTCCACCAGGAATTCATGCAGGGAAAAATTACCCTTGTAGGATGTCCAAAGCTGGATGACGTAGACTACTCTGAGAAGCTGGCTGAAATTATCAGACAAAATTCTATTAAAAATGTAACTGTAGTACGGATGGAAGTTCCTTGCTGCGGCGGTCTGGAGCAGGCTGTTAAGAATGCTCTTATCAACAGCGGAAAAATGATTCCGTGGCAGGTTGTAACTATATCCACCCAGGGAGAAATTCTTTAAGACAGCATTTTTAAATCTTTTCGGCCCAGTAATTTATTGCTTCTTTAAGGAACCTTGCGCAGCCTGGTACTTCTTCATCATAATATTGCGTAAACCTGCTGTCCGCCTCATACATTTCTCCGATTCCTTTGTGTGCTTCAGGCGTGTATTGTTTCCAGGTCATGTGCAGCCATTCCTTATGGAGTCCGGTTATCTTTTTACCGGACTCTTCTTTTGGGTTTTCGCCTGCCCGTACCGCTGTTTTCAGCGATTCCATAATCTTCTCTCCCAAAGCCCCGAAATGCTCGTAATCTTCCTTTGACATGTTCAGCATCTTTTGGTTTGCTGCTTCCACTTCCTCATCTCCGTATTTACCGCGTATTTCCTCACCGTACATTTCTTCATTCTTTTGTATCATATCTTTTTTAAATGATTCAAATTTTTCTTCATTACTCATAATGATTTCTCCTTTCATTGATGCAATCGTCTTTTTTACAGTAGTTATCATGCTATTGATTCTTTCCTGCTGCCTCTCCAGTTCTTCCAGATGGCTATACAAGGCAGTTAGAATGTCAAAGTCCCCTCCATACAGGATTTCAGCAATTTGTTTCAGCTTCAATCCTCTCTCCTTATAAAATAATATCTGCTGCAGCAGTTCCAGCTCTTTTCCGCCATAATAGCGGTAGCCGGATTCACGGACAAGGGACGGCTTTAACAATCCTATTTTGTCATAGTAACGCAGGGTACGTGCACTGATTCCTGCAATTTCAGATAATTCTTTTATACTATATTCCATATGCATTACCTCCTACTGTAATTTCACTATAGCAGTTGACGTTAGGTCAAAGTCAAGAGAATTCTTAAAACTTTTTTGTATCTCTTCCAAAACTGCTTTACTTCCTATCCTTTTCTCCACTATAATATTATTTGGCAAATATTGTTGTTTTAAAAATCGAAATGTACAGGAGGATAAAGTATGCCCCAGAGAACTGACATTCACAAAGTATTGATTATCGGGTCAGGCCCCATCATTATTGGACAAGCCTGCGAGTTTGATTACTCCGGTACTCAGGCCTGCAAGGCATTGAGAAACTTAGGATATGAAATTGTTTTGGTTAATTCTAATCCGGCAACTATTATGACAGACCCGGAGACAGCCGATGTCACCTACATTGAACCATTGAATGTAGAGAGACTGGAACAGATTATTGCAAAGGAACGCCCAGATGCCCTGCTTCCAAACCTTGGCGGACAGTCCGGGCTGAATTTATGTTCAGAACTTGCTGCAAAAGGAATTTTGGAAAAATATCAGGTTCAGGTTATCGGCGTACAAGTGGATGCTATTGAACGTGGCGAAGACCGCATCGAATTTAAAAAAGCCATGAATGAACTGGGAATTGAGATGGCCCGCAGCCAGGTGGCATACTCTGTGGAAGAAGCCCTCTCTATTGCAGATGACCTTGGATATCCGGTAGTTCTCCGACCCGCATATACTATGGGCGGCGCCGGCGGCGGTCTTGTCTATAATAAAGAAGAATTGAAAACCATATGCACACGGGGTCTTCAGGCAAGTCTTGTAGGGCAGGTTCTTGTAGAAGAGTCTATTCTGGGATGGGAAGAACTGGAGCTGGAAGTTGTCCGGGACAAGGACAATCATATGATAACCGTCTGCTTTATCGAAAATATTGATCCATTGGGCGTACATACCGGGGACTCCTTCTGCTCAGCTCCCATGCTGACCATCTCCGAGGACTGCCAAAAACGTCTTCAGGAACAGGCATACAAAATCGTAGAGTCCGTTGAGGTTATTGGCGGTACCAACGTTCAGTTTGCACACGATCCGGTCAGTGACAGGATTATTGTTATCGAAATCAATCCCAGAACCTCCCGCTCCTCCGCACTTGCTTCCAAAGCAACAGGCTTCCCGATTGCTCTGGTATCCGCCATGCTGGCCACAGGTCTGACTCTCAAAGACATCCCCTGCGGGAAATATGGAACCTTGGATAAATACGTGCCGGACGGAGATTATGTTGTAATCAAGTTCGCACGCTGGGCCTTTGAAAAGTTTAAAGGTGTGGAAGATAAGCTTGGCACCCAGATGCGCGCAGTCGGTGAGGTTATGAGCATTGGAAAGACTTATAAAGAAGCATTCCAGAAAGCCATCCGAAGCCTGGAAACCGGACGTTACGGACTGGGACAGGTAAAAGACCTTGAGCGGAAAACAAAGGAAGAGCTCCTTTCCCTTCTGATTACCCCATCCAGTGAGCGGCACTTTATCATGTACGAAGCACTGCGCAAAGGGGCTTCTATAAATGAAATACATGAAATCACCAAAGTAAAGACCTACTTTATCGAACAGATGAAGGAGCTGGTGGAGGAAGAGAACGCTTTGATAAAAGAAAAGGGACAGATTCCTTCTGATGAACGTCTTATTTCGGCAAAAAAGAACGGCTTCTCTGACAAATATCTGAGTCAGATTCTGGACATCCAGGAAAAAGAGATCAGAGACCGCCGGGTGGAAATCGGTATGGAAGAAGCGTGGGAGGGTGTTCACGTAAGCGGCACAGAAGACAGTGCTTACTATTACTCCACATATAACGCAGAAGACAAAAATCCGGTCAGGGGAGATAAGCCTAAGATTATGATTCTTGGCGGAGGGCCAAACCGTATAGGGCAGGGAATCGAATTTGACTACTGCTGTGTTCACGCCTCTCTTGCATTAAAGGATTTGGGATTTGAAACCATTATTGTAAACTGCAACCCGGAAACCGTTTCTACAGACTATGATACTTCAGATAAGCTATACTTTGAACCGCTGACACTGGAAGATGTTCTAAGCATTTATAAAAAGGAAAAACCACTGGGCGTCATTGCACAATTCGGCGGGCAGACTCCTTTAAATCTGGCAGCAGACCTGGAAAAGAACGGTGTCAAAATACTGGGGACCTCTCCATCTGTCATTGATTTGGCAGAAGACCGTGACTTGTTCCGTGACATGATGGAAAAACTGGAAATTCCAATGCCGGAATCCGGAATGGCTGTTGATGTGGAAGAAGCAATTTCCATCGCCCAGAGAATCGGCTACCCGGTCATGGTGCGCCCCTCCTATGTATTAGGCGGCCGCGGCATGGAGGTGGTCTACGATGATGAGAGCATGAAAAATTATATGGCAGCCGCTGTGGGTGTGACGCCGGACCGTCCGATTCTTATAGACCGCTTCCTGAATCATGCACTGGAGTGTGAAGCGGATGCAATCAGTGATGGCATCCATGCATTCGTCCCTGCCGTCATGGAACATATTGAGCTGGCAGGCGTACACTCCGGTGACTCTGCATGTATCATTCCGCCTGTACATATTTCAGAGGAAAATATAAAGACCATCAAAGAATATACCAGAAAAATTGCAGAGGAAATGCATGTTGAAGGGCTTATGAACATGCAGTATGCAATCGAGGACGGCAAAGTTTACGTATTGGAAGCCAACCCCCGTGCCTCCAGAACTGTTCCCCTTGTATCCAAAGTATGCGGCATCCGTATGGTGCCCCTGGCTACAGACATCATCACGGCAGAAATCACAGGAAGACCTTCCCCTGTCCCAACATTAAAGGAAAAGGCCATTCCATATTACGGTGTCAAGGAAGCTGTATTTCCATTTAACATGTTTCCCGAAGTGGACCCGGTTCTGGGACCTGAAATGCGTTCTACAGGAGAAGTTCTTGGATTATCTTCCTCTTATGGCGAAGCTTTCTGTAAGGCACAGGAGGCAACTCAGACGAAACTTCCTTTGGGCGGAACCGTATTAATATCCGTCAGCAGAAAAGATAAGCCGGAAGTTGCAGACGTTGCAAAGAGTTTTTCAGAAGACGGATTCAAAATTATAGCAACAGGTACAACCTATGACCTCCTTATTAAAAATGGAATAGAAGCTGAAAGGGTAAATAAATTATACGAGGGAAGACCAAATATATTGGATATGATTACAAACGGTAAGATTGACTTGATCGTAAATACCCCTGTAGGGAAGGGAAGCGTCCATGATGACAGCTATTTGAGAAAGGCAGCTATCAAAGCAAAAATCCCTTATATAACTACTATGGCCGCTGCAAATGCAACTGCCAGAGGAATTAAACACATAAAAAAATATGGCAATGGAGACGTAAAATCTCTTCAGGAACTGCATGACGGAATTTCAGATTTGATGGCATAATTATAAGAAGGAGGGGATTCCCTTATGGGATATCCCCTCCTTCTTATAATTACAGTAATGCCCCTTCTTGAACACTAGCGGTTCAAGGTGTACACCCTATGGCAATATATGCCCTGCACTCAAATAGATCCGGTACCATTCTTCCCTGCTCAGGGTAATATCACATCCCAGTGCCATTTCTTCTAACCGGCTTAAATTTGTTGTCCCGGCAATCACCTGAAAATGCGCCGGATGTCTTAACATCCACGCCGCCACAATTGTAATTGGTGTTACATCATAACGTTCCGCCAGTTCTTCCAGCTGCTGGTTCAGCTCTGGAAACTTGTCACTTCCAATAAATACACCTTCAAAAAATCCATACTGGAACGGGGACCATGCCTGAATCGTCATATCTTTCAGACGGCAGTAGTCCAAAACACTTCCATCCCGGTCCGGGGCACCGTCTGTCAGCATGTTGACTTCCATACCATTTGCTATCATATTAGAAAACGGTATGCTGAGCTGAAGCTGATTGGTTACAATATCCTGTTTTACATATTTCTTCAGGAACTCTATCTGCATTGGTTTATGGTTCGATACACCAAAGTTCCTGACCTTACCCGATGCATTCAGCAAATCAAAAGCCTCCGCCACTTCTTCCGGTTCCATCAAAGCATCCGGGCGGTGAAGAACCAGGACATCCAGATAATCTGTGTCCAGCCTCTTCAAACTGCTTTCTACCGATTTTATAATATGCTCCTTTGAGAAATCATACATCACTCCCGGAACAATCCCGCACTTCGACTGTAAAATAATATCTTCACGTCTGAACTCAGTTTTTGCAAATGCCTCGGCAAAAAGGGACTCACATTTTCCGCCCCCATATATATCTGCATGTTCAAAGAAATTCATCCCCAGCTCCATGCATTTATTAATATAACTTTCCAAACTTTCTTCATCCAGAGTATTTATCCTCATACATCCTGCTGCGATTACCGGAACCTCAAGACTGCTGGTTCCTAATGACATTCTCTTCATCTCTTGTATCCTCCTGCACAATATTTAAAAATCTGTTTTCACTACTTCTATCTGAGAAAGGGGCAGTTGTGTTTTCTTTGCCACCTGTTCTACTGTCATTCCCATATTCAGGAATCTTCTTGCCACATATTCCATGGATTCTCCAATCTCAATCACATGTCTATCCGGGTCATAAATGCGGATTACACGCTGGCCCCAGTCATGCTCTTTACACTTATTCAAGTATTCAATGGGAAAATTGCTATTTTCCAGCTTTTGAAGAAACCGGTCGATATCGTTATCTTCAAAATACAGCTCTGCATCATTTCCTCCAAGGACAGTCTCTTTTTCTATAAAGGTTTCCCATAATTTTCTTTCCTGCAGCGCCAGTCCTTCTGTGAGAACTACATTTTCTCCAAAATCAGCAATCACTTCCAGACCAAACAGTTCCCTGTAGAAATTCTTTGATTTCTCTATATCATTTACAACAAATAATATGTTTTTAAGTCTCATCTCTGTCTCCACTTATATAAAACTTTGGGGTATCCAATTATCTTTACCGATATTGTACCATCAACACAAAAATTTTTCCATTTCTTTTTCACACGGAATATCCATACAGCTTAATAAATCCACATTTTTCCTAGATGTATAAAAATAAAAAGGCATTCTGCAAAGCATTTTCCAGCCTGCAGAACACCCAAAATATTATACAAAAGTGATTGTCTAATAAAATTATTTCTTTCCCCTTGTGTCGACCAAAACTGACACTACAATAATTACACCTTTTAATACCTGTTGCCAATAAGTATTCATTCCGACTAATGTCATGCCATTTGTCAAAACGGTCAGTAATAATACACCCACTACTGTTCCAAGTACTTTTCCCCGGCCTCCGGCCATGCTGGTTCCACCTACCACCGCTGCTGTAATGCAATCCATTTCAAAGCTGGTGCCGGCCGATGGCTGTCCGGAGCCTAATCTTGCAGTAATAATCAAACCTGCAATTGATGTCAGTATACCCATAATTACATATACTAAGATTTTTACTTTCGTTACTGCAATCCCGGACCAGCGGCTCGCCTCTATATTTCCGCCAACAGCATAAATATAGCGTCCAAAACGGGTCTTTGTAGTCAAAATAATTCCAAAAATAATTACAATTATCATAATGAGCACCGGTACTGGTATTACACCAATATACCCTGTACCTATCATAGTAAACTGCTCATTTCTCCATACTATAGAATTTCCCCCTGTGGCAATATATGCCAGCCCTCTCAGTATTGTCATACTTGCCAAAGATGCGATAAATCCTGGTAACTTTCCCACTGCACAAAGGATACCATTGGCTGCCCCTACTACTACCCCCACCATAACTGCACCAAGTACAGCCAGTAAAACGCTATCTGTATTTTTACATATCACTGCTCCCACCAGACCTGAAGCACATACAAGTGAGCCTGCAGAGAGGTCAATTTCACCAATGATAATTACCATAGTCATTCCTACAGCCGCAATGGCTGTATATGATGCCTGTCTTAAAATATTACTGATATTATTTGCGGATAAAAACTGCGGATTCATTATAGTCCATACAATTCCCAGGAGAATTACAACTCCGACAAGCAGCAATTCTCTTAGTGACCTGATATTCATTTTTTTATCTTTACTCATTTTTCATCCCTCCGCCAAATGCAGCCTGCATTATATTATTTTTTGTAACTTCTTCCGACGAGATTTCTCCCGATATACTCCCTTCATGCATTACAATCACCCTGTCACTTATTTGCATAACCTCTGCAATCTCTGATGAAATCATGATAATACTTTTTCCGGCATCTGTAAGCTTACGCATTAATGCATATATTTCACTTTTCGCCCCCACATCAATTCCCCGGGTTGGTTCATCCATAATTAAAATATTTGGTGTCATTGCAAGCCATTTTGCAATCACCACTTTTTGTTGATTACCACCACTCAATTCCTTTACTTCTTGTTCCTCATTTCTGAGAGCAATCCCTAAGTCAGAAATATAGCTTCCTGTAATTTCTCTCAACATTTGTTTTCTTAGCCAGCCACTTTTAAACTGAGCTAATTTTGATATAAGCATATTGTCTTTAATACTCATACCAAGAATTAGGCCCAACGCTTTTCTATCCTCCGGTACAAACCCTATTCCTTCCTGAATTGCATCTGACGGGGAAGAAATATGTATTTTATTCCCTTTAATGTATATTTCACCTTCTCCAATCGGATCAATACCGAACAGCTTTCGCATAAGTTCCGTTCTGCCGGCCCCCACCAACCCAAAGAATCCCAATATCTCTTTTTCATATAGTTTAAAGTTAACTGGAGCGCTGTCTGGATACACCCGCATATTCTTTACATCCAGAATTACATTATCCTTATTGATATGAGTACTGCCCCGGCCTTTTTTATCTGCAATTTCACGCCCAATCATCATCTTGATTAAATCCGGCTCTGTAACCTCTTTGGTCCGAACCGTATCAATATAAGTTCCATTTCTAAATACAGTAATTCTATCAGACAGCTGAAACACTTCTTCCATGCGATGAGAAATGTAGACTATACACACACCCTCTCTTTTAAGTTCTTCAATAATATTAAACAGTACCTGTGATTCCTGCTCGGACAAACTTGCGGTTGGTTCATCAAATACTACCACCCTTGCTTTAAATGATAATGCTTTTGCTATTTCTATGCACTGCATCTGTCCACAGCTTAGCTGGTCTACCGGTGTTCCCGGGTCAATCTGCAATCCCACCTTCTCCAGCTCTTTTCTTGCATTTTTTCTTAATTCTTCTTTATTCAAAAACCCGCTCTTTCCAACCGGCTCTCTGCCAATAAAAATATTCTCGGCAATACTCATGTTTTCCAAAAGATTTAATTCTTGAAATACCATACTTAGTCCGGCTTTCTGTGCCATTAGCGGAGACTTCATTTCGACCTCTTCCATCTGTCCTGACTCTTCATTATATAGATGCATATTTCCCGAATCTTTTGTATACACCCCAGTCATGATTTTCATCAAAGTGGATTTTCCTGCGCCATTCTCACCCATTAACGCATGTACTTCTCCTCTTTTCAATTCAATCTGAACATCGTCCAAAGCCTTAATCCCAGCAAATGCTTTTGATATCCCTTTCATCTTTACAACTACATCAGACATGTTCCACCTCCTTATTTATGGTAGGAACCACCCGATAATCCAGGTGGTTCCACGCTATCTCAGCACTTTAAATATTAATCTATTTCTACTCCGTATCCAATCTCCCTGTCAATAAATCCCTGAACATTCTCTTTGTTCATATATTCTACTTTAACTTCTACAAACTTATCAATCTGTTCGCCGTTGCACCACTTAATCGCCTGCTCTACCGCCTGATATCCCATTTGATACGGGTCTTGTGAAACACCTGTTTCTACTTTACCATCTCTAATGGCAGCCAAATTTTCAGAAGTTGCATCTACAGTTGTAATTAATACGTCCTTTAAGTTTGCAGATGTTACCGCACTAAGAATTGCCATACCGGAATTTTCATTAATACCTACAAATGCGTTAATGTCTGGATGTGCCTGTAAAATATTTTCCGCAGATTGTAATGCTGTTTCTCTCCCATGAGCAGTTTGCTGTTCTGCAACTACCTCAATGTCAGTTCCTTTAATAGCCTCCATAAATCCTTCTGTTCTGTCTTTCAGTGAAGTTACTGTAATACCGTCGATAATT
Organism: Ruminococcus sp.; assembly: GCA_013911065.1. Taxonomy (GTDB): domain Bacteria; phylum Bacillota; class Clostridia; order Lachnospirales; family Lachnospiraceae; genus Muricomes. The sequence continues at coordinate 13,605 of JACERV010000024.1, read as the reverse complement.
GCAATTTTGCCTTTGCCATCTAACTTGTCTATTACATAATCCGCCAGCATCTTTCCAATTTCGCGGTTATCTGATGCAATAAATGCTGTAGACCCTTTACAGTCAATGTCCATTGTAAACACACCCACCCCTGCACTATTAGCATTTTCAACTGCATTCACTACGCCTTCGGAATCATAAGGATTTAATAAGATTACGTCACATCCCATCGTTACCAGATTTTCTATTTGGGAATTCTGAGTTTCTAACGAACTATCGGCTGATAAAATATTATATTTTTTAATTCCCAAATCTTCACATGCCTGTTTGATTCCCGTTTCCATAGCAACGAAAAACGGATGTACATTTTGTCCAAAAGATACACCAATTGTAATTTCTTCCAATTGGCCTTTATCTTCCTTCACTGATTCTGACTTTTCTTCCTCTTTTGAACTCCCTCCCGTTGGGCTGCTGCTGCAAGCTGCAAGGCTGCCTGCTAAAGCAACTGCACAGATTAATGCTAAAATTTTCTTTTTCATATATAATCTCCTTCCCTTCTTAAAGTATAAATATTTTTTATATTGAACTAGCCTTTTTCACTTTTTCGTGGTATATTGTGTGCATATTCAATTACAATTGCGGGCCTCCTTTGATGTTTCTGGGTGCTAATGCAATTTTGCCTAAAATTGAATATTGTGAGGCATGACCTGCTGCCGGAATATTTCCTGGTATTTTATTCACAGTAGAGTAAGCGATGGTCGCAAACTTAATCGCTTCTTTATATTCTGGTGGAATTCCAATTTCAGCAGAGGTTGTGACCTCAATGTTTCCAGGAATTCTTTCCTGTATTTCTTTCATAATCTGAGGGTTTCTGACGCCTCCGCCACTTGCATATAACTTGTCTGTCTTATTAATGATTTCCTCCGGAATGTTGTCAATCATACTTTTTGCAACTGCTGCCCCTGTAAATGCACAAGTTGTTGCTAAAATGTCTTCTGTTGAGAGATGTCCAAATTTTTCAAGAACACTATTTATATATTCTTCATTATAATCCCCCACCCATCCAGAACGCGGCACCGGCCTGTCCCAGAAAGGATGCTGCATATAAAATGTCAGCATTTCATCATTTACTTTTCCTTTCGCTGCCAGCTCTCCATCTTTGTCATAGTCTTTTCCAATTAACTTCTTGCATAGATAATTGGATACTGCATTTCCCGGACCAGTATCAAACCCAAACATATTTTTCCGATCCTTACTTGCTACATGAAGATTTGCAATTCCTCCTATGTTAAGAGTCATAACTGGATTCTCTTCATTTCTAAATAAAACAAAATCCAGATACGGCATAAGCGGTGCCGCTGCACCTCCCCACACATGGTCAGCAGGTCTGAAATGCGTAACTGTATCAATGTTCGTAAGATTCGCAATCACGGAAGATTCCCCCATTTGCATTCCTGCCGGGTACGGTCCATTCAACCATCTGTGCAGCCAGTCTGCTTTTTCTTCCTCTGTCATGGAAGTGATTTTTGCATGGTCCGGCTGTTCCTGATAAATAGTCTGAGTATCAAGCCCCAAAACTTTTACATCAAGCGGATTGATATTATTCTCTTTCATAAACTGAACCGCTTTTTCTGCAAATACCGCACCGCATATGTAATTCAGGCGATTCAATCCAACCATATCCACTCTGTTTTCAAAAGCTTCTGTTACAATTTTTGTTACTTCTTCCGGCCATTCATAAGAACCGCCGCAGATAAAGCGGGGAGCTTTTGGAAACCCGTCCTTATCCAGTTCTGTCTCTGCCAGAATAACGTCAATGCCATCAAATGATGAGCCGCTATTCATTCCCATAATTAAATCCATAATCATGTTCTCCTTTCTTTTTTATAATAATCCCTTTTATTGGGTATTATTAACTATTCACTTTTTTGCATGAGCTCCTATATATAATGTGTGAATCCAATATTTCCTTTGTACTTTCTTCTGCTCCCTTTTTGGTTCGCATATCGTGAATCAATTTATTTATTGCCATCTTTCCTATTTCTTCAATTGGCTGCACCACTGTAGTGATCTCTAATAACTCATTCAAATCTTCATCATCCCAGACAAGCAGAGAAATATCTTCTGGAATATTTTTTTTCTGCCTCTTCAACTCTGAAAGCACGCCTGCACATAGACTGTTATTGAGTACATAAATTGCTGTTACTTGTGACTTTTCCCTCAATAATTTTGCAGTCATCTCTGCAACTTTATTTTTTTCACTTTGAGCAGCAAACTGAATATTTTTAGGATTAAACACTATTCCATTCTCTTCTAATGCCCTTTTATAGCCTTTAATTCTTTCATTTACTGTGGAATAATCTTCTGTTGCCAATATACCGATTCTCTGATGCCCAAGTTCCAACAAGTATTTTGTGGCCTCATAAGAAGCCAGTTCATTATTACTTTGAATTACACAGGAAGTAAGACCTTTAATTTTTCTATCTACAAAAACAATTGGAGTTTCTCCGCTATAAAGCTCTTTATATTGTTCTTCAATTTCTTCATCTGTTCTGCAGGCTGACATCATCACAATTCCATCCACTTGTCTGCTGTACATGTTTTGCAAATGGCGGATCTCCTGCCTGATGTCTTCATGAGTATTACAAATAATAACATTATAGCCTTTTTTTTGTGCTTCCTTTTCTACTGCATAAATCAAATGATTACAGTAATTATTTTTAATGCTTCCGAGAATTACGGCAATCGTCTTTGTGCTTTGCCCTCTTAATCCTTGTGCAACCAAATTAGGCCTATAATTTAATTCTTTCACTGCCTGCAATACCTTTTCTCTGCTTTTTTCAGATGTATTGCCATAGCCCCCTACTACACGTCCGGCAGTAGCGCGGGAGACCCCTGCAAGTTTAGCGACATCTTCTATTGTTATATTTTGGTCCATATTAATCACTCCAACTCTCATCATCTGAGAACGTTCTCATTTGTTGCTTTAAATATAACTCGATAAAATCGAGTTTGCTTTTCATCCTTTTTTGAGAACGTTCTCATTTTTCTTTTAATTTACATCAACTTTACACCTTTGTCAACAATCCTTGTAAAAAAATTATACTTTTAGTCAATAGTGCTATTTTTAATCATTTATCTTTATAGAATATTACCAACACCTTTTCCATTTAATTCAAATTAAAAAACTAAATTCTTAAGGATAAATTGCTGGGAAGTACATGTCACGCTCCACATTGCACATACTCCCCAATCTGCTGAAAACTTTATCCTTAAAAGAAATTTCCTTATAGCTCATTTAGATAGCACTGAAAATATTCTTTCAGTATATCGCTCAAGTAACTCCTGACCATTTCCTGCTCTTCCGTCTTTACCGCTTCCAGAAATTCCTCATCCTGAAAGAGCGCCTCACTAATACTGCTCAGCATTCTGCTGTTATCCTCCGCATTTTCATCATAAGGGACCAGCATCATTATGACTGCCCGCATATTCTGCAAATAGGGGTAAACAAAAGCAGTCTTTTCCCTGTTGACGCAGGTATAGATACACGGACTATTGACTCCTTTGGTACGGGCATGAAACAATCCGATTTCAAACTGGGGTATAACCTGGGTCGCAATTTCTTCCCGCTTTAAAATATCATGTTCTATTATCTCTGCAAAAACCTGATTATCCGCAATCTGTCCGGTAAGATAGTGAATAAGCGGACGAAAGCCTATTTCTTTATCCACCTCTATACAACGGTATTCCTTTAAAACAAACCGGATCTTAGCGGACAGATAATTAATTTTTTCTAACTGCCTGTTAAAGTCATTGTCAGATTCCAGAGTTCCGGCAAGCAGTTCAAATTTAGATACCTTAGTCTCAATAATCCGCAATTCATTTTCCGGAAGAAGAGGATTTACATACACGACTTCGCTTTCATCATCCTCAAGAGATGTACTGGAGACAAAAAAGTCATTATTTGATTTTACAAAGGGGGTTAAATCATCTTTTCCATATGTATTCACACAAATTCTGCTATGAAAATATTTCTCAAGCCTGGATGACATCAATCTTGAAATTCCAATGCCACTTGCACAGACCAGCCCAATCCGCACTTTCCGCTTTTTTTCCTTCGCTCTTTCCTGCCTCACAATTGCAGCGCCGAAATGGGCTGCCAGAAAACCAATTTCCGCCTCCGGAAATTTATAGCCTGTTCTTGCTTCCAGGAACTTGCCTACATATTTACAGCGCTTATATATATCTGGATAAATCTCTTTGATTTCTTCCAGGTGAGGATTTATAATTGGAAACGAATTCCGCATTCTCACAAGAGTAGGCTTTAGATGCACCAGTAAGCCTCTCACAAATTCCTCATCCGTTTTAAGTGTGTTGGAAAGCACCTCATCATACGCTACAATGATTTCATGTACAAGCTCCAGCAATTTCTGCTGTTCTTCTTCACCAAAATCACAGTCTGTCATTTCGACAGACTGTAATTTTGTGCAATTCAGATGCAGGCATATATACGCCAGTTCGTTATCTGGAATCTCAATCTCAAATTCTTCTTCTAAAGCATTTACAATTTCAAGAGAGGCTTTTAGATTCTTGTCTTTTCTGATTTCATTCATCAGTTTTTCATTATGCTCGATAATCTCTCCCTTAATAACTCTCTCCACTATAATCGTAACATGTATGATTAGCTCATAATAGGATTCTTGCGTCAGCCGGTTAACCTGGATATCCCTAAAACTTGAGAAGCAAAGACAGACTCTTTTCAGAACAGAATCGTCCAATATTTTAAAGATATTTTTTATCTCCTCATAATTTTCAATTGCTGAGGCGTTAAACTTTTCATCTTCTTCAAAGATATACTTGATTACAGAACTGTCAACATTGTGGATGATAAAATCATGAGCTGCCGTACGGTAGTTCTTTTCACTTCCCTGTAATACAACACCTATTCCAGGTTTCTTTTCGATACGAAGATGATAGGGTGCGAACCACGACTCTATTTTCTCAAGATCTCTGCTTATGGTAGTTTCACTTACCTTAAATGCATTGCTGAAATAATAAAGCTTTTTTGGCTCCTGATCCTTTATTAGTTCTACAGCGAGACGCTTCCTGCGTTCCTCCCTATTTGTGGAATCCATCAAATTTTGGTCTTTCAGTTCCCGGTATAGATGATCCCGGTGTTCCTCTGTCCCTTCCAGCCATATTCCACGGCCTGCTTTGGAGCGGATTCTGACATTATATTTTTTCAAATAATGGTCTATATACTCTAGCTCACGCTGTATCGTCCTTTTACTGATTCCAACCTGTTCCGATAAAGATTTTACGGAAATCAGCTCTTCATTTAACATAACTAGCAGTATCTGTCTCAACCGCGGCGTAAAATTCATATCTGACACCTGCTTTCAATTCGACATGTCAATTTCCCATTACTCCATCATGTCCTTAATCTTTTTTACAATCGCCTTATGCTCTTCTCCATTCAGGAACTCATTAAGTGCAAGTATTGGTACATCCTCAGATACCGCCTTACGCGCAGCATCAACAAGATTTGTATTCGTAATTACCACATCAATATCTTTGGGTATCCTATGTACTGAAGCATGCTCAACATCCACATATACCCCTGCCTTCGTGAGCTGCGTTTTCAGCATGGAAGCCCCCATTGCGCTAGAACCCATTCCTGCGTCACAGCAAAATGCAACTTTACGGATTTTCCTTTTGGAATAACTTCCTGCCGCTTCTGTTCCTCTCTCTGCTGCCTGGGATTGATGATCTGTACCCGCTATATCCACAGTTTCTGCAGCTTCTTCCACTGTTTTATCCCGTTTTAGAATGAAAGATACTACAAGAAAGGAAACAATTGCTGCAGCTACATAAGCGCCTACATTCACCAGCAGTTTCCCCTTGGGTGACATCAGAACTAATGCAATGATACTGCCTGGTGAAACTGCTGCAACTGCTCCTCCGTCAAACAACTGAAGCCAGAAAATCCCAGTTATACCTCCAAGAATTGGCCCCAGAATGGTCAGTGGCTTCATAAGTGCATAAGGTACGGAAATCTCTCCGATTCCACCAATAATCTGAATGACTGCTGCTGTGGGTGCGGACTTCTTAGCAATTCCTTTTCCAAATACTGTAAATGCAAGAATTAAGCCTGCCCAGTTGCCAGTGTTTGCTTCCAGCAGAAAGAGGATGGATTTTCCCATTTCGGAAGCCTGCTCAATGGCCAGAGGTGTTAAAATCCCATGATTAATCGCATTATTCAGGAACAAGGCCTGACCGGGCGCTATGAAAATGGAAGTTAACGGAAGCAGGTTATTATTCATCAGGAAATCAACGCCTGACGCAAATATGTTTGAAAGCCCGGAAATCAGCGGCTCCACGCCAAGGAATCCGAATACTAAAAGTATAACACCTATGATTCCCATACTAAAGTTGTCAATTAACATTTCCAGGCCAGGTTTCACTTTTCCTTTAATCAGGTTATCAAATTTTTTCACACACCATGCACCCAGAGGCCCCATAATCATACCACCTATGAGCATCGTTGTATTTGCTCCTATTATGACCCCAACCGTTGCAAGGCACCCTGCAATGGCACCCCGCCTTTCATACATGTTATATCCGGCTGTATAAGCAATTAAAAGCGGCAGCAGATAGGTAAGTGTAGGTCCTACCAGTGCACTAAGTTTTTCATTCGGGAAAAATCCTGTCGGAATGAACAATGCTGTTAAGATTCCCCATGCAATAAAGGCTCCAATGTTAGGCATAACCATGCCGGACATGAATCCCCCCAATTTTTGTACCTTTGTACGTATAGCTCCTCTTTCTCCCATAATCTTTTCCTCCTATACTTCCACATTAAAATGGTCCAGCAATATATCCTCTGCATCTTTATTCCACAGGCCATTATGCTGGTCACATGCATCCGCCAGCTTAGCATACAGCAAGTCTGTTTTTCCTAACTCTTTAAAATCTTCTATTGCTGTGAGCGGCATGTCAAACTGGGTATAGGCTAATTTCTTTCCTCCAGGAATTTCCGGCAGATGAAGCGTTGCATCAACAATGGAATTTATTCCTCCCACATGGGTAATCATAACCGAGGGATTAATCTTTTCAGCCGAAATTAAAGCTAAAGCTTCTTCCAAGTCCGAACGTATTCCGCCTGAGGAGCCTATAATCTTTGTTTTCTTATAGTGACTGTCATAAAGATTCATACTTGCAGAGAACTGATTGTCTGACGGTCCTGCAAACAAATTCATACATCCGTCAAACGCTAAAACACGGTTTCCTATCTCAGCCACACTCTGTATTGGTGCATATACAAATACATCATCATAACCCTTACCATCCGTCAGGGACAGTAATTCTTCAACCTCCTTATTTATATTTGATGTATTGATGTAAAGTAATTTCACGCCCTTCTGAGCTGCTTCCTCTACAGAAATGACTTTCTTTGCATGTTCAATCCGCTCTTCGCTGATATCTGTGACTACAACCATCCCCGGCTTATTCTCCATAGCAAGTGCATAGCTCACAGCGCCCAGCCCCATGGGCCCGCATCCTCCCAGAATTAAAATGTTTCCGCCCTTTCTGGTTCCTTTATGATGGTCATAGGACAAATCATCGGTATGGAAGTTTGAGTTATAGCCTCCGATAATACAGTACATAGGCTCTGCCACGGAAACTTCGTAAAACGTATTCCCGTCATAATGAAGCAGACAATCTTTTTCAATGACATCATTGGGAATAATGCAATATGTAACTGCCCCGCCGAAATATTCGTAAGAATAACCGGGAGCCCCCATCTGGCCCGGAATTCCCGGCAGGACTACGAATCGTTCACCAGGAGTATATTCTTTTTTCCATTTCTCCCCCACCTGTGCAATGATGCCTGAGAATTCGTGCCCTACAATTACTGGATTTGTATCTATATTTTCCGGAACTCTGATATGCTCTTTGCCAAGCTTAACCTCTTTCCAGGTAGACATACATATACTATCGCTGATTACTTTAAGAAGTATTTCATCTTCTTTAATCTCCGGAATTTTAAATTCCTCAAGCCTTAAGTCCCCGGCACCATGTAATCTTACTCCTCTTACCTGCATTTTTGTTCCTCCTTCTCATGTTGCTGCCGTATATAGTCCTTCTTATTTTGACCAGTGTATTAAATGAATGGCTTTGCGGCCTACTCATCTTCACCCAGCCCGCTGTTAATAGCATCAATCATCATTTTTAAATCTTCTTTCTCTGTATCACCGGAACACTGTACTGTAATTTCCGTACCTTTATGTATTGTTGCAGCCATTAAATTTAAAATGCTTTTAGGATTGACGATTTTATTACCAGTTAATATGATGACATCGGAATTACATTTTTTAGCAACCGCTGCCAATTCTCCTGCGGGTCTTGCATGAATTCCAGACTTGTTTTTCACAACCACCTTTTCACTAACCATTCCTTTTCTCCAATCTTGCAATGTTATTCTTTATTTGTTATGACCCTGTATATTTCATCAACATCCATATCAATCATTTTCCTTACAGACGCTTCATCTATCAGCGTATTTGCCAGATTTCCCAAAATTTTTAAATGCTCATTCTCTCTTCCGGCTAATCCAATTACAATATGTACCTTATTTCCATCCCAGTCTGTCCCCTCTGGAAATACCATTACCGTCAGGCCGGACTCCCTGATTTCCTTTTTTGCACTGTCAACACCGTGTGGCATTGCAATTCCGTTCCCCAAATACGTTGAAAATGACAGTTCCCTTTCAAACATTGCATCCACGTAATTGTCATTTACATAACCGCTTTTTACCAGTACACCTCCGATCTCCTTTATCAGTTCATTTTTAGGACGTGCCATGCAGCCCGTAAAAATATTTGATTTTAACAGCAGTTCTTTTCCCGTAGACATACAAACTTCCTCCTGAAATATTGAGTATATAATTACATAAATTAATTATAATCTTCCTTATTGTCGTATTACAATTGAAACAAACAGTACTTTGACGCCAGTCAATAGTGCCATTTTGGAAAACTTGTCTGAACAGAAAACGCAGTTTCCTATTATACAAAAAGCACTTGCAGGGCAAATCCTGTAAGTGCTTTCTTTTCACATATTTTCTTTATTCTACTGTAACAGATTTCGCAAGGTTTCTGGGCTTATCAATATCCAGCCCTCTGCCCAGAGAAATATAATAAGCAAACAACTGAAGAGGCACTACTGCCACAGAGTTTGTAAAATACCGGTGTGTTACCGGCAGATATAAGACAAAATCGCTGCCCTCTTCTATATCTGTATGCCCCTCATTGGTCACAGCCAGCACAAAAGCACCCCTTGTTTTAACCTCTTCCACATTTGCGGCAATTTTTTTCATTAAATGTTCCTGTGTCATCAGAGCAATTACCAAAGTCCCCTCTTCAATCAGGGAAATCGTTCCATGTTTGAGTTCTCCTGCTGCATAAGCTTCTGAATGGATATAAGAAATCTCCTTCAGCTTCAAAGAGCCTTCCATGGAAATCGCATAGTCCAATCCCCTTCCCAAGAAAAATACATGCTGTGCAGCCAGATACCGGTTGGCAAATTTCTGTATTTTTTCCTTGTTGTTCAGAAGCATATCTATCTGCTGGGGTATCCGTTTTAATTCAAGCATAAGTTCCTTTGTCTGCTTTTTATCGATTTCTCCCCTTACTTTTGCAAAATAAACCGCCAGTATATACTGTGCAATCAGTTGGGTACTGTAAGCCTTAGTCGTTGCTACTGCAATTTCAGGACCGGCATAAGTATACATTACATAATCTGACTCTCTTGCAATGGAACTTCCCAAAACATTTACAATACCCAGAACCGTTCCCCCTAATTTTTTCGCCTCTCTTAATGATGCAAGGGTATCCGCGGTTTCCCCAGACTGGGTAACTACAATCGTAAGTGTATTTTCCTGCATAATCGGATTCCTGTACCGGAATTCGGATGCCAGATCCACTTCAACCGGAATCCTTACAAGGTCCTCAAAAATATATTTTGCAGCCATTCCGGTATGGTATGCTGACCCACAGGCAACAATGTTGATTTTTTTCAGATTTTTAATTATGTCGTCTGTAATTCCCACATCTTCTATATGGATGTCATCGCTTTTCATATAAGCATTTAAAGTATCTTTGACAGCCTGGGGCTGTTCATAGATTTCTTTCAGCATAAAGTGCTCATATCCAGCTTTTTCTGCTGCATTTATGTCCCAATCAATTGTGATGGAATCTTTCTTCACTTTTTCTTCATCAATGTTATAAAATGTGATTTCATTTTTTCCCACAATGGCGATTTCGTCATTCTCCATAAAGTACACCTCCCTGGTATACTTTAAAACTGCGGGCACATCAGAGGCAATAAATCCCCCTATTTTGCTTTTCCCCACTATGAGAGGGCTGTCTTTCCTTACTGCATACATTTCATCAGGATGGTCTTTAAAAAGAATTCCCAAAGCATAAGAGCCCTCTATCCTGTGGATCACTTTAATGATACACGCAATTGGGTCCCCTTTATAATAATAATCGAGTAAGTGTGCAATGACCTCCGTGTCAGTCTCAGAAACAAATTCATATCCTCTGTCCTCAAGATATTTCTTCAACTTCATGTAATTTTCAATAATACCATTGTGTACAACCGAAATAGATTTTTCTTTATTGAAATGAGGATGTGCATTCTCATCAGAAGGAACACCGTGGGTTGCCCATCTCGTGTGGCCGATTCCCAGAGTACCTTTTAAGGAAGTTCCTCCTTTTGTTAATTCATTTAATACTTTAAGTCTTCCGGCAGCTTTTACCTTCCCTATATGCTTGCCGTCATGAACGGATATTCCAGCCGAATCATACCCCCTATATTCTAACTTTTCCAATCCTTCAAGAAGAATTTCCCCTGCCTGATTTTTTCCGTTATACCCAACAATACCACACATACCAATACCTCCTGCTGATTCATTTATGATTACAGTTCATCCAGATAATTTCTCAATATTATGATGCCAGGGTCAAAAGGTCATGTGTTTCATGCTTGCATGAAAAAGCATGACTTTGGGACCCGTAAAACATGAGAAAGTAGCCCGAATAGGGTGGATTTCGAATGTTTTAGGATTGTGAGAGCACAAAGTGCGTAACAATCCGTAGGCATCAGGGGTCAAAATACCTTTTGACCCCAACATCATATTATATGCAGATTTACTTTTCTTGCCCGCAGCAAAACAAGCCGCAGATTTCATTTGGGGAATGTAAAATATAATCTGCACCATGCCGGGCCAGCTCCTCTTCTCCCCGGAATCCCCATAATACGCCGGCAGTATCCATTCCTGCGTTCTTTCCGGTTATAATGTCTGTCTTAGAATCACCGATGTACAAAACTTCTTCCGGTTTCAGATTCATGGCAGAAGTTATTTCCAGCGCAGACACGGGATCTGGTTTCTTATTAACCCCTTTCCGCTCCCCGATAACCCCTGCAAAACTTATATATGGAAAATGATGAGATACGAGAGCCTGTGTGTAATCCGTTCTTTTGTTAGAATTAACACCAATCAGAATTCCCCTCTCATCCAGAGTTTTTAAAACGTCCCCGATGTCTTCATATGGAACTGTTTTATCCATATACTTTTTATCATAAATAGAAAGAAACAATTCCAGTGCCTCATCTATCTTTGCTTCACTTGTTCCTTCCGGCAGGCTGACTTCCATCAGATTCCGAAATCCTCTTCCTATTTTCAGCTTATACTCTTCATAAGTATGTTCTTTAGCTCCCATTTTCTGAAGCACTGCATTCACACTGTCAGATAAGTCATAAATCGTATTAAGAAGTGTTCCGTCCAAATCAAAAATAGCTCCTCTGTACTTTTTCATAATCGTCTCCCTTCTTCTAAACTTTGTATTTTCATCATAACAAATGGGAAATTATAAGCATATAATCCAGACATTCGTTTTTTGCACCCTATGAGATAAAAAAAGGACAAAAAACTGATTTATAAGATTGCAGTTGTCTGATATACAACTAGCAAAACATTGTACAAGCTAGATAAAACTGCATAAAAAATTCAGGAACTGATTGTGAAAATCAATTCCTGAATCTTTTACAGATATTTTTTCTCAAGTTCCTGAAGTGTCTGTAACTGGTATTCCCGTACGGCAATATTTGCAGAATCTTCTTCAAAAGCCTGGGTTTGCTCTTCTACCCACTGTGCCGATTTTGGAGGCAGGTTTCTCTCTCCAAAGGAAAACACGGCATCATTTTCTTTTTGGATATGTCTCCGCAAAAGCTGCTCATAACTGCCCGCAGCCACTAAAATGGCTAACCTGTTCTCATCAGAGGGATCATCCTTGTGAGCATCAAGTGCCGCATCCAGATCTGATACATACAAACGGCCAATATCATGTTCCACTAACATACCGTTTCGTATCAGTTTTTCTGCCGGACCTCCCAAGTCTTCTACCATGACTTTAAACAGGTAGTCCTCTTCCTTTCCGTGATGTGTTTTATCTGCATACTTGCGAATAAAATCTATCATCTTTTTAAAATCATCTATATCTATTTTCCCATCCTGCAATATATTTAATGACGCTTTATGAATCACATCCAGCATCCGCAGAATGTTGTCATGTTCTTTTATAAGAAGTTTTACGCTATCCATTTTATCCTTCCTTTCTCATGAAATATTCTGCCGGTTCTGTATGGCTGTAAATGATGCCGCTGTTCTCAAGCACTCCCTCTATCCATGAATCTCTTAAACGGTAGTAGGTGTCTGCTCCAAAATTTGGATTTGTCCAGTATCTTGCATGAGGGCAGCTTTTCACCTGCCACCCTACGATGTCTGCCTCCTGCTCTGTAATAGCAAAGGGGAAATCGCAAGGCATACCATCCAAAAGAATATCATGTATAGTCTGGTGGGTTTCTTCTACATTTAATTCTGCCGGCAGGTCGTATTGACGCCCTAATTCTTTCATGACCTTCTCAAGTTCGTCAATCCGCTTAGGATCCTCTTCCAGTATCTCATTTACAACTTTAGAAAAACGCTTCTCACAGTTTTCCACTGCCTGGCTTAGCCAGCCATGAATATTACTCTGGTCGATAATATTTTCAAGAGGTTCCTTTGATGCCTCCGGAGCTTCACTGTTTACGCTGTTCTCTATATCATTTCCCCAGCCATTTTTTGCTACCAGGTCCAGCATGGCTTTTGACATTTCATCTTGATATAAAATGCGTCCATACATTTTCACATGAACAGGTCCTAAAAATGCGCTCATACAGTCTCCCCCAGTCCGGCATTCAATTTTGCCGCCATCTCATCTGCATCTACCCCATGTACCATACAGGCATCCGCCAATGATTCCATCTGGGAGGACGGACACCCCAGGCAATGCATCCCCATCTCCAGCAGGATGGGAGCCAGGCCGCTGTCTAATCTTAAAATATCTCCAATTAACATATCCTTTGTAATCATTGTTTTTTCACTCATTATTTTTCTCCTTTTCTACTACAATATATTTATGGTTAATATCCCTTACAGCCAGTAAGGAATTATCCATCTTGTTGCTTAAGCTGTTATAATGATGGAGCAATCGGTATATCGGCTTCCTTTCCTGGGCTTCG
>JACERV010000023.1 GCA_013911065.1 Ruminococcus sp. | reverse complement strand
TAAGTGTACGCTTTTTTATGGAAAAATCAATCATTATCATAAAAAGTAGATAAAAAAACGAAGAATCACCAGAACCGGCATTTGCCGGAACTGGCGATTCTTAATTAAGAACTTATTTTACAGCCCCCTTTTTTATATAAACGCCTATTTATACCCTTTATTTGAATACATAACAAACATCCCCCACTTCAAGCACACAATGCGCTAAGTGGGGGATTGTATATACCCGCTTCACATTAATATTTCTACTTTAAAAATATCATCCTGGCAGGTAAACGTTATCTTTCCGCCATATTTTTCTACGACCTGTTTCGCATTATAAACTCCAAAGCCGTGCAAACTCTTGTCATCTTTACTTGTTGTCATCTTATCGCCTTCAATGGAAACTTCCCATTCCACATTGTTTTTGACAGATAAATAGAACTGATTGTTATAGTAATATACATCTAAATAAATCACTTTCTCTTTCTCTTGTAATCTTGCACTTGCCTCTACTGCATTGCTTAACAAATTAGAAAATAAAATACATAAGTCATATGGTTCTATGGTACATTCTGCAGGGATCGTACCGGTAACCTGTATGGCAACCCCTTCTTTTTCTGCGATTTTACATAAATCATATATTACCGCATCCACTACGGTATTTCCTACAAGCCTTTTTGACTCATATAAGCCCGAATATACATGTATTGCGGCCAGATAATCCTGCAGCTCATGATACCTCTCTTTTTTGCAATATTCCGAAATCACAGTAAAATGTGAGTGCATATCATGCTTAAAGCGCCTTAGTACCTGGTCCCTCTCCATTATACTTTTTGTATACTCGGCCTGAAGCCGCATAAATTCTTCATACTCTTTTGTTTGCTTCCGGTATTGTTCCGCACGATTAGCCGTTAATGTCTGGTAAATACTTAGTGCCACATACATGCAGCCGGCAGAAGCACTTATAAAATACCAAGCTGTTTTCTCCTGGGCAGATATCTCATCTCCTGCGAATATGTACTGCATTCCCGCCAATATCAACAAGCTGCTTACAAGCCCTATTCCGATAATGAAATACTGCGTCATAGACAGGAAAACAGGCTCATTCTTATATTTCTTATTTCTAATGATTCTGACTGCAGCAATAGTTCCCAGGACAATTAAACTTAGAAGATTGCCCAAAATAGTCTTCAGCACATCCACTTCTATAAGATATCCGCCGCCAATGTATAGATGATCTATGATGATATCTCCCCAAATGTCCATAATTGATACTGCTGCAACAATCAAGACATACTCGATTATCTTTTTCATGGAACCTTCTATAAAGTAAATTGGAATCAAAAGTCCAAAACATAGCACAAATATGCCTACCCACGTTTCATCTGCAGCGGTTATTATTACGAACTGCAGCAGTGCAGCTAATACATAAAATCCCACTACATGAATGAGGCTTTTGTTTCTTTTCCTCCCTAAGATAACTTCGTATGCCATGAAATACTTGGTAAATTCCATAACCATAAGTATTATGGCTTCTATGTATGCATATACCATCATCGCAATCTACTCCTTATCCTCTCTTGTATGAAAGCCTGATATCGAATTATAAAATTCTTTTTGTTTGTCCTCCCAATCGGAATACTCTTTTTGACATGTTTCATTCTGATTTCATCTTTCGCCACGTTTTCCACATAATCTAAATTAACAAGATAAGACCTGTGGACTCTTATCATCCTATCCTTTGGCAACTGCTCCTGCCAATATTTGAGACTTTTACTAATGATGAATTCCGCATATTTTGTATGTACAATAGTATAATTTCCCTCTGCACGCAAATATAACAGGTTTTCAACCTTAGACCAGGTGGCTGTGTTATCTTTTTCAAATTTTATTATGATTTTGCTATCAAATTCTTTGACTGCTGCTCGAATCCATCTCTCCATACGATTACGACTGATTGGTTTTCTCTCAAAGGCCAGCGTATTTATTCCAAAAGCAGACCAAACACAATCTTCATGATTGGAAACAAATATGATTCTCCATATCATGTTACTGTGTTCTATATGCTCTTTCACCTCAATACCGTTGATACCCTCCATTTCAATATCCAACAAAAGTAACGTGAGCATTTCTCCTTGATAGTTTAATACATCCTGTCCTGCGGAAAATTCTACAATGTCACAGTCAATCTTTAGCTTGTCTGCACATTCCAGGCATAGTTTACTAAGGTACTCTCTCTGAAGTTTTTCATCGTCACATATGCCGATTCTCATAATAGCCCCTTCTTTATGCTGATAAACGCCTTACCGGCCAGTGCTTCTAATATCCTTTCCTGTAATTTCAATCTTACCCGCCTTCAGCAGACGCCCCACAGCTCTTTTAAAAGCTGCCTTGCTCATGCCGAACTCCCGCTTAATTGTTTCAGGGTCCGCTTTATCGGTAAAGGGAAGTACCCCATTATGGCTTTCAATCACCTTCATGATATACTGTGCATCCTTATCCATCTGCTCCGGAATCTTGTCCCTCACACTTAAATCCAGCTTGCCGTCCTCTTTCACAGCCGTAACCCTGGCCTCTACAATATTCCCAACTTTAAGGTTCCCGAAGACCTCTTTTTGAGGAATCAGCGCTGAGTACTGGTTGTCCACCGCCACGAACACCCCGAATTCCGGACTGGTATCATAAATGATTCCGCTCACCTTGTCATCCTTTTTATAAGGGGAATCTGTCTGCAGTAAATGATAAACTTTCATTGTAGCGCACAGACGGCTGCTCTTATCAATGTAAAGAGAAACCAGACACTTGTCTCCTTTTTGCACCTTTTCTGTCTGTTCTTTAAAGGGCAGGAATAAGTCTTTTTCCAATCCCCAGTCAAGAAATGCGCCCAAACGGCCTACATCTGCGACCTCCAGCACCGCTAATTTTCCTAATGTAATCTTTGGCTCATTTGTAGTCGCAATCAGCCTGTCATCAGAGTCTCTGTATAGGAAAACCTCCACCGGGTCACCTAATTCAATCTCTCCGGGTATCTGTTTTTTGGGGAGCAGTACACGCTCTTCCTCACTGCCCAGGTATACTCCAAAATCTACTTTCTTTACAACGGTTAAAACCTGTTTTTCTCCTAATTTCATTGCCACATCTCCTCTATTTGAATTCTATCACTGCATATGGGGTCCCATTCTTGTCACACAGCTCCACGACTGTCCTCTCAGTTTCAAAAGCCACCTTAGGGCGGATGATATCCCCGTACACGGCAGACTTTTTATATTCCACACGAAGCTGGCGGACATTTATTTCATCCGGCAATACTTCCAGTGCCATTTGAACATACTGGCAGTTATTTACATGCTCATTTGTATCTATATGGTATTTCCGTACCGGAAAAGAAGGGAAGTCTTCGCTGGACTCGGGAAGTTTTATTTTTCTGCCCTCATACTCCATCTCCAAAGGCGGCTCCATACCGTAAGGCAGGATATCCTCATCCCCCGGTTTTGCCGGTCTCCCTTTTTCCATATCCATAAAGACCCATATAGAATTGGCACAAGCGATCCGGTTTCCCTGTTCATCATTCATGAAAAAGTTCCGGTCTCCATACAGCCCTTTAAATCCGGTCGCAAATGTCCCTACCGTCACCTGCTCTCCCATCTTGGGAAACCTTTCAATTATAACCTGCCAATAAGACAAAATCCATGCCTTTTTCCGCTTTTTCAATTCCTTCACACCCAGTCCGATATCCTCGGACTGGAAGGTACTGCAGTCCTGAAAATAATTTATCAGACCGGGCAGTGTCATAGTTCCATGATGTCCAATTTCACTATATCTTACTCTGCTGCCAAATGAATACATATCTTACCTTCTTTCTCTCTTGTCTTTCAGTGCAGTGAGAAACTTATACTTCTTAAACTACTAATATTCAAGAAGGTATGCTTATTGAACTACTAACGTTCAATAAGATATCTTTCATTTCTTTATGCTGCTCTTACTCACCTTTGCTGGACATAAAGCTGTGTTCTACAGTGATGACACACTGGTAACGGGTATCATTCCTGCAGATTCTTGTTTCCAATTCCTCCTGCAGCTCTATTCTCTTTTTCTCATCATATAGGATTGGGACAACTACGTCAAATATCAGATTAATCCGTTTCTCTCCTTCTACCACCCGAAAATCATGAATACTGCAGTTTTCATCCAAATCTGCAAGTATCTTTGTAACCCGGCCGCGGATTTTCAGAACTTCTTCGTCCTTCGTTTCAATTGGGTCCATATGTACCACAAGAAATATGCCCAGCTGTTCCAGTGCATCCCGCTCAATTTTATCAATTACTTCGTGAGATACTTCTATATCTACATTATTGGGAACTTCCGCATGGATAGACGCCATGCTCCTGTTCGGTCCGTAATTATGGACAATTAAATCGTGAGTACCCTCAATGCCGTCATATTTTTCTACGAAATCTTTTATTTTGACATACAATTCCGGGTCTACCCCTTCCCCTATCAAAGGTTCCAAAGTATCTTTTGCTATCTCCACACCGGCCCACATTACAACAAGAGCTACGCCGGCTCCCACAAATCCGTCAATGTTTATTCCGGTCACCGCAAAGAAGATCAAAGAAAGGACCGTAGCGCCTGTGGTAATCACATCGCCCATAGAGTCTGTAAATACTGCCATCATAACTTTAGAATCAATCTTTCGTCCCAGCTTCCGGTTAAAGATGCCCAGCCACAGCTTTACTCCAATAGACAACAGCAGGATAAGAACTGATACCAGATGAAAATGCAATTCCTGGGGTGTCCTTATTTTGGCCAGAGAGTCTTTCAAAAAAGTAAATCCCACCTCCAGCACCAAAAAAGATACAATCAGAGCCGCTATGTATTCCATTCTTCCATGACCAAAGGGATGGTCCGCGTCTGCGGGTTTACCTGCCATTTTTACCCCAATGAAACTAATAATGGAAGAACCTGCATCGGACAGGTTATTAAACGCATCCGCCGTTACAGATACGCTTCGCAGGCTCAGGCCCACAATGATTTTTACAACAAATAAAAGCACATTACAAAAGATGCCCACGATACTGGCTAATACACCATAAGCTGTACGCACGGACACCTTTTCCACCTGCTCATAATCTTTTACGAAATGTTTTACCAAAAATTCCGTCATTCTTCCTCCGTTCGGATTCCCGGATTCATTTACTCAATTTCTTTCGAATCTTTCTCCTTAAACTGCTCCAGGAAATACCACTTTATCTTAAAGTCCGACTGTGCCGTCACCTGAGAATATTCTTCCTCTGTCAGCACATTTTTCAACTCCTCTTTTCCTTCTTCCGGTACCACTGCGTTTGTTGCATCTGTAAAACATAAATTAGGATACAGAACGCACCACCAGTTATGTCCCTTTGCAGCGCCGATTTCAATTCTCAATGCCTTATAGTTTCCTGCCGGAAATGTCACGTCACCATACGTCTTCTCGGGAAAATAACAGGTTGTCACTGCTGCACTCACCGGATAATCTTTTCCCTCTGAAAGAACCGTATCCCGGCTTACTTCCTCCAGCTTGTCCGTATTCCTGCGCATCCATTCTCCAGTTTCCTCTACACTCAGTCCCTCCGGCATGGAGTCTTTCAAAAATGCCAGCACCTGCGCCTTCACGTCCATCTTAAGCTCCTGGTCCTCATCACTGTCACTGTTTGCCAGGATATGGAACCGCAGCACCTCCTCAGCCAAATGCTCCTGCAGCTTCGCCTGGGCAGTCAGATTCACGCGCCAGCCAATCATCCCAGTAATTAAAACCGCAATAATCATCGCAAGAATTAAAATAATCCTATTTTCAAATTTGTTTATAATATATGTTCCATTCATATGTAACTCCCTCTATCTTTCTTAATTGATATAGGGAGTATTGACACAATTACCAGAATTATACAACAATAGTGAGCAAAGGGGACAGTCCCTTTACAAAAGGGACTGTCCCCTTTGCTTTCCATTGTCAGAATATTCTTACTCTTCTCTACTGCGCAGTTTACCGGTGACTGCTGTTACCTGGTTATTGATATGCTGGTTCGTTAATTTTGCCGCAATATCTTTTTCCCGTTTTTCTATGGCATGGATGATTTCCTGGTGCTCTTCCAGAAGCTGGGGATGGCATTCTTTTTGTTTCAGATGCTCCACCCGGTACCGGTACATCTGCTCTCTCAGGTTATTCAGGAGCTGTATCAGCCTCCGGTTTTCTGTGGCAAGATATATGATATCATGAAATGCCACATCTGCTTCGGCGATTTTTGTAATGTCCTCACTGTCTAACGTGGCTTCAAAGTCTTTTGCTGCCTTTTTCAGGCTTTCTATTCCTTCATAGCTTATCCTGGTGCAGGCGAGCTGTACTGCAAGTTCCTCCAGGGCTGCCCTGACCTCCAGCACATCCCGCAGGTTTTTCTCTGTAATTTCTGCAACCTCAGCGCCTCTTCTCGGAATCATCAGTACGAGACCCTCCAGCTCCAGCTTTCGGATTGCTTCACGAATGGGTGTGCGGCTCACCCCCAACTTGTTGGCAAGCTGAATTTCCATCAGTCTTTCTCCCGGTTTCAGCTCCCCCCGCAAAATAGCTTGTCTTAATGTATTGAATACTACATCCCGTAGGGGCAGATACTCATTCATTGTTACTTCAAATTTAGGTTCCATATTCTGTCCTCCCCGCACTGTGTATGTTCGTCACATACACCTGCTTTGCCAGTGCCTTTTCTCTAATTTTATCCTGTGCCTTCCTTGCCTGTGCCTTGCTGTTAAAAAGACCGAAAACCGTAGGACCGCTTCCGCTCATCATTGCATTCAAAGCGCCTTCAGCTTTCATCTCATTTTTGATATCCTGTATAACAGGATGCATGGGTATGGTCACATCCTCCAAAACGTTTCCCATTGCCGAAGCAATCTCAGGAAGACTCCCTCTCTTCAATCCTGCTATCAAACCATCAATGTCCGGGTGTTTTATAATCTCCTGGGCATCCAAAGCACTATATATGGTTTTTGTAGATACGCTGATGGGCGGCTTTGCTACCAGGACAACGCATTTAGGCATAGCCGGCAGTTCCGTTAGTTTTTCCCCGATTCCTTCCGCCAGCACCGTCCCCCGCATAATGCAGTAGGGTACATCTGCTCCCAGCTTTACCCCCTTGTCCATCAATTCCTGCTGCGACAGCCCAAGCCCGAACATACGGTTCATTCCAAACAGGACAGCAGCGGCATTCGAACTGCCGCCCGCCATGCCTGCTGCCACCGGAATGTGCTTATTCAAGGTAATAATGACGCCTTCTTTTATCTGAAACTCCTCTATCAGCATAGCAGCCGCTTTGTATGCGATGTTGTTTTCATCCAAGGGAAGGAAATATAAATTCGTCCTTATTTCAATTCCCGGTCTTTTCATCCGCTCAATTTTCACATCATCGTATAAATAAATAGACTGCATTACCATCCGTACATCATGGTATCCGTTCTCTTTTCTCCCCAGTACATCCAGCCCCAGATTAATTTTGGCAAGTGCCTTTAACTCTATCTGTTTCATCCTGTGTCCTCCAAAAGATATATACGGTGTATCTTGTATACATTATACCTATATTATACTCATGTTTTCTTTAAAAATCAACAGCTTATCACCAGGCTTTACACAATCTGATTCCAATCCGTTTATTTCCTTTATTCCTTCTATTGTAGTCATGTAATCTTTTGCAAGATTCCAAAGCTCATCTCCCTCTTTCACAATATATCCCACAATTCCCGGGCGTCTTTCCATTTCTTCCATAGAGATAGGAGTGAGTTCCACATCGGTAATCACCTGCATATGGACCGGTTTCCTCATAAATGTGTCAAATGCCAGGACAGCTTTTACTTCTACAGCCTCACTGCCGGCCAGGTTTACAGATAATTGTTCTACGTGATAAGAAATATTGTAGCGTGCGTCAGCGGTCATTCCCGGACACTCCAGCAAGTAAGAAAACGGCATAATCCCCTGCCAGCTTCCGAATGGCGCAGCGTCATCCGCTTTCAGATATAAGAAAGAAATATGCAGAATTCCTTCTATTTGGATTCCGTCATCTGTCAGCTCCATATGCTCTATCTGCACACTGCCGTCGCTGTGGCAGATCTGCAGTACATCATCCTTTAGCTCCGGAAGGGACAAGCGTTCTGACACTTTGCATTTCGAATAATTTTGAACAAGCAGTTCTTCATAGACTGCATCTCTTGTATCAAAATTGCAGTTCTGCTCCAAAGAGTACATGTCTTCCAGCAGTTCAACCTCTTCTTCCAGATAAATATTCATCCGCAGGCTTAGTGTTCCCTCTATCCCCAGAACACGCATTTCCCCGTCTTCATCCATCCGGACATCCACAAGAGTGTCTTCCAGGTTGTTGTGGACATAATAATACATCCCTTCCTCCGCACCGGCGCACTCAATCCTGCCCTCATAGGGAACGCTTTGTTCCAGCCAGTCCGTCTTTCCGTCCTCTGACTTATACATGCAGAATATAAGCAGTTCGCCCTTTATCTGCATTTCATCCTGCCCCAGCCTGATTTCTAATTTTCTGCTGCCCACATCCGTCAAAAGAAGCTGTCCGATACTCTCCTTTGTGCCAGGGAGGGTAACTTCTTCTTTAATCCGGTATGTATCTTTCTTCGTTGTGTGCAGTTCCAGAAGATTTACATTTTTCATTTTCTTGTGAATCGGAACCGAACAGTCCACATCTACGGTGGTCTCCTCATCCTCCAGTTTTTCTCTTCCGATTTCCATCTCTATCATAGCCCGGATGCTCAATTTTCTGGAATGTACTAATGTTGCGGCAAATTCTATACGGATGTTCTGTATGAAATAGTTTTCCATTTCCCCGCCGTCTGTATACACCATCTCTTCAAAAGGAATCTTTCCTTCCAGAACTGCCGGCTGCGGATCACCTGTTGCTGTCAAATAAAGAATCTGAAAATATAATTTCCCAGAAATGCGTATGTAATTCTCAACCAATTTAATATCTTCAATTTTTATCGTTCCGGTTCCTCTGATAATCTGCTGTACATCATCCTTTGCGTCTGGAACGTTGTAATCCTCATCCAGGTAAAACTGGTCAAAGGTCCGTTTCCCCTCCTGTGTGTAATGAATCGGCTTCTTGATTAATTCCATATGCATCCTCCTCTAATCAAAAACAACATTTTTTGCTATATATTCCATTCTTACCACTACATAAGGGTAAGTCGTCACATCTTTCGTCTTTTCTCCCTTTTCAGGGCCCAGCAGATTCGTATGTATATAAACAGCATTTTCTGTTTCATAAAGTCCTGTCACTTCCACACTGTACCCACTTTTCGGCTGGGGGCCATATCCTTCTGCAATAAACAGATACCCCTGATCCGCATATGTGAGCTTAAATGGCAGTTCTCTGCTTTCCAGAATTGCCTGCTTTAGTTCATTCGGTACCCTCTCCTTATCTATAACAGTAAACTCCAAATCCCGCAGCTTTTCGGTTTTCTGTGGCCGCGAAATACACCCCGTCAGCATCAGCACAAGCAAAAACCCCGCCAGATACAATATTTTCTTCTTCATATCCAATCCCCGCGGTATATTCTCATTATTATCTTATTATGTAAATGTCCCGATTATTCTTTTTTCGGTACTGCACATAACTAGTCTGAAGCAGAACCTTTTTTATCCGTTTCCGCTATAAAAACTTGGGTTTTCTATTGAATATTCCTTACATTACTTGTTTTTTGATGCCTGCTTTTGTATAATTACAAATGCATGACATTTTGAAAGAAAAGAGGTTCCTCTGATGTTCCGGTTTATATGTATTTCAATTTTTTTGGTTTTATATTTAATTTTTTCTATTCCTGTGTTTTTTGTGGAATGGATCATCGGCAAATTCAGCCGCAGTAAGCGAGACTACAGTTCCTTGCGCGCCGTACAATGGGCATTTCGTGTGATGCTGAAAATGACCGGTGTCCGGACAACCATTATCGGTGCGGAAAATATCCCCGATGAACCGGTACTTTATATCGGCAACCACCGCAGCTTTTTTGATATTCTGCTTACCTACAGCCGGTGCGAACGCTTGACCGGATACGTGGCCAAGAAGGAAATGGAGCATATTCCGCTGCTCTCCACCTGGATGCGCTATCTGTACTGTCTGTTTTTGGACCGCGAGAATCCAAAAGAGGGGTTGAAAACCATCTTGCAGGCTATTGATTATGTTAAACAAGGAATCTCCATCTGTATCTTTCCGGAAGGTACGAGAAATAAAGGAGAAGAACTGAGTATGCTGCCGTTTAAAGACGGGGCTTTTAAAATTGCGGTTAAAACAAACTGTGCTATTGTGCCGATATCTCTGAATAATACCTGCGCTATATTTGAGAAGCAGTTTCCGCGTATTAAGAAAACTCATGTAATAATTGAATATGGAAAGCCTATCTATCCAAATGATCTGGACAAGGAAGAGAAAAAACATATCGGTCATTATGTACAGAATATAATCCGGGAGACAATTCACAAAAATGCAGACCTGGTATAACCCGCCCGGCCACGCTGAGGATACAGTGATAAGAAAGAGGTGAAAGCCGGATGCAGAATCCACCTATTATCCAAATTCAAGAGGAAGATGCAAGAATCGAAGACCGCTGGATGGAATTACACAAAAGAATCAATCTTTGGTCTGTACTTACTGCTTTTGGAGTAGAACTATTAATGTTTTGGGTCTTATACCGTTTGGATATTCCAACGTCAACGATACCAGTTTATATATTCAAATATATTGTGTCTCCCGCAGTACTGAATTTAATAGCAGTCGGCATTTTATATTTAGTGCTTCGAAACAGCAAAAGCAGAACCCTGAAAAAATATGCGGTATCTCTTTGCCTGGTTGTGATTTGTTTCATCCTGCTTATTGTCCATAATATCTTTCCGGCTCTCCATATGCTGTTTGGAATTCCAATTATACTGACCACAGTATATGGGGACTACCGTCTTACGACTACAACGGCAGTTCTTGGCCTGATTACGGAAATAGTGGGGGAATTACTGATTTTCTGGGATCCGGATAAAGTCAGTATTTTTAAGGACAGTGAGGGAGTCATTAATTTCGGGATTACTCTGGCGATACTGATTTTTATTTATGCTATTTCATTAGTCGTCCTTTATTATGAGCGGCTAAAAAATGAAGCCAGTGTCAAAAGAGAGATAGAACGGTTCCAGCTAAAGACAAAGCTGCTAAGTGACACCCTGACTTCTCTTTACAACCGTACAGCCTTGCAGGAACATTTAGATGCTATAGAAAACAGCCCTGACAATTTTGTATTTGCAATGATTGATGTGGATGATTTCAAGAAAATAAATGATACGCTGGGACATATAAGAGGCGATGATTTTTTGAAAGAATTTGCCGCCATATTAAAACAGTACAGTGAGCCCCATCCGGCATTCCGCTTCGCAGGGGACGAGTTCTGTATTTTATTTAAAAATGAGCCTATAGAAAATGTTTTAGAAACATGTCATGGCATCCAGCGGGAGCTCATGGAGATTAAGCATTTTGAGGACTTCCGGGGAGTCACCGCCAGTTTCGGGATTGCCCGTTACGAGCACGGCATCACTACCCTGGAACTGCTTGAATATGCTGACCATGCACTGTATGAATCCAAAAAGAATAAGGGCAGTATCACCATCTACCAGGCTAGTGGTGGTGAACTGGAAAACTGTCATACCTGAATACAAACTCTTTTCCTTTTACTTTCTTTTTACATATGTTATACTTGATTCCATAGAAAATGAAAGTGAAAAACAAACTTTTCACTGCACTTAAATTTACATGTCACTACCCAAAAAGTTCAGAATGAATATTGATGACTCAAAAGGAGATTATTTATGGGTGCGCAAAATCTTACACTGTTGACAGACCTGTACGAGCTGACTATGATGCAGGGCTATTTTGAAACTCAGGAAAATGAAACCGTTGTATTCGATGTATTCTTCCGAAGTAACCCAAACAGAAGCGGGTACTCCATTATGGCAGGGCTGGAACAGGTCATTGAATACATCAAAACCCTGCATTTTTGCTATGAAGATGTGGATTATCTGCGGGGACTCGGTATGTTCAGCGAGAATTTCCTCCATTATCTGAGCGGCTTCCATTTCAGCGGAAGCATCTATGCAATTCCTGAGGGGAGTGTCATTTTCCCAAAAGAACCAATCCTGAAAGTGGTTGCTCCTATCATGGAAGCACAGCTTGTTGAAACTGCAATTTTGAATATTATCAATCATCAGTGTTTGATTGCGACAAAGACCTCCCGTGTTGTTTTTGCCGCCCAGGGTGACGGTATTATGGAGTTTGGCCTGCGCCGTGCCCAGGGGCCTGACGCCGGTCTGTATGGTGCAAGAGCAGCTATGATCGGAGGCTGCGTAGGTACCTCTAATGTACTGGCAGGCAAGCTTTTTGACGTCCCGATTATGGGAACACATGCCCATAGCTGGATTATGACTTTTAAGGATGAATATACTGCTTTTAAAGAATACGCAAAGCTATATCCTAATTCATGCACACTTCTTGTAGATACTTATGACACTCTGAAATCCGGTGTCCCCAATGCAATCCGTGTCTTCCAGGAGATGCGTGACGAAGGCATAACCCCAAAATCCTACGGTATCCGTCTCGACAGCGGTGATTTGGCATATCTGTCCAAAAAGGCACGCGCCATGCTGGATCAGGCCGGTTTTACAGATGCCTTTATTGCCGCATCCAATGATTTGGACGAGCTGTTAATCCACGATTTGAAGATGCAGGGTGCTGCCATCACCTCATGGGGAGTAGGCACAAATCTGATTACCTCCAAAGACTGCCCTTCTTTCGGCGGTGTGTATAAAATGGCGGCTATACAAAACGAGGCGGGAGAATTTATTCCTAAAATTAAGATTTCAGAAAATGTTGAAAAGATTACAAATCCGGGCAACAAGACAATCTATCGTGTATATGATAAAAAGACCGGTAAAATCCGGGCGGATCTGGTTTGTTTTGTTGATGAAATTTATGATACCGATCAGGAGCTTTTACTGTTCGACCCCAATGCAACCTGGAAGAAAACCCGGCTTCCCGGCGGCAGTTACACTATGCGCGAGATGTTAAAGCCCATATTTATTCACGGAGAATGTGTATACAAATCTCCATCTGTCATGGAGATTGCAGAATATTGCAAGCAGGAAAAGGATACGCTTTGGGACGAAACAAAGCGTCTGTTCTATCCTCACAGGGTTTACGTAGACTTATCCCAGAAGCTTTATGATACGAAGACAAAGCTTTTGAACGATATGAACAAGGAGTATTAAAAAGGAGATTTTATTGTCATGAAAATTATTGTATTAGCCGGAGGGCTCAGCTCAGAACGCGACGTGTCACTTTCCTCCAGTGCAGGTATCTGTAAAACATTATTGGAAAAGGGACATGATGTGTTTTTGCTGGATGTTTTTCTTGGTCTGGACTATGATCCGGACCGTTTAGAGGAAGTTTTCACGCTTCCCGGACATGGACTTGAGATTGCAAAAGGTATCAGTACCGACGAGCCTGATATTGAGGCAATTAAAGCTTCACGCCCCGGCGAATCCAATTGCTTCCTCGGACCAAATGTGATTGAACTCTGCCGTATGGCTGATATTACATTTTTGGGCCTCCACGGCGGAGAAGGCGAAAATGGTAAATTGCAGGCCACTTTCGATTTACTTGGAATTAAATATACCGGCCCGGATTCACTGGGCTGTGCCATTGCTATGGATAAAGGCTTTACCAAGCAGGTATTTCTGCAGTCAGGCATTGATACTCCCCAGGGGATAAGCCTTCATAAAAATGTCTCTGACAAGTCTCTAGAATCACTGGGGCTGCAATTTCCGGTAGTTGTAAAGCCATGTTCCGGCGGCAGCAGCATCGGTGTTTATATTGTAAACACTCAGAACGAATACACACATGCCCTGTCCAAATCCTTCCGGTATGAAGACGAGGTTGTTGTTGAATCTTATATAAAAGGGCGCGAATTTTCCTGTGGTATTATAGACGGCGAGGCACTTCCTCCCATTGAAATCATTCCGAAAACAGGTTTTTTTGATTATGCCAACAAATATCAGGATGGAGCCACTCGCGAGGTATGCCCTGCCGACATCAGCCGGGAAGTCTCTGAAAAAATGCAGACTCTTACAGTAAAAGCTTATCATGCATTGAAACTGAACGTATACAGCAGGGCTGATTTTCTACTGGATGCGGAGGGAAATTTATATTGTCTGGAGATGAACACTCTTCCCGGCATGACAGTCGCCAGCCTTCTTCCAAAGGAAGCCAAAGCTGCGGGCATAGAGTATGGTGATTTATGTGAATTGATTATCCAAAAATCCCTGAAAGCAAGATATTGATGTAGTAAAGGATGGTATGTACCATGAGAAATATGACATTAAAAGAAATTTCCGTCGCATGCGGCGGCATTTATTATGGGGATGAAGAAAGTTATTATAAGGAAGTCAGCAGCGTTACCATAGACAGCCGTAAGATTCAGAAGGATTGTCTTTTTATTGCAATTCGGGGCGCACGTGTAGACGGGCATATGTTTATCCCCCAGTCTATTCATGACGGTGCATTGTGTGCCGTATCTGAAAAGCGTATAGAAAATGCTGCATATCCTTATATTATGGTAAATTCCTGTGCCCAGGCGCTCAGAGATATTGCAGAGCACTACCGCCGCTCCCTTCGCCTGAAAGTGGTGGGAATATCAGGAAGTGTGGGCAAAACAAGTACAAAAGAAATGATTGCCTCCGTTGTCAGTCAGAAATATAATATGTTAAAAACAGAAGGTAATTTCAATAACGAAATCGGACTTCCCCTCACCATTTTTAATATTAAGGAAGAGCATGAAGTTGCCATACTGGAGATGGGAATCAGTGATTTCGGTGAAATGGAGCGGCTGGCCAGAATATCCCGGCCCGATATCTGCGTTCTCACAAACATCGGCTGCGCTCATCTGGAGCAGCTGAAGTCCAGAGAAGGCATCCTGAAAGCAAAAACAGAAATGTTTTTATTTATGAATCCCCAGGGAAGCATTATCCTCAACGGAGATGATGATATGCTTCAGACAGTCACCCCTGCCAACCGGATTCAGCCTATATTCTTTGGGTTTGGCCCCCAATGTGAATATTCCGTTAAAAATGTAGAGAACCTGGGGCTGAAAGGGACATCTGCAACATTCTGCACTCCTGACTCAGAATTTACGGCACATATTTCTGTTCCTGGAGAACATATGGTTTACAATGCCCTGGCTGCAGTTTCAGTAGGACGTGCCCTTGACATGAGCGATGAAGAAATCAAACAGGGAATTGAGGCACTGGTGCCCCTTGCAGGCCGTAACAATCTGATTGAAACCCCACTCTTGACCATCATCGATGACTGTTACAATGCCAACCCCGACTCCATGAAAGCATCCTTAGATGTTCTCAGCCAGGCAGATGGACGTACTGTCGCTATTTTAGGAGATATGTTTGAACTGGGACCGACAGAACAGGAAATGCACTACGAGGTAGGGCAATATGCTGCGAAAGCCGGTATCAGCCAGCTCATCTGTATTGGTACTCTCTCTGAAGAGATTGCCCGGGGTGCTGCAGGGGAAAACCCAGATATAGACATCTACCATTATGAAACAAAAGCTGAATTCCTGGAGCATATAGACTCTCTGATAACAGCCCGCGATACAATATTAGTAAAAGCTTCCCATGGAATGGAATTTCCCGAAATCGTAGAAGCTCTGAAGACGAGGTAATTATGGATTATCAAATGCTGGCACTTGATTTGGATGGTACATTGACCAATTCTAAAAAAGAAATTACGGAACCTACAAGAAACGCTCTTATTGAATTACAGCAGGAAGGCAAAAAAGTGGTACTTGCAAGCGGCCGCCCTATTAACGGTATACTGCCTCTTGCAGAAGAATTAAAGCTGGCTCAATATGGGGGCTACATTCTTTCCTTTAACGGAGCATGCATTACCCGCTGCTATGACGGGGAAGTACTTTACAGCAGGACGCTGCCGCCTGAGGTTATCCCTGAGGTGTGTGCAATTACCGCTTCTTTTCCCGGTCTGGATGTCCTGACATATGAGGGAGAGAATATCCTGTCTGGTATTACCCCCAACGAGTATACGCACCGGGAAGCTTTCATTAATAAAATGCCGGTGCTGGAGATTCCCGACTTTGTTGACTACCTGCAATTCCCGATAAACAAGCTGCTGGTCACAGGAGATCCATCCATTGTAAAAGAGGCAATGGATGCCATGAAAAAGCGTTTTCATACATTTCTTAATGTTTATCTCTCAGAACCATTTTTTCTGGAAGTCATGCCTAAGAGCATTGACAAAGCCTATTCTCTTCAAAAGCTGCTTAACAGTCTTGGGATGACTGCCGATCAGATGATATGCTGCGGTGACGGATATAATGATGTGTCTATGATTGAATATGCAGGACTGGGAGTTGCCATGGAAAATGCCCAGGATATTGTGAAAGATACTGCTGATTTTATCACACGTTCCAATGATGAAGACGGAATCCTATATGTTATTGAAAAATTTATGAGATAGAAAGAGAGGGTATTGTTGTGAATCCACATGATTTTTACGAGGCAATCGGCGCTTCTTATCCCAATGCGCTGCGCCGTTTGTCAAATGATGAACGTATTTCAAAATACCTGCATATGTTCCTGAAAGATACCAGCTTTCTTCAGGTAAAAGAGACTATCGAGAAAAAGGATTACGTGAATGCATTCCGGGCCATACATACTCTCAAAGGCCTGTGCCTGAACCTGGAACTGACGCCCCTGGCGGAAGCAGCTTCCGAGCTGACGGAATTTCTCAGGCAGACGCCCCTGGATACTCTCGATGAAAAAGCCTTGAATAAAAAATACAGCAAAGTAGATGCTGAGTATCATAAAATCCGGACTCTGTTAGAATAAAATGATAACAGCCAGAACCTCCTGTTTTTAGGAAGATTCCAGCTGTTGTTGTTTTTTATCTTCCTGGGGCGCTTTTTCAGGAAGCTGGGCAAGAATAATGGCAATAAAGACTAAAACACAGCCAAATAATTCTTTTGGTGTCCGTGTTTCATTCATAATTACCCAGCTCGTCAATGCCGCGAACACAGACTCCAGGCTCAATATCAGGGAAGCCACAGTAGGGTCTGCATTTTTCTGTGCAATCACCTGCAAGGTATAAGCAACTCCGCATGACAGAACGCCTGCGTAAAGCAGCGGTAAATGTGCCGCAAGTATTTCACCCGTTGTCGGTTTTTCCCATATCAGCATAGGAGCGGCACAGAGAATACCAGATACAAAAAACTGAATACAGGACAGCTTCACGCCATCCGCCCTGGGGGCAAAATAATCTATAATCAGAATATGTATGGCAAACATAAGGGCGCCTGCCATCATCAGCAAATCTCCGAAAACAATATAGAACCCTTCCTTTATACACAAAAAATAAATTCCCACAGTTGCAATTCCCACGCCTGCCCAGATTTTAATCCCTACTCTTTTTCCAACGAAAATCCCAAGTATCGGTACAATCAAAATGTACAGTGCTGTTATAAACCCAGCTTTTCCGGCACTGGAATAGAGAAGTCCTACCTGCTGAAAGGAACTTCCTGCTGCCAGAGCAATCCCGCAAAGGATTCCCCCAATCCACAGTGTTTTCTTATCCTCTTTCCCAGCCTGAGTATGAGAGTCCTGTACACCGGCACTTTTCAGCCTGCTCTTCCGCCCCAAAACCCAAATCACCGGAAGGAGCACCAGAGCTCCCATCAGGCATCTGATTGAGTTAAAGGTAAATGGACCTATATAATCCATCCCTACACTCTGCGCCACAAAAGCACTTCCCCAAATTAAAGCTGTCAGCATCAGCATACTGTTGTTTTTTATTTTCTGTTTCATATCCTATGTCGTCCTTTACTTTTGCATGTTCCCCTTTTGCCTCATACAGTATATCATTTCTTTAAAACATTTTGTAGATATTTTCTTATTGTTTTGCAGTTACACATTGCTTCATTTAGACTGGGCCTGTCTGCTATGACAAAGCAGCAAGCCCCCAATTCCTTGTAAATACTGGAATTGGGGGCATCTCTTACTTTATTTTACTGCAAAACTCAAAATATCCGGTCTATTTATATTCCTCAGGCAGTCCATCAAAGAGTTCAAAGCTATTTTCTATTAATTTTTCAACATTTACATCTTCACTAATCATTCCCATTTCCTGCATCTCTTTTGCTACTATGCCAAATGCTTCATATGCTCCGCTGGCAGACGGAATATAATTAAATGTTTTTAATACTTCTGCATTGGCTTTTGCATCACCTGCTACCCATTCATTATCCACCTGTATCTGAGTTGTTTCATCAGGGTTTTCTTGAACCCAGGCACTTGCTTTTTGAATTGCTATGGTATACTTTTCTGCAAGCTGAGGATGTTCTTCCAAAAATTCATTTCTAATATAAATTGAGCAGCAATACTGTTCATTGTAAGGTTCATCTATAGCTGAGTCAAATAAAGTGGTAAATCCATATTCATCTGCTGCAATATAAGCAGTCGGGTCATTCATTGCAACCGCATCCACTGCTCCGTTCTCCAAAGCCAATGGAAGATCCGCTGCTCCATATACTACAAATTCTACTTCTGCATTATCAACATTAACTCCTACGCCATTATCTGCCAATACCCTTCTTAAATATATATAAGGGCTTGCCGTATAACTTGCAACTCCAACCTTCTTACCCACAAAATCTTTAGCTGATTCAATTCCCGAATCGCTTTTTACCAATACTTTATCACATCCGGTATGTACTCCTGTTGTAATTTTTGCAGGAAGTCCATTCGCTAATGGATCTACCAGACTTGCCAAAAGAGCAAAATTTACATCTACTTTTCCTGTAGTAATTGCATCAAATCCCGTACCCGGATTCAGTTTAATAAGCTCAACATTAATTCCCTGTTCTTCAAAATATCCTTTTTCATATGCAATATGAACTGGAGCTTCGCACAAACTTCCTCCATACCCAACTTTAATAACATAATCATCCTTAACGGCAGTTTCCTCTGTTGAAGTCTGGCTTACCTCTTTACTGTCGCTTTGAGCTTCTTTTTTATCACATCCTATTACTAATAACATAAATATTGCGCTTACAAGTACTGCTGCTAATTTCTTTACTTTCATAAATAACCTCCTAATATAAAATTTCACCATGTTTATCATTTATTACGAATCCATTCCCCTTATATCATGTATTCAGGTTCCTCCCGCTTACCGGCAAAATCCAGAATCTGTAATATTTTAGTTCTCATGTTCAAAAATTCCGGCATATCCCTCCCCCTTGGACGTCCCATATCAACATCTATTATATCTTCAATTTTTGCTGGCCTGGCTGACATTACCACAATTCTGTCACTTAGATAAATTGCTTCATCTACATCATGAGTCACCATTATCATTGTAGTCTTTCTGTCTTTCCATATTTTAAGCAATTCATCCTGCATATTCATCCTGGTAAATGCATCCAATGCCCCAAAAGGTTCATCCAGAAGAAGTACCTTGGGATGGTTTACCAATGCCCTTGCCAGGGCAGCTCTTTGTGCCATACCTCCAGACAATTGATGAGGGTATGACTTTTCAAAACCGTCTAAGCCCACCAGATGAATAAATTCATTCACTTCATTCTTTTTATCTTTATAGACTTTTCTTGTTTTCAGCCCATAAGCTACATTTTCCTTAATATTAAGCCAGGGGAATAAGGTCGGATCCTGAAATACCAAACCTCTCTCATAACCCGCATTTACAATTTTTTCTCCGTCCAGGGTTACTTCCCCTGAATTCGCCTTATCAAGACCTGCAACCAGTCTTAGAAATGTTGTTTTCCCACATCCTGAAGGACCAATTAAAGAAATAAATTCTCCTGGCTTTATGGCTACATTTACATCGTTAAGGGCGTATACCTTCTCTCCTTCCGGCTTTATAAAATATTTATGGACATGAAGAGCTTCTATTTTGCCATTAATATCTTTTACCATTTAATTACTCCCTTCTGCCATACTAAAATTTTGTCTCTTGCTCTGAACAACAAGGTAATTAACAATGAAAATGTAACTGCTATAGTTATCAATCCTGCATAGACATTCGGATAAGAAAGCATATCCTTCTGCCAGTTAATGTACCAGCCAAGCCCATATTTAACACCCAGCATCTCTGCTGTCATTAAAGTTAAAAACGAAGCACAGGTCCCATTAAATATTCCAATAAATATACTGGGCATGGCAGAAGGCACTGCAATTTTAAATATATTTTGAATAGTAGATGCTCCCAGGGTACTGGACACTTCGAAATATGCCTGCTTCACACCTGAGATACCGGAACTTGTAAGCACTGTCGTTGGAAACCATACCGCAAGCCCTATTAAAAAAACACTTGCTGTAAAAGAAGTAGGAAATGCAACTAAAGCAATGGGTACCCAGGCAGTAGAAGGTATTGGTCCGATTACCTTGATTACAGGGTTAATCCAGTAATTCCATGAAGTACTCCATCCTACCAGGATTCCTGTCAAAATTCCTAATATACAGCCTGATAGATAACCTGTTACTAAAAGCTTTCCCGAGTATCCCAGACATTTTAGCAAGAATGCCCCGTCCTTTATAAATACCTTGAAAATTATTTCGGGGCTGGGAAAATAAATGCTTGGAATTAACATAAATTTAATGGTTGCAAGATTGTATAAATTTAGCAGTAAAAATGCAACTCCTATAAACCAGCTTTTATGGGCCATTTTTTTACGAAATTTTTTATGAAATATAGTAATAATCATAACAACAGTGTAAATTACCAGCATAAGAATTAAAAAACCGGTATAGTAAGTAAATTCCTTTTGTGTGTAATTCTTATTAGCCGGCAGTAATATATGTAGTATCAGAGACAGACTTAAGCTTATAATCGGCACCAGCACTCTAATATCCAATCCTGCCGGATATTTCTTTTTTTCCATCTTTTTCTCCTTTTAAAAAAGGGACCCGAATTAATAGTTAGTTAATTCAAGTCTCCAATTTTTTTGGTCAACCTTCTAATTTTCTTTAATATAGGTGTATGGATTTTTTTCATACCAGGATTCTTTAAATGGCAATGGCCTGTATTTTTTTATATTTTTATTAAACTGATAATTCTTTACAACTCTTGCTAAACGCCTTCCAATCTCAAATACTCCTGTATATCCCATATAATTATAGCTGGGCCCATAAAGGGGAAGAATTGGCAGGCCATGTTTTGCACTAATGTTATTGCCTCCTGTATGAATCACAATTACGTCCGGCTTAATCTTCCTGACTATATTCGCTTGCTCAAAAGGATGCTGAGTTGCTATATTGATAGATACATCATCAATATTTTCTAAGGATTCAAAGATAGGCTCTACAAACTTGTCAATATGATGCCCTTTTAGTCCGACAATTTCCATATTAAAGTCCTGAAGCACCTCTGCAGTAGATAATATTCTAACCTCTCCGCCGCCTATAAAAACCTTTTTCCCTTTTAATATTTCCCGGAATGTATCAAGGCTTTTATTTAGAATTTCATTTTCTTTTTCAATTAGAGACTTTGCTTCATCCTCCAAGTGGAAGAATTCAGCAATTTTTAATATCCATCTGTCTGTATTTTTACGTCCGATGGGTATGGTATCAATGATATAAGGGATCCCAAAGTTTTCTTTTAAAAACTGTAAATAATAATCATCATGGGTACCACATATACTTACATTCAACGCTGCTTCTAAAGAAATAGAAAAATCATCAGGTTCAGAATAACAGGGCAGAAATGTAACCTCTAAGCCTAAAGCCTTTAGTAATCTTTCAAGCTCAACTTCATCCTGCCGGCTCATGGAACCCACATTAAAAATATTAACTTTTCTGCTGATTCTGTAATCTCTGTCAATATTATCCTTATCTGACTCTGTGAGTTTTCTCCATTCTCCATAAGGATTTACCAGTTTCTTCATAATTCCATTATAAGCAGCATCATAGGCAGTAGCCATAACCTTTGTTTTAAATCCTTCACAGTTTACGGGTACCAGTTTTGCAGCCACATCACTTTGAAGGGACTGTACAATTCCATCAACATCATCACCAATCAGAGCCGGTACACAGGAACTTACTACTATAATTGTTTCCGGCCTGTATTCTTTATCTGCAAAAAGCACCGTTTTTCTGAGACTCTCTTCCCCTCCTCCAATAACTGCAGACTCATCCAGATTTGTACTTAGCCAAATGGTTCCGTTTGCCTGAGGATCTCTTAACCGTTTATAAAACTTTCCTGTTCCAATGGTTGCCGTAGAACAAAATCCACATCCTATGGGGCCATGCATAATAACTACTGCATTACGTATGGTATTAAGTATTCCAAGACTTAATGTAAACTGGCAGCCATAAGTCTGGGAAAAGCTTCTGTTAGCTGCATTTAAACAGCCTCCCTTATTCATGCTGCATTTTAATTCTCTGCACGTTCCTCCAAAAGCAATTCCTGCCTTTAAGCGCTCTTCTCTAGCGGGTGCTGAACTTTCTACCTGATAACTCATTCTTCTCCTCCCTTATCTGCCTGCTACTAATAATGAAAATATATCCTCGGTCAATGTAAGCGCACCGTTTATGCCTGCATAGGAACGATTGAATATAACACGGTTAGTTACAGGAAAGGCAATGGATAATAGTGGATAATTAAATTCATCTGCAAAATCCCTTTCAATCACACTGCCTAATATAAATCCTGGTCCCAGGGCATCATAATATCTCTCATTTTGATCTGCCGGCCACAGCTCTCTAATATACTTTTTTACTGCCGAAGCATCCGTATCAAATTTTACTAAAGGCTTTAATTCGGAATCATAATTCTCAAATCTGGACTCCAGCCTGCTTTTTTGATCTTCTGTTAAAAAATCTGTTATCATTGCCAACTGGGGAAGCCATCCTAATTCATCTGATATAAATCGGCTGACTGACGGTGCATAATTGGCATCTGCTACAACAATTCCGTATCTTTGTAGATCAATATCGTTATAAATATCCGTAATTCTTTCAAAATAATCAAAATAAGTCTCTTTCTCTGCTTCAAGAGCTTTTTCAATTACCTCATTATCTATATTTAAAGCTTCTCCAACCTCATATAAAAAATTTTCAACCTGCAAATAACCGATAGGAAGACCTGTTAGCAAATAGGGAATCTTATGTATCTCCTCAAAAACTTTGGCTGTTTCCACTCCATATACATCTGATAAAACGATAGTAAGACTTGCATTTCCGGCCCCTTTAAAATTATCCAGGGTTTCTCCTTCTCCTACAAAAGTATTGGAATCTATTCCAATAAGCCCCAATATCCTTTTAATTTCCTTTAAATTTCCTTTATAAAATACGTCTTCTCCCGGAACAATGCCGATTACATTCACTTTACAGACTTTTTTTTCTTCTTCCGCCTCTACGTATTCTTTAACCAATGCAGAAAATACCATATCATAACCAGTATAGGAGTTGCCCTGAAAGCTTGGTGTAGATACCGGAATTACAGGTTTATCATTTTCTTCGAATTCTCTGGCTACAGAATAGATGTCATCACCAATCATCTCCACCATACATCCGGTTACAATAACATAAATGTCACCATCCATAATCTCTATTGTTTTCTCAACCTGCTCCGCAAGCCTGTCTTCTCCCCCAAATACTACATTTCTCTCGATAATATTGCTGCTGGGCAATGCAGCTCCTCCACAATATCCTCCGCCAAGGTAGGCTGCCCCTGCATTGATTCCATTGTAAACATTGTAGCCGCATCCGGTAGAAGAGTGAATAATTGGAATTGCTCTTGGAATAGCCCGTAATAAGGATAAAGCCCCTCCCAATGCACACCCGTACCTGGGTCTGTCAACATACTTCCCCATCATTTTCCCTCCTTAATTTCTTCATTTTAAAAACCACTTTTCCCATGCTGTAACCACATCTCTTTCTCTAATTAATCCAATCATATAATGGAGTTGACAGGTACCTTTCTCCTGTATCCGGCAAAATTACCACAATATTTTTTCCTTCATTCTCTTTCCTTTTTGCAACCTGGGCTGCTGCAAAAGCTGCTGCTCCTGAAGATATTCCTACTAATAATCCTTCTGTTCTTGATAAATCCTGTGATGTTTCAATGGCTTCTTCGTTTTGCACTTTAAATATCTCATCTATCACATCTGTATCCAGCACCTTAGGAATAAACCCGGCTCCAATCCCCTGAATCTTATGAGGACCCGGTGCACCTCCTGATAATACGGGAGAAGGGTACGGTTCTACAGCAATTATTTTAATATCAGGGTTCTTTTCCTTTAGAGCCCTTCCTACACCTGTAATCGTACCTCCTGTTCCTACCCCGGCAACAAAGATATCTATCTTTCCCTCCAGGTCTCTCCATATTTCCTGAGCGGTGGTCTCTTTATGTACCTGGGCATTCGCAGGATTATTAAACTGCTGTGGAATAAACGAATGGGGGAATACTGCCGAAAGCTCTTCTGCTTTTCTTATAGCCCCCTTCATTCCATCCTTACCGGGAGTTAATACCAATTCTGCTCTTAAAGCAGATAAAAGCTTTCTTCTCTCTACAGACATGGTATCCGGCATGGTCAGGATAATTTTATACCCCTTAGAAGCTGCCACAAAAGCCAATCCTACACCTGTATTTCCGCTAGTAGGTTCAATAATAACTGTGTTTTTATTAATCAGGCCTTTTTCTTCTGCATCTTCAATCATCGCCAGGGCAATTCTGTCCTTTACAGAACCCAATGGATTAAAATATTCCAGTTTAGCAATTAGATTACTTCTGATTTCTTTTTCGTTGCTATAATCTGTTAACTGTAATAATGGAGTGTTTCCTATTAGTTCTGTAAGTTTTTTTGCTATTTTTGCCATAATCTCTCTCCTTTAAATTCTATAGTCATCCTCAAGATTATCCATTAATCCATACTCAAATAAGATTTCTTCCAATCTTTCCCCAGTCATTGGTTTAGGAATGACAAACATGGTGTTTTTTTTGATCTTTTTTGCTAAACTTCTATATTCATTAGCCTGGTTTGATTCCGAATTGTATTCAATAACAGTCTTTTTACGAATCTCTGCATGCTGTACAATATTATCTCTGGGAATAAAATGAATTAACTGTGTTCCTAATTCTTTTGAAAAAGCAGCCAATAATTCATATTCCCGTTCTACATTTCTGCTGTTGCATATAATTCCTCCTAATCTGACTCCTCCTTTGAGGGCATATCTTTGAATTCCTTTTGCAATGTTATTCGCCGCATAAAGGGCCATCATTTCTCCGCTTGCCACAATATATATCTCTTTTGCTTTTCCTTCTCTTATGGGCATTGCAAATCCGCCACATACAACATCTCCTAAAACATCATAAAATACATAATCCAAATCATCTGTATATGCTCCCAGCCGCTCTAACAGGCCAATTGAAGTAATAATCCCCCTTCCCGCGCATCCGACTCCAGGCTCCGGTCCTCCTGATTCTACACATCTGACGCCCTTAAATCCTTTTCTCATAATGTCATCCAGATTTACTTTTTCTCCTTCTTCACGCAAAGTATCCAATACTGTTTTTTGATGTAATCCACCCAGTAAAAGCCTGGTTGAGTCTGCCTTGGGATCACATCCTACTACCATTACCTGGTTATCTTCTTCTACAAGACCTGCTGTCAGATTTTGAGCCGTTGTAGATTTCCCAATTCCCCCTTTCCCATAAATTGCAATTTGTCTAATACTCTTTTCCGCCATTTCTATCTCCTCTATTACTAATTTTTATAGCTTTTTGGTTATCTCAGCCTTCTATCATATTGAATTATTTTTTGAACCGCATAATCTACAAAATGAGGGATTGCATAGGGTGTAATCCCTATTCCTTTCAAATATAATTCTGCACCAGGGCCAATTTGCGAACAAAGTATATATTTGCAGTCAGAAATAACTTCCCCAACTTTGGACAATCTCTCTTCACTATGTTCTCCGCCATTACATGGAGGTGTTACTTTCCTTTTTTCAAGGAAATGATTTTCTCCTTTCTCATCCACTTTCACTATTAGAAATTCTTTTGTATGGCCAAAATGCTGGTTCACTACTTTGCCATCCGTGGATGCAATTCCAATCTTATATTCCATATTTGTCACCACCTTATTTATCTTTCAGACATTAGCCATGGGAAAAAGTCTGTTCTATTCCTCTATAATCATAAAGTAAATCTGCCACCTCTTTCCTGCCGGGAATTCCACAGGCATCTGCCCTGCACCTTTGACAATGCCTGAAAACCGGCAGATACTTTTCCGCTGTCTGCCTGGCCTTATGTAAGTCATTACAAGTGGGTTCTGCTTTGTCTGCAAACATATGCTGGGGAATCAGAGGTATAATGTTTATAAAGGAAGCGCCCAGCTCTGCTGCAGTT
Organism: Ruminococcus sp.; assembly: GCA_013911065.1. Taxonomy (GTDB): domain Bacteria; phylum Bacillota; class Clostridia; order Lachnospirales; family Lachnospiraceae; genus Muricomes. The sequence goes on along the minus strand of JACERV010000023.1, from coordinate 61,081 downwards.
TTCGCTATTTCTTCAATATGTCCGTCATTTACTCCAGGTATTAAAACAACATTAATTTTTATTATCGCACCTAACTCAACAGCTCTTTTAATACCTTTTTTCTGAGCTTCAATTAAAATTTCTGCTCCCTCAAGTCCCTCATACTTTTTACCTCCGTATATGATAAAAAGACAAATATCCTTTAGGATACAGGCATTTACTGCATTTACTGTAACTGTTATGGTTCTGACACCTACTTCAACAAGTTTTTCTGCATAATCTTCCAGTAAAAGTCCATTGGTACTAAGACAATTGATAAGATCAGGATGTGTTTTGCTTATAAGCTCAAATGTATCTATGGCGAAACAGGTATCCAATGTGTCTCCCGGTCCTGCAATTCCAGCTACAGTAATTTCCGGACAAAGTTCCAATGCTTTTTTTACAATGTCTGCTGCCTCCTGTGGCTTTAAGAGCTTGCCCGTGACTCCTGGTCTTTGCTCTAATTTATTAATACTCCTTTTACAAAAAGCACATTGGATGTTGCAGGTAGGACTGACCGGCAAATGTACTCTTCCCTTGTTTACATTAGGACCTTGACCAAAACATGGATGCCTGTTAGAAACATAGGCAAGTTTCTCTTTATTTTGTTCTAATGTTAAATTCATAGAATCCAAACCTCCTTTATTTCCATTTGGGTAAAATAAAAAACCGAACTGACTTTGACATGAACTATGTCCCAGTCTGTTCGGCTTCAGTTGTCTGATCACCATTTTTATTTCATCCTTACTTTTTCATTTTTTTCTATCTGTACTATTCTTCCATCCTGAATAACGAGAGTGATGGAACCGTATTGAACTGCTTCGATAAATTCAATTACCTTCTGAATGTCCTTTTCTGTTATTACATTTTTTTTACCATGCCTTTTATTGCTATCCTCCATATCTCTATCCCTCGATTATTTCCTACTATTCTGATATGTTTTATATAGATTTTTTATAGTATAAATGTTTAAACATATTTTGTCAATAGGTATTATAGGTTTTTTATTATAAAAATAATAAGACAAGTTAAATAGAATCCTGTCCCTTGGTGAAATAAAAAAGTTTTTAGCACATACCAAAGAAGCAAAAAAGCACTGTGGCTTTCTTACGAAACAGCAAGCCCCCAATCCATTATATATATTGGGATTGAGGGCATTTTTACTCTGTTTTGATGCAAGAGTCAGAACATCGTATATCACTTCTTTAAAACATTTTGTAGATATTTTCCAGTGCATAATAACTGGCATCAAAAATTCGTTTCATTTTCTCATAAACAGCCTGATTTTCCTGGTTTGGAGTATACTCTTTTTGAAACTTCAAGAATCTGGTGACATCTTCAAAACTGTCATAAGCCCCAACGCCTACACCTGCAATCATGGCTGCTGCTATAGAAGTCGCTTCTTCCACATGGTCCGGTGTGGAAAGCCTGGCACGGAATACATCAGAAAGTATCTGGCACACAACATCTCCTTTTGCACCGCCTCCGGTGAGTATCAAGTTCTCTACAGACAGATATTTTCTATAGGAGGCAAGAATTAACTCCAGGTTATATGCAACGCCTTCAATAACCGCCCTGATATAATCTTCTTTCCTGTGATGCATCTTAATCCCAAGGTAGGCTCCGCTTGTCTCCTCATTCCAGCGGGGACTGCGCTCTCCCAGCATATAGGGAAGGAACAGCAGCTCTTTTGCACCTGCCGGTGAATTTTCTATCAAAGTATTTAACTCACTGTATGGTTCGCCGGGTGCCAGAATGCTGCGGATATAAGAATAGGAACTGCCTGCTGCCTGCATTGCTCCGCAGGGCATATATCTGCCCGGAATCACGTTGGCAAAGCAGAAGAAAATCTTCTCATCATCCAAAAATTTCTTCTTTGTTGTTCCTCCCACCCATGCAGATGTTCCAAAGGTTACAAATAATTCATCATCGTGAATGCAACCGGCGCCCACCGCGGCACACGGACCGTCCCCGCCTCCGCAGACAACCGGAGTTCCCTGACAAAGTCCGGTAGCTTCTGCGGCTTCCTTTGTAACCTTTCCTACAATATCCGTAGAATTACACAGCCGGGGCAGTAAATCCCGGTTAATGCCGGAAGCCTCCAATATTTCATCCGCCCAGCACAGGTGTTCCAGATCCAGTGCATGAGTGCCCGATGCATCAGAGTAGTCCGTCACAAATTCCCCGGTCAGCCGATAAAGAATATAATCCTTCGCCTGGAGCGATTTGTAGGCCTTTTTATAGACTTCCGGTTCATGTTCTTTCAGCCACATAATTTTTTCCAGAGTATAGCTGGGACTCAGGCGGTGGCCTGTAATCTCATACATTTTGTCAAAACCAATTTCACTCTCCAGGTGTTCCGCTTCTTTCAAGGCACGCTGATCCGCCCAGATAATCGAAGGACGAAGAGGATTTCCCTCTCTGTCTACCAAAAGACAGCCCTGCATCTGTGCAGAGAAGGAAAGTGCTATAATATCTGCCTTGTCAACACCCTCCAGTATATTTTTTGTTGCCCGGCATACTGCAACCCACCAATCTGACGGGTTCTGCTGAGCATAATTTTTCCCAAAAAAGTGTACGTCATATGGAATAGTACAGCTTTTGACCATTTGGCCGCCGACTGTAAATAATGTAGCTTTGTTTCCTGATGTCCCCAAATCATGGGCGATAATATATTGAGCCATGAAAAAATCTCCTGTTTTCTAGAATTCGTAAATCCTCTTGTCCCCGTACATTGCCTTCCAGTCATTTGCAAAGCCTGAAATTGCTGCGTCAATTATCGGACTCTCTACCATCTGTGTATAAAGATCTACAGAAGCCGTTACCGCATGTGCACCTGCAAGAAGAGCATCCATAATCTGGTTTGTATTTTTGAAGCTGGCAGCAAGTATCTTTGTGTCCCTTTGATAATGCTCAAACAGCCATGCGATGTCTTCAATTGCTTTCATACTGTCCACATTCATGTTATTCATACGGTTGAAATAAGGCGCTACATAATCTGCACCGACAGTGGAGGCAAGCATAGCCTGCTGAGGCATATAGATTGCTGTCCCTGTAATTTTATATCCCTGGGCCTTCAACGCCTTCATAGTCTTAATTCCTTCTTCATTCACCGGAACCTTAATATAAGTATCTTTTCCCAGCTTACCGGTAATGACCTCAGCCTCTTTCAGCATCTCTTCACAAGTACTTCCTGTCACCTGTACATGAAGTTGTTTGTCGCCAATGATATTGCGGATCTCAAGCAGAAGGGGGAAAAACTCCGCCTTTTCCCTGGATAGAATTGTTGGGTTTGATGTTACACCTGTAATATCATAAATTTCGTTGTACTTGCGTATGTCCTCTAAATTCGCAGTGTCTAATAAGATTTCCATAATAGTTTTCTCCTTTTCCTTTTAAATATTAAACTTTTGTCACATGAATGCCATATCCCGCCAGTTCCTTTTCAATCCCCTCCGGAAGCCCGGAATCGGTAATCAGATATTGAACCTCATCCAGGGAAAACTCAGGAACGACGCCCTGCCTTGTAAACTTGCAGGATTCCGTAAGAATTACCACTTCTTCTGCATTTTGGGCCAGATTTCTCAAAGTCTCCACTCGCAGATGATTATCTCCCGTAAAACCTATCTGTGGATGATACCCGTCTGTACCCGCAAAAAAGCGCTTTACATGAAAGGACTGCGCTCCCAGGCGGGTAATAGGTCCCACAACAGCCTGAGAATCCGGCTGGTAATCCCCTCCCAGCAGAACCAGGTGGATATTAGAAGCCCTTCCAACATAATCAGCCATAAAAACAGAGTTGGTAACAATCGTCACATTTCGTTTTGTACGGCTGATTTCATCCGCCAGCAGGATACAGCAGGAGCCGGATTCAATCATAACCGTATCCCCATCTTCTATGAGGGATGCAGCTTCTTTTGCAAGCCGGACCTTCGTAGAATGATTGGCAGCGAGACGGCGTCTCATATCATTTTCTTCATTTAAAATCGCATACCCTTGTTCCCGGCGGAGCAATCCCCGGGTCTCCAGCTCAGTCAGGTCCTTTCTGACTGTTACAAGAGATACACCACACAGTCCTGCAAGCTCTGTAACCTCACTCTTTCCGCCGGCACTTAATATCTCCAGAATTCTGGACTGTCTCTCCTCAACTCTTCCCATAAAAGCACTCCAGTCATGACGGATATCTTAATCCGCCCTACTTTGTTTATGCAGTCTTAAAATAGTTATATTACCGCAAAATATTACGAACGAAACAAATATGATTTACGTTTGCAAACTAATTATATTACGATATCTTAGATAAGTCAATCCTGTATTCGTGTACATCTTGAACATCAGTAGTACAACAAGCATAGGCACGTTTATCGGCTCTTAATCGGTCAATAAGCATAAGTTTTTGCCCGAATAGTAAAAAGTAATTTGGATATAATAACAAAAAATGTGTAAAGGAGAGTTATTTATGGGAGATATGTTTTGTTTCCAGTGCCAGCAAACCGCCCACAATACGGGCTGTGAAGGTCGGGCTGGTGTCTGCGGGAAAAAAGCTGATACAGCAAATTTTCAGGATGAGCTGACCAATGCACTTATTGGGCTTGCAAGGGCTGTTAAATCAGCCGGAGCAACAGACGCCTCAAATGAGCTGGTATTAAAAGGATTATTCACGACTATTACAAACGTGAACTTTTATAACGATACAATTATCAGTCTTATGGAGGATGTATATGCAGAGAAGGATAAAATTGATTCCGACGCTGAGGCTTATGATGTCCAAGAAATATGGTCGGCCAACGAGGATATCCGTTCCCTGAAATCTTTGATTTTATTCGGGCTCAGAGGCATGGCCGCATATGCTTATCATGCATTTGTGCTGGGCTTTACCAATGATGAAGTGTTTGACTTCTTCTATGAAGGATTATGTGCAATCGGTGAAGATTACGGCATGGACGAGCTGCTTCCCCTGGTTCTCAAAACAGGTGAAGTAAACCTTACATGCATGGGGCTTTTAGATGAGGCCAACACCGAAAGCTACGGTACTCCGGAGCCGACAACAGTACCTCTTACCATTGAAAAAGGACCATTTATCGTAGTCAGCGGGCATGATCTGCATGATATGGAGCTTCTTCTGGAGCAAACAAAAGATAAAGGTATTAATATCTATACCCACAGTGAAATGCTTCCTGCCCACGGATATCCGGGGTTAAAAAAATACCCCCACTTAAAAGGAAACTTTGGAACCGGATGGCAGAGCCAGCAGTCTGAATTCCACAATATTCCCGGGCCTATTTTATTCACTACAAACTGCTTAATGCCGGTCAGAGAAAGCTATTGCGACAGAGTATTCACCACCTCTATCGTATCCTATCCTGAACTTGTGCATATTGGTGAAGATAAAGATTTCACACCTGTCATTGAAAAAGCAATTGAATGCGGTGGATATCCGGAAGACCACCCTATGACCGGTATCAATGGAGGTTCTACGGTTACCACAGGATTTGCCCACGGGACTGTACTGTCTCAGGCAGGAAAGATTATCGACCTTGTTAAAAACGGTAAAATACGTCATTTCTTCTTAATCGGCGGATGTGACGGCGCAGCTCCCGGCAGAAGCTATTATACCGAATTTGCCAAAGCCCTCCCTATGGACACTATTATTCTTACGCTGGCCTGCGGTAAATACCGTATTAATGACCTGGATTTGGGATCTATAGAAGGAATACCAAGAATACTGGACATGGGGCAGTGTAATGATGCATACAGTGCAATCCAGGTTGCCCTCGCCCTGGCTGATGCCTTTGAATGCAGTGTAAATGAATTGCCGCTGTCATTAGTCTTATCCTGGTATGAGCAGAAAGCAGTATGTATTCTCCTCACACTTCTCTCTCTGGGCATCCAGAATATGCTGCTGGGACCGACTCTCCCGGCGTTTATATCTCCGGCTGTAATGGATGTGCTTGCGGAAAATTATAATCTTGCAAAAATTAGTACTGTGGAAGAAGATATCCAAAGAATACTGGGATAACTTGCAATTGCTATCAACAATTACAAGAAAGAATCTCGCTTGCGAGATTCTCCGCCTGCGGCGAGTTGCGATAGCAACACCTTCCTTGACGCCACAGTGCGATCCCCCGGAGGGTTTTTATATAATAGGAAACGCGCAGTTTCCTATTATATGGAAAAAGTGTGCCCCCAGGTCATGGGGGCACACTTTATAACTATCAATATGAAACTAGCACTGTAATTTATCAAACTTGTATATCTAAGCATAATAATTTATGGTACCCCATCGGTTTTTTGATACTGCCCCGGACTTATGTTGAATGCTCCTTTGAAATCACGCCCAAAGGATGCCGCGCTGGAAAACCCCAGCACTTCTGCTACTTCATTGGATGGAACTCCCTGACGCAGCAGTTTTTTCGCCTGATTGAACCTGGCCTGTAGTTGGTATTGCCTGGGAGACACGCCCAAATATTCCTTAAACAAACGTACCAAATGGCTTTTACTATATCCAGCCTGTATTGCAAGCTCTTCGTTGTTTAGTATCCGGTCTTGATTTTCTTGCAGTAACTTGAGGATATCCTCCAATTGTGCCGGAAGGGCCGGCATAAGATTACAACTCTCACTCATCAAACTGATTACCGCCTCTGCTAATGGTAAAAGAAGTTTCGACTGCCTTTCCTGAATAGTACGTCTCAGCAGAAGCAGCAGCTCCTCCATGACAGATGCTTTTTCCAGTTCAATTAATACCGGATGGTAGCAAAGCGCCTGGGAAGATTCCAAATGCATCCATGTGACTGTAAACGGATTCTGCGGCTGGTGCCGCACCTGGAAGCGGCGGTACATTGGCAATAAATAAAGATTACCAGGTCTCAGAGTCAGTTCACATTCATCGTCAGAATAAAATGCTTCCCCTCCTCTTACATAATACAGCTTATGGAATAAACCTCCATCATCCACTGATATCCAGTTATCTGAACATATCTGATCCCCATAGTCAATTACATCTGATATCATAACAGGCGCTCTCATCCTTATATTCTCCTATACGTTATTTTGAGAATGATTTTGCATCTATATTCATTATATCAATTTTTCATTTTTTAATTTAGCTTCAAAAATATCCACGATTGTTTTCTCAGTGCCAACCATACCGGGGGAAGCTATCAGTCCCATATTTTTCATTGTCATCTCCGGGGTTTTCCCATTGATGCCGTGGACATTGTCAATATAAATACCATTCATGGCAAATTCAACTGATTTATAGGCCGCGTCAACTGCCGCAATGCCCTTCATGGTACATCCCTGATTTCCTCCGTCACAAATCATGCCTGTAATACTGCTGGCCATATTGTTTATGGTGTGGCCCATCACTTCTGCATCTCCGCCCCGCAAATATACAAGAGCACATGCCATTCCGGTTCCGGCGGCAATGGCACAGCCACAAAATGCGGACAATTTTCCAGAATACTCTTTGATATACATACAAATCAGATAGCTCAGCGCGGTGGCGCGTAGTAAGTTCTCTTCACTGTAACCGTTTACTCTGCAGGCAGCATACAAAGGCATTGTAGAAATAATGCCATGTGCTCCTGAACCGGTAATACTCATTGCAGGTTTATCCAGCCCTATTACACGGGCCTCAATTGCAGCATTACACAGTAATGATGCGGTTGCCTGCTCATTATCTGAAATGATTTTCCCATCATTCATTTTCAGCAGAAAACGCGAAAAGGTTGTTCGTGGATGGTGTAACCCCTCCTCAAACAACTCATAATTTACTTCATATGCCGCTCTGATAAATTCCAGCTCCTGAATATCTACTGTTGTGATGTAATCATACAATTGCTGAAGTGTATAATGATGAATCAAAGGCTGCACGTCCGCGTCCTCTTCTTCTCTCTCGTCAACATCTGCTATGTAAACCGGAGATTCATGAATCACATTCCCATTCACTGCAATCCTGGTTATATTTGTATGCGAATCCCTGATTGTCACAACCGCTTCATCAGATTCTGTTTTTACTGTTGCTTCCATGAAAATACGGCTGTCTATTCCACTGAGGCGGACTGTTACCTTCCCTTTATCCACCAGGTCTTTTGCCATTTCATTATCCTGAGGTGTCACGTCTGCCAGCGACTCCAGACCCTTTTGGGCATTACCCGCAACGACTCCAAGGGCAGCAGCAAAAACATTTCCCACCTCACAGCTTCCTGGGATTCCACAGGTGAATGCATTTTTGTACATTCCGCTGTTCATAGATACGTCAACACTTTTAATATCGCCTGACGTATAGGAGCGGGCTTTTGCAGTAATAAAAGCAACGGCCCCTGGTTCTGTTACTCCTAAGGCCGGCTTCATATCCTCTTTGATTATCTCTGATAATACATGCACAGTATCCCTCTTCTCCGCATCATTCTATATCTGACCTATCTCTCATCATAATCATCCAGAAAACTATGTTCTATTTTATCCTTGTGATATCCTATGATTGTATTTAGATTTACATTATGCATACTTCTGAAAATGTTCATTTCGATTAAATTACTGGTCTTTCTAAGCTCTGCAATCAGTTCTTTCATTTCATCCCGCTTTGAGCCCTGCTCTCCTCCGCAGATAGAACAGTTTTCTGTAAAACGGCAGGCACATTGTATGAAATGGAGTTGATTGTAGTCTCTCCATGCTTTTATATCACTTTCTTTTACCATATACAGAGGGCGGATCAGTTCCATTCCCTCAAAGTTTTTACTGTGGAGTTTAGGCATCATTGTTTCAAACTTCCCGCTATAGAACATTCCCATAAGAACCGTTTCTATTACATCGTCAAAATGATGGCCCAATGCTATTTTATTACATCCCAGTTCTTTTGCCCGGGAATATAAATACCCCCTGCGCATTCTGGCACAAAGGTAACAGGGACTTTTGTCTACTCCTGCTACAATGTCAAAAATATCAGATTCAAATACAGTCAGCGGAATTCCAAGAAGCTTTGCATTGTCTGTTATGATTTTCCAGTTATCTTCATTATAGCCCGGGTTCATAATCAGGAATATCACTTCAAATGGCACTTTCCCATGTTTCTTCAGCTCCTGCATGAGCTTTGCAAGCAGCATGGAATCTTTTCCTCCGGAGATACAGACTGCAATTTTATCTCCTTCTTTTATTAACTCATATTCCTGCACTGATTTTGTAAACTTCCTCCAGATACTCTTTCGGAACTTCTTAATGATGCTCCTCTCAATATCCAAGGTCTTCTGTTTTGCAAGGTCCTCCTCTGCTAAAGCCTGGCTGAGCTTATATCTTAAATAAGCTCTGTAGCCATCCTTCACATTCACTGCACAGAATCCCTCTTCTTCTAATGTATCCACTACATCTATGCTCTTATCCCCAGTATGGCACAGGACATACACAGTAATATCCTTTTCAAGACATTTCATGTAATCCCGGACTTCCGGCAATGGTACATTGACAGCGGTCTCAATAGTGCCTCTGCTGAACTCTTCCGGCTCACGAATATCAAGAATTACTGCTTTATCCTTCTCTATTAGTTCCAGTTCTTCTACTGTAATTGATTTCATAAAAATTCTTTCATTTCCTCTGTTTCCTTATTTTCTACAAATGTATCTGTTCAGGACCATGAACAGTTATATACAAATATTTATATAAGACTTTACTGCCTCTATCAGTTTTTCATAGCTCATAGATGATGTGTTCAGGCAAAGATCATAGTTCCTGGCATCATTCCAGTCCCGGCCCGTATAATATTTGTAATATTCAGACCGGCCCTTATCTGTCTTTTCAATTTTTTTGATGATTTCTTTCTCTGTCCCGCCGTTTTGCTTCATTACACGGGCAATACAATCTTCCTTTGGTGCATAGAAGAACAGGCGGATTGCAGAGTCATGATCTTTTAGTAAATAATCTGCACAGCGTCCGATAATAACACAGGACTCTGTATCTGCAAGCTCGCGGATTACCTTTGCCTGATAATTGAAAAGGTTATCATCGGATACAAATTCATCGCTGTCCGGGGGGAGTATTTCACCCTTATATTCTCTGCGCGCTATTTTAAACAGCGGCATGCTCTTTAGCGTCTCATCCACTTTTCCGAACAGTGCTTCATTAATCCCGCTCTCGTCAGAAGCCATCCTAAGCAGCTCTCTGTCATAGCAGTTAATCCCAAGCTCTTTTGCCAGCAGCTTCCCTAAAGTCCTGCCGCCGCTGCCATAACCTCTTGCAATTGTAATTACAGTATGCTTCATAACTTTATTCCCCCAAATATGCCTTTTTAATAGACTCATTATTCATAAGTTCTTTTGCATCCCCGCTCAGCACAATATTCCCGGTCTCTAATACATATGCCCGGTCTGCAATAGAAAGTGCCTTTTTCGCATTTTGCTCAACTAGAAGTACCGTAGTTCCGGAAGCAGAGATTTCTTTGATAATGTTGAAAATTTCTTCTACAAAAATGGGCGATAACCCCATAGAAGGCTCATCCATCAAAATAATTCTCGGCTTGCTCATCAAAGCCCTGCCCATAGCAAGCATCTGCTGTTCTCCACCGCTTAATGTTCCCGCAGCCTGCTTTTTCCGCTCTTCCAGACGTGGAAAACTTTGGTAAACACGCTGAAGCGATTCTGCTATTTCTTCTTTATCTTTTCTTGTGTATGCCCCCAGCTTTAAATTCTCGTATACAGAAAGCTGTGCAAATACCCGCCTTCCTTCCGGAACATGTGCCATACCCATTGATACAATTTTATGCCCGGGAATCTTGGTAATATCTTGTCCCTCAAAAAGAATATTTCCCGCTTTCGCCGGAAGCATGCCGGTGATTGTCTGCAAGGTCGTTGTCTTTCCTGCACCATTGGCACCAATCAGCGCAATAACCTCACCTTCCTTTACTTCAAAGGAAATACCCTTGATTGCCTGGATTATGCCATAATATACCTCCAGGTCTTTAATTTCAAGCATTGCCATAAGTTATTTCCTCCTACTCTCCCAGATATGCAGTGATGACTTTAGGGTCATTTAAAACATCGCCCGTCTTCCCTTTGGCCAATACCTGTCCAAAGTTCAGCACCGTAAGTTCCTCACAGATACCGGATACCAGCTTCATATCATGTTCAATCAAAAGTACTGTCATGTCAAACTCATCCCGGACAAAACGGATTGTTTCCATCAATTCCTTGGTTTCATTGGGATTCATGCCCGCCGCCGGCTCATCCAGAAGCAGTAACTTAGGATTTGTCGCAAGTGCACGCGCGATCTCCAGCTTCCTCTGGTCCCCATAGGGCAGGTTGGAAGCCAGGTAATCTCTCTTTTCCTCAAGTCCAAATACTTTTAACAGCTCCCTTGCTCTCTCATTCATCTCCGCTTCTACCCTGCGGTATTTAGGCAGGCGCAAAACAGCAGTAAGGGCAGAATATGGATGGTTATTGTGCAGCCCTACTTTTACATTATCCAACACGGACTGGTTTTTAAATAGGCGGATATTCTGGAAGGTTCTTGCAATTCCCGCTTTATTAATATCAATTGTCCTCTGTCCTGTAATACCTTTTCCATCTAGTTCAATTACTCCGTTATCCGGCTTATAAACACCAGTGAGCATATTAAATACTGTCGTCTTACCAGCGCCGTTGGGACCGATGAGACCATATAACTGCCCTTTCTGAATAGAAATCTGAAAATCATCTACGGCACGAAGTCCGCCAAAAGAGATACCCAGGTTCTTCACTTCCAGTAATGCCATATCACTGTACCCCCTTTGTTTTTTTGGTAAACATATCCTTCAAAGAATGTCTCTGCCGCCATTCAATTGCCTTTGGCGCCCAGTTAAAGAGCATCATTGCAATCAGTACCACTGCATAAATCAGCATACGGTAATCGGATAATCCCCGCAGTACTTCCGGCAGCATAGTCAGCAGCACGGCAGCAATTATGGAACCGCGGAAACTTCCCATGCCTCCAAGCACTACAAATACGAGGAGCATAATTGACATATTATATCCGAAGTTCGCAGGCAACGCAGTCAATGTAGAAAGATTATGTGCGTAAAGAACCCCACCCATTCCTGCAATTGCTGCTGAAAGAGTAAATGCCATCAATTTAAATTTTGTGATAGGAATCCCCACAGATTCCGCTGCAATACGGTTGTCTCTGATTGCCATAATCGCCCTGCCGCTTCTGGAATTTACAAGATTGTACACCACAAACAGGCTGACCAAAATTAAAATCACGCCAATTGTAAAGGTGGACTGATGAGGCGTTCCTATAATTCCCTTGGGACCATTGATAAGAAACGTTCCCTCTTCTGCCATGTTCAAAGAAGCCGCATCTGACATGGAAAAGTGTAAACCATCTTTATCCTTTACAATATATAGTACATTCATTACATTCTTAATGATTTCACCGAATGCCAGTGTTACAATAGCTAAGTAATCCCCCCGCAGGCGCAATACAGGAATCCCGATTAAAAAGCCAAAAAAGGCTGCCGTCAGAGTACCAATTATAAGGGCTATGATGAAACGAAGAATCTCATTCATTCCCGTATCCATCATATATTTTGTAAAGAAAGCACTGGAAAAGGCTCCCACACACATAAAACCTGCATGCCCAAGACTCAATTCCCCAAGATATCCTACGCAAAGGTTCAGTCCAATAGCTGCAATGGAATAGATGCAGAGAGGAACAAGCAGTCCCTGAAGCAGGCTGGACATACTCCCTGTCCCAACCATAATCTGCACAATAAGAAAAACAAGTATAACCATTGCATATGTGATAAAAGAATCCTTTGTTGTTTTTTTCATATTTTTTGTACCAAACAATTTTTTCATTACAATCACCTACACTTTCTCATGAATCGGCTTACCGAGAATTCCGGTAGGTTTCACCAGCAATACAATAATCAAAACAGCGAAAACGATTGCATCAGATAACTGAGAAGAAATATAAGCTCTTCCCAAAACCTCAATAATACCAAGCAGAATACCACCAATAAATGCTCCCGGAACGGAACCGATACCGCCGAATACAGCCGCTGTAAATGCCTTGATACCAGGCATCGATCCGATATACGGAGTCAAAGTCGGATAGGCGGAGCAAAGCAGCACACCGGCAATTGCCGCAAGACCTGAACCAATTGCAAAGGTCAGCGAAATGGTGCCATTTACATTAATACCCATAAGCTGCGCCGCATCTTTATCTTCTGACACAGCAAGCATAGCACGCCCTGCTTTTGTCTTTTTAATAAACAGCATCAGTCCTGTCATAATTATCAGGCAGGTCACAACTGTAACAACAGCAACACTGGAAATCACAAGCTTCCCATCTGCAAGCTTCAATGCAGGCAGAGTAATGATGGAAGAAAATGATTTCGTGTCTGCTCCAAACACCAAAAGTGCAGCATTTTGAAGCAGATAACTCACCCCAATAGCAGTAATTAATACCGCAAGGGGAGATGCCTTCCGCAAAGGTTTATATGCCACCTTCTCAATTGTAATACCGAGGACGGTACAAACTACAACTGATATAAGGACACTGAGCAGCGGGTTGAACTGCAATCCGCTCATTGTCGTAAATACTACATAACAGCCAATCATGATAACATCACCATGTGCAAAATTCAACATTTTTGCAATTCCATATACCATAGTATATCCAAGAGCGATAATCGCATAAACGCTCCCGAGGCTGATTCCATTAATCAAATAAGCTATGAAACTCATATCAATACCTCTTGCTTTCTTTTCTTATTTTCCCTTATCATCCGCTCCAAGCATTTAAAAACATGCATGTCCGGCACTACATACATACTTTTAAATGCCTGTGCTTTCGACAAATATTTTATCACAAAAAAATGCACTCTACAACTAAAAAGCGATTCTTGACACCGGAAATGCCTGGTATCCAAAAACCGTTCTAATACAATAGAGAATCTTGTCCGCAAGATTCTCCGCCTGCGGCGGGTTGCGATAGCAACACTTTCTTTGCTGCCGCAGTGTGATCCCCCAGAGGGTTTCAGTATAATAGAAAACTATGTTTTCTATTATACTGAAAATGGGGCCGCCTTCCGACAGCCCCATGTCCTTCGTATATCCTTCTTGAACTACAAATGTTCAGCAAAATATACTTGCTATTAAAACATACTGGAATTTACATTCCTACATATGCTCCCTTTTCAATGATAACAGCTTTCGGCTGCTTTATTACCTCACCCGTTGCCTCCCAGTTCAGACCTTCTTCTCCGCCGGTCAGTCCCTGGATGCTGATATTCGGCATTGCTTCCTTCAAAGCATCACACAAATCAGATACGTTCATATCCGGAGTGGCCCCTGCTTCTTCGATTGCTGCTTTAATGGTATAAATTGCATCATATGCATCTGCCGCAAACTGATTCGGTGTATCACCATAGGCGTCTTTATATTTTTTTACAAAATCCTGTGTTGCTTCATCTTCTGCGTCTGCTGCAAACGGAGTCAGAAGCATAACACCCTCTGCCAATGAAGTATCAAAGTTTTCAACGTCAAGAATTCCGTCTAATCCGTCACATCCAAAGAATTTCGGTGCATATCCCATTGTATCTGCCTGTTTCAAAATGACAGATGCTTCGGTATAATAAATTGGCAGGAAAACCATCTCTGCTCCTGCATCCTGAGCCTTCTTTAACTGTGTGGAAAAATCTGTTTTAGAATCTTCCGTAAACGCTTCTGTCGCAACAACTTCAAAGTCCTGGCCTTTTGCTTCTTCTAAAAACTTATCTGTTATTCCTGATGAATATACGTCAGAACTGTTGTAAATAACAGCAACCTTTGATGCAAGCTTATTGTCACCGATATACTGTGCAGATGCAGTTCCCTGGTTCGGGTCTGTAAAGCATATCTGGAATACATTTCCATTTACAATTACATCTGTAGAAGATGCAGAAGGTGTAACCTGGAACATATTATCCTGTCCTGTCTTATCAACAACCGCCACACATGGACCTGAAGTTACTGTCCCCATAAGGATCTGCATGCCCCAGTCTTTCAGCGTGTTGTAAGCATTGACGGATTTCTCAGGGTCATGCTGGTCATCCTCAAATTTATATTCAATCTGATGTCCGTCAATTCCTCCGGCCTCGTTGATTTCATCCACAGCAATCTGTGCTGCATTTTTTACCGCAGTTCCATAAATAGCTGCGCCGCCTGTAGTAGGCCCGATTCCTCCAATATAGAACTTATCATCTGCTTTCTTTGAAGATGATCCACATGCCGTCAGACCAGAAACTACCATAGCCGCTATTAATAACATACTGACTGCTTTTTTCATAATATTTTCCTCCTCATTCTTAAATAATCCCGCGGAATTTCACTTTGACGGAGCCGTCATAAGAGACTAATTTCTCTGTATTGTTTTATGAAGAACACCGTTTTTTTACGTTAATTCGGTGAAGCAATTCTCGAGGGTAATGAAAAAAGACGTTCTTTATCTATTCAGAACGCCCTTATTCATGTGTTTAATAATACTACACGAATCTATCAAAATCAATACTAAATTTAATATCTTATCGAACATTGGCAGTTCAATAAGCATATCTTGTTGAACATTAGCAATTCAATAAGCACCTCTTATTGAACAGTATATCCAAAAACTGTGGAAAATCACCTTGCCCTCTTCTTCTGCCTTAGTTTATATGCTCGTTTATATTCGTACATCTTTTCATCTGCGGCGCTTAACAGTTCGCTCGCCTGTAGTACAGGGCCGGACGCCAAGGGGCCTACCGGAATAACTCCGTAGCTTATGCTGCGCTCATATGAGATTCCAGGGCTGCCGTTCCAGCCAATCAAAGCCCTCCGTAATACTTCTAGACGCTCCCTGGCTTCATCTACATTCCAGTTTTCTGCCAGCAGCATGAATTCATCTCCTCCTATGCGGCATACCACTGCATTAGGAGAGAATTCCCGCATTATGACGGATACACAAAGAATATACTGATCCCCTTCTGCATGTCCAAGTCTGTCATTCACATATTTTAAATTATCAATATCAACGAAGCTCAAAATGAAACTCTTGCACTGGGCAATCCAATCCTCCAGCACTTCCATACCATAGCGGCGGTTGTATAGCTGGGTCAATGGGTCTAAATCAGCCATGTTCTGAAGCTTATTCAGACGTTCTCTTTCACTGCTCACATCTGTGAGGACAAACGCAAGTGCATTACGCCCATTCCAATTCAGAGGATGAATGGATACAGAATAATACCGGATGATTCCACTATTTTCCATCTCAAGCTCTGTCATATAAATTTCATCTTTTCCCTGCATCATTTCCGTCTGGGTTTGCAGCCACCGGCACAGTACATTCCCGCTATCCTTCTCTTCCAGCACAGCCTCCATCTCACGGCTGACAAACAATCTTTCAGATGTATCAGTATCCGTCACGATAATCCACTGCTCAATCTGTCCTGCAAGGGTCTCATACAGACTTTTGTTCTGTACAAGTGTATGTATCTCATCTAACAGAGCCAGACGCCGTTGATTAAGCCGCTCTATCATGTTATTAAAAGCCTCGGAGTATTCTCCCATAAAATCCACACGCTGCTGGTAATCTCCCTTTGCAATCTGCTGGGTCTGCCATGTTAAATGCTTTAACGAGGCATGAAGTTCCTTAAGGGGGGCAGCCACTTCATTGCCCGGCGGCGGCAGCTTCACATTCAGGTTCCCTTTTGCCAAGGCTTTCGCCAGTCCGGAGCTTTCCATAACACATTCCGAAAAGTATATAAGCTCTTTCCCAAAGTTCTGAAATTCTGCCGGCAGTTTATGTAAATCCAAAACTGCATGCTCCGGCTCATGTATTACGTTTTTCAGATAGTCCTGCAAAAGTCCTGCAACAGAGTCCATAATGTTTTACCTCGCTTTCCCTTATATGATTCAGGCTTTCTTTATTCTGCCGCTCCCTGGAACCGGCATACTCTGTCTCCGTTTGCCCAGCAGTCAATTTCCCGCACACTGTACACCCTTCCGGTGTAGGCCTCAAGTATGCCGGAAATAAAACCTTCATCATAATAACAGACCGTTTCATCTGTAGTAGGAATTCCGCTGCAGTCTAAATCTTCTCCCACAGTCAGGATTATATCTCCGTTTAAATCATCAAAGCTCTCCATACGCAAAATACCGATTTTTAATTCTTTCAATTTTTTCTGCAGGTTTGCCACAAAGGTATTGAACCCGACCTGTAAATCCAGTACGTTCTTTGCAAACTCTATACCCGCCAGATATCCTGCCTGCCGGAAATATTCGTTAGCCTTTTCATCTCCATGTTCTTTGCTTAATACATCCAGCATCGTATACTGCATCAACCGGTATACAAGCACTGGCATATCTTCCCCCAGGTATGCGCGGCCTTTTTTAATATCACCAAGATTCTCCCATGTAAAAATATTATGGCTTGTCCCCTGTTTCAATGTATTTTCCATTTTCTAAAAGCCCCTCCATCTGGAATTTTTCTTAAAGCAAATAAATAGTTACCATATTTATCCTTATTGCTTTATTCTAACATGCAGTTTCGTATGTTTCAAGAAATACAAAACATATGGTCTGCAAGGATTCTACTTTTTAACAATTCCCTTATAGCTTTTTTGATTTCTCAGTGGCTGCTTTTATACAATTCATAACGGAATATCGGAATCCGCCCTGCTCTAAGGCCTCCACACCTTCTATCGTAGTGCCGCCAGGTGAAGTAACCATATCCTTCAAAGCTCCCGGATGGATTTTTGTGTCCAGAATCATTTTTGAAGTTCCCAGACACGTCTGAGCAGCTAACTTATATGCAGTATCCCTTGGCAGCCCCTGCTTAACCGCTCCGTCAGCCAGTGCTTCAATGAACATCGCCGCATAAGCCGGACCGCCCCCGCTTAAACCACATGCAACATCCATTAATTTTTCCGGGACCCATTCCACAATTCCAATCGATACAAATAACTTATCCGTAAGAGCAGCTTCTTCTTCATTTAAATTGTTATCTGAGCAAAGAACAAATGCACCTTCTGAAACCAGCGCCGGTGTATTCGGCATCACCCTTAATACACGCACACCTTCATCAACCATAGCCATGATGCGTTCCGTACTAAGACCTGCCACAATAGAAACCAGTGCTTTATTTTCCAAATGGCCTTTACAGCTTGCCAAAGCTTCTGCTGCATTCTGGGGCTTTACCGCTAAAATCATAATGTCACATTCATCGCACAGATGAGCACAGCTGTCCACTGTAGGGATGTTCAATTCCTCCGCCCTCTTCATAGCCTCCCCACTAATGTCATAGACACAGAAGTCCGCTTTCTCAAATGCATCTGTTTCCACTGCTCCCCGAAGAATTGCACTTCCCATGTTCCCATATCCGATAACACCAATCTTTTTTCCCAACACAACTTCCTCCTTTTATATGTATGATTTTTCTAATACTTCTAAATATTCATTCCCAAACTTGTCTGCAAATTCCCGTTTTGCTTTCTCAATAGCATCCTGGGCGTTCTCTCCTAATTCCTCCAGCAATGTATTGGAAATACTATGTAACAGATGTGCCGTATGATAGTTGAAGTCTTTCATGCAAGTAGTACCCAGCTCTTTTTTCTTTTCATCCAGCTTTACCACTTCCTCCTCCGTAAGGGGTTCTCCCCAGTCAAAGTCACATCTGTCTCCTCCAAAACTCAGACTTTCCGTCAGCGGCGTACAGACAAAATCAGAACGGAATCCCTGGAACACAGCATTATCAATATCCACACAATAATACTTTCCATATTCCAAAAGGTCATGATCTTTCCATGCTTCACACCATGCACATTTACTGATAAAGGTTTGAAGTGTCGGTTCTGTTCTAATTCTTCCAAACACCATCTGCCCATCATAGTCCGGTTTCCATTCTCCATATGCCTGGTTTGCCATAACGGTAAGTTCATCCCCATGGTCCAAAGCATTCTGTGCCATTCTGGCACCTCGTTCATTTCCATATTTTGTCACGGCCTTTAAAATGGCCTCTTTGCCGTCCCCGTTAAATTGTTCCATTATATTTTTTGACAGTAATGCAAACATTACGGCATGGTGCTCAATTTTACAAACAGCTTCATTATTAGGCATGTTGTATTTCCTCCTTAAATTTAGAAAAAATTCTATTGGTCTCTTTTATTGGGGTTTTTGGGAAACCATCCTTTTTTTACACGTTCCTCTTGCTCAAAAAGCTCATGTATGCTCCACAGGGAAGCAAATCCAGTAATACCAATAATGGCAGAAACTGTAATATGGTTAATGTATATGGATAACGCTATCAGCAATAATCCAGCCAGCAGGAAAGCCGGCCATATCTTTTTCCCAATATAATACTCTGCCTTTATGACAATCGGATGAAATACTCCGATAATTACAAAAGCAGCTATCCCTATTATCAATCCCTCAAAATTCATATCCATCCTCCCTGTGATGTTACTGCAATTGTTATTACCTAATTATACCCTCGGAAAACTCCCGGTGCAATAAGATATTAGACCTTTGCCTAACTTTATGCCTATTATATGTAATTATTTATTTGTCGGTTTTTGTCGAATTTTACCAAAATGTTATTGAATATCCTTCCATTATTTGCTACAATATCCTAAAAATAGTATCTATGACAAGAAGGATGGTAAATCTATATGAAAATGAAACGTTTTCAATCCATGAGGTTCAAACTAAGTTTTTTACTCGCATTTTTTGCAATCTTACCTTTGATGGGGGTCGGCATATTGTTTTTAAACCAAATGGAAAACACCCTGCTGACAGAACAAAAGCATTCGGTGAATACACAATTGTCTCTTGTGAATGACAACGTGGATTCCATATTTGACAGTATGCTCAGCAATGTAAGATACTACTCCGAAGGTGCACTGCTTAAAACATCTGACAATACAATTACTTCCTATGCTTCAACCACTTCTGACACTAAAATGACACCTGGGCAGAACGGACCGGTTGAACAGGCCATATTCGAAAGTTTTTCCGAATTCGGCAGCTCCCATCCCGACTACCAATACGTGTACATGGGAACTGAAGACGGAGGCTACATACAATATCCTGACTCAAATATTTCCGCCGGTTTCGATCCCCGGACCCGTCCCTGGTATCCGAA
Organism: Ruminococcus sp.; assembly: GCA_013911065.1. Lineage (GTDB taxonomy): Bacteria > Bacillota > Clostridia > Lachnospirales > Lachnospiraceae > Muricomes. Next base: position 40,936 of record JACERV010000023.1, on the reverse strand, counting down.
TGCCAAGGACCACCCGGACGGACCCGTTTTGGGGGAACCATATTATTTCGCCACTGATGATGTGACCATCGTGGGAGCTTCCCAGGCAATCAAAGATTCTAACGGCAAGGTTATCGGCGTTATGGCAATGGACATGAGCTTGAATTCCCTTACCGCCCTTATGGAAAAAGCAACGGAGAATGCCAAGGGATACTATATGATAATCACCGGAGACGGAACTATCCTTGCCGATCCAAGTAATCCGGAAAATAACTTCCTCAACCTTTCCGAGGCATACGGTGAAAAATTCCTGAACGCAGTCAGCAGTGATGCAGACTTCCTGCAGATAAAACTTGACGGCAAGCCATATTTTATCAAGAGCTTTTTATCTGAATCAACCAATTGGCGCTATGTTGCTGTTATTTCAGAATCGGACCTGTTCCAAAGTGTCCGTGAGCTTAAGGCGCTTATCTATACAGTGCTCGCAGTGGTATTAGTCATTGTTCTTATTGCAGGAATTATTGTAAGTAACTCCATAGCAAAACCGATAAAAGCCGTTACCAAGTCTGCCCAGGAGGTTTCGAACGGAAACTTCAATGTAAATCTTCAAATCAAAGCCACGGGAGAGATTGGATTACTGGTAGATGCATTCCAGAAGATTGGTGTTACCTTAAACCTGTATAAAAATTACATAGAAGAAATTTCTTCCGTCCTAAACCAGATTGCACATGGAAATATGGCCTTTGAACTGCAGTCCGATTATATCGGTGAATTCAGCGCAGTTAAGACCGCTTTACTCAATATCTCCTACACACTGACCGAAACACTGGAACAGATAAAAATCTCTTCCAATCAGATTGCTTCCGGTTCCGACCAGGTGGCTGCCGGAGCACAATCACTCAGCCAGGGAGCTACCGAGCAGGCTGCATCAATTCAAGAGATTTCTGCCACCATTGATGAAGTCACCGATCAGGTCACTTCCAATGCGGAGATGGCACGTAAAGCCAACGACCTTTCCAAAGTGGCAGTTACTGACGTATTATCCGGGAATGAGCAAATGAACACGATGATTGCCGCAATGAACGAAATCAGTGACAAGACCCGTGAAATTAACGGTATTATCAGGACCATTGATGACATTGCATTCCAGACCAATATCCTGGCATTAAATGCATCAATAGAGGCTGCCCGGGCCGGAAATGCAGGAAAAGGGTTTGCGGTTGTAGCGGATGAGGTCCGTAACCTTGCTCAAAAAACAGCAGAGGCTACATCTAATACAGCAAACTTGATTGAAGACTCTATCCGTTCCGTAAAGCGCGGAGCAGATATCGTAGAGAAAACTGCCGATTCACTGTCAGGCATTGTGGGAAATGTTCAGGATGTAGCCGACTTACTTGACCGGATTTCAGAGGCTTCTGTTGTTCAGTCTGACTCAATGCAGCAGATTGCAGAAGGAACCGGCCAGATTTCCTCCGTAGTACAGACTACCGCTGCCACGTCAGAGCAGTCCGCTGCTGCCAGCGAGGAACTCTCCAGTCAGGCCAGCATGCTTAACAGCCTTGTGAACAAGTTTACCCTGGCTACGGTACATCAGAAGTACGATGATGATCTCCCTAAGGAAAAATCAGAAGACTTTACACAAGACAGCAACAAATATATGTAATAAGACTTTGATGGTATGATTTCCATACTGGAGTTATGCACCATATTCTTTGGTATAAGGCATTAAATAAAATACATATTAAAACACCTCATTCACAAGTGGCTTTGGAAATGAGGTGTTTTCCGTATTCAGTTGGCCTTATGGGGCAGGGCCACAGCTTATCCTTGTGACTTCCTGCTGTCCAATCGTATCAGCTGCCAATTCTTAGGAAGACAGGGCTAGCGTTTCGAATGATCCGAAAACTTTTGTGCTCTTACAGAGCATTTTCCTTCGCATCGATGTTCCTTTTCCTTACGGCTGTTGAACCGGCACAGAGCGCATAGGGTTTCAACGCTGATGACATGTTCCATTGCACAGGCATCGGCAGCCGCAGTTTCTTCGCCTAATCCCAGCACATTATGCAAAAACCGATATATGACCGCAAACTTATCCAGCATCCGAACGGCAAAGGTTTCTCCTTCTGGTGTAAGCATCACCTGCCGGAACTCATTTCGGCACACCAATCCCATTTCATTCAGCCGGCTCATAGCGAAGCTGGCGCTGGCTTTGGATACGCCCAGTTCGTCTGCAACATCTATGATACGTACATAGTCGCTGCCGGCGCAGGAGAGTTCGTAAACGGCTTTTATATAGTGCTGCATTGATATTGTAAGATCAGACATATGATATCCCTCCCGTCCTCCTGCGGTAGTTTCAAGTTTCATATTGCTATAAACGGCCTGGCCATCTTCAGCCCCGGCTATTGTTCGATTGTATTGGACAGAAATTGAAATTCGAAGCGAATGTCATCACCGGGTTTCTCACTTACAAACAGGTGCAGGAATTCATCGTCACACAACTCCTGAATCAAAGGAATATAGTCGGACTTGGTCCCAAAGTAAACGGCTCCAATTCTAACCACTCCATTAGGATGCACAAAGTTTTTAGGCTTTGGGTCGGTACTGAAATAGGTCATCATAGAGGGGATACCCAGTTCATCGGGGAACAGGCATCGGCAGCGCAGTGCCCTGCCCTTCGTATCCTTGCGGACAGAGCTGAGCTCAAAAAACTTTTGATGATGCTTTTTCAGTACTGCCTTTTCCTGTTCCAGATCGGAAGCATAGTTTTCCAAGTGCATTCCGCAGCATCCGGAGGGATAATGGTCCCAGAAATCCATTCGATCAGCCATCTTGCGGTTGCCAAACAACCGAAGCATCCTTTTGGCAATGTCCGGCATCCCTGTTGACCACAAAAGCTCCAGATAGGGGCCTTGGGAAAAGTAAATGACCGCATTATACGGATTTTTGGCCTTTCCATATTCCACCGCAAAGCCCTGTTCACGGAACTCCTCTACCGCCTTATGCAAATCCTCTACCTTGTATATGATATGGCTTACCTTCATGTATTTCCTCCTCTCTTTTTGCGATAATGGAAGTTACAGCACTCATCTCCCTCTGCCAAGGTTTTCGTGCGGATCAGCTCCGCTCCCATAAAGTTTGCTGAGATAAAATCAAATTGGCACATTTGGGGCACGATGTTTGTGCAGCCTTCCTGCTTCGCCAGACTGCAAAGCCCGCACTGGGTATAATTTATGCCATATTCCTCAAGCGTATCACCGGGGATAAATTCGCTTTTCCAGTCATACAGATTATCTTTTTCCTGGGATGCTTTTGCCTGAAGCGCCTTTTTATCCTGAAAGGCTTTGGTAAACGGATCTTTTTTGTTCATGCGCCGCATGAGAGGGTTTTCCCCCATGGAAGCAATCATTTTACCCAGTGTTTCTTCCGCAATCTTACCGTTGCCGGACTGGTAAACGGCAATCACCAAGGCGCCCCATGTTAAAGCCATAGCCAGGGGATTTTCCTTGGTGCTGCCAATGGAAGGCGTGCGGGCAAGAATTTCCCTGTAACGCTTTTTGCTCGCTTTCTTTAACGCAGGAATATCCATACCAGAACAATGCTTCTTCAAAGAAGGAAAAAATATCCGCGAAAAGAAGTGCCAGAGAAATCTTGCTGTAAAATCGTAAGGAATGGTAGCTTGTTTCATCGTCTCTCCTCAACTTTCTTCCATATATAAGGAAGCAAGGCCTCCGCTAACCGCAGTCGGCAGGGCAGCCTTGCTCTCACTTTCATGCGCCCTTGCGGCTCCAGCCCCGGCTGTTTTCCCGGGCGCTGACAAAACTTTTGTAGATGCCGCCCTGCTCCATCAGCGTTTCATGGGAGCCTTGCTGGGCAATACCGCCGTCCGCAATAACCAGAATCTTATCTGCATGCCGTATGGTGTTCAGCCGGTGGGCGATGACCAGCAGTGTTTTCCCTTTGCACAGCTCGCTGATGGCCTGCTGGATGTAGATTTCATTGTCCGCATCTACGCTGGCAGTGGCTTCATCCAGAATGACAACGGGTGCATCCTTCAAAATGCAGCGGGCAATGGAAATACGCTGCTGCTCCCCACCGGAGAGACTGGCGCCGCCCTCTCCCACCACGGTGTCAAAGCCATCGGGCAGGGCCATAATAAAGTCATAGCAGCGAGCCTTTTTCGCCGCCTCCATCACTTCCTCACGGCTGGCATCGGGCCTGCCCATGCTGATGTTGTTGTAGATGGTATCCCGGAACAGATAAACCCGCTGAAATACCATGCTGATTTGATCCATCAGCTCACTGAGGGGAACATTTCGGATATCCTGCCCCCGCACCAGAATCCGCCCCGACTTCACATCCCAAAAACGGGCGAGAAGGCTGGCAATGGTGGATTTCCCCCCACCCGAAGGGCCAATCAGAGCCAGCATCTGGTTTTTGTGAAGTTCAAAAGAGATATTCCGCAACACATCCTTTTCCCCATAGGCAAAGCTGACATTCTCAAACCGTACCTCAGGAGCGTCACTGTGGGCGGGGATGGTATGCCTCCCTGTGTCAGGCAGCTCCCGCTCAGAAAACACCTCCTCGATGCGGTCCATACAGCTGTTCATAACAGTAAGCCGCGCGCTTTGGCCATACAGTGCCTTGATTGGCCCGAACAGATCGAACACAAAGAGCATGATGCCCACCAGATAGGTCACATCCAGCATCCCCTTAAAATACAGGAATGCAGTCAGTCCGATCACAAGGGTGGTGCCAAGGCCATAGATTAAATTCAGCCCCCGCTGCCAAGGCGTATGGTTTTCTTCAAACTCCAAGCTCGTTCGGCAGGTTTCCTTAAAGCTGTCGGTGAGGACCTTGGACTTTTCCCCCAGCAGGTTATAGGTCTTGATGATGCCAATGCCCTCGGTGAAATCCAGAACCGATTCGGTGAGGTTTTCAAGTTGGGCCTGCCGGACGTCGGAGTCCTTCATAGCCTCTTTTTTAAGTCCCCGCCCCAATAGGGTAATGGCAAGAAGTATGCATAGCCCCGCAAGGCCAATCCACACATTGAAGAAAAAGAGAAATACCACCAGAATCCCCTGGGAGAAGAGATAGCTCATGAGGTCAGCCAGCACGTTCATACCGTTTTCCTCAATGAACACCATGTCGGTGGAGAGCACTGAGCTAATCTTGCCAATATTGCCCTCGGTGAAATAGCCCATAGGCATTTTGCGCAGATGCGCCCCCAGCTCCATCCGCTTGTCGGCGTAGAGGAGGAACCCCGCCGCCGCTTGCAGCCGGTCAGCAATATGGTGGAACAGCATTTGCAGCAGCAGCGCAGCCACCATAGCAAGGCCAATCTGCAGGCAGAACACAGGGGTGGCGGTGTCATGATAAAAAGCAGCAAGGGCGAAAAATCCAAGCCCGATGGGTACGTTGTGCAGGATGCCCTTCAAAAAAGAGAATACAAAAGCCCACAAAATCCTGTGCTTATATTTCCCCGAAGCGTTTACGATACGTCTGATTAAGCTGATCATACGGATTCTACCTCCTTTGCAGTGCTGACCTTCCATCCGGCGCTGCCCTGGGCCGCCTTCCAGAGCTTTTGATAGGCAGAGCAAGTTTTTAGTAATTCCTCATGGGTTCCCGCGGCAGCCAGATTTCCGGCATCTAACACGCAGATCTGATCTGCATTGATAATCGACTGGAGCCGGTGGGCGATAACAATGACCGTCTTGCCCCGGATTACCTCGGCAATGGCCTCATTCATCTTTTCTTCGTTCTCCGGGTCCATAAAGGCGGTGGCCTCGTCCAGCACCACGATAGGAGCATTTTTGAGGATTGCCCGGGCGATGGAAATGCGCTGGCGTTCTCCTCCCGAAAGCTGCTTGCCTCCGTCTCCCGCCATGGTGTGGGCGCCTTGTTCCAGCCTGGCGAGGAACTCGCCGCACTGGGCCTTTTCGGCAGCGGCCAGCACCTCAGCATCGGTGGCGCCCGGGCGTCCAAGCCGGATATTTTCCAAGAGGCTCATGTTAAAGAGGAACTGTTCCTGGGCCACATAAGAGATTTGGTCGTTGAGAGCCTCAAGACTCATCTCCCGGATATCCTGCCCGCCGACCTTGATTGCACCTGCAGTGACGTCATAGAAATGCACCAAAAGCTTGGCCAGCGTAGATTTTCCGCTGCCCGATTCCCCAACAAGAGCCGTCAGGCTCCCTTCGGGGATATCCAGCGTCACACCATGAAGCACCTCGGTATCTTTGTAGGCAAAGCGCACGTCCTCAAAACACACGCCATGCCCCTTGCCAGAAAACGGAGCAGCAGACTGGATAAGAGGCGCTTCGCTCATCATCTCTTCCAGATTGGACACCACATAGTTAATCCGCGCCATGCTGGGGAAAAAGCCCATGAGCCGCAGCAGCGGTGCGCCGATGCTGAAGGACATACACAGCGCCAGAGCCAGATTTGGAAGAGTCGAATACCCTTGCAGGACAAAATACGATCCCACCGGCAGGACAAACAGCGCCACACAGGGGACAAGGCATCCATAAATCGCCATCCACGGCCAACAAACCTTATACCATTTCAGGGTGAAGTCCCGGTAGCTCTTGATGCTGTTCTCATAGCGGTGGTAGGATTCTCCGTCCCGGTTGAACACCTTTACCACCTCCATGCCATTGATGTACTCCACAATGGTGCCGTTCATTTTCTGGGCTGAAGAATAGTAGTCGTTCATCGAGCTCATGCCGCACCGATACATAATTGCCATAGCGATGGCTCCCAGGGGCAGGGCGGCAAGGGCCAGCAGGGCCATCCTCCAATCGGCGGCAAACATACCGAGGAAGACCAGCACGGGAATGGCCATATTGGCGATACCCTCCGGAATGGCATGGGCCAGAGGCAGTTCGATGGTCTCGATGTCATCGATGAAGGTCTTTTTAATGACTCCCACCCCTTTTTCCTGAATTGCGCCAAGGGGCAGCTTTTCCAGCTTGCCTTGCAAGGAGATGCGAAGATTTTGAAGCGTATTGTAGGCCGCGTTGTGGGAGAGGGCAAGCCCCCTGATGTAAAATACCGCATACAGCACGGTACAAAGCGCAATGGCGGCCACCCGCCAGATGACATATTCCGCAGTAATCGGCTCCTGCAGGAGCAACGGCCGGATAATTTGGTAGATAAACCAGAATGGCAGCACCTGCATAACCATGCCAATCAGCATTACGGCGACGGCCTTATAGGTAGTTCTTCGATGCTCACCGGCATATCCAAGAATTTTTTTGAACAAAACGAAACCCTCCTTATGTAAATAAATACCAGTTAGATACTACTAACTTTACGGCAGTTGAAAATCCCTTTGAAAAGGGATTGGCTTCTCCTGATTAGTTTCAACTAACTTATAGAGCAAATAAAACTCCCTTTATGACAAGGGAATTTTATTTTGCCGCATCGAATCTCAAAACATGATACCAATTGAACAGCCTGCATATCAGCTCACAATGGGAATCGATTTGCTCCAAGTGCAGCCGTGGATAAAAGGCTCGCAGACCGTCGTCAAAAGATTGATAACTCTATTATCGATAACTTGATTATCATTTTAGCAAGCAGTAGACTTCTTGTCAAGAGGTATGGGAAATATGCTGAAAATTTTTGTGTCCTACGGCAAATTTAACTGTTCACCCACAAATGCGATTTTTAAATATGCAAAAGGGGTGGGATTATTTGGAATCCCCCCCTCAGACTGTAGATAAACTAATTTTTAATTTCACTTTATACGTAACTTGAATTTTTATTCAGATAAAAGCTGTGACAGTTTGAATGGGCGGATTTTGATCGCACTATCAAATTGATATTTAACTCACTCAAAAACAGAATTTTTTTAGACTGATTATTGCTTATTTGCTTGTATGATTTCTTGCAGACTAATATGTGGATTTCTATAACGATGTCTGCTTTTTTCTCTCGGAAGTCGTATTGCGTTTGGCGGACAATTTTGTGTACAGGCAAGGCAGCGAATACAATGGTTATCAAAAACCGGCTTCGCATTTTCGACCACAATGTTACCAACAGGACAGACTTTTGCACAAGTCCCACACTTTGTACAATTATCTTCGACAGTAAAGGATTGAGCAAAGGCTGCTTCGCTACCGTCTTTTCTTTTGAGCATAATTTTTGTTGCCAGTTTTGCAAACAGACCATTTCGGCAAATCCACTTTTTTGAAGCGTTTATATCAGCTACGATGTTTGCTAAATGTGCGTCAACTTTCTTTTTAGGATCAATTTCTTTTTGCTTCGCCATATCAAATCCCGGAACCCAGTTATCAACCATTTGGATAGTGTTTATATAAGAAAATGATGTACCGGCCTCACTTACGATTTTCTTCAACTCGTTTGGAGCCGCACCCCCGAACATGCCGTATGATAAGACGGCAAATAGATAGTCACATTGAAAATGAGAGGTTTTAATAAAAGCGGCAACTATTGACGGCACAGATAGATGATATACCGGAAAGACCAAACCGATTTTATCATCAGAAAAAGAGGTTGTTCCATTCTTCATAGCTTGAGGAATAGAAACAAGCTCACCCCCAATTTCTTTTGCAAGATATAAATTATTGCCTGTTGCTGAAAAATAAAGTATTGTCACGAAATACCCTCCTTCTTAAATTGCGCCTGATACAAATTTAAATTTAATAAATTATATCACATGAACAAATAAAAAACAGTATTGAATATTTATGAGTTAATATTCAATACCGCTTTATAAAATTGACTTTATCTACAGTCTGAGAGGTGGGATTGCACCCCGGCTTCAAGCCGAACGACCACCTAGCTTCCAGCCAATGGATTTCTCCCGCATGAGAATTTGGTCAGCGCGCGGATCAATGTCAAGGTAGGCCTTTTTTAAGTATATTCGATTGTTAGGCCCCTTCAACCATATCCCGTCTGCGATACCCAATATAGCCGAGCACCATGAAAATGATGCTGATTGCTTTCATTACAAGAAAGATCGTCCCATCAAACTCATCCACCGGCATCTGAGGAATCCAGCTTTGTACGGCTGTCTTTGAAAACCATTCCGGAAGATCTAAAATTCCTCCAAAGTAATTTAAGGCAAAAGAATAGCCAAGATATCCGTAAACAGCTTTACCTAATTTTGGTGCCCATCCTAAAGCCAACGCTGCAAGTCCTGTAAAGAACAATACAGAAGGAAGGAAGTTATAACCTGCAAGGATAAAATCCCCCATATTCATAGAGGAGCTGCCATCCATTACATAAATTGCCGTACCTCCAAGACTTCCTGCAGACAGCAAGGTTCCCAATAATCCGGCCACAACTGCTAAAATAATATTTATCCAATAGAGCTGGGCACGAGTTACCTTTGTAGAATAAAGCTGGCTCAAATGCAGCCGCGTTTCTTCCGAAAAAAGTTTATTAATAATGACAATAGGCAAAATTGAAGCCAAACACATCGATACCATCAGAATAGTTCCAGTAAATGATTCTTCAATTGAAACACCTGACAGCGTAAACATTTGACTCATCAATTCGTTGCTTTCAAGAAAGGTCTGCATATCCCCATAAATCGAACCATAGGCTGCTCCCAGAATTGCGAAAGCAATCAGCCAGCTGATGCTCACGCCTTTGTTAATCTTGATAAGCAAGCCGTGTACAGACAACAATGATTTTTTTGCTGCCGCCCGCCCTTCTCTTTCAGGTAAGTAACCAGCCCCCATATCACGGCCGCCTTCAAGAGCAAAGGCAATAATCACTGCTATAATGCCAAAGATTGCGGCAAATATCAAAGGTACCCAGTTATTTTCAGTAAACGGATAGGTCAAATAAACCCAGCCCATAGGATTATACATTGAAAAATCAACATTTGACACATCTGTACCGGCGCGGACAATATAGAGCAAGCCTACAATCCCAAGAGACGATCCGGTTGCACCGGATGAAGTTGACATAATTTGTGCCATAACCAATGCAATTACAGCCCCCAGTATGCCGGCCATCCCAATGGATGCCCCAAATAAAAATGCTCCTTCTGCAGAAATCGTATCTGCACCAAAACCAATCATAATCCCGCCAATAATAAGTGCCAGCAGTATATTGATAATCACTGTCTCAGTAAGTACTGCAAGAGAATTAGCCTGACGTCCTACCTGATAGGAACGCACTAATTCAGTCAGCCCATGATCTTCCTCCTTGCGGGTATGGCTCACAACATGCAAAGCCGACATAATCATCGCGAACAAACCGCAGAACAGCAGCATTTCGTTTGCATACATGGCGCCCAGAGTATAGTCGGCTGCCGTATTTACCGGAGTCGGGCCAACCATTGAAATCATTGCAGGATTCTGCATGGTTTCAAACATCCCCAGCAGCCCCTGCCCTTTGCTCATTTCTTCAAAAGCCGGAACAAAGCCGGCTGAAAACAAGCCCAGTCCTAAAATCCAGATTATAATTTTTTTCCAGTCACGCTTCAGATACTGCACGAACAGTACATTCCAACGTGCAAATTTTTCCCTCATGATATTTTCCTCCGTTCCGACTCTTAGACTTCATAATGGCGCATGAATAAGTCTTCAAGCGTTGGCGGCACAGATTCGAATTTCTTAACACCTAATTTTGACGCTTCCGACAAAATATTATTGATATGCTCATTATCTACAGAGAATGTAGCCTGACTGCCTTTTTGTTTGAAATCGTAGATGCCATTCACAGATGCCATCCTGGATACATCACCATCTGTTACCACAGTTACTGTGGAACGGGTTAAATGACGTAATTCATCCAGCGTCCCAGTTTCAACAATTTTTCCCTGACGAATGATTACCACCTTATCCGCCAAACGTTCAACCTCGCTTAAAATATGAGAAGATAACAAGATTGCTTTCCCTGCATGCTTGATTTTTTCAACTTCTTCTTGAAAAACAGCTTCCATCAAAGGATCAAGGCCGGAAGTCGGCTCATCGAAAATATACAAATCGGAGTCAACAGACAGCGCCGCAATCAAACCAACCTTTTGGCGGTTTCCTTTTGAATAACCTTTTGATTTTTTCTTAGGGTCCAGTTCAAAACGTTCAATCAGATAGTCACGTTTCGCCTTGTCTCCTCCCCCATGTAACTTAATAAATAAATCAATAATTTCTCCACCCGTCAAACTGCCCCAAAGAGTAACATCCCCTGGAACATAAGAAACTCTCTTATGAATCTCGAGACTGTCCTTCCATACATCCTTGCCAAAGATTTTTACATCCCCGGCATCGCGGTTGATAATCCCCAGCAGTGTACGGATTGTAGTTGACTTACCTGCGCCGTTCGGCCCGATAAATCCTACAACTTCTCCGGCATTTACTGTGAACGACACATCATGCAATGCTTTAAATTTACCAAATTTCTTCTGCAGCCCCTGTACTTTAACAATTTCTGACATAACACTTAAACTCCTTCTTAAATAATAGTTTGAAATAGTTTATAACGTGCTTTCCAGTTTAAAGCAAAGTTTAAATTTCAGAGAAATATATTGAACTCGCTTATGCATAAAAGTTCATATTTCTGATTATTTTAGCTTGTTTTAAACCAAAGTTCATTTACAAATTCAATTATATATCATTTAAATAGGATAGTCAATAAAAAACCCAGTATTTAAAACTATTATCCGCTTGATAATCCAAAACTATTACTATATAATAAAGTAGAAAGAAACTCTGAATAAATCCACTCAAGAAATTCTTTTAGTTATGATAGATAGAAAGCAGGAATGATGAATGAATGGTTATGAAAAGCGGACACAGGAGAAAAAGAATCAAGTTTTAAAAGCAGCTTTTGAGTTGATGAATACAGACACCGGTGTAGAAACCTTAACAATGGATGAAGTTGCTAAAAACTCCAATGTTGGAAAAACCTCGATTTTTAAATATTTTGGAAGTAAGGAAAACCTTATTTATGAAGTTTTTAAGCATTTTCTAAGTAAAATAGAAAAAAGCGCCCTGGAAATCATGGCAGAAAATAAACCCTTTGAGGAAACCATCATTGCCATAGCCCAGAACAAAATCCACTATCTGGATAAAATAAACAAACGGTTTTACCTGGATTTGATGGATTTTTTTACTAAGAAAGAAAATGACGGCCTATCTTTGATGATGCAGCAGTACAACAAGGAAAGTTTCCGTCTTATGCTGGATTTATTCCATCGCGGGCGCAAAGAAGGCAAGGTTGATTTGAAGTATTCGGACGAATTTCTTTTAGTTTACTTTCAGGCCCTTGTTGAAGGTATCTCTGCCCCACATGTCTACCGGAATATCCTCCCCTATACCTCTCAATGGACAGAATTGCTGATTAAAGGTCTTGCACCAAGTAAATAAATTTGAAAGACTGATATTTTTCAATAAATATGATGAAGCTGCTGCAAATGTAGATAGATATTCTACCGATGCAGCAGCTTCAAGTGTTGAGTTTAAACATTTCCAACCCTACTTCTGAGAATCCAGGATAAATAAAGATGCATCCTGTCCCATAAATATTTTACTTCCAGCATAAAAGGTTTTAGATTGAATATTCCTGTACCCTATTTTTCTCATGCTGTCAGCTAACTCTATTTGATCAAATCCATTATGAACCAGATCAGATACGATTTTTTCATTTTTATTAAAATCTACGATCAATAAATGTCCATTCTCATTCAGGACATCATATAATCTTGATAAAACCAGCTCAATATCCTTCACATGAAGTAAAACCTGTGCCATAAAAATATAGTCTGCATGTAAGCCTGAATGACTATCCTTTTCAAAATCAAAGCATAATGTAGATGCATTCTGTATGTTAGAACTTGAAATCTTTTGCTCTATTTGCTTAATCATGTTTTGAGATGCATCCAGAAAAAGTACAGAATTAAAATTATTTAATAAGGCCATTCCAACAAGGCCGGTCCCGCACCCAAAATCAATCCCATCCTTATTTGATGTATCATTTAAATATTCACGAATGGCATTTGCTGATACCTTTGCAATTTGGACTCTTTCAGGAGTGTCATATACATCCGCCATCATTTCAAACTTATCTGTATTCCCCATAATTACCTCTCTGCTCTGCCTTAATAGGCATTGGATTTTGTGGGCAGGCGGCATATAAAAACCGGCCGTACCCTATCTCTGATGCATTCTTCATTAATTCTCCGTTTAACCAGAGTGCAATATCAACAAAGGCTCTGTCTGTAAACGGCCATTTTGAATGCTGCTTTGACTGATAATCTGCGTCTGACAACTCATTTAATTTTGAGATCCATTCATCGTGCAGTAACGTTATTTTTGCTTTTGCTTCTTCAATACTTCCCGGCCAGAAGATGTCTTCTTTTTCCAAGGTACCATTTCCAAAATTGTAATCTAATGCGGTCGTCCACCAATATATCATATGCCACATAATCCAGGCAATGCTGGACGGTCCAATGTCATAACTTTCACTTTCAGGCCAGTCTGTGCGCCATCCATCATCTTGTCTGCGCACCTGCAGGCCATCGGGACAGAATGCCCAAAGTGCCTCTGTCTCTTCAAGATTGTCTATATGATAAAGATAAAGCTGCCAGCACATATCCAGCTGAAAAAGTATATTCTCTTTTACTTCAAAGTTTTTCATTGGCTGCCCCCCCTCCTAATACGTCTATAGTGTTTCTCTGCTGCTCTCATAACTATCCTTCTTCAGACATTTGCTTTTGTATACAAAAGGTTGTCCGGATATACCGACAAACCATGCCTCATGCAATAAACATATAGTTTACCGCCAGTGGTTATTGGAATCCTGCAAGTTGGACTTTGCTCCGGATACAAACGGTTCAAAAATACCCTGTCGCTTTTAACACAGGCAACAAAGGATATATAATGGTCTTTTGTCATCGGATGGTCAAAGGTGATAAAATACTCAGTATCTATTTCTTCTACTGTGATTTCCGGTACAATGGATGTGGCTGCGGGTAAAATATATTCTAATTTTCTTCCGCAGCAAAAGATAGATGCGCTCCCGGTACTAACCAGAATATTTCCACAGGAAGGGCAGACATAAAAACGTACTTTGTCAATGTTGCCGCTGTCCGGTTTGTTTGATGTAATTTCACCCTCCATCATCTGTTTCGTATCAACACCCAAAATAGCAGATAGGTCAGGCCATAGCGACAGGTCAGGACATCCTAAACCACATTCCCATTTTGAAACTGTTTTATTTTGAATGCCTAACGCATCTGCAATATTTTTTTGAGTAAGGTTTTTTTCTTTTCGCAGTTTCGCAATTAATTTTCCTATTTTCGCGCAATCCATGTATCCATCTTCACCTCCGGTTTCACTTTTATTTTCACTTAGTATAACATACTTACAGAAACCTTGCGATTATTTGTACCAATCTTGCCGGAAGCTGTTTTAAATCGGTTATATCCAATGTGTTTTCAGCTCCATAAAGTTCACGGATGGCCTCTTTATCCTGCCCAATAGCTGCAGCAAGAAACCGGATGCCTTTACGCCCGTATTCCTGTAAAGTTTCTTTCATATCACGGGTTGCTTTCTCACCTGTGTAATCAGGCATAGCCTTAGGCTGCCCGTCACTGATGCTGATGATTAATTTGTTTCTTTGCGGCGCATGAATCAATCTGTCAGAAATGATACGTAATGCCATACCATCCCGGTTATTGCTGCGGGCCTGAATGTTCATAAGAGCATATTTTTCGTCTGCATCTCTACTTTCAAAGTCTACGTATGCATAAATAGACATTTGTTCCTGCCTGGAGCGGTCTGCTGTATCCCCATAAACCATAATCGGAACCCCGCATCCAGTACAAAATTCATATAAAGCGACGGCTGCCTGTTTTGCCGCATCCAGCCGGCCGAAAGCTGACATAGAGGCTGATTCGTCAATCCTGAGAGCAACCGCAAGAGAGGGTTCTTCCTCAGGCGGACGCTTGCGGGCAAATACACGGAAATCCAGAGAAGCAGCTTGATCCGCGCAAAATTTTGTGCCGTAAAGCTGGGATTTAGAAAATTCAGCAGAAACTTCATGTTCTAAAAGGGGGTTTGTTTTTTGAATTAGTTCCCGAATGACCGGCAGCAGACCAGCAGCCATGTTATTATATTCTTCCCTGTCTTTCGCAGCAGCTTCCGGGCGGTGTACAATAAGCTTAATTGCTTCATGACAGCTGGCTTTCACACTTTGCCGCGCTTCTTTATTTAATTGTTTGCGGAATTCCTTTTTTTGCTCATTTGTTGGCGGTTTATCAAGCTCATGGTAAAATGGGGTGCCATTTTCTCCATTATCCTTGCTTGGAATATCCGTATTTTTATCACTGCTTGTATCTGAATGCCCTTCACTGTCCGCTGATTTTCTCAAGCGGACTGCATTTTTGTCTGTTTTATCGGCTTTATCTGCTTCTGCAAGGGATTCTCCATTTTCGGAAATTTGAAGTTCCATGACTTCCGGATTATCTTCGTCCGGATGAGAATGACAAATACGATCCAATTCTTCAAGCTTATCTGTCAGGTCATGACTCTCCAGTGCCTGCTCTAAAATAGCAAGCTCCTGAGAGTCAGTAGTCATTTTGTAAAGCACCTTATGATACAGCGTACTTTGTACCGATGCGCCACTTGCAACAGCATCCGCCCAAAAGATATAGGACCGCATCCCGGCCACGCCTTTAATTGCATTCGCCCGGGCTGTTTCATCCAGCAGGATGATTGCATCGGCCAAAAAAGAAAGGACATTTTCCGCCCGATATCCGGTTTTAGCCCGGGCCCGTTCCATCATAATCTCCCTGGGTGGCAAGTCCAGCTTTTCAGCATGCTGAACCCTGTCCCGCAAAGCCTCATTCAAAGGGCGGAATCCGTTGTAGCCTCGGTTTGTTGTAATAACAGCCATAAAATCAGGATGCCTGTGTACAATGCGGGTTGGTAAGTTCAGACTGCCGTCCGGCTCCAGTGCTGAATTCAGAGCCATTAAGACAGCAGCATCACGAATCACTGTAGGCTCCTGAATTTCCAAGAGCCATCCATTTTCATAGGCACGGACAATTTCTGAGGGATAATACCGGTATTCAACTCTGCCTGATTTATCGTTTTCAGATAATACCGGGAGAATAGAACCCAGCACATCAGATTTATCCATGTCAGCAAAGCAAGTCACTTTTGTGTAGGGAAGGTTAAAATCAGCAGAGAGAGCTTTGGCAAGCTGGGTTTTCCCCGAACCTGCATCGCCTTCCAGTAAAATTGTACTGATTTTCATTTCACCGTGATTCCAATTCCTTGCTACTTCTTGATAGATACGTTTCTCTGCTTCACTTTCAATATGTGAAGGTGGTTTTTGCCAGACAAGGGACTGCTCCTCTTTAGTCAGCCGTCTGGCAGGCGACAAAACACAAGTCTTTTTCATATTAATAAAGCTCCAATTCTTTTAAAATGTGGTTAAGCGCCCTCTGGCGGTCCCCAATTAATTCCCCTAAATCATTCAGGCTCTGTGCAAATGCTTTGATGTCCTCATTGATGTTCTCATTATCTGTACAAACTTCTACCGGCAATACACCGCCCTGTACTCCAATTCGTTCCACTGTTGGCTTTTCCGGATCATATAGGAGGGGAAACCGGTAAGCTTCCTTGAAATAAAGTAATGTTTTGGACAAAAGGATCATCAAGTCAAATATTTGGTGAATAGGCAGCTCCTCTGCCAAAATAAACTCACCATCTTTATCCTTTTTCCAAATCTGCGCGGCAATCTGCATTTTTTTATTTTCTTCCAGCACAGGCGCCCCCAGCGTCAAACGTTGGATGCTTGATTGATACGCATTTCTCCCGTCTATACGGTCATAATCATTTGATACAATTACAATTTTTTCATTCATCGCCATATCTTCCTTGCATTTGGATTGGAAGCAAGACACTGCTCCCTTAAACTTTCTAATTTCGCTGTATGATCCTCATTTGGGTCATCATACTTCAGCACCTTCAGAACTGACAGCTCAAAGCCTTCCTGGCCATATTTGTTCCAAAGCCCCTGTAATTCTTTGTTGGGATGCCAGTTTGCCCCCAGCTTCACATTTGTGCTGTTAAAATCCGCTCTTGCATCTTTAGAAATGCCTAAAAATACGTCTCCCGTCTCTTTACAGCAGTAAGAAATAACACCCATTTCCGGGTGCCTGTTTTTGTAGAGTTCCAAAAGTTCTTTTTTTCTTTTTATATCCATTTCATTCACCTCGGATTTATTATAGTTTGAAATACTCAAAAAAATAATCCACGCTCCGTAGACCAGGTAAATAGCTGTTGCCTTTAACGTTCTTCTCCTTTCCATTTTCCGCAGCAAAAAAGAAGCCAGCATAATCAGCTAACTCCTTTCAACGGACGATATTAAATTTTATATAAAAGCAGCTTCCCTGAATGGGCGGATTCCTGAATTACAGAAACCGTCTGACCCTCTTACAGTATTCCATATATTTCTCGCCGTATATCTTTTTTAGTGACTGCTCCTCAAGCAGGATTTGCCGGTTAAAAAGCCATATGCCGATAAAAACGTAAATCAATATTATCCAATTGGGAATAATCAAAAATATTCCTATTAAAACCAACCCGAACGCTGTATATATTGGATTACGGCTGATAGAAAATGCCCCTGTGGTCACAAGCTCCCCGGGATGGTCTTCATCCAAACCGACACGAAAACTTTTTCCAAATGAAGCAAGAGCGTATATAAACAATAAAATACCTATTACACATGCAGCTGCGCCTATCCATCCAACAAAATCATTGTGAAACAATTCAATTCCGATTTTAGGCAGGCCAAATGCACTGGCGAATACAATATAAAATAGCAGCAAGGCACCTGGGGGGATTAAAAAGTCCTTTTTATCCATCTCACCAAATTGAATTGCTTTTATTCCCAACCTTTTTAATTGAGAAGCTCGTAGTAAAACAAGTATTATAAGTAAAAATAATGTTGCCATCGCCACATATCTTGTCATATCGTTTCCTCCTCTGCCATCAGGCAAACCCAGGTTTACCGCAGCCGCCTTTCCGATTTTTCCTGATACATCAGCTTATCTGCCACATGCAGAAGCATGTCAAGGTCGTCACCGTCCTCCGGAAATATTGCATAGCCGATGCTGGGTAATACTTTGATAGGATACCCGGAAATATGAAAATCCTGTTCAAAGCGATTGAAAAGCTGCTCTTTGGCACGCACAAGACTTTCAACACTCTCAATTTCCGGCAGTATCACCAGAAACTCATCTCCGCCCAAACGAAAAGCTGTCTCATTTTTTCTCATATTAGTTTCATAAATCCTTTTTATCCTATCCTTTGCAAACTAATGCAAAGGAAATATATTTTTGATATTATAGCAAAGCCAGCAGGTTAATACAAGGCAATTGGAATAGCTGCTTCATTAAAAATTGAGGTTTGCTTTCCGGGCCTGGCTGCATAAATCCCGTACATTTAGAGTATAGGTCTTACCATCTTTTATAAAATATGTTCCACATTGCCGAAACTCAAAATGAACATTATTGGAAATACACTGCTCTCTTATGTTTAACACCCAATTATAATCGAGGGGCCGTGCATTTTTATCAGACTCGCCGCCAACAACAACTAATTCTATATTGTCCAGATACGATTCCAGGTTTATCCCTTCAATCATAGGCTGGCAGATAATATTTTTATGCTTAATCGGCAGCTCTCTAAAAATAGAAAGGCGGTAATCCGCTCTGTCTTGATTTTCTACAGTACACCCAACAGTAACATTGTCATATCCATCGTTCCAATCGTCAGGCATGCAGTCCTTAAAGCGCTCAATCCGTTTTGTTAAGAAAATAAAATGTAAATCAGAACGTTCCCGTATCATTTCCCAACATTCAGAACGCCATTCATCCGCTTCTTCGATTAGAAAATCAGTCGAAAAACATAAATACACAACCTGTCCAGGCTTTATTTTATACGCTCCAGATTTATTTTTCATAATGGGGGCATAAAAATTATCTGTTTTCACAATGTTCCGAGTATCAATTCCTCTTTTGGAATCGCCTTTGTGTATATAACAGTATTTACAGCCATCACTATACCGGCGGCACCCCCGCCATGGATTCCACATAGCCATATACAGCTACCTCCCCGCTTTTTAGGTTTGAAACGTCCATTAACGAACTTCTCTTTGCAGTTATTATATTAATTATACATGAGCACCCAAATAATATCTATTGTATTAACAACATATTTAAATTATATTCCAGTCATAAAAACAATTGGAATAGCAAATTTGCCTCTTGTAATTATAGAAAAAACAATATATAATACTCCGTATAGAATCTATTTGGAATATATTTGGTTGTGAAAGGAGTATAGAAATGAAAAAAGAATTTAACTGCAGTGAAAAGGTAAGTGTTAATTTTAGTGCAATGGAATTAGGCCAGATAGACGCGCTGGTGGAACAAGGCTTCTATTCAGACCGTTCTGACTTAATCAGAACAGCTGTAAGGGCTGAATTGGATAAACGCTCCAATGATTTAGAAATTATCTTGAAAGCGAAATCACCATACGAGATTTTATCATCCCATAATGATGGCTTAATTGTTATGACGGGTATCTTAAGGCTAGGCAGGAAAGAACTGGAAGCATACAAAGCGGGAGGCATAAAGCTGGTTATTAAAATGATTGGTGCATTTATCATTGAAAAAGATGTATCTGCAGACTTGGTAAAAGAGACCATCCAAAGTGCAAAAGTATGGGGAAAGATAAATGCCACAGATGAGATAAAAAAGATACTTCAATAAATTTGACATTAAAGGGGATTTTCGATATAGTTACGTCAGAAAAATTTGGAGGACTGTAATGAACACTGCAACTATTTTATACCTTTTCCCACTTCTGTTAGTTATTTTTTCTAATGTATTTTATCATATTATGAGTAAGCAAATACCCGTCTCACTAAATCCTTTTCTGGGATTAACCATTACATATGCAGTGGCATTTTGTATCAGTATAGTGTTATTTTTGCTTACCAAAAAAGAAAACTTTATGACCGAATTGCGTGAAATAAATCTGTCAAGCTTCTTAATCGGAATTACAGTTTTAGGATTAGAAGGCGGATATTTACTAATGTACCGTAATGGGTGGGAAATAAGTAAAAGTTCCCTGGCTGCAAATATATGTGTGGCCGTTATTTTGCTGTTTATAGGTTTGTTTTTCTATAAAGAAAGTATTTCTGTAAAAAAGCTGATCGGTGCCGCGCTCTGTATTTTAGGAGTTTTTATTATGAATACAAAATAAGCAGCATTTCTTATATCTTTGCTCCTCCGCAAGGTAAACCTGTCATTTCTGCATATTTGACGGGACGTTCCATTGTAAAGCCTAACTAAAAATAGTACAATATAGATGTGAGCAATTAAAAAATTACATGTTATATGGAAGGAGACAAAATTATGAATGATAAAACTGTGGTATTGAATGCCAGTTTAGTAAATTATGATGGGAACATTGACTACTCCCAAATTGCATCTGAGGTGGTAATCTATGATGAAACATCTGAAGATAAAATTTTAGAGCGGGTTGAGGGTTTTACAATTGTTGTAACGAAAGAAATGAAAGTCAGCGGTGACATTATTAGAAAATTTCCTGATAGTGTAAAGATGATTTGCGAAGCCGGAACCGGATATAATAATATAGATTTGGATGCAGTACGTGAAAAGGGAATCATGTTATGCAACATTCCCGCGTACAGCAGTGAAAGGGTGGCACATACAGCAATCCTTTTGATTTTAAATCTGGCAAGCTCAATGCAAAAACAGATTCGTATGCTTTCAGAAGGAAATCATGATAATTTCCATAAACATTTAATGGTAGACCATGTAGAATTAAACGGTAAAACACTGGGCGTTATCGGCTACGGAAATATCGCAAAAGAAATAATCAAAGTTGCACAAGCACTGGGAATGAAAATCTTAGTATCTACCAGAACTTCCAGAGCGGATGAAGGGGAAATTCATTTTACAACAAATGAAGAAGTTTTAAAGCAAAGCGATTTTATTTCTCTTAATTGCCCTTTAAACGAATCTACAAGACATATGATTAATAAAGAAACATTGGCAATGATGAAACCAACAGCGTATTTAATCAATACTGCACGAGGAGCACTGATTGATGAAAAGGAGTTGATTAATGCATTGCAGAATAATGTAATAGCAGGTGCAGGATTAGATGTGCAGGAAGTAGAACCGTTAGATGATGCAAGTCCATTGTATACAATGGATAATGTTATCATTACTCCGCATATGGGGTGGCGGGGACTAGAGACAAGGCAACGTTTAGTATCCATAATCCGGGATAATATCAGTGCTTTTTCTAAAGGACAGCCAATTAACAGAGTGGATTAAAGACTGCTTTTGAATAACCATTCGAGAGGGGGGTGCGGACCAATGGGAACGTATCCCCTTTCGTGCATCCATAAGGATGCCTTATTAGATTTTGATTTACAAAATTACATTCTTTTTATTGCATCCAGAGCTAGAGCAGAACGCTCGCATTCGTCTGCAGACAATGTGATTTGATAGCAAAGAGGGCTGCCTTTCATTTTTTCCGCCGCATAGCTCAGTCCATTGGTGCGTTCATCCAGTAATGGGTGGTCAATTTGATTTGGGTCTCCAAGAAGAATAATCTTTGTGCCAACTCCGGCCCGGGTAATGATTCCTTTTGCCTGCTTTGGCGTAAGATTCTGTGCTTCGTCGATGATCAGATACGTTTTGGTGACAGAACGGCCTCTGATATAATTGAGTGCCTGTGCACTGATAATCCCCCGGTCGAACAATTCTTCCACTTTTCCAGAAAGGCCGCGTTCATCGGCAAACCGCTCTTTTTCATTCTGATCCACCAACAACTCTAAATTGTCGATAGCGGGGCGGAGCAGAGGTGCAATCTTTTCGGTTTCGTCACCTGGCAGAAAACCGATATCGTCATCGAACTGGACATTCGGACGGCAGATCAGTATTTTTCTGTACTCCGGAGTTTCCAATTCCATAATAGAGTTCAGCCCTGCTGCTAAAGCATAAAAGGTCTTTGCTGTGCCGGCCATTCCTTTAACGATGACCAGGGGCGCATTATCGGCATCTGTCATTAATGCCTCCTGTAAAAAATACTGTCCCACATTTCGGGGTGTAATACCATAGGGCTTTTTCTTCTTGTATGTCAGCGGAACAACCTTTTTTCCGTTAAACCGGCCGAGCTGAGTCTTATTGCCAGATTGATCTGCCCTGATAATAACAAACTGATTTGGTACAAGCTCAACAGGGTGTTTCTGTCCTTCTTCGTCTGTCAGATACAGATCATCCGGTGAGATGTTCTTTTTCTTGAAGCCCTCGAATTTCTTTTCGGAAACATAAGCTTCGCATCGTCCTGTATACTGTTTGCCGCTGATGGGAGCCTGTTCTGTTGTGAAATCCTCAGCTTCTATCCCCATCATTTGGGCTTTGATTCGTACAAGTATGTCCTTTGTCACCAGGATTACAGGAGTAAGTTTTTCTTTCAATCCCTGACAGATTTTTAAAATGCGGTTGTCACTTTTATATTCAGGAAAGCCATCCGGAAGTTTTACATTAATACAATTGACTTCCAGACGTAAAGTTCCTCCATTTGGCAGAGGCACTCCTTCAATCAGACTTCCTGTAATGCGAAGGGACTCCAAATAGCGAATAACCTGCCGTGCATTGGCACCTCTTTCGCCGTCACTGGTTTTCAGGATATCTAGTTCCTCAAGAACCGCAATAGGCAAGACGATATGATTGTCGCCAAAGGATTGAAGCGCATAAGGTGCCTGGATTAACACATTGGTATCTAAAACATAAGTTTTCTGCATAATTGTCTTTCCTTTCCTGAATCCGCTTAAAGGTTCACATAAAGAGTTATTGTTCCAAAACAACATCTGCTTCTGTAAATTCGACGGCACACTGTGAATTCGTAATGTCTATACCCTTGGCAGCATCAGGGACAGCACCTACACCGTCAAGGATTAACCGGGGTCTGTATGGAAATTTCAAGCAGTCCTCCCGGGTGGTGACACCAGACAGGACAAGCACAGTGTCCAGCCCGGATTCGATGCCGGCAATTATGTCGGTATCCATGCGGTCGCCAATGATTGCTCCATCTTCAGAGTGAACCCCCAGGAGTTTCAGCCCTGTACGCATCATCAGCGGATTTGGTTTGCCCACATAGTAAGCCTGTTTTCCGGTAGCCAGCTCAATAGGTGCAAGCAGTGCGCGGCAGGAGGGGGCAATACCAAATTCAGTGGGGCCGGTCAGATCATAATTTGTACCGATGAGTTTTGCCCCTTTGTTCACAAGCCGGATTGCTTTTGTAATCATTTCAAGGTTGTATCCGCTTGCTTCGCCCACCACAACATAATCAGGGTTGACATCGTTGTATGTAATGCCCACATCATGGAGCGCTACCTGGATTCCATGCTCTCCCATTACATAAGCACTGCATCTGGGAGCCTGGTTGTTCAGAAAATG
The DNA here is from genome assembly GCA_013911065.1 of Ruminococcus sp. Lineage (GTDB taxonomy): Bacteria > Bacillota > Clostridia > Lachnospirales > Lachnospiraceae > Muricomes. The sequence continues at coordinate 17,457 of JACERV010000023.1, read as the reverse complement.
TGCTGTGGCAAGAGCACTCGTGTAAAAATGGGATTCGTCCACATCTAGTCCCATTCGTGCCAGCTTTTGCTGTAATTCTCTAGGCGTAAACTTGCCGGAATTAGTCAGAAAAAGAAATCTCTTTCCATTCTCCTTTAGCCAGTTTAGAAATTCCGTGACACCAGGCAGCAGATGGTTTCCATGATAAATCACACCGTCCATATCACAAATGAATCCTTTTTTTTCAAGTAATTGTTTCAAAAATAATCCTCCATTTCTTTTTCCTGTTATAGGAATTTTTTCTCTTTTTGTCTTTCAGGAGTACTGCGTCATATAGACATTTATTTACAAGATGTGGGACAGGATTGCGGCCTCCTCCAGAACGCACTGGTTAAATCTGAGCCAGCTTAGTTCTCTGTTTTGAGTGTACATGTATTTTTCTAATTGATTTAAAGTATCTTTTGACATAGGTAGCCCTCCCTCACGCTGTATTTACTGACCATAATTTCATCCGATTTAAAAAGCCTGAATATGTGCTGCATAATCATAAGGCCGGGCACAATGGTGTGAATCCTATCCGGTTCAAGTTTCAAAACAATGTCAGCTGCAGTACGGTTTCCTGTACAGAGCAGAGAACATATATCATCAAACTGTGCTTTTGAAACAGAGTGGCAGCTGGGTGGGAGGCCATACAGTTTTCTTGCAATCCTCAGGACAGCGCGAGCTGTACCGCCCACACATATCAGAGGGGAACGCCTGTCGAAAGTGAAAAGGTTTTTTTTATCAATTTCATTTGTGATTGTTTTTTGTATCCGCTTGAGAGACCCATTTCCGGGCATAATTTTTTTCACACATTCTCTATATAGGTTTAGCGAACCTACATGGAAGCTTGCTAACGAGAGAGGTTGGCCATTTTCAAAGGACACAATCTCTGTGCTGGCACCGCCGATATCGATAAATGCACCGCTTGTCAAACTGACTTCCTGCATTGCTCCCGCATATCCAAGCAAGGCCTCGCTTTCACCACTGATTATTTCAACGGAATACCCGGCAGCAATCTTTATTGCGGTAATTGCTTCTTCCGTGTTTTTGATGTTCCTTAATGAGGCAGTGGCAAACACGGCAACATTCTCAATGTCCAGGGATTCCAGGGTTTTTCTGAAATTCAATAGACCGGTATAAGCTTGTTCGATTCCTTCGGCAGATAAAATATTGTCTTCTACATATCCGGCGAGTCCTGCCATGAATTTTTCTTTAAATAGAATTTTGAAGCTGGTTCCGTCTATTTCGTACAATGTCAGCCGCATTGAGTTTGAACCGATATCAATAATTGCTTGTTTCATAAATTTTCTCCCTTGAAACTTTGTTACTGTCAAAAGTAACTATTATATATAAAATAATAACTGTCATGTGTAAAGTAAGAGTCTGAAGTTCAGTAAACTCTGTGTAAAAAGTAAAGTACTATAGTTATGATGGTCAAATTAAGCGCTAAGATACCAATATAATTTTGTATCGTCTTTTATTCATAACAATATGTGATTATCTTCTTTTGTAAAAATGGATATAAAAATAGTACCTAACAGCAAAACGAATATTTGCGTTAACTGGGTGCATTGGAACCTGATGCCTGGTAAAAATGTTACCATTAGCCCGGTATTGACAAAGTGTATAGTATATTTTTTAGAATTTATTGGTATTATATGTTATTATGTGTTATGTTTTAGATATCAATCAGATCAGGAGGTGAATTATGGGGATTATTGGTTGGATTATTATTGGTGCTTTAGCCGGTTGGCTTGCAAGCATTGTGACTAAGAACAATAAAAAGATGGGCGCATTCGCAAATATTGGCGTAGGTATTGTTGGTGGTTTTATCGGTGGATTCGTTATGAATCTGCTGGGAGGATCAGGCATTACCGGCTTTAATATTTGGAGCCTTCTTGTTGCTTTTATTGGTTCATTGATCTTTTTATGGATAGTTAATGCAGTGCGCAAATAAAATATATAATATTTTTTGATAAGTGAGAAAGGTTCAAGTTGGACCTGTTGACAAACTAATAAAATCAGCCTTAGATATGGTAAAACAGAGATATAAAACCATGTCAGGAGGCTGATTTTTAGTTTCTTTAGTTTGTACCGCTACTCTTTTTGAGCAACCAACATACTAACAAAGGGTGTTAAAGGATTTTCCAATATGTTTGCAGGTTCATCATATTGATGAATGGTCCCTTGATCCATAACAATCATCTTAGTACCAAGTTTGACTGCCTCCGCTATATCGTGAGTAACAAAAACCACCGTGATATTTGTTTGTTTATAAATTCGTTGGATTTCCTCCTGAAGCTGCACCCTGGTTATTTCGTCGACTGCTCCAAATGGTTCATCCATGAGAAGAATGTCGGGGGAAGCTGCTAATGCTCTTGCAATACCGACTCTCTGCTGCTGACCTCCGGAAAGCTCACTTGGATATCGATTCAGCATATCTTTATCAAGCCCCACAATATCCATCCATTTTTGTACTGCTTTTTTAGTTTTCTGCTTATCTTTTTTGTTTAAAAGATTCGGAACATATGAAATATTTTCTTCAACCGTCATATGGGGAAATAAAACACTTCCCTGAATAGCATAGCCTATATTTCGGCGGAGTGTAATTAAATCTTCATTCCTGATATCTTTTCCATCTACCAGGACCGTACCTTCATCAGGTATTACCAGACCATTTATCATTTTTAAAATCGTAGTTTTACCACAGCCTGATGAACCTATCATTGTAATAAACTCGCCTTTTGCAATGGTCAGGCTGAAGCGGTTAACAACAGTGGTGTCCCCATACACTTTCTTAATATCCTTAAATTCTATCGCTGTATTCATTTTATCACCACTCCTATTCCAAGAGTCCGGCTGCTTTTAAGAACGCCGCCGCAACATCTCTGGGTTCCCTGCCATCTGTTTCCACCTGGTAATTCATCTCAGCCATACCCTCATCTGAAATAGCTCCCTCTAATTGTATAAAAATATGCTCAAGCTCAGGGTGTGATTCAAGCACCTCATTTCGTATAACATTTCCACACATATAAGACGGGTAAAAACTTTTATCGTCAATAAGAACCGTAACGTCTGAAACACTTAGCTGTCCGTCAGTTGTGAAAATATTCATAACATCTATCTTCTTTTGATTGATTGCCTGATATTTTAAGCCAATATCAAGGTCTACCGTATCTTTGAATTTAAACCCATATTCTGAACAAAGCGGATCGTAACCATCTTCACGTTCAAAAAAGTCATATTCTGCGCCAAACACAAGCTGGTCTGAAATGCGTGCAAGGTCTGAGTAAGTTTTAATATCATATTGATCCGCTATTTCACTTCGGACAACCAATCCATATGTATTGTTAAAACCGTACATCCCAATCCAAGACATGTTGAAATCACTTTGATATTGGTCCTGCAGGCTGTTAAACATATTTTCGTCGTACAAACCGCTCTCTTTCAATACCATGTTCCAACCCGTTCCCGTGTATTCAGGATAAATATCAAATTCACCCTTTTCCATTGCAGGCTGTATATTTGAGGTGCCGCCGCCGACACCATGTGTAAGCTCTACATTTAAATCAGTCTCCTGTTCAATAAGCATATCCAGCATCTCACCGATAATATATTGCTCAGTCATTGGTTTTGTTGCGATGTTTAACGTATTTCGCATCCTGCTGCTCCAGAATGTGCCCCCTATAATGCTAATGCAGAGGGCTGCAGCAATCACCGCCGCAATAACTTTGCTTTTATTGCTGTATTTTCTGTGTGTCTTAATTCTCTTTTCTGCAATCCCAATGAGGGCATCAATAACAAGCGCCAGAATCGCAATGAGCAGGCTGCCGGTCAATGTCATCGCCGCATTATTTGTGGTAATCCCCCTGTAGATGGCAACACCAAGGCCGCCGGCACCAATAAAGGAAGCAATACCTGCAAGTGCAATTGTCATCGTAACCATATTGCGGATACCCGACATAATAATCGGCATTGCAAGGGGAAGTTTTATTTTAAAAAGAATCTGCATATTTGTACTTCCCATCCCTTTTGCGGCTTCCAGGATATTTTCATCGATATTGGTAATCCCTGTATAGGTGTTACGAACCATAGGCAGCAACGCATATATGGATAGAGCAATAACAGCGGTTACGTTACCGATTCCTGAAAAGGGAATTAAAAAGCCAAGCAATGATATCGAGGGAATGGTGTAAATAAAGTTAATAGATCCAAGCGTTAGCCTTGAAGTTCTTTTATATTCGCTAATCAGTATACCTATGATTAATCCAAAAACAATCGCTATCAATATTGAAATAATTGATATTTTCAAATGTTCAAGCAGTAAGTTGGTGAAAAATGTCCGGCGTTCGACCAATAGGTTTAAAATCTCATTTATCATCTATCCGTTATCCTCCTTCTGATTGGGTTACAGGATTTAGTTCGATACCTTTTCTTGATATCTAAAATCAAGCTGCTATTTTTAAGAACTCCGGCCCCCCCTTTTTCGAACATATGTTTTTACTAGTATATAATTATTTTTTCTATTAATCAACCCTTATTTCTTTTATATTAATTTTTATACAATGAAAAATGCCCACTTTACGCAGGCATCTGGTTTTATAAAACAATTTTTATCAAGTCTATAACTTTGGACATTCGATAAACTCCTTTTTAATTCTCTTTCATAACCGCTAACAATGCCTCGATATCTTTCGAAATCAGGCTATGCATAGTATCTTTATAACGGTAATAATCAATTGCTAAAGCTCTCTCTTTTACAAGTTTATTCAATTCTTTTTTATATAGAACAAGCTCTTTTAACGCCGCTAATGCCTGCCGTACGGCTGTTGGCTTTTTGTCATTAAGTATATTCAAAGCATCTTCCAAATTCCTATCAATTACGCCGTCAACATCCCATTTAGCTTGTTTACAAAACAGCCTGAATCCCCGTACCCGTATAACATATTTTTCACTATGAATCATTTCTATGAATTTATCAATATAAGGATATAAAGCGTTCACATCATCTGACATTTTCTCCAACTCTTTTAATACTTCAAATGCTTTTGATGTATCTTTATCTTCAAGTGTAGCCAGCATGAATTCTAAATCCATATTGTGCCTCCTAATATGATTTTAACTATGAGAAACCTTCATCAACCTATCCTCCAGCTGAGCAAGAACCAGCGGCCATGCCTGTTCATGCCTGTCCCTCGATTCTTCATCTGGGAACCCTGCATGATTTAGTCGTAATACTGTTCCATTCTCAACCTTTTCTAATTCTACAGTCACAACGGTTTCAGCACCTTTGGTTCCATCAGCCCCCGTTAGCCATGTAAGTTCAACCAATTGGTCAGGCACAAGCCGAAGAAAACGGCCATAGTGTGGATGACGCTTCCCATCATAGGCTGTCTCAAAGTAAAAAACTGTGTTAACATTCCCTTTCATCAGTACTGAACCAGGTTCTGCAAACCAAAGAGCAAACTGCTCAGTCCATGCACGATATAATACATTGGCTGGAAATAACATTGTTCTTTCTACAGAAAGGCTAAAGGGCCGTGATGATAAATCAGGCATACTAACTAGTATTGTTTGTTTCATAGATTAATCTCCTTCCATTTCAATTGTCCATCTTGCATGTATTTGGTCATAAGGCTAACGGCTGAATATGAGGACCCTCCCTATTTTTCTGCACTTTCATGTTGCTCCACATAAAATTGATAGCGCTCTTCATAAGAGACTTCCCGAATAATTTGATTAATCGTCCACGTGTAACCGAAAGGGTCGGTAATTTCTGCATATTTTGTACTCCTTTTCACAATAATGCAGAAAATAGATTATGTCCAACTCTTAACGATACAGACATATTCCCATTTGTAGTTATTCACTCATCATACGAATGAATCACCATAGTTTCAAATATCTGCCCCTCTATGCTGATTATTTCATCAACGGGGACTACTGCGCCATCGCTCATAACCACAACCCGTTTATATTCGTCTATCTTTTTAGCCCTACCGCTAACAGTGACATAAGCTCCGCCATTCTTTTTCACGTCCGGCTGAAAGTAGGTGATTACGATTTCAGGATGCTCTTTAAGCCGGTCTGCTATGATTTGCAGCCTATCGTTCAAAGCATCCTTCATGTACTCGTCCAATTCTACTTTCTCGTCAGTCAGTCTTGCGGTTTCTTTGATGGCAGCCTCATAGCCGGTCAATGCCGCGAAAGGAGAAAACTGAGCTGCCCGGTCAATGACTGCCATAGGTGGGTGTGTCGCAGAGACATGGTGTGGCAGATGGATGATGTCATCATATGCTTTCGTCATGCCTTGTGTCCTCCAATCTGCTTGTTCCGGTCTACTGTAGTAGCGCCTTCCTCCAAATTCATACCCTTTAAAACAGCGTTCTTGCCGTATTTCTTTTTTATTTCCAGCACTGCTTTCTGTACCTTTTTTTCTCGTGCAAGCTCAGCTTCTTCTTCCTCTTTTTTCGCCTCCGCAGCCACGTAATCCGTAAAGAGGTCAAGCTGTTCAAAGTCGTCCGCCTTTTGAACGGCTGCCTCATCAACAACATGATTCGCTGCGATGTTGACTCTCCTGATCAGAAGATTTTTGTCAACGATACGTACAAATAGCTCTGTAACGGCATCCATGATCAGCTTTGTAGAAGAGGTCTGTCTGCCAAGATTTGCCGTACCATGTGCAGATTTCGGAAGATTGCGTCCGTACCGGTCGGTGGTGACCTCCCCATTATATGATTTCTTTATCTTTGGGTTTGTCAGATTTCCAATATCATATCCAACTGTCAAAACAAGCTGGTCCGTCACAAGTCTCTTATCCACCAGGTCAAGCACCAGCAGATCCGTCATTTCCCTTACAATCAGCTTCGCTTTGTCAAAGGTATAGGCGGATTGCAGTACCTGCCCCGAGCTAATACTGTTTGTGCTTGGCTTATAAGCTTTAATATCGGCAATCGTGCATGGCTCCCATCCCCACGCATGGTCAATCAAAAGCTCCGCATTGATGCCGAACAGCTTGTAGAGTAAATCCTCGTTGTAGTAATCGGCGGGTTTACCGAGAGAACATTTTGCGATATCTCCCATCGTAAAGAGACCTTGCTCCTCCAGTTTCCTGGCATATCCTCTGCCAATGCGCCAAAAATCCGTTAGAGGCCGATATGACCACAACAAGCGCCGGTAGCTCATTTCATCTAATTCCGCAATCTGCACACCGTTCTGATCCGCCGGAATACGCTTTGCCTGAATATCCATAGCAATCTTGCAAAGATACAGGTTTGTGCCGATTCCCGCTGATGCTGTAATGCCAGTCGTTTTAAGGACATCCAGAATCATTTTTGTGGCAAGCTCACGGGCTGTAAGATTGTAGGTGTTCAGATAATCGGTAGCATCAATGAACACCTCGTCAATGGAGTAGACATGAATGTCTTCGGGCGCAATGTACTTCAAGTAGATATTGTAGATCCGTGTGCTGTATTTTATATAATACTCCATTCTCGGCGGAGCTACAATATAGTCCAGCGAGATACCCGGTGAGGATTTCACTTCCGTATCACTGAATGACGCACCGGAAAAGGCTCGTCCTGGTGCTTTGCGCAGCCGTGCCGCATTTACTTCCTTGACCTTCTGCACGACCTCAAAAAGTCGCGGCCTGCCGGGAATACCGTATGCTTTGAGGGAGGGAGAGACGGCAAGACAGATGGTTTTTTCAGTGCGGCTTGCATCAGCAACAACAAGATTAGTGGTCAGCGGATCCAGCTCTCGTTCCATACACTCGACTGAAGCGTAAAAGGACTTTAAATCAATTGCGAGATAGACTCTGTTCTTCATATTTATTCTCGGGTGCCTCCTTAAAAATATCTGTTTAAGATTATGTCTCTCATAGTATGCACCGCCACAGCTTCAAAACTTCCCTATTAGTATACTTTTTTATAAAAGTTTGCGTTGATTATAACATAATTATCTCTTATTTCTACTTGACCTTAGATTCCAGATATTCCTTTAAGATAATAGCATGGTTAATTTGAAGGTCTTTTGCCCCATACAACAAGGTAACCATATTCTCCTTGCTTCGAAGAATAACCTGACTGACGGCTGCTTGTGCCCCGGCATCTGTATCCAGTTCATCCCGATAAAGTATAGCAAACTTCTCAAAGTTTTCTGCTCTATGCCCAAACCATATCCGAAGCTGATGGCTGGGGGCAAGTTCCTTCACCCATCCGTCTAAATGGGCATTTCCCTTGGAAATACCACGTGGCCACAGGCGGTCCACCAGCAAACGTGTCCCATCACTTTCCTGAAAAGAATCGTAAATCCTTTTTATTTGTAGTGCCATATAATGCTCACCTTCCTATCTTTCACTGAGAACCACTGTGCTAAGGTCATTTTATTTGTAATAATTCCGATATCGCAACACCGGTAAATGGGAGATACATAAAGAGAAGTGTTAATCTTTGCCATAGCCCTTCCAGCGCAATTATGGTATTTTGAAACGGCTGCTTTTCTGCCATAATAAATAGCCCAAAGAAAACGAATGCGGCAACAAAGCAAACCAAAGAAAATGCCCCTTCGAATCTATGGTTCTCCTTGAAGAAAAGAATTGCTAACAACAGAGGAGCAAACAATAGAAGTATAAATCCAACAGATGCCCCTATGCCATGAATCTGTGATGCAATTGTAACAACATCCCTTCTCTCATTAACACTGAACAGCCCGGATATAACACCTGCGCCTATGGCAAAGGCTGCAACCAGCACAATAAGTGCAATGGACAGGCCTTTTGAAACGGATAAAAATCTAATATATATTAACTTACAAGAAACTAATAGCAGTACCCCCAATACAACCAGCCAAATATTATAAAGCATGCGCACAGGACTGCTTGGATTCCCCAGCGAACTCATAACAGACCTCGTGTGTGAGTAGCCCTTGTAAAACGGTGCAAGTATATATGGAACAGCAAAGTCTCCAACAATAGCTATCAGTATCATAATAGATAGTATCCTGTTACTCATGATCATCTCAATTCCTCCATATATTCCCTAATTACAAGCTAAAACTGTAGATTTAAAGATCTACTATTCGGCATGATAAACGTACTGTATTTCTCGTAACCTCTTACCACCAATATCATCATCTAAATATACACTACTGGCCTTAAAGCCAAACTGTTCATAAAAGTATCGTGTCTTAGCGTTGGTTTCCAATACATACAGAAAAATATCCTTATAGCCCATCTGTATCAAGTCATCAATTGCTGCTTGTAATAACTGCTTTCCATAGCCTTTTCCCAAATACTCAGGCAAGAGATAGATCGAGATGATTTCGCCATAGTCATTCATATCCGCAAATCTTGATTTTCCATAAGAGGAAGTTCCGATTACTGTATCACCATCAAGCATAATCAGTGTATTCCATGTTGAATCATTAAGAAATTTCACCCAATGGCCTTTTGGAATACTATCAAGATACGTTTGGGGAATTATACCCTTATAGGCACTTTTCCAACTTTCCTCATAGACATTACTTATGGCAAAGCAATCATCTTGTTCATTTATCAATCTGATTTCCATCTGGTCATCTCCTCACAAATTCTCGTTTATATTAGTCCTCGTGGTGCGTGGAAAGCCAAACACCTCCGTGATAACAGATAATTTCTTTTGCTTCATATGTCAGGATTTTACGTAGTGATATCTCAGCCTCGTCTAAATCTAATGCATATTGAGGATTTGCAATTACCAGCCGCCCATTTTCCAGCGCCGCTGCATCCCCTGTAATCATAACTTTCTTCTGACTCACAAAGATTGAAATGTGACCTGGAGTATGACCCGGAGTTTCAATTATCGTACAACCCCCACACCAATCAAAAATATCTCCGTCACATACTTCCAAATCCACCTCAACAGGTTGTACATTTTTTAGGATATTACAAAACTCCACTCCAAAAGCTTTTTGTTCCTGAGGTAATTTCTCCTGCATAGCCTCTGCTTGCTCCAATCGCAGAGATTTTAATTGACCAGAAATATACGGTGATTCCTTTTTGCTTGCAACTACTTGTATATGTGGATATTTCTGTTTCAAATCATATACTGAGCCCATATGATCATGATCTTGGTGTGTAATCAAAACATGAGTCAAATCTCCACAGTAAAGATTATGCTCTTCCATCGCCTTTTCTATGGCCGGAAGAAAACCTGTATATCCGCAGTCAATTAAAACCATATTTTTATCATCTATTAATACAACCGGATGAATTATATCTTCAACATCACCAAATTTAAATTTTATATCTAAAACAATTATTCTATCCATTATTTGAATCCTCTTTAAGTTTTTATCATTCTGTCATTTATACTCTGTGTACCGGTTTCTTTTCTCTTGCCATAATAAAAGGCCTCCTATGATTGATATTTTATCATAGAAAGCCTTTAAAATCATTATGAAACAGTAACTATTCTTTCTTACTCTTTATACTTAATCTTTGTCTCTCTCTTTTTTCATAGAGCACTGAAGCTATCCATGTTACTATTGGACTTATTGCGACTCCAACAATAGACAAAATTAATATAAATATCTTTGTTCTGGATTCCCCCGCATTTTTAGTATTCGTCAATGCTACTGACGCAAATGGCATAAATATTCCAAATAAAAGCACCGACCATACCAATGGAGTATATGACATGATCTGTATAGGAATCATTGTAAGACTGGCAATTATCCCAAGTACACCAAGCAGCACCGCACAGTTCCTCATAGGGCGTTTGACCATATAAAGTGGTATCAAAAAACTTCTCCAAAGAGATCCCGTCTGTGCCCCTCCTAAGAAAGACCCTATAATATTTCTTATTGCAACAATCGAAAATGATTGTACAATATCAAGTTGCTCCTTTTTTTCCTCTTTTCTGTAACTGCCTTCTCTGATTGTTTGAATAGACAAGGTATCAATAGCCCATAACAATATAACAAAAGCCGCAAATGGTATCGTCTTTAAAATTGTAATTCCATTAAGACCAAATCCGATTCCCCACATATCATTCCACCAATAGAAAGGATTCAAATTTAGATTCAAACTTACCGGTGTTATTACATATCCTGTACCAGCTAGTTTGGGAATTAGAAATGCAGCTACAGATACCAATGGTATTACCAGCCCATTTTTTTTGGAACAAAACAATATAACATAGATAATAATGAGAAAAATCATCATTATCCAGAATATATGTTTCTCATGATTGAAAAAAGTATATAACTTTTGAACTGACATCCATATACCAGAAATCCCGAAAGTGAGCGTAATGCTTGTCTTGCATGTAAACCCGGACAAATCTACCAGGTTCTTAAATAGTCCGCTTCTTACTGCCAAAATTCCCAAAACTCCAACTGTAATTCCCAATATAAGCGGATGTACCCCAAATGCAGACATTACAGGAATAAGTACCACCAGTGGTGCCAATGTCCCTGCGGGTGCCGCATTCGGGTACAACAAAGAGGCAATCAATGTAATAATACTTCCTATAAGAATCTCAATCCTAACATTCTCCAAAACAAAATTAGGATTAGTGATAGAAAGTTCCTGCGCCCATACCAAAGCAAATGAAGAAACAAGTGCAATTTTTCCGATAAGCCCTGACAGCGCCGGAATAAAATCTTTATAGCTGATGTCTAAATTCTTGATTATTTTAATCATAATACACCAACATTAATATTTCATTGGCATTAATTCCATATACTGCTCAACCGTTGCATTATTATAGAATAAATCAATAATCTGTCTGCCCAATGGATTCAGTTGTTCTGTATTATATTTTTTAAGTTCCTCTGCAAAAAAGTCGTTCAATATCCTTGCACCTGCATCATATCCTTCTAACCCAACTTCTTTCTGCCTTTCTGGCTGAAGAAATACTTTTCTTATATATTGACCATCAATTTTTAATGATTCAAGGCCAAAGCCTAAAAGTGGGCACCGAGCCTCAATTAAATGTTCCGGTTTAAATTTTGCACTGCCTCTGCGCGCAATATACTCTCTTGCGATCCACTGCGGCATAAAGCTTACTTCATGGGCACCAATATGCTGATTTGGTATCAATACATATCTTGTGTTGGTAGAATTCATAATTTGCTCAAGCATAAGATTTGCCTGATTTACCATCTTTCCTGTGGCAAACGGCCAATATGATCCTACTCCTTCGCTTGACATCTCTGCTTTATCAATAATACTTGGGTTATTAAATCCTCTTGGTGCTACCAAACGCCACAGCCATGCCAAGGCTGGCGGCAACACATGAAAAATTCCCATAATTCCGTAGGAGGGTTGTTCTTTTGTGCATGATGGCGTACGCACACCAAAACTTCTCACATCTACCTCAACTGGCGCATCTATTGCTTTTGGAACTAATCTCCTGGGAAGAATAACCCGTGGGTTTGGACATGGTTCACCATTGCTGTCTAAAATATGTTCCCAGACAAGGCAAGTTGCATTTGGAACAGCTTCAATGTTTAAAAAAACAAGGGGCTCAGAAGGTTGTGTCAATATTTCTTCATAATGTGGTGAAGTTCCATACTTTGTTATATTGTCTAATCTCAAAAACCACGCAGATTCTGCATCCTTTACAACCAGCTTTTTGCTTTCATTCTGCATTTTAGGATGGCACAATGCCATATCGTCTGTTACCGGCTGTAACTCACAGGTCTCGTTTAATACAATATACTCCTTCTCACCTGAAACCTTATTTTTTGATAATACGATTCTTCCATCCATCTCTTTATGAATATCTTCAATCATTTCGCTTTTCCCACCACCTGAAGCTCCCTCGTGCATGATAACAATTTCATTATCGTAAGGGGTAATTACTTTGACTGTAGATGCATGTGCAGTAATCCAGCCCTCTTCTTCTCCAATATTAAGCAGAACTCCATATATTCCTTTTTTTGCACTCGGTCCAGGATAAAGATTATATGAAAATACTTCATGTATATCATCTAAACGATTATGAAGCACTATCTGTTTTCCTTCAAAATGTGTATGTCTAAAAGGCGGTGCTAAAAATATTACTGCACGTGGATTGAAATCATCTCCAATGTCATCAACACTTAAAAATCCCTGTAAATCTGCAAGTCCGGCAGCAAAAAAACCTGCATTTGATGGTGCAATCAATATTGAATCATATCCGTATTCAATCCCTCCTGATTTAAAAGGAAACAAAATAAGCTCCTGATTTTTCAACCATTCAAAGGTTTCCATTCTCACTGTCTTGAACTCTTTATTATAGGTATCTTCATATTTTGGCTTATCTGTATCTTTATTATCTGCTACCAGCAGGCAATCAGGGTCACGCCTTCTCATGTAGTCATCTACATAATTTACAACAGCACCATTTTTACATTTCGTAACCGTTGCCTCTAACACATTGCCTATACCATTAACCTCATACTCTACCTGAAAAATAGTATTTGATTCGTTCCCCATCGCAAGTTCGAATAACTCTGTTCTTGTTTTAGGAATAATAACACCTTTTGAAGATTTCAGTATTTCAAGTACATAATCCGGTAAATTCATTCTATTTAAACATTCCTGCATACATATATACCTCTCAATCGCATTTTATTGTTTGTATTAATGTCTTCTTTTACTACTGGCAAGTCACTATCACTTCCCACAATCACTGATATTTTTTTTACTCATAGAAACCTCCTTTTAAAATATAAAAAGCCGATATCCATTAAAACTTGGATATCGGCTTACTTACAACTTGAAAAAACTTTCACTTTGCATTGTCTTCCGTTACTTATTTTATATAATCTTCTAGATTTTTATCTACGGTAATAACTATTATTTTTTCGCCTGTCTTAGTACTAACATCGGAGTGAGTGCTGACTATGGCTACATCAATAACATCCATTATTAATGTTTCCAAATATCCTCTCCCACCCTCGAACAAAGAAGTACGAACTTTTTTAAACAGCTCAATTCCTTGCAGATTATCAGTCAATTTTTGTTCAGAAGGACTTAGGAAGCCCGTCAATCTAACAACTATCATATCATTAATAATGTATGTCTTAATTGTTTTAGGACCTCTTCCCATATATTCAATCTCGAACTTACTGACTATTTCACTAATTTTGGCCTCCAATTGACCTTTAGTCATCTTATCACCGCCTATGCCTTTATAAGATATCACATCTGTCTATTAATGTCAAAATATATTTCATAGTTCGTTTTGCAGTTCATCACAGCAGCCGCACGTAAGCAACTTTCCCCCAAAATATTTCTTGACATGTATAGACTCTGTTGTTATAGTGTGCTTATACATTAAGTACACTAAGCACAAAAGGAGGGGTTCATTCTGGACATAATTATAAGCAGCAACACAGGCAAACCAATATATGAACAGATCACAATGCAAATAAAGGCTATGATAATGAGCGGTGAATTGCGAACCGGAGATCCCATTCCATCAATGCGTTCATTGGCAAAATCAATTCACGTAAGTGTCATAACCGTTCAAAAAGCATATGAAGATTTGCAACGCGATGGCTTCATTGATACCACTGTTGGACGCGGCAGTTTTGTATCAGCACAAAATAAAGATTTTATTCAGGAAGAGCAGCAGCGCAGGGCAGAAGAACACTTACAAGAAGCTGTCGAAATTGGAAGAACAAACGGGATTCCTTTGGAAAAACTCGTTCAATTATTAGAGCTGTTCTATCAAGGAGAGGATTAAATATGAACACTATTTTAGAAGTACAAGGACTTACAAAAAAATATAAAAAGTCCAATTTCCATTTAAACAACATCTCTTTTTCTTTGCAAAGCGGAACAATCATGGGACTTGTTGGTGAAAATGGTTCGGGCAAAACTACAACCATCGGCTGTATTCTTAATACGCTCATTAAAGACGGCGGCACAGTCAAGTTGTTTGGAAAGGAAATGGCTGACGGCAGTCCCGAAATTCGCGATGATATTGGTTTTGTCTTTGATGCCAATTGCTTTTCAAACGATTTCACTTCGAAAAAGTTGTCTTCGGTTATGCGGCGGATTTACTCAAAATGGGATGATGATTTATACTACGAATATTTAAAAAAATTCAATCTGCCTGTTACCCAAAAGATAAAAACCTTTTCAAAGGGAATGTCTGTAAAGCTGAGAATTGCTATTGCTTTATCACACCATCCCAAACTATTGATTTTAGACGAAGCCACAAGTGGATTAGATCCTATTGTCCGTGATGACATACTTGATGTATTTTTAGATTTTGTTCAAGATGAAAATAATTCTATTCTCTTGTCATCACATATAACATCAGACCTTGAAAAAATAGCAGACTATATAACGTACATCCATAATGGTAATGTCATTCTAAGCGAAAAGAAAGATGAACTTATTTATAATTACGGTGTTATACGTTGTAAAGCTTCTCAGTTTGCAAAGATAGACCCCCAAGATATTCTGGCATATAAGAAGCGTGATTATCAAATTGATGTATTGATTTCCGATCAGCGGTCCGCTGAAAAGAAATATGGCGATTTTATAATTGACAATGTTTCTATTGAGGAAATAATGCTCATACTTGTGAAGGGAGAAAAATAATGAAAAAAAGGAATTCGATAACGGGATTATTATTATATTCTTACCACGCTACAAGGGGAACTACACTACTCATATTAGCCGTATGGATATTACATGGTTTTATTATGTTAGTTACTGGCGATGCACGTATATTCCCTAATCTTACTGGGTTCGGAATCGTGACTATCTCTTGTTCTTTTATGCTATGCGCCCACAAAGATAACTCCACACAATGGAACAAATGTCAGCTTGCAATGCCTATAAAAAGAAGTGATGTAATCACCTCAAAGTTTCTTAGCCAATTATTTTTAATGCTTGTTGCAATTACGTTAATTGCAACATTCGTAGGCTTAAGTATGGTTTTTCATGAGAGTATAAAAGAGGTTGTTCGGAACACTTCGCTTATAGTAACTTCGTCTTCTATTGGTATCTCATTAGTGGCTTGTGCTTTATTTTATCCTATTATTTATACAATAGGTGAAAACAAAGAAGAGGTAATTATTATTTTCTGCATTTTGGGCGGCGCGGCTATAAATCTGTTTATTCTGGTAATGGGGGAAACGTTGAATTTTTCAAATATTACTAGTGCTGCACTTTGTATTATAATATCAGTAGCGTTGTTTGGTATTTCGTATGTAATAACTAAAAAAATATACGCCAAGAAGGATTTGTAATAAATAATGGAGCTCTTGCAAAGGGAGAGATAAGATAATCCATATTCATATAGAGGCCAGCTTCCCGTTGAGTTCCAGCTACATGGCGCAGTCTAGCACATACAAGCATTAGTGTGCTCTGACCATCAGGAAATGCTTCGATAGCCTTAGTACGGCGCTTGATTTCACGGTTGAGACGTTCGATTGTATTGTTAGTTCGAATCCGTGTCCAATGCTGTGTTAGAAAATCCATATAAGTCAGGGCCTCTTCAATACCGGATTCCAACTTTTCTGCAGCCTTGGCAAGTTTTATTTCTCGGAGTCTTAAGTCCACCTGTGCTACTTTCCCCCCAGCTACATTTTGAAAAGATACCATCCACATAGACATAAGGGTATTCACCGGATAAGCGCCGGGTGCACCAAGTTTCTATATGTTCATACGCTTTTTTATTTAGATTGCTGATGGTGTGGGGAGAGACCTTTGTTCCCCAGAGAGCTTCTGTGATGTCCTCGACACGCGGAACGGAAACTCCCGCCAGATACATTTCAATCAGAGCTTCCTCAACAGAATATCCTCTACGACAATACCGTTCAATGATGGCAGTTTCAAAAGAAACTCCCTTTAGCTTTGGGACCTTCAGTTCTACCTCACCGGATGTAGTATGAAAGTTCCGCTTGTAATAACCCGAGTGATATCCCTGGCGCTCAGCAGAATGCTTATACTTGTGAGCATTTACTAAATCGTCTGCTTCTTTATCAAGCAGGGCATTCAATGTTTCTTCAACACTGCTGTACACAATATCCTTTAAATCGTTCTTTATTAAGCCTTCGTTTAATTGTATAATGTTGTTAGACATGGTTCCATAACCTCCTTGGGATAATTTTGTGTGGTAACTTAATTCTACTAAACGGCTATAGACCATGTCTATTTTTATGAAATTAAAAGTGCAAAATTAATTATAAGTTATCTTTTTTCGATTTTTGATTAAGTTTGGACAGAAATATCCCCATCACATGACAAATTGTGAACTGACCCCTAAATGTTAGACCAAAAAATCTAACATTTAGGAGGTCAGTTTTTTATGGCAAAATATAGTTTTGAAATAAAAATGAAAGTAGTAAAAGCTTATTTAAATAACGAGGGAAGCTATGCCTATTTAGCTAAAAAGTACGGGATCTCAGATAGAAAATCGATACGGCTCTGGGTAACTACATACAAAA
>JACERV010000022.1 GCA_013911065.1 Ruminococcus sp. | reverse complement strand
TCACGTTTTCTTCTTGCCATAGTAGTTCTATCCTTCCTTTTCTCTGTTGTTTAGTTTAACATATCCTGACAAAAAAACAGAGTGTGAAGTTCATTTTGAACTTACACACTCTATCTTACACTCCCGTAAGATTTTCTTTTCAATTTCGCCAATGATATATACAAACTCCTTATCCGCTTTTCCACTTGGATCATCCAGCCCCCAGTCTTCCCTGTATTCACAGGGAACCGCCGGACAGGAAACATTACATCCCATCGTAATAACGATATCCACCGGAGGAATCTCTTCCAACAGTTTTGAATACTGGTTTTTCTCCATATCAATACTGTAGATCTGCTTCATCAGTCTTACCGCATCCGGATTGATATTTAACACTCTTTCTGTACCTGCAGAATAAACCTCAAACATATCCCCCGCCATGTATCTGCAAAGTGCTTCGGCTATCTGCGAACGACAAGAATTATGAACACATACAAAAGCAATTTTCTTTTTCATATTCCTCCTACATGGATAGTAGCTTATCACCCTTAATTTCAGCAGCACTCCAACTGATTACTGCATAATTACCATTAGAATGCTTATCTACACGATTAATCCACTCTATTTCGTGGCTGGCTTTTGCTCTTAATAGAGCATTGGTTGTATTGGCCGCATACATTGATGAATTTATCACCCACCACTTAGCTGCAATTTCAGCCCGTTTCAAATCTTCTTCTAATCGCAATGCCTCATATACAGGTGTTGTTTCAGCTAATGTTACAATGAGCACTTCGGTTTCTTCTTCATTTCTCAAACGCGGCAAAAGTTTCTTCACCGGCTCAGGAATGGTCCCTTGTGTACGCTGCACCTCCCTATGATAGCTTTGTGTAGAATCAAGAAGCAGCAAGGTGTGACCCGTTGGTGCGGTATCAATAACAACAATCTCACTCTCAGCTTTCTCCACAATTTCTGCAAACGCCCGGAATACCGCTATTTCTTGTGTACATGGAGAACGCAAATCTTCTTCAATATAAGCAATATCATCTGCAGACATTGTTTCTCTCGCTTTTGCCAGGACTTCTTCCTGGTAACGCTTCAACTCTCCTTGTTCATCGATACGGCTCAGGGTTATATTCTCATTTTCTTCAATTACAAACTTTAGATGAGCCGCCGGATCAGTTGTTGTTAAATGAACCTTCTTTCCTTTTGCCGCCAACCCTAGTGCAACCGCAGCAGCTATCGATGTCTTCCCGACGCCGCCCTTGCCCATTGTAAAGATAACCTTTTTTCCGCTGTCGTACAAATTATCAATAATCTTTGACAACTTCGGTATTTCCGATACATTTAATGACTCATCACTCACCACCAAATTATCTCTCACCAACAGATTCCGAACATTCTCCATTCCGGTAATGTTATAAGCCCGAAGAGGCACCGTATAACTCGGAATCCCCTTAATACCATCCGGCATATTTTTCAGAGCGTTCTGCTGTTTTTCAAACAGGCTGTCAGAAACTGCATCATCATGCTGCTCCAATACTCCATTGATTACCAGCATCTGATTATTCACATTTAAATCCGCCAGTTCTCTGGACGCCCGTTCCGCTTCCTTCAATGGCGATACTTCTGGACGTGATACAAGAATTAAAGTTGTCATATCACCATTTGACAACGTCTCCACTGCTTTTTTATAAATATCCTTGCGTTCTTCCAGACCGGAAAGTTGACCCAGGCATGATACTCCATGGGTACTTTTGCTAATAAAATCACTCCAGGCAGACGGCAATTGAAGCATGCGCAGTGTATGGCCAGTCGGTGCCGTGTCAAAAATGATGTAATTATATTCACTTTCAGCTTTTTCATCAGTAATAAAATTTGAGAACTCATTGAATGCAGCTATCTCCACTGTACAAGAGCCTGAAAGCTGCTCCTCCATATTCTCAAGCACCACATCCGGCAGTTTTCCGCGATATGGTGCAATTACACTTTCCCTGTACTCTGCTGCAGCCTGAATGGGATCCAGATTGGCAACAACCAGTCCCGGCACTTCTGAAATCGGTACGCCTTTATTCGTCAGCTCAGTGTTAAACACATCCTGAAGGTTTGATGCCGGGTCAGTGCTGATAAGCAGTACTTTCTTTCCATTGTCCGCTAATGTAACAGCGGTGGCACAGGCAATAGATGTCTTTCCAACACCACCCTTGCCAGTATAAAATAAATATTTTGTAATCGGTAATTGTTTCAAATCAAAAGCAGCCATTAACAACATTCCCCTTCGTAATCACATTCATTTCCGCATTTACATTCTTCAGACTGTTCAGATGTTTCCCCGTCCAAATAATCTTTCGGAATCTGAAGCATCTCTATGATTTCATCGTTTGTCGGATATTTCTTCGTTTTCACTATCTTTCCATCTACCACTGTAGCCGGAAGCGAATCTACACCATCCCCCATAATCAGCTTATTGATGTCAGCATTGCTTATAAATTCCTGAGGGAAATTAGTCAAGTTAAAACGTTGTACGCTAACCCCATTATTCCTCAAATTGTTAACTACTGTTGATATCCGCAGTAACTCGGTATCGACCCCAACACCACAGATACCTGTTTCACAGCACATTGCCGGTTCATAAATCTTCATTTCTTTCATAATAAATACCCTCTCTTCCTATATTTTTATATTTTGTGCTCTTCCCGAAACCATCCTCTCGTGTTATTTGCTATTTTCACGAGAACCAACATTACCGGTACTTCCACCAAAACCCCTACCGTAGTTGCCAGTGCTGCCGGTGAAGTCATCCCAAATATGGCTATTGCCACTGCCACCGCCAATTCAAAAAAATTAGATGCTCCTATCATTCCGGCCGGCGCTGCAACATCATGTGGCAGCTTTAATACTTTACTTGCACCGTAAGCGATAAAAAATATAAGTACTGTCTGAATGACCAGAGGAATTGCTATGAGCACAATATGCAGCGGATTAGATAATATCATATCTCCTTGAAATGAGAAAATGATAACCAGCGTCAATAATAATCCTGTTACAGTTGTATTACTGAATTTAGGAATGAACTGATACTGAAAATACTCCTCTCCCTTCTTCTTTGTAACCAAAGATCTTGTTAATACTCCTCCGCCGAGAGGTATCACAACAAACAATACCACCGAGAGAATTAATGTGTTCCACGGTACAGCTACATTACTTATACCCAATAAGAATTTTACAATCGGTACAAAAGCAAAAAGTATAATCAAATCATTTGTCGCAACCTGCACTACGGTATATGCGGCATTTCCTTTTGTCAGATAGCTCCATACAAAAACCATTGCCGTGCATGGGGCTGCTCCTAAAAGCACTGCACCAGCCAAATAATCTTTTGCTAAATCTGACGGAATAACATTCTTAAAAACAATGTAAAAGAAAAACACCGCTATTCCAAACATGGTAAATGGCTTTATCAGCCAGTTAGCAACCCACGTAACAAATAGTCCCTTCGGATTTTTCCCAACATTCCGGACGCTCTTAAAATCAACTTTCATCATCATAGGATAAATCATCAGCCAAATCAGAACCGCCATCGGTATTGATACATTGGCATATTCGAACCGTCCCAAAAACTCTGGTATAGCAGGCAGAAACTGACTAATCAGGATTCCCACTGCCATGCAGATGATTACCCAAAGCGTAAGATACTTTTCAAAGAATCCAATTCCTTCTACTTTTTGTTTACTCATACTCTCTGCTCCTTTAATTAGAATATTTGTCCGCATCAAATCGACGTTCGTCGATATGTACTTTTTCAAAAAAGGCTGCCTGACAGCCCCTTTTATTACATTATCTACAATCTGCTTTTCTATTTTTAACTTCAGTAAATGTTTCCAAAAGTTTTTGTGCCTTTCTGATGCCTTCCTTGTCGATGGTATAATACATCCACTTTCCATCTCTGCGGCCCCGCACAACCTGGGCATCAGTTAATATCTTCATATGGTGCGACAGCGTGGACTGACTAATCTGCAGCTTCTCCAGTAACTCACAGGCGCAATGCTCACCTTCGGTTAAAAGTTCTAAGATGTATAATCTATTTTCATCACAAAATGCTTTATATATCTTCGCAGTTTCTCTTAAATATTTTTCCATGGTTTTACCTCGCATCGATATATATCGATATGTAAACATTATCATTCATATCGATATATGTCAATATGTATTCACATTTTTATTTTATACCTGAACATTGGCAGGATAGAACAGACATCCCTCTTTTAAACACTCATTGTTTTCTTTAAAAAATCCACAGGCAATGCGTTCCGGCAGCTCCATCTTAATCCCGCTATTCTTTTCTGTATATTCCGCCGCTTCTTTGATAGCCAAAAAGGAATCTCGTTTACAACATCTTGGCCCTCCATGCCGGGCAATTGCAGTCAATGCAGCAGCAGTCATAAGATTCGATTTCTGCCACTCTTCTTTCTTTAATGGTGTGCATTCAGTAATGATACTGTAATATATTCCGGTACTTACCGCTGCTCCGCAGCATCCATGCAAACCACAGAAACCACCCGGCACCTGCTTTCCGCGTACCTCCATCTCTGATAACGCATTTTCCAGATTAATATCTCCGCCACTGTTCACGTAAGCTGTCAGCAGACTGGCACCCACTAATATATGGTGCTCGGGGCCATGCATATAAATATAGGGAGAAGCCATAATGCTTCTGGCTATTTCAATAGGGTTTCTGGATTTACTGTTACGACAGACATTGATGATTTCTTTTATTCCCTTTTTACTATGACATTCATCACAAACATAGTGACCGACTGCACATTTTGCATTACTTAAATGCTCCGTATTACATACCACACACGCTATTAACTCTGCTTTCTCTAAATACTGAAGTTCTTCACCGCAAATAAGACACGCATTTGCTTTTCTTTTTAATCTACCTGTTTCTTTCATTTCAACCCGATCTCCTATAGACTGATAATTTATTTCTAAGTAACTGATTGCATTTTACACCATTTGTCAATAACTCATGCTTATTCAAAACAATTTAAGTGTTTCACGGACAGCTCCATCATTAAGTTCACTATATAATTTTCTAAAACTAATTGACTTTTATAACAATCCGTGTTATGGTTAGCAAGTATTTTAAATAAAGTTTTGATTTCGCATATTTTTTGTAAGTCATTATTGTATTGATGATTTACAAAAGGTATGTGATTTTTTATTTTTATAAAATATAATAAAATTAGGGAGGTATCTTTTATGAATAAAGGTACAGTAAAATGGTTTAACGCACAAAAGGGATTTGGATTTATCACTAATGAGGCAAACGGAGAAGAAATATTTGTACATTTTTCAGGCCTTGCAATGGACGGCTTTAAATCCTTAGATGATGGTCAATTAGTAACATTTGATACAGCATCGGGAAATCGTGGCTTACAAGCTGTAAATGTGTGTATTGCATAAGCAAGTTTTTTCATGTTTTGTCAATTTAGCAAAGGGAGTAATTGCTCTCTTTGCTTTTATTCCTGAAAGGAGGAAAACACTATAAAATATTGTTTTTATACATTACTTGACGACTCAAAAGACCCTAAAATATTTAAAGGCTTTTCTAATGCCGATAATCATGGGAATTTTCTTTTATTCCCTCTTGAACTTTCTTCTCAACTTCCTATTGGAACCTTTTTGAACGGATCTACAGGTGTTATTCGCATCTACGAAAAAGACTGTTTTTTTGTAAATAAAGAAAATATGTTAAGACTATATTACAAATAAAACTACACTCTGGACGACCTTCAGGCATGTTTATTATGAATGCTGATTTACTCTTACTTCTTGAACTGCTAACGTTCAATAAGATATTATTTATATAATACCACGTCATATCTTACACGTCATTAAAACAATATCTATTGATATCATAATTTTCATATGCTTGCTCTTTTTGTTTTCATAAGTTACAATTAAAACCCTCCACTATAACACCAGACTTTAATATGTGGTATTATTGTGCAATAGAATGGCGGTGATATTTATGAATACTTATAAGACATCGGAAATTGCGCATAGTATTGGAATCCATCCCAATACAGTGCGGCTATATGAGGAGCTTGAACTGATACCTAGGCCAAAGCGTAAAAAAAACGGCTATCGTGTCTTCACGGATTTTCATATGGAGCAGATTAAATTCGCAAGAATTGCTCTAAAGATTGAAGTCCTGCAAAATGGACTGAGAAAACAAGCAATTACTATTATCAAAACTTCTGCACTCGGAGATTTTGCCAAGGCAATTTCTTTAACGAAACACTATTTGCAGCAGATTCGAAACGAGCAAGAAAATGCCGAAGAAGCCATAGCAATTACCAAAAAGTTATTATCCGGTGATAGCCAGGAAACAAACACTACGCTCCTAACCAGGAAAGAAGCAGCCGGTTATTTACAAATCTCAATGGACACTTTAAGAAATTGGGAAATGAACGGCCTGCTTACAGTAAAGCGAAAACAAAATGGCTATCGTGTTTATACTGATGAAGACATTCGGCGGCTGAAAATCATACGTTCCCTGCGTTGTGCAAATTACTCTCTTTCAGCCATCTTACGAATGCTGAATACCCTATCTCAAAATCCCGGAGCAGATATTCGGCTAGTGATTGACACTCCAAAGGAAAATGATGATATTATTTCTGTATGCGACAAGCTGCTGACATCATTACAGTATGCGGAGCAAAACGCTAAAATTATGCTCAGCCATCTTTATAAAATGAAAAAACAATTTCCGGCAAACCCTACACTTTAACACCAGACTTCGTTCTGGTGTTATTCTTTTTCTGCAAAGAAAAAAAGGAGGGATTTCATCACATGGAAACAACGATTGAGGTAAAGAACCTATGCAAATCTTACGCCCATGTCAAAGCAGTGGAAAATATCAATTTCTCCATTTGCCGCGGGGACGTATTTGGTTTGCTGGGTGCAAATGGTGCAGGCAAAAGCACCACAATTGAATGTATTTTAGGAACGAAGAAACAAGATAGCGGAACAGTGTCCATTCTGGGAATGAATCCGCAGAAAGAGCGGAAAAAATTGTTTGAGAGAGTCGGCGTTCAATTTCAGGAAGCAAACTATCAGGACAAAATAAAGGTGGCTGAACTTTGTGAGGTCACTGCTTCCCTTTACAAAAACTCCCTGGATTATGGCACTCTTCTAAAACAATTTGGGCTTTCCGAAAAGCGCAAAAGCCTTGTCAGTGAGCTATCGGGAGGGCAGAAGCAACGGCTTTTCATTGTGCTTGCACTAATTCCAAATCCTGACATCGTATTCCTGGACGAGCTGACTACAGGCTTGGATTCCAAGGCTCGGAGGGATGTCTGGAAAAGACTTTCCGCCTTAAAAGCAAAAGGCATTACGATTCTATTAGCCTCTCATTTCATGGACGAGGTGGAAACGCTTTGTGACAAAATCATGATTTTAAAAAGAGGAGAAAGTATTTTTTATGGAACAGTACAAGAGGCCATTGAAGCCAGCCCATATGAAAAATTGGAGGACGCATATCTTTGGTACACAGACGAGGAGGTAGAAAATGAAAGCATTTAGAGCTCTGTTGAAAACGGAAATAAGGTTATCTCTCCGCGGGATGGATATGTTTATTTTTGCTATCTGTATGCCTGTTGCTGTTGTTATTATTTTGGGATCAGTGTTCGGAAACAAGCCGGCTTTTGACGGTGCGGGATACACTTTTTTGGCCCAGTCCTTTGGCGCAGTGTCAACGATTGCCGTTTGCGCCGGAGGTGTAATGGGACTTCCTCTTGTCGTATCTGATTACCGGAGCAGAAAAATATTAAAAAGGTTCAAGGTAACACCTGTCAGCCCCGCTCTTATCTTAACAGTACAGCTTGTTATTTATGCACTTTATTCCATTGCTTCACTTATCTTTGTTTATGCAGCAGGAGCAATTTTTTTTGGCTATCAGCTGCAAGGTTCATGGCTGGAGTTTTTAGGAGCATATTTGCTTGTTATGCTGTCAATGTTCAGCATAGGGCTGTTGGTAGGAGGAATTGCACCAAACACAAAAATAGCAGGTGTTGCTGCCAGCCTGCTGTATTTTCCAATGCTTCTCTTTTCAGGTGCTACTCTTCCTTACGAAGTGATGCCCGTTACACTTCAAAAAGCAGCAGATATATTGCCGTTAACACAAGGAATAAAGCTCCTCAAAGCTGCTTCACTCGGATTGCCGATATCCAGCGTTTTTATTCCGGTAATTGTGATGATTATAATTGCCGTAATATGTGTTACTAT
Source organism: Ruminococcus sp. (assembly GCA_013911065.1). Lineage (GTDB taxonomy): Bacteria > Bacillota > Clostridia > Lachnospirales > Lachnospiraceae > Muricomes. The sequence goes on along the minus strand of JACERV010000022.1, from coordinate 82,092 downwards.
TTCTATTCGCTTTTTTAAGTGGGAATAACCAAAGGAAGGGCGCAGTCTTACACTGCGCCCCTAAAATATCCAGCTCTTTTCTGTCACCGATAATGGACCAGTCAACCGTTGTTTCTGAGCCGAATACGCTGAATTGCCCGCTGCCTGGATTTCCTGTCATCAGCTTATTTTACTCGCCACAGAATCCCGTTCTATTAACACCGGTACCGCATTGTAACTCATAGCGTCCTCTTTTCCCCTAATCATATTCAGTATGATAGCTGCAGCCTCCCGGCCAAGTTCTCGTACCGGGTTTTTCATCGTCGTGAGCATCACCCGGGATCTCTTGGCAATATCTGCATCATCAATCCCCACAATAGAAATGTCCTCTGGTACAGAGATATGATGAGATGAGTAAATTTCCATCAGTTCATATGCAATCTTATCGTTATAGCACACATAAGCCGTATTCCCATTCATTCTGTTTAAATATCTGTCCTCATCCTGCTTCATACGGCGGATATCCTCAGTTGATACCCATATAATATGAGATTCTCTGAAAGATAACCCTGCCTCTAAAAGCGCCTCCACATATCCATAATACCTCCGCAGCCCCTGCCCGTCATCCGACTTGAATATAGCTCCTATATTCTTATGCCCCTTTGAAATCAGGTATTTCGTAGCCAGCTTTCCGGCCAGTATATCATCAAGAACTACACGGGGCACCTCAAGCTGGGGATAGTAAGAATTTAAAAATACCACCGGGACTCCTCTGCAGGCCAGTTTTTCAAAAAGAGGAATATTGGGATTTGGGAGTGCACTCTTAGTCGGTTCTATAATCATTCCAGCTACATTGTTTTCTTCTATAAGCTGATTTAGGATTTCCCGTTCTTTTTCCACAGAATTGTTTGTAAACATCAGCTGCATCATATAACCTTCTCTGGCAATCGTATGTTGGATTTCCTGAATGATTCTGGGGAAAATGTAATCATCAACATAGGTTGTTACTACTGCTATCTGCATACTGCCGGACGGTTCAGCACCGCTGTCTGCTTTCCTGATATATGTTCCGCTTCCACGCCTTTTCACTACAATATCCTCATATTCCAGCTTTGAAATTGCATGCCTTACCGTCTGGCGGCTTACAGAAAAGAGTTCAACCAGCTCCTTTTCAGAATACATCCGCTCTCCCGGCTTTAAATTCCCAATGTCTATCTGCTGTTTAATCCATTCGAATATCTCAATGTATTTTGGCTGTGCACACATAGCCTCTCCTTTTAAAAGAAAATCTCCGTTTTCTCACTGTAAATTATTTACCTAAACGAATCACATTCCATGATGTTTTATGAAGAATACTTGTGATGATGCCTCCATCCATTTTGGATTGATTGGCCTTCTTCGGCACCACCCTTTCATTTCCCGCGCTATTTACAATTTTCATATTATCATTTTCCAAAACAATATGTTCCAGAATCCGGTAATCTTCCAGTCCTCTTATGTCTGTCTCGAGTTCTATATCATCATCCAGATTACGGTTAACTGCAAAGATGGTCATTTCCTCTTTTTCTTCATTCCATACTGTCACACTTTCTATATCCGTAACATGTTCATGGCATGCTGTATCATGTACCGGTGTATCAATAACCGGACGAAGTACAACTCCGCGCCCATATTGTGATGTGTGCATAAATGGATAGAAAATGGTCTGCTTCCATGCTGCACCGCCGTCCTTATCCGTCATAACCGGGGCAATGACATTCACAAGCTGTGCGAGGCATGCCATCTTTACTCTGTCCGCATGTTTTAAAAGGGTAATGAGCATCAGTCCGACCAGCAGCGCATCCTCAAATGTATAAATATCTTCCAGAATCGAAGGTGCAACCTGCCACGGACGGTTTTTCACAGTATCAAGTTCCTCCGCTCTGGAATGGAACCATACATTCCACTCATCAAAGCTTAAATTAATATTCTTCTTCCCACGTTTTTTTGCCTTCACATAGTCGCACGTTGCAATAACTGAGCGGATAAATTCATCCATATCATCTGATTTTGCAAGGAAATCCGCCGTATCATCTGTCTCATTTCCGTAATATTGATGCAGGGAAACATAGTCTACAAAATCATATGTACATTCTAATGTTTTAGATTCCCACTTTGGAAATGTAGGCATCTCCAGATTGGAGCTTCCGCATGAAACCAGTTCGATACTGGGATCGATCAGCTTCATTGCTCTTGCTGTTTCCTCCGCAAGCCGTCCATACTCATCCATCGTTTTGTGACCTAACTGCCACGGGCCGTCCATTTCATTTCCCAGACACCATACTTTAATATTATGAGGGTCCTTTACTCCGTGAGCAATACGCATATCGCTGTACTTTGTGCCGCCGGGATGATTACAATATTCTAAAAGATTACATGCATCTGCAATTCCACGGGTCCCCAGGTTTACAGCCATCATCATCTCAGAATTTACTTTTTCTGTCCATTTTGCAAATTCATTTACTCCGATCTCGTTTTTTTCCAGACTTCTCCATGCCAGCTCCAGCCTGGCCGGTCTTTCATCCACCGGACCCACGCTGTCCTCCCACACGAAGCTGGATACAAAATTCCCGCCTGGATAACGGATAATCGGAACGTCAATCTCCTTTACCAGATTGATGACATCCTTACGAAATCCATCTTCATCTGACAGCGGATTGCCCGGCTGATATAATCCATCATATACTGCCCTTCCCAAATGCTCTATAAAAGAGCCATAAATTCTTTTATCCACCTCCGCTACTCTATATTCTTTATCAATAATCATTTTTGCCTTCTTGGCCATGTCTTTAAACCTCCTCCAGTATGATACGCAACATTATCCTGTTCTTCCTTTGTATAATATTTGCTGAATATTCTAGTAAAAAAGACTCTCTGTTATCCGGGTTCACCCTGCCCCCCTCCTATTCTCTTTTAACAGCCGATTTGAATCACTCCTGCCATATGGGGCTTCAGTGCAACACTTATTCCCGGTTTATATGTGCCGAGATTTGTATGTTCTAATACCACACCATCATGACCCACGTCATTATAAGCCTCTGTACTGTCCCCTGAAATATAATGGAATTGTACATCTCCGGAAGCTTCCAGCTCCAGGCTGAGTCTCTTTTCTTCTGAATCACTTTTATTTACAACCGCTATGGCGAAGCCTTCCCTGTTACTAAAGGCTGTTGCTGCAATATCAAGCACATCTGTCTCTTCCCTGTCCCCCGCCTTGTTATATACGCTCATTTTCTCCATATCTTCACACCATGCATTCAGTACAATATCGCCCATATAATTCACATACAAATCAAACACATGGTATGTGCCTCTGAGCACAATCCCATCCTCATATGTATAAATGCACCCTCTGGTATTTACAATAGGAGCAAAATTCGCCATCCCTACAATATCGCAGTTCCGGTTTAATGCATTCAGGAAGCAGGCTGTAAATACTGCATCTGCCATTGTATATTTCGTATTATCATCATTTTCATCCCTTGGATGCAGATACTCTTCTTTCCCAATTCCCTGACGGATGGTATGAACATTGGGATGATACCACCCTCTCAGATTCCATTCATCAAATGCAATCTTTATCTTTTTATCCAGGCCCATCGCCATCAAAAGTCCCCGTATCTTCTGTATAGAATGCTCTGTCAGATTTGTATACGCCATAACCGCTTCATAATCTGCATAATCATTATTCTGCTGGATGCCGTCCCAATACTCATGAATGGATATCCAATCCAGAAACTGTCCGCTGTTTTTGAGCAGGTTTATATTCCAGTCCAAATCTGTAAGTGCTGCAGCAGTCAGCTCTGTCTCTGGGTCCACATGCTTTATCATTTTTGCAGATTCCCTGACCAGACGCCCCCACTCATCAGAAGACTTGGCGCCGATTTCCCAAAAGCCATAATTCTCGTTGCCAATACTCCAGTACTTTACTCTGTGAGGTGGGTTATATCCGTTAGAAATGCGTTGCTTTGCATACTGCCCTTCCGTCTCCAGATTACAATATTCCACCCAGTCACTCATTTCTTCCGGGGTCCCCGTACCGGCATTCGTACAGATATATGGTTCACATCCAATTTTTTTGCACATCTCTATATATTCATCTGTACCAAATGTATTTGGGTCTTCCACCCGCCATGCCTTATCAAAAAGCGGCTTTCTGTTTTTTCCAACAGCATCCTTCCAGTGGTAGGAAGATACAAAACACCCTCCCGGCCACCTGAGCACCGGAACTTTTATCCTTTGCATAGCCTCCAGAACATCCACACGAAGGCCCGTTTCGTCAGATAGTGTATTGCCGGGGTCATAAATTCCCCCATAAATCTGACGGTGGAAATGCTCGATAAAATGACCATAAATCATTGGATTTCGCTTTCCAATTTCATACTTTCTGTTTATATGTAGTTTCATTTTGGACTCCTCTGCAAACAAACGTTACCCTTTTACTCCGCCTGCTGTCATTCCTTCAATAAAATAGGACTGGAAGCATGCAAATAATATTAAAATCGGTATAATCGCAAAACAAGACCCAGCAATGAGAATATCATAGTTATTTCCATATGGTGACATCAGGCTCTGCAGCCCCACCGGCAATGTAATCTTATTCTGGGAACGCATAACAATCATCGGCCACAGGAAGTTATTCCAGCTCTGCATGCCCTGATAGATACCCATTGCTGCAAAGGAAGGCTTCATGAGCGGCATCATGATTCTTAGAAAAATTCCATACTCAGAGCATCCGTCCACACGTGCCGCATCCAGGAAATCTTTTGGTATTCCCGACAGATACTGCCGAAAGAAGAAAATCAGCATTGGCACGACCATATATGGTAAAATAATACCCCACATAGAATCCATCACATTCATATTAATAATCAGGCGATACAGGGGAAGAATGATAATTTCTGTAGGGATCATCATAACCAGCAATACACAGCCAAATAAAAGGTTCTTGAACCGGAAGTCATACATTGCAAACCCATACCCTACACAGGCACTTAAAAACAATGCCAGTACGAGCTGGGCAACCGTAATAACCAAACTGTTTTTATACCAGACAAAATAATTATTCTGTCCGCTGAACAGCAGTTTATAATTCTCTATATGGGCATTAGCCCAGTCGATATTAAAGTTTAATCCATAACGCATCAGATCCGATCCCGCCCGAAATGAAGACACAAGGAGCAGGATAAGCGGAAGCAGCATGATTAAAGCCACAACTGCGAAGAAGAAAATCAGGAGAACTGTTGATATGTATGATCTTTTCTTTGCCATAATTATTCTCCTTTCTTAAACGTTCCGTTAAAAGCAAGCTGTATCACATTGATTACCATAACAATCAGCAGAAGTACAACGCCAATTGCACAGCCTATACCGATATTATTCTGCTCCATTCCCATCCGGTACAGGTATCCTACAATCGTAGTACCCACGTTATTGGGTGACTTGTTCCCGTTAAACAAGAGGTAAGACTCTGTAAACATTGCCATCCCGCCGAAAATGGAAATCGTCAGTACATAGACTGTTGTGGGTTTTAGCAGCGGCAGCGTGATAAACCTGAACTTCTGCAGGGAATTGGCCCCATCTATGTCTGCGGATTCATATAAATCTTCGGGAATCTGCTGCAGGCCCGACAGGTAATACATCATATTTACACCGGTCCACCGCCACAGACATAATATAAATAAGGTAATCCATACCGTCACCGGTTTCCTCAGCCACACCAATGGATCCTGTCCAAAAAATGCCAGCACCTGGTTCATAAAGGACCCTTCCAGCTCACCAAACATTAAACGGAATACGACGCCTGCAACTACTACCGAAGTAAGAGCCGGAATGAACATAATACTTCTGAAAAAACCTTTTGCCCGCATCGCTTTACTGTTCAGCATTGCTGCCAGAACCATTGGTATCGGTATCATAAGAGCACAACTGATCACTGTATAAAAAGCACTGTTTTTCAGACATTTATAAAAAACAGGGTTCATCAGTGTATGATAGTTGGATACGCCCGCAAACGTGGCTTCTCCGCCCGCTACCTTTTGAAAACTCATCATAATCGTGTTTATAACCGGATAGGCAAAGAAAATCAGAAACGTTAGTACAAAGGGCAGAACGAATACATACGGCGCCGCCTTCTGGGAGTATAGAAAACGGCTGAAAATACTTTTTTTCTGCATAATTATTTCCCCATTTCTCTTGATAAAGACTTAAACAGCTTAGAGTGAAGGGCTGTTAGCACAGCCTTTTCTAATCAGCCTGCACAACAGCCCTGTCACAATAGTTACTCTGCTAATTATTTGTTACTATTCATAAATAATGCTAGCCTGTTCGTTTTTCAGCAATTCTGCTGCATCTTCATCCGGTGATGCTTCAAACGCATTTACATAAGTTGTTGTTACCAATACACTGTAAGCTGCGGAGTATCCTCCTGAAATATTTGGTGCTGTCAGGTCAGTACCATTTTTCTTAATAATATCGAATGGGTTTGTCGTAAAATACTGTAAGAACTTGTTATCGGGATCGTTTGTGATTTCCGGGTCATCCCACAGTGACGTTCTGATTGGGTCAAATCCCAATACATCCCACTCGTATTTATTTCCCTCTTCTGAGAGTTTTGCAAATGCAAGGAACTCTTTTGCAAGGTCTTCCTGTTCCGTGTACTTAATTACGGAAGTTCCTGTCCCGCCCTGAAGCACTTCACGAGTATCCCCTTCATTCCATACCGGGATTTCATAAATTCCCATCTTACCTTTCAGGTCCGGGCAGTAATCCGTAAAACGTCCCATGTACCATAATGGCATTGCAAGTGAAGCAACTCCACCGCCATTCAGATGTCCGTACCATTCCTCCATGTGAAATCCACCCCCAGGTGCAACTTCACAAATGCCTGCATCAATCATCTTTCTGATGTACTCAATAGCCTCTGCATGTTCTTTGGTATCAATGTTCGGCTGTCCCTTATCATCCACATACTGTACACCTTTTTCCAACAGCATCATCTGAGGAAGGAACAGGTCTGCCGTCTCAACTGCACACATTGGCTTGCCGGTTTTTTCCAAAACCTGCTCGCCGGCCTTAAAATAGTCATCCCATGTCACAATATCTGCCGGATCTACACCTGCTTCATTCATAATGTCCATATTGTAGTAGCATACAGAAGCACCCAGGTGGAAATCAATTCCGTACCAGTTATCATCTTTTCCATACATCTCAACACGTGACATTACAATTTCATCTTCATATGGCTCAACCACATCGTTCAATGGAAGCAGATAGTCATCCTTCAGGAAAGCACCATAGTACCCCACCTCAATATCCGCCATATCCGGTGTGCCTTCCCCTGCCTGACACGCTACCAGCAGCTTGCTGTGCAGTGAGTGAGATTCTCCGGTTGTAACTGTCAGATTAATGGGTTTGTCAGGATTTTCTTTGTTCCACAAATCAGCCATCTCTGTATAGAATGCTACATGCAGTTCCTGAAAAGTCCACAGTGATAATTCTGTACCGCCGTCAACAAAGGTGTTTTTTCCCTGGGTCATTCCGTCACTGCTTTGTTCCGTACCTCCATCACTTTTGGAAGAGTCATCCGCAGGAGCTGATTTTCCACAGCCTATCAGCATAGAGGTTACCATGGTCATGCATAATAAAATGCTTATAACTTTTCTCTTCATTTCTTTTCCTCCCGTTTTTTCTTTTCAGAATTCTGCAGCATTCCGAAACCATACAACTTATACATGTATTAGGTTATACATGCTATTTTTGTATTCATGTATTAACCATTAAGTTAATTTAATTATATGTATTTAAGTACATTTTGTCAATATAAGCTATTTTAATATGGTTTTTTTAGTTAAGTTGCACGCTTTTAAGATTCTCCATTTGTTTGTTTTTTACTTTGAATTAAGTTTTTTATAAATCATTACTTTTTTGTGAACACTATGGATTTAACTATGCATAAAGTTATTGTACTAATTTCTATACAACCTTTAACATCTCTGCTACAATAAAAACATCCCAACACAGAAAGGAGAATGAATCTATATGCAATTATGGGTATCAGAAGAAAACCTCCCATTTTTTGAAGCTTTAGCAAGTCCTGTACGAATCAAAATCATCAAAAGACTTGCCGAGGGGAAGGCAAATATCAAACAACTGGCTGAGTCCGTAGGCGTCACCAGCGCCATGATGACGTCTCATATAAACAAATTGGAGCAAGTTGGCCTGGTGGTGTCCACCCGTTCCAAGCAATACGGCAAAGTATGTTCCCTGCGCAGCCAGTGGTATGTTCTGAGTATGCCTACTGTTAACCATACACATGTGCAGAATTACGAGGTTCAAATCGGAGTAGGCCAATATACAAAGGCAGAGGTAAAACCCACCTGCGGAATTGCAGATACAGAAAAAGTAATTGGGGGATACGATGACCCCAGGTACTTTTATGACCCTGCCCGCTATAATGCACAGCTTGTCTGGTTCACAAGCGGTTACCTGGAGTATGAAATTCCGAATTACATCCCTGAAAAATGCAAAATTCTTGATATAGAAATCTCCGCTGAAATGTGCTCCGAATATCCCAATGCAAGAATGGACTGGGAATCCGATATCAACCTTTATTTGAACGATAAACTAATCTGCCCCTGGGTTTCTCCCGGTGACTTCGGGGATAAGAAAGGAAAGTACACACCAGTCTGGTGGACCTCCGCACAGTACGGCATTCTAAAACGGTTTGAAATCAACCGTCACGGAGTATTTCTTGACAAGGAACAAAAGTCTGATTTTACAGTTGACGATTACGGCTTAGACAAGGATCATTGGACGCTCCGCTTTGAAGTTTCCGAAGAAAAAAGGCGTCCCGGAGGGCTGACAATATTCGGGGAACAGTTTGGAGACTATCCAAGAGCAATACAGGTTAAAATTAACTATGAAAAATCGGCCTTATCTGAAGAAGAGAAAAAGGAGAACTTATACGAAAAGCAATCCTATTATCACTGGGAGAAATATAACAAGACGGATACTCCATAGATATCCATAAAATCCCAAGAGATTATTTGTCCTTAAAATAGAATTATGATACAATGTATTCACATCATAGCAAAAAATTTGTTCGGGTAATATCAGGACAGTTTTTTCGTTTTTATGAACAAGTTTGTATTTCTTGAACTTACAGGGCAATACTATATGCATGTACGGTCAGGCTGGCATTCCAGGATAGAAATCCTATGTTTCAGTGCCGTGTAGAGTATTTACGAAAGGAGGACATTTACATGAAAGCAGTCATTGACAGAGATGGATGTATTGCATGCGGTCTTTGTACAGAGCTCTGTCCAGAAGTATTCCGCATGGCAGATGACGGACTGGCAGAAGTCTATAGCGATATTACACCAGAAACAGAAGAAACAGCAGCTGAAGCAGCTGATAACTGCCCCACCAGCGTAATCAGTGTTGATTAATCCCGGTTATTTTATTTCTTTTCTACACATAAGGAAGCCGCCCTGCAGAATTCATCTTCAGCAGGGCGGTTTGCCGCTTTACTGCAGACTCTTTTTTCACTTCCCCTAATTTTAATAATAGAATCCCTCTCTTTCTAATAAACTGTAACAAATCGGTTTAAATCAGAGGTCACTATGCAGAACATCTCTCAAAAAGTCTTGGAAGATACGATGTATACCAGCGACATACCTGTCTTTTCCTATAAAATAAATTATCCCTACTTCACTACACAATGCAGTCAGGCAGCCGCCCAGAACATTAACCAATATTATGCTGATTATGCCTTAAAAACAGAAAGACACTGCCGTACCATCCTTTATCCTCAGGCTGTTGAAACTGCTAAATATATCATGAACAACAAACCACCTTTCAACCCCTATACCTTTCAATCTGTTTATGAGGTTACTTATAATCAAAACTGTACTACCAGTCTTTATTTTGACAGTTATACCTTTATGGGCGGCGCCCACGGCGCAACGTTTCGTAATTCAGATACATGGAACTTTTTCAGCGGCAGCCGTATGACACTGGAAGACTTCTATCCCCAGGGTGCTTCTTTCACCGACTCTTTATTTGCCAATATAGAACAGCAGATAGAAGAGCGGCTGAAATCTGAACCCGGCTCTTATTTCGATAATTATGATGAACTGCTTAGGAAAAACTTTCACCCTGAAAACTTCTTTCTGAAGCCGGAAGGTATTGTCATCTATTACCAGCAATACGACATCGCACCCTATTACACCGGAATACCGGAGTTCCTCATCCCATTTTCCTCCTCAGAGTAAAAAAACTCATAAAACACACATTTTCCCAAATCAATCAAAAAGCTGCGGTCCATTCAAACCACAGCTTCTTTTTCTTCTTTATTCTCGCGAAGGCAACGAGTCAGGCGGACATGCTTGCATGTACATTTGGCGACTGCCCGCGGAGCCAAATACCCCGCAGCTACAAATTTGATGCCCTGTAGCTTGTACGGGGTCTTTACTTTGTTATTTTAATATCGTAGTATTCCACACTGCCGTCCTGGACCTGCAGCCCGATATTATAATCTGTTTTCTCATATACACGGTATGTAAAAGCAGCCTTTTCCCCAATAAAGATTTCCACCATATCATGGTCAATGATTACTTTTACATCAATCAAATCTCCTATTTTTACCGGAAATGGTTTTTCGCAGACACGGATGCCATCTGGTCCGGGATTTTTAGGCTCTCCTACATTGGTACAGGACTCCCTCCAAAAAGGGTCCACATCCATGGGGAGATTCACAAGGGATACTCTCTGCATTCCAGGTTCAACCCGCAGTTCCAGACACCTTGCCGCCTTTTCATCGGATTTCAGCAGCAGACCGAAGTGATCGCGGCAGTCTCCTACTTTCATTTTACAACTGAACATAACACTTTCTTCCTCAAATTGGAAGAACCCATAATTCAATGTTCCCTCCGCATTCAGGACAATCGATGTCTCTCCAAATCTCTGGGTTTCTCCCCAGATCGGTTTATATGTCCACTCTACCGGTTCCTGTATAGATTCGAAAATCTCTTTCGGCATCTTCACATCCAGCTCACCTTCTGCATTAGCAGCCACCTCGTGAGGGACACAGAATTCTCCGCCCCAGTACCATTCGCCCTGATCGCTTCTTTCCGCTCTGTCATGTGCCCATGCGAAGTAAATTCTTCTTCCCTCATCATTTCCCAGTGATTTGGCTGCATAGAATCTTCTGCCCCCAATCCCGTCCATTTTAGGAGTACGCCAGGGGCCAAAGGGAGATTTCGCCACCCGGTATACTGTATTTACAAATTCGGAGAATCTTGAATAGGACAGATACCAGTTATCTCCTATTTTATACATTTCACAGCACTCCGGACAGTTTGTATGGTACGGTTTATAAATCGGCCCGTAATATTCCCAGTTTTCCAGGTTATCTGACCTGTACAAAATGATACATCCAGTCTTTGTGGGAGGACCCTCCTTGATTCTTCCGGAAATCAACATCCAGTAACATCCATCGTCCTCGTTATAAAACACATAGGGATCTCTCCAATCTAAACGTTCATACAATTCGGCCACAGGCTTTACAACCGGATTAGCCGGGTCTTTTGTCCATTTGATTCCATCCTCACTAGTAGCGTGGCATATAGTCTGCTGGTCCGTTTCCAAATGATAGTTATACCCTGTATAAAAAATATGATACTTATTTTCCCCGTATATCACAGCTCCGGTCCATATGCCGTCTGCATCCGGTTCATCACCCTCTCCCGGATACAGGGCTGTCTCAAGCTCCTCCCAGTGAACCAGGTCCTTCGAAATGGTGTGACTCCATGTTGTACGGAGCCGCGCCGGATAAACAGTTGTGCCCGGAGGCGGTGTCAGTGAAAAAATATGATAAACACCATCGTGATAGAAAGGAATTGCATCCCCTGTAGAATCTGCAAACGACGGTTTCCTAAATATCTTCATAGCTATACTCCTTTTCTGCTTTACTTATTTGCTGCTTTTTTTCTTCCCAAATCTTTCAGAAATAATATTTTTCTGTGAGTCAATAATGACTGCCACAAGGATAATCAGGCCCTTCACAAGCAACTGCCAGAAGGAGCTTACACCAATCAAGTTCAGTCCATTGCTTATAATACCAATTACAACTGCACCAATAACAGTTCCGCTCACATGTCCGGTTCCTCCTGCCATAGATATGCCGCCCAATACACAGGCCGCAATGGCATCCATCTCATAGCCGTCACCTGCTTTTGGCTGTCCCGAATACATACGGGAACTTAATACAATTCCTGCAAAAGCTGCAAGAAAACCGCTAATTGTAAACACAAGAATTTCCACCTTTTTAATCGGAACACCTGACAGTCGCGCTGATTCCCTGTTTCCTCCCACCGCATATACATATGTACCAAATCTTGTTTTGTTTAAAAGAATTACAAAAATGATAATCAGAATAATCATATATACAACCGGAAGCGGAACTACACCAAACAGATATCCTGTTCCAATCATTGCATACGCATCTGAAGTGATACGAGTAGAGCGCCCGCCGCTGTATATATAGGCAATTCCTTTCGCCATATTCATGGTAGAAAGTGTTACAATAAATGCAGGTACCCGGAATCTCGCCACGATAAATCCATTAAACAACCCCACCATGGTTCCCAGTGTCAGGCCTGCCAGAATCGCCGGCATCATAGGAACTCCATTGGTCACGATAAAGCCTACTGTCAGGGTACCGCTCATAGCCACAATAGAACCTACAGATAAATCAATGCCTCCAAGTATAATAACCAGGGTCATACCCAGTGCAAGAAAAATATTATTTGAAATCTGCCGCAATACGGATATGATATTGCCTGCCGTCAAAAAGTTTGGAGTCATGAATGACAGCGTAATTCCAATCAATATCATTACACATAAAATTCCTGTATTTGATTTCAGCATACCGATAAACTGATTGCTGCTCTTTACTCTCGTTTTGTTACCCATTTCTATTCTCCTCCTGTAGCAAATCTCATGATTTCTTCCTGATTCAATTCTTCATGGCCCAATCTTCCTACAATTTTCCCCTCTCTCACAACACAAACATTATCACACATGTTGATAATTTCGGGTAACTCGGAAGAAATCATAATGATTGCCATACCCTGTCCTGCCAGCCGGTTAATGATTGCATAAATTTCTGCTTTTGCACCCACATCCACACCTCTGGTAGGCTCATCCAGTATGAGCAGCCTGGGGTTCGTAGCAAGCCATTTCGCTAAAACTACCTTTTGCTGATTTCCCCCGGACAGGCTGGACACCGCTATATCCGCCGAAGCCGTCTTTATATTCAATTCATCTATATACTTGCCTATCACACGGCTGCGCTTTGTCTCACTCAGCAACGGCCCTTTCATTACAGAGCCCAGACTCGCAAGTGTCATATTGAACCCTACAGAATTAATCAGAGTCAGCCCCTGCTTTTTCCGGTCTTCCGGTACCATCGCTACTCCGCTTTGAATTGCTTCCATACTGGACTTGAATTTTACTTCCTTTCCTGACAGGAACACTTTACCGCTTTCAAAAGAATCATTTCCAAAAATAGCCTGCATGATTTCGCTTCTCCCGGCTCCTACAAGTCCGGAAAACCCTAGTATTTCTCCTTTATGTACAGAAAAGCTTACATTCTGGAACACTCCTGCCCTGGTAATATCTTCTACTCTCAGGACTTCCTGATCTGTCATGTTATAATCACGTGTATAATAGTTTGTCAGGCTGCGTCCCACCATCATGCCAACCAGGCTGTCTACATTTGTTTCCTTTGTATTTACCGTACCTACATATGTGCCATCCCGCATAACAGTTACACGGTCCGTAACAGCAAATAACTCTTCCATTCTATGAGAAATATAAATTATGCTGACATGTTCTTTTTTCAGCCTGTCCATTGTTTCAAACAGCTTCCCTACCTCTTCATCAGAAAGAGAGGAGGTCGGTTCATCCATTACCAGAATCTTTACATTAAAAGATATGGCTTTCACGATTTCTACCATTTGCTGCTGCGCAATGCTTAAATTCCCCACCTTTGTAGTTACATCTATATGAAGCCCCAGCCTTTCTGTCATATCCAGGGCCAGTTCATTCATCTTTCTTAAGTCCCTTGTACGGAGAGGTGTTAATATCTCCCTTCCAAGGAATATATTTTCCGTCACTGTGAGATACGGCACTAACACGATCTCCTGATGAATAATTCCAATCCCAGAATTCCGGGCATCCTGGATGCCATTCATCTCAATCTCCTGCCCGTTTATTTTAATAATACCCTCATCCGGCTTATGAATACCGCCCAATACCTTAATCAGAGTCGATTTTCCAGCTCCGTTTTCTCCCAGCAATGCATGAACTTCACCCAGCCTTAATTCAAAATTAATTTCATCCAGCGCCTGAGTAGCTCCAAATCTCTTGCTGATCCCCTCCATCTGTAAGATTACTTTGTCTTCCAACGATTGCTCACCTCACTTAATTCTTACACCTTTTTATAAAGGGCTGTTTGATTATCTCAAAACAGCCCTTCGTTACAGTTTATCCGCTTTTTACTGCCATTGCCCTTCAGTCTTTTTCGCCTCGTCCACTGTCACAAGGTGAGAATCCAACCAGATTTCTTTCTCAATTTCTTTTCCCTGCAGCAGTTCCACTGCTTTTTCAAATGCCGTCTCCGCTATCTGTACCGGCACCTGTGCCGCTACACATGTAAATGTACCGTCTACCATAGCCGCTTTTCCGTCTGGAGATGCATCAATAGAGTAAACTCCCACTTTTCCAGTAAGCCCTGCCGCCTTCAAAGCTGCTGCCGCTCCAAGTGATGACGGATCATTGATACAGAAAAATGCATCTAAGTCTGAATTTGCCTGAATAATATCTTCTGCAATCGGCATAGATTCATCCAGTGCAGCCTTACCGTCCTGCTGGGCTACGATATCAAATTTATCTTTATTATCACCAAGTCCCTCCAGGAATCCGTTTACGCGGTCTACACAACTTTCATTTGAAGGGAAATCCAAAATCGCAATTTTAGCGCCATCCGGATAATCTTTTGCCATCTGCTCTCCTACAAGCACCCCTGCCTGGTAAGCATTTGTCGCAATAATTGATTCCACCAGATCCCGGTCATCCTCAATAACCGCCGTGTCTACGTTGATAACAGGAATCCCTGCATCATTTAATTCCTGCAGACCCTGGCGGATACCTGCTGAATCAACCGGAATTACGAATACGGCATCAAAGCCCTGGTTTGCCGAATCAGATAACTGGCTTAACTGGGTGTTCAAGTCATAATCCGGGTCCAGACATGTATATTTATAACCTGCATCCTCACATAATTCCTGGAATTTATCATTCATAGAGGATTGGAATGTATTATTCTGCGTGTTTGGCAGAAAAGCAAAATTATAAGGCCCTTCTTTTTCCTCAGTTTCTGTTTTCTTATCACCCTCAGAGTCCGCAATTTTTGATTCCGTAGTACATCCCGCCAGCATAGATACAGCCAGTCCTGCACATAAAATTAAAGATAATATTTTCCTTTTCATAAAATCTATTCCCTCCTTGTCTCTAACCTGTTTCATGAGAACATTACATTTCAGATACAAAATTAACCAAATAAACCGCGCGAATTTTTCAGCCATTTTTATTCTTTTTGTAACCCTCATTTGTATTTACGCAAAATATAACATGCGTCAAGGTCGGTGTCAATTAGGGTTTTTTAATTTTGTATATTTTTGACTTATGTTTTTATTTTTTACGTAATTTATTTCTCCATATATACGTTCCACTCTCCCGGTATAGGTTCATGCATAATGTCTTTCCAGGCACGGACAATGTTTTTCTTTTGTACAAGATAGGGGGATACACCTATGTACTTATATCCATTATGGCCCAACAGAGCCTTAGCCGCCGCCATCGCCGCAGCAACTCCCTGCTCAAACGGACGCTGTGTGCTCATTCCTTTCACATATTTATCCTGCACAAGATAATTCCCGATTTCCCGGTCAAGGTCTGTGGTAAAGATCTCCACATCCTCACGTCCCAGTTCCTCCAATGCCCGGATAACTCTCAACGCCGGCTGGTCCCAGGAAACATACAGCCCTTGTATGTCAGGGTGCCTGCGCATCATGTTTTTGACTATCTCATAGGCATCCTCAATATTTTGAAACTGCTCCACAGATGCAATTTCAATGTTTACGTAATTTTCACATATTATTTGAACTGCGATTCCGTCCCTCAGATGAGTGCCATAAAAAGGAAGCCCATGGTTAATAAAACCTACTTTTACATGCTTCTTCCCCTTATAATATTCCCCCAGCAAAGTTCCTACAATTCTTCCATTTTCCCGCTCATTTACTGATACACAGGAAATATAATCATCCGTTCCGAATCCAGCAGGTACATTGCTGAGAAACAGTAATTTTGTTTCCCGTGAAAGCTTTTTAAACGTTCCGGCGGTAACATTATCATCGGCGGGAATCGCTATAATGGCATCCAGGCGCTGCATAGCCAGGGCTTCCAACTGAGTAACCTGCAGCTCCGAATCAAAGTTTGCCTCTGTCACTGCCGCCACTGTAACCCCAAGCATTTCGAGCGTCTGCCGGATTCCTGCCTCATGAAGCCGTTTCCACGCCGTACCACTGTAATGGAATGAGATACCAATTTTAAAATTCCCTTGTCTCAACTGACGCTTCTCATCTTCCGTCAGTGCAATATCATCCGGTGAAAATGCCTTTTCTCCAAATGGCCCGCCGCCAATCATCTGTGTGGATTTCCGTACCGATATCTGAAGGGGTACTCTGATTTCCCCTTTTTCATAATCTTTGTTTTCTATTTTTGCAGCGATTCTTTCAACTGCATAATAAGCCATGCTCCGCGCATCCTGCCGCATTGCAGTAAGGGGCGGAACTACCAGCTCGCACCATTCCTCATCCCCAAAACCAACCACCGAAATATCCTGAGGACATTCCAGTCCCATATGCTGCAATGCTCTCAGAACCAAAAATGTCAGACGGTTACCGCCACTGATAATAGCCGTGGGTCTTCTTTTGTTATAAAGCTCTCTAATTTTTTCGATTCCTTCCTCAATATTTTCTTCATGAACAATGGAGAGGACATCCTTTCCTGTATAGTCCAGTTCTGCATCCTGCAAAGCCCTTTGGTATCCTTCCAGCCGTTCCGCTACCGCGCTCGTAGTCAGATCTCCCAGAACCACCCCAATTTTTTTGTGCCCGTTTTTAATCAGATGCTGCGTCCCTTTGTATAAAGCTCTTGCATTTTCCGCAACTACGCTTTCCTCTTCTTTTCCACTTATAGCACGCTCTAAAAGTACAACAGGAATATTCCTTGCATATAATTTTTCATAGTTTTTTAAGTCCATCCTACATGGGCTTAAAATAATTCCCGCCACCTTCTTGTCCACCATAAGACGGGTCAATATCTCTTTTTCCTGACGATAATTCTCATTTGAAAAATAAACGGCTGCTATGTATCCTTTTTCCCGCAAAAAGACAGACATATGCTCGATAAGCTGCACATAGAGGGACCCCATTAAAGACGGAATTACAATTGCCACCTGGGATTGCTTCCCAATCTTCAGACTGCTGACTTTCTTTTGAATTTTTATTTTATAGTCACTATTATTTATTGCATCCTCCACCCTTTTTACTAGTTCAGGACTCACATATCTTGTTTTATTCACTACATGGGAAACTGTAGCAACAGAAACCCCTGCCGTTTTCGCTATATCTTTAATTGTAGTGCCCATATGATATACCTCCAATTTTACGTAATTATTTACACATTTGCAGTCTAACATTATTTGCCATTCATGTAAATCCTTTTATTTTTACCTAATTATGAGGTGATTTAGGGCAAAAAAATAATCCGTCCCCGGTTAGAACCTTCTAACCAGGGACAGATTACTTAGATTTTAAAGGATAACTCTCCGGCTTCTCTTCTCATTGGAAGTTGTTCCGGCTTTGGCATTGAAATTGACAGTGTCTCTCTCAGAACATCTTCAATTGTTTCAACCGCTACAATCGTTATCTGGCTTTTTACCTCTTCAGGTACATCTTTCAAATCATCCACATTATCTTTCGGAATTAATGCTTTCGTGATTCCTGCCCTCTGTGCAGCCAGTAGTTTTTCTTTGAGGCCGCCGATCGGAAGGACCGCACCCCTCAGGGTGATTTCACCTGTCATTGCCAGTCTTGAATTTACCTTAATCCCCGTCACCAGAGATGCCAGTGCTGTAAATAACGCAATTCCAGCGGATGGGCCATCTTTTGGTACTGCTCCTGACGGAACATGGATGTGGAGGTCTCTTTCTTTAAAGTTAATGGAATTCAGCGGCAGCCGGGATTTTAACAGGCTTAATGAAATTCTGGCAGATTCTTTCATTACATCTCCCAATTTACCTGTCAGCATCACTTCCCCATTTCCTGCCATGCTGGTTGCTTCTATAAACAGGATTTCTCCTCCCACCGGAGTCCAGGCTAATCCAGTCACTACTCCAGGAGGATTATCCTGCTGGGCCACATCGTGTCTGGACACTTTCCGTCCAAGAATATCTTCCAGTTGTTCCACACTTACCTGATATGGAACCTCTGTTTTATTTGATACGATTTTCTCAGAAACTACCCTGGCAATTCCGGCCAGCTGCTTCTTCAAACCTCTGACTCCTGCTTCCAGAGTGTATTCATTAATTACTTTCCTTATAACATCTTCCGGAATTACCAGTTGTTCTCCTGTCAAGCCATGCTCCTCCAAAGTCTTTGGAACAAGATGGTCCTTCGCAATATGAAACTTCTCTTCACTGGTATAACTGGAAATCTGTATAACCTCCATACGGTCCAACAACGGCTCAGATATACTTTCTAATGAATTTGCAGTTGCAATAAAGAATACATCAGAAAGGTCATATGGCTGATCCAGGTAGTGGTCTGTAAAACTATTGTTCTGCTCCGGATCTAACACTTCAAGAAGGGCACTTGCCGGGTCTCCGCTGAAACCTCCAACCATCAATTTATCTACTTCATCCAGAACCATGACCGGATTATTTGTACCCGCTTTCTTGATACTTTGAAGAATTCTTCCCGGCATCGCACCAATATAGGTTCTGCGATGTCCGCGAATTTCAGCTTCATCTCTGATACCGCCGAGACTAAGACGGATATATTTTCTGTCCAGAGCCTCTGCAATACTTCTGCCAAGGCTGGTTTTTCCTGTTCCGGGAGGTCCTACCAGCAGTAGAATAGAGCCTTTCTTATCTTTTTTAAGCTGCATAACTGCAAGATGCTGAATGATTCTATCCTTTACTTTCTCCAAACCGTAGTGCTGTTCATCCAGAATACGTCTTGCCTCTATCAGATTAACCGCCTTCTCCTCAGCCTTCTTCCACGGAAGTGAAACCAGAAGGTCCAGATAATTGCGTATTACATTATATTCAGCACCATTGGGGCCCTGAGCCTGAAGTTTTTCCACTTCATCAAGTGCGGCTTCCTTAATCTCATCGGGCATTCCGGCCTCTTCAATCCTGGTCAGATATTCCTCGTCCTTTTTACCCCGGCCTTCCTTGCCTTCATTTAATTCTTCCTGAATTGCCTTTAACTGTTCTCTTAAAACCTGCTCTCTGTAATGCTTATTTGCCTTCTCTGAAAATCTTTCTGCCATCTGAATCTGTAATCCGATGGCTTCCTTCTGTTTCAGAAGGTAATCCATAAAGCGCAGGCTTCTCTCCTTCATAGACTGAACAGCCAGCAGTTCATATTTTTCTTCATTAGAAACCGGAAGGAACTGGGCAAGGTATACAATGAGGGAATTTAAGTCCTGAAAGCCCTCAATCACAGCAACATAACGCTTTCCATCCGGGAATCTTTCACTTATTTCCCTTGTAATTTTCTGAATATACTCCAGCATATCCACCTGGCTTTTCTCATCCATATCTTCAATATCCGGGCTCTTTTCAAAATGGGCATAGATATAACCAGCTTCAATATCCAGTTCCTTTACCTCAACTCTATCTAAGGCTTTGATTGTAAGCTGTATTCCTTTTTCTGACTCTTGGACATCCTCAATCTGGAATGAGATTCCTATTTTATAAAAGTCATCCTCTGAAACATCATTTTGCTTGAAATTCTGCTTCATCGGCAGTGCAATATTCTCTATATTTTCATCCTCCAGATACCTTATCTGTTCCTCACTCAGACTGCTGACACTGAGCTTTGTCACTGCTCCGGGCAATAATACTATATTTGAAATCGGAATAACAATTCCCGTCTTTCTAATTTTCTCTGAGTTCATCATATAAATCACTTTCCTTTCTGAATGAATGTTCTTTTATCAAGAAATACCTCTGTTTAGCTGATATCTCTTCCCGTACATCATTCTTCATCTGACATTCATAAGTGAATGTTCGTTTAATTAACTTCGAAATGATTGCGAGACCTTTGTGAACCATAAGCTCCACATTAGAATCTCGCCAAAGTTACTCTATCAACAACGCTTCCTGAATAATATAAATAAATTCTCTCAACAGCTCCTCTTTTTCTTCCTTGCTTTTACAATGATCTACAGCAATTGACTTTACCGGATAAAACATAATTGCCATCAGGTTATCAGTACTGTAATTTTTAATAATCCGCTTTGCCTTCATCTCTAAGATCAGATTACTGACCTCACACATCCTCTGCCGCTCTGTACAACGGCTTGCAAGAGAAGGACAGTTGGAAAACTGCTCCACAAAGCTAAATACTTCTCTGTTTCCGCAGATGTAATCATAATAACTGGTAATAAGAACTTCAATTAATTGCCGGCCGCGCATCTCCCGGTTGATGCTGCCAAGCAGATAATCGAAAATCTCTTCCGCATATTCGTTGTAAATATCCTGGAGCATAACCTCCTTATTTTCAAAATAGATATAAACTGTCGCGGGAGAGACCCCAGCCCTCTTAGCAATCTTCGAGATAGAGGTGCCATGAAAGCCTTCTTCCAGAATTAACCTTATAACTGCTTCCTTTATGCTCTTTTCTTTTTCATCATCTTTTTTACGCATATGACCACCTCGTAGTTTTATAATAAACGAACATTCACTTATTGTCAATATAAATTTTATTGCCGCTGACAATCGGGTCATATTCGAGACTTAAACTCGTTAGAACGTGCGCCTGTGAGGCGTAAAAAAGCCGCAATCCTCTATTTCCAAAGAATCGCGGCTCCTATACTTATATTACAGAATCAAAATAGAATTACAGGCTATTTCAAATACTATCATGAGCTATAATCCAATTCAATATCTGTTCCTGTCCTGTCTTTCCAGATGCAATACTAAATCCCAATTCTATTAATTCTTCATTTGTGCAAAAGATTTCTATACCATTCAGTTCCATAAACGTCATCATAGTAAGAATGCCAATCCGCTTATTACCATCATGAAATGCATGATTATTTATCAGTCCAAAACATAAACACGCTGCTTTCTTATGCACTGTAGGGTAAAGGTCCTCTCCTTCAAATGTCTGAAATGGAGTTTGTAAGGCTGAATTTAATAGCTTATCATCTCTAACTCCATGCAGTCCACCAAATTGCTTTACAAGGCTGCTATGAAGGGAAATAACTTGTTTTTTACTTAGTATTATCATTTAGCAAGCTCCTCAAACGCCTTTGCATGTTTACTGAGTATTCTTTTCGCAATATCCTCCACAGCCTGGTCATCGGCTATACTATCTTCCTGTATTTTACTATAATCAATAATTACATAACGGGGAACATTATTTTTAAGAACCACTGCTGCCCCATTTTCATCAACCATCTTTGCAACTTTGGAAAAATTCTGGTTAGCTTCTGTCATTGATACTAAATTTTTTATATTCACCTGCATAATATCACTTCCTTTCCTAATTATAGTATATGCTATAATTAGGATAAATTCAACCTATTCTTAATCAGATTAGGATTTGCATATAAATCTCGGGGTAAAAATGCACTGGCACCTATTAAAACTGCATCTTCCTTCAATTATGTCCTTCTTATATTCACCATGTCTTTAAAAATGGATCAAAGCACACTGCCGTTACTTCCAGGATCACTTCCTATTTTTTTATTGATGTTATTATTGTTCATATTTACATCGCTATTTCCTGTTTATTTTTAGGCTCTTTAGATTTAGGTGCAATCACAAATGATATTACCATAGCCCCAATCAAGCACACTGCATTTAATATCATTCCCATATAGAGTCCGCCTGTTTTACTGATAAATCCCATCAGCCAAGGTAATACGACTGCACCTCCTGCTATACAGAGGAACAATACCGCAGACATCTTTCCCTGTGATTTCGGGAACCAGGAATAACCCGGCTAAAGAAAGCTCTGCAGTTTATACATAGTAATTACCAGGCACCCATTACACTTGATGAAATGGCTGCCTCCTGCCATATCAGCAAAAGTGAATTCTGCCGGATTTTTAAAAAGACTATGCACCAGACTCCTTTCGAATACCTACTTTGTTACAGAATCCAAAAGAGTCTGCCACTGTTAATGGATGATTCCTATACCATTACAGAAACAGCAACAAAAGCTGGATTCTCTGGTTCAAGTTACTATTCAGAAGTATTTAGAAAATATATGAGATGTTCTCCCAGAGAATATAAGAAACTTCAAGAGAGCAGCGGCACCAGAGAGATTTAATAGTTTCATTTTTATTACCAATAATTAAACGGAGGTGTCTATATGACAGGGGTTATTTTTGACTTCAATGGTACCCTTTTTGATGATTCAGATAAAGTAGAAAAATCGTGGCAGCTTTTTTCAACACAGGTATTTCACAGAATCATTACGCAAGCAGAATTTAAGGAAATTATTCACGGACGCACTACCGATTCCATCGTGCAGTATTTATCACAATCTGCATTAAGCAAAGAACAGATAGCGGAATTGGCGGATAAAAAGGAAGCCATATATCGGGAACTTTGTGAGTCTGATCGTTCAACTTGTCTGGCAGCAGACGTAAAACTTCTTTTAGATGAATTGAAGGAAAGACAAATCCCCCGGACAATTGCGACAGCTTCACCAAAAGTGAATGTAGACTATTTTATAAAAAAATTCAATCTGGAAAAATGGTTCGATATTGACAAAATCATTTATAATGATGGAACTATCCCCGGAAAACCAGCTCCGGATTTTTATATCCGGGCTGCAAAAGTAATTGAAATTGAACCGCATAAATGTATTGTTTTTGAGGATGCAGCTTCGGGTATCCAATCAGCATACAATGCTGGTATTGGTAAAATTATAGTTGTCGCTCCTCAAAATCAAAGGCACACATTCGAGAAGCTTCCCGAAGTATTTGATGTAATCACTGATTTCAAACAATTTGACCGTTTGCTTTTGGAAAATTAACAGCACGGACGAAAGGAGAACGATTCCTTTTTAAGTGCAAAGAATAAGGAGCTCCGCCCCTTGACTAAAAATCAATCAATTGGCGCCAGCTCCTCTTATATTTCTGTTATTTCTTTTTCACCGGATAACACACCTCTGTCACCAATTCTTCCGGATTGCTGGTTTGGGCAGGGCTGACATGATAGATGCAGAACATAGCACCATTGAACTCATAGCCGTTGTCCCTTACCCAATTCGCTACCGCATGGTTCACGGTGGTAAGCTGCTCGTAACTGCCTTTGTAAGTTACCGATGCAATGTCTATCTCCGGCATATCCTTAAACACAACATGTCCGGTATTTTGATAGCTTCCCTTTACAGCGCATTGGATTTCTACATCCACATCGCTTTCTTTGTATCCCTCATCATGAAAAACAGCAAGACTGAGACAGTTGTCGGCATATTGTACTCCCAGCGGGGCTGTTTCGCTCATCATGATATTCCAGAGGGTACCCTCCTGATCGTAGGCAGGAATGACTTGCCGCACACTGGCAACATAGCGTTTTGGTAAAGTTTTTAATGTCACATTATAATTCATAGCAGTTTCATCCTTTCTCAGCCGTTTAATGGCTGTTTCAAGGAGCAGCAGACGGTGGTTTGTTTTGGCAGCCTCCGCCTGTACTTCGGCTTGTTTTACCGCCAGAAATTCCGCCAGCGCCTGTGGATTGTCGTAACTTTTCAGGATTTCGCCTATGGCAGAAAGCCCGAAACCCATATCCTTAAGCGCTGTAATCCTGCCCGCAACAGGCAGTTGTTCCTCCGCATAATAGCGGTAACCGGTAAAACAGTCTGTGTTCTTGGGAACCAGCAGGCCGATTTCATCGTAATGCCGCAGCATCCGTATACTGATCCTTGATAATTTTGAAAAATCACCTATTTTAAGCATTTTTAATTCCTCACATATATATGTTTTTTGAGCTCACTTATAATATAGAGTATACCACAGTGTGAGAGTCAACAGGGATTTCGTAAATTAGTGGAACTTAATTTAATATTAAAAAATTTTAAATTTATTTTAATCAGAGATTGAATTTTCCTGCTATAGTGTATATATTAGACTTATCTGAACCAAATATCGTTAAGAAATTAATATAATTTATCTACATGGAGGTTAATTATGGCTGTTATGAAAGATGTTGCAAAGCTTGCAGGAGTATCTGTATCAACAGTAAGCTTTGTGTTAAATGGGACGGCGAAAGAACATAAAGTAGCAGATGATACTGCCCAGAAAGTAATAAAGGCAGCAAGACAGCTGGGATATAAAATGAATTCTTCAGCCAATGAACCAAATGCATTAAAAAAATGGCAGCCGACAGTTGCATTTTTTATTCCGGTGAATTCCGTATGGATGGATATGAATGTCATTCATTCCAGCATCAACAGACATAGAAAACAAACAGGACGAGATTACAATATTCTACTATGCCCCTACGAAACAGGCCGGCTGACAGAGAAAATTGACCGGGTTCACATATCCGCTTATGAGTCTGCGGTTATCAGCATAGAAAATGAAAACGATTTAAAGGAATTGGAAGACCGCCCCGGGAATTCTCCCTTTGTAATCTATAATCATTCAAGTTCAAAATATTCCAGCGTGTCTTACGTAGCAGACGAGGCTATTTCACAGGCAGTAAAAATGATCAGCGCAAAAGGCTGCAGCAAGATTCTGGTACTTTCAGGAAGAGACAGCCGGCAGCACGGCGATGAATATTTTAATTTATTTATACGCTGCTGTGAGGAAAACGGAATCAAGCTTTCAAAAGATGCTTTTATCGCAACAGAAAACACAATGATTGGCGGAGCCATTGCAGCACGCCATATACTAAACATGGAAGAAAAACCGGAAATCATTATATGTATGAACAGCACTCTGGCATTCGGTGCAATACCACTTTTAGCCCGCAACCATTTTCTTATTCCAAGAGATGCTGAACTGTTGTGTTTTGGTTCTTCCGGGGATGCAGAGCATATTGTGAATTACATACCATCTTTATCTATGATAGCACGCCCTCTTGATGAGATTACAATAAAAGCCTTTGATACGGCTCTGCGTCTCGCTGACGGAAAAGAAGCAGCTCCAATACACTATACCTGTTTTTGTGATTTATATTTACATGATAGTTTTTCTTTATAATGTTTTGATTAAAAATTTTTTAATAATTTTTAGTTTTTAGTTGACAGAACCTCTGTCTTGACGTATAATCCATTCTTAGTTAGATGCAACTAACAAGAGTGGATTATTTTTATGAAGGAGAAAAGAGGAAACCATGAAATTAAACAAAGTCAAATTAAGCCTTATGGCACTTTTAACAGTTACAACCTTACTTACAGCCTGCGGCAGCAAGGAAACCACCCAGAAGACTGCAGGCAGCGCTGCCGGTAAATCCACAGAAGATACCTCTGAAGATTCATCTGCTACATATCCGATTACCATCACCCATGCATTTGGGGAAACAGTTATAGAAAAGGAACCTGAACGAATTGCGACCATTTCATGGGGAAATCAGGATGTTCCTCTTGCGCTTGGCATCGTTCCGGTAGGGGTATCTAAAGCAAACTTTGGGACAACAGACGAAAATGGTCTTTCCCTATGGACCGGTGACAAATATAAGGAACTTGGCGAAGAAAAACCTGTCGTATTTGATGATACGGACGGGCTTGACTATGAAGCCATCAGCGATACAAACCCGGATGTTATTCTGGCAGCTTACTCTGGTATTACCCAGGAGGAATATGATTTATTAAGCCAGATTGCACCTGTTGTTGCATATCCTGAATATCCATGGCAGACATATTGGAGAGACCAGACACTCCTGAATGCTCAAGGTATGGGAAAAGAAGCAGAGGCAAAAGCGTTAATCGACGAAACAGATGAATTAATCAATACGGAGATAAAGAAGTATGAAAGCCTGGAGGGAAAAACAGCCGCCTTCTTCTATTTCAATGCATCTGATCTGGGCACCTTCTATGTTTACACACCTACAGATCCCCGGGCCTCCTATTTAACTGATTTGGGACTTGGTTTTCCTGACAGTGTTATGCAGCTTGCAGATGATCCCAGCGCATTTACCGTAACAATAAGCTCTGAAAATGTTGACGTATTAAAAGATATTGATGTTATCGTTACTTATGGAGATGAATCCGTGTTGAAAGTTCTGCAGGAGGACTCTTTGGTGGGACAAATACCTGCTATTGCCAACGGTTCTGTGGTTATGATAGACCCTAATGCTTCATTGGCGGCATCCTGCACACCATCAGTATTATCCATCCCTGCAACAATTGAGGAGTATGTTTCTTTATTAAATGAGGCAGCAGAAAAGGTGAAATGAGAAACTTTAAGATAAGAAGTATAATCCTATTCAGTATACTATTCACTATGCTATGCGGAATGCTTTCGCTGGCAACAGGTTCCCGGTACATTCCTGTAAGCGACGTACTTTCGGCACTTACAGGTGCTAACGGGGATGCATTTACCGTAAGTGTGGTACAGGCAAGGATTCCAAGAATGGTTTTTGGCATAATAGCAGGAGGGGCGCTCGGAGTATCGGGTGCCCTTATGCAGTCCATTACGAGAAATCCCATCGCAGACCCAAGCATCTTAGGGGTAAATACAGGCGCCTCATTGTTTGTAGTATGTGGCATTGCTTTTTTCAATATCAATCTGCCCTATCAATATATCTGGCTGGCTTTAATGGGCTCAGGCGCCACTGCAGTTTTTGTATACGCAATAGCTTCTATTGGAAGCGGTGAAATCACTCCAATTAAACTGGCATTATCCGGTGCGGCTACAAGTATGGCACTTGCCTCTTTAGTCAGTACGGTTATGCTGCCGAAATCTCAGGTAATGGATGACTTCAGATTCTGGCAGGTAGGCAGCATAAGTGGTACTGGTTGGTCAGATATTCTCATTATAGCGCCTTATCTGCTGGCAGGCTTTATAATTTCTATATTTCTGATACCCTCATTAAACAGCCTGGCTTTGGGTGATGAAATCGCTACAGGTTTGGGGGTCAATACAAAATTAACCAAAGGGATGGGAGCTCTTGCAGGGGTATTGCTGTGCGGGGCTACTACGGCTTTAGCAGGGCCTATCGGTTTTGTGGGTCTTATGATTCCTCATCTTATACGCATTCTCTTTGGCCCCGACCTCAAATATATCCTTCCCATGTCAGCAGTCGGAGGGGCATGTCTGCTAACGATATCCGATACAATAGGGCGTGTACTTGGAAGCCCCGGGGAACTGGAAGTAGGGATTGTAACAGCCTTTTTGGGTGCCCCCTTCTTTATTATGATTGTAAGGAAAAGGAAGGTGAGCTCAATATGATATCAAATACGAAGACCTCTATTATGGACGGATATAGAAAGAGACACAGAAGGCATCTCATAGTAGTACTTGTGCTGGTCTTTTTGATTGTTCTTTTGTCTGTCCTGATGCTTACGTATGGAAATACAGTATACTCTCTGGATGTTGTATTCAGGGTTTTAAAGGGAGAAGAAATCAGCGGTGCGGTATTTACTATAAAAACACTCAGACTTCCCAGAATGCTTACCGGGATATTGGCGGGAATGGCCTTTGGTATGGCCGGTAATACATTTCAGACTTTACTTAGAAATGATTTGGCAAGCCCCGATATTATAGGCGTCACAGCCGGATCCAGCGTTGCAGCTGTCTTTTCTATTTTGGTTTTAAATCTGAGCGGAAATGTTGTATCAATAATCGCCCTCATATCGGGAATTACCGTAGCAGCTATGCTTTATCTTTTGTCACAGGGAAAAGGGTTTTCAAAAGCCCGGCTGATTTTGATTGGTATAGGCATACAAGCTATGCTCAATGCAGCCATCTCATTTATATTATTAAAGGGTGCCGAATATGATGTGGCAACCGCCCTCCGCTGGCTAAACGGAAGCCTGAATGGAGTTCAGATGGAAGGAGTCCCTGTCTTATTCATTGTTGTAGTCACAGGCGGACTCTCTATCCTGTTATTTGGCAGACACCTGCAGGTATTGCAATTGGGTGATGATTCAGCCACTATCCTGGGTGTAAAGGTAAAAGCAATCTATATAATTCTTATGCTCAGTGCGGTATTTTTAGCAGCCTTTGCAACTTCAATATCAGGACCAATCGCATCGGTTGCTTTTTTGTCCGGACCGATTGCCTCCAGATTGGCAGGCAGAGGCAGTGTAAATACTATATCCGCAGGACTGGTCGGTGCCTGCCTTGTACTGGCCGCTGATCTGGCGGGACAATATGCTTTAGGAACAAGGTATCCGGTAGGTGTTATTACAGGGGTATTAGGGGCACCCTATATGCTGATTCTACTGGTACGTGCGAATAGCAAAGGAGGAAATGCGTCATGACAGAACATTCACTTTCAGCCAAAGAGGTTGTTGCCGGATATGACAAGAGGGTCATTATAAATGGAATAGACATTTCCATACCGGCCAATAAAATAAGTGTTATTATCGGTGGAAACGGCTGCGGAAAATCTACATTATTAAAAACCTTCTCAAGATTACTCAAGCCGGAAAATGGAAATATCATACTGGATGGCAAAGAAATAGATGCTTATCCTTCAAAGATATTGGCACAGACTCTGGGATTGCTTCCACAATCACCGGTCACACCGGAAGGGATAACGGTATTTGACTTAGTCTGCCGCGGCAGGTTTCCATACCGTACAATTATGAAAGGCATGAATAAAGAAGACTTTGAGGCAGCTTCAGAGGCTATGGAGATTATGGGCATCACTGAGCTTGCCAACAGGAACGTGGATGAATTGTCAGGGGGACAGCGCCAGAGAGTCTGGATTGCACTGGCCTTGGCACAGCAGACAGATATATTATTGTTAGACGAACCTACAACCTTTCTCGACATCGCTTACCAGGTTGAGATTTTAGACTTATTAACCGAATTAAACCGAAAACAAGGGATCACGATTGCGATGGTATTGCATGATATTAACCTGTCTGCAAGATATGCAGATTATTTATTTGCTCTTCGCGAAGGAAAACTGATTGTACAGGGAACCCCGGAAGAGGTTATTTCCCCTGAATCAATAAAGGATATATTCGGGCTCGATTGCTCTGTAATTAACGATCCTATTTCAAATTCCCCCCTTATTGTTCCTATCGGACGTTATCACAATGTCTAGAAATGAATACTTATCTAATATGCATTCAAAAAAATTAATTTTGCCATAAAGCAAAGGACTGCAGAAATCTGCAGTCCTTTGTATTTATTGGCTTCTAAGCAATCGCCAGATATCCAATTTTTCCGGTCTTTCCACTTTCCGCTCTATCTCTTTGGCGTTATATGGATTGCTCCTCCAATAACGTCTTCCAGGGCCTCTGCCACCCCTTCATTATAAGTCGGGTGAGCTCTCATGGTCTTAAGAAGCTGGCGGACGGTAAGCTTATTTGCCACTGCCGTTCCAAATTCCCCAATCATATCCGTAGCCCTTGCACACATCATCTGCGCGCCAAGAATTACTTCTGTCTCAGCATCTGACACTACCTTGATAAACCCTCTCTCCTCTTTAGTAATCAAGGATTTGCCATTTGCACTCATAATGAATTTTCCTGTTTTTATATTTATTCCGTTTTCCTTTGCCTCTTCTTCTGATAAGCCGACAGCCGCAATCTCCGGATTCGTATAGACGCAGCTTGGGACTGCCCTCAAATCAATCGCCGACTCCACCCCTGCCAGTTCTTCCGCCAGGCAGATTCCCTGGGCACTTGCAACATGGGCAAGCTGTGCCCCTTTTATAATATCTCCGATTGCATAGACTCCCTCCCGGCTGGTACGGAAATGTTCATCTACCTGGATTCGGCCTTTATCCATAGAAAGATTGACACCTTCCCCAAACAAGTCGTGGATATAAGGGCGGCGCCCAACTGCGCAGAGAATATACTGTGCAGCAGCCTGTACTTCCTTTTCTTTTTCAAGGAATGTACAAGTATAGAGATCACCTTCGCTCTCAATCTTCTGCACCGCAGCTGATGTATGAATGTCAATTCCCTTTCTTTTCAGAATCATCTTCAGGTTCTGGGAAATTTCTTTATCCAGGTTGGGTACCAGCCTGGACATTGCTTCCACAATTGTCACCCTGCAGCCAAGTGCCGCAAAAATGGTGGCAAATTCCACTCCGATAACTCCGCCTCCCACAATCACAAGGCTTTCCGGCACCTCTGTAAGCCGGAATACTTCATCACTGGTGAGCACTCCCGGAAGCTGGAACCCCGGCAGAGGAAGTAAAATGGGGCTGGACCCTGTAGCCAGAACGATATGCTCTGCCTGATACTTCTTTTCCCCTTCCTCCGATATCACACACACGCTGCTGTCCTGTTCAAGCCGCCCCCGTCCGGCAAGAATTATAACTTTGTTTGCCTTCAGAAGCTGTTCCACACCCTTGCAGAGTTGGTTCGTCGTTTCCTCCTTATAAGCCAGGATTTTTCCATAATCATATGTTACATCCGAAGCATGGATTCCAAATCTCTCCCCTTCTTTCATCTCGCTGTATAACGCAGATGCGTGGAGCATTGCCTTTGCCGGAATGCACCCCCGGTTCAGACATGTCCCCCCCACTCTTATTTCTTCTACAATTCCCACCTTAAACCCAAACTGGGCAGCTTTAATTGCGGTCACATAACCGCCGGGACCGGCCCCGATGATGATGATATCAAATTGGTTCTCCATAAAGCATCTCCTCCTATAAATCTACAGTCCCAAGCCACGCTGCGATTTCCTGCCGCATCTCCTCTTCCTTTGCGTCCTTCACCCTAAAATTCTCAAGCGCTGAGCAGATTGCCTTTTTATTATACGTGATTCCTTTCAGACATCCGGACAGCTCCGGCATCATATTTGTTTTCATAGAATCAGAAAATATAACTACATCTTCAATCTTTCCACAATTCACCTTCACCTGCATTGTAAACTGCCCCCAGGAAAAGCGATTGGACAGCTCATGCTGGAAATCAATTTTCTTTCCCAGTATCCAGTCCCATGACGCGAACCGTTTTCTGGACTCCTCGATTTCCTCATGTCCAAGGTCTTCTGTCTCGATTTGCTTTACCTTAAGTTCATATACTTCTTCAAAAGCTTCAACTAGCTTCTCTTTCAATGTATCCACCGTAATATCTGACGCAAACTCCTTCAAGTTCGTTACCCTGGATTTTACCGAATCCACGCCTTTTGACTGAAGTTTTTCTTTTGACACCGTAAGATATTTTGACAAATCCCCGATGTCTACATTCACCATCAGCGTGCCGTGATGATAACAGTGCCCTGCCTGTTCATAGAACGCATTGCCTGAAAACTTCTTTCCCTCTGCAAGAATATCATTTCGACCTGATTTTTCTGCATGAACTCCCAGCTTTTTGACTGCCCTTAGAATCACTTCAAGTTGTCTGTCTAAATCATAATTTTCCTTCCTGACCAGAAATGTAAAATTAAGATTCCCAGTATCGTGATAGACCGCCCCACCGCCGGAAAGCCTGCGAACCAGATGTCCTCCTTCATTTTCCAGCTTTTCCACCAGACATTCCTTCCAGGCATTCTGGTTACGCCCGATTACGATAGTCCTCTTATTCTGCCAAAGATATAAAATACATTGATTTTCTTTGCAATGATTCAGTAAATATTCTTCGATTGCAAGATTCTCGTAAGGTTCTGTCTGTCTGCTTTCTATATACGTGATTTCATCTATCATCTTTTGCACCTGCCCCTACACATATTTTTACAATTCCCAGTTATACCTCAGCACCGGATGCCTTGCTGCCTCTACTTCATCCAACCTTGTCACCGAAGTATGGGCCGGTGCCTGATGCAGCCTTTCCGGGTCTGTTTCTGCCGTCTTATATAACTGCCGGAATACCTCAATTGCATGATCTAATGTCTCTTTTGATTCTGTCTCTGTCGGTTCCACCATCAGGGCTTCCCCGACAATCATTGGAAAGTACATGGTTGGAGGATGAATCCCGTTATCCAAAAGCCCCTTTGCAATGTCCAGCGCAGAAACACCTGTATTCTTTTTCAGTTCTGAAAGGCTCATAACAAATTCGTGCATGCATGTTGTGTCATATGCCATAGTATAAAGATCTCCAAGGCGGTTCATCATATAATTGGCATTGAGGACTGCACTCCGGGCAGCCTTTGGAATTCCCTCGTTTCCAAGGGTAAGAATATAAGTAAGCGCTCTTACCACAACCAGGAAATTTCCGTAGAAGTCCTTCAGCTCTCCGATGCTGTGCGACGGCTTCTCAAAGAAAAATTCCTCTTCTCGTTTTACAAACACAGACGGAAGGAACTGCGCAAGGTGCTCCTTGCATCCTACCGGTCCGCTTCCCGGTCCGCCTCCACCATGTGGTGTGGAAAATGTCTTATGAAGGTTCAGATGAATGACATCGAATCCCATATCTCCCGGCCGTACAATTCCCATGACTGCATTTAGATTCGCTCCGTCATAATAGCAGAGCCCTCCGCATTCATGGATAATATCTGTAATTTCCAGTATATTCTTGTCAAAGAGACCCAGTGTATTCGGATTTGTCAGCATCAATCCAGCCGTATCCCTTCCCACTGCTGCCCGAAGTTTTTCAATATCCACACATCCATCTTCACTGGAGGGGACGCTGACTACTGAGTATCCCGCCATCGCTGCGCTGGCCGGATTTGTTCCGTGAGCGGAGTCGGGAACGATAATCTTCGTTCTTTTATAATCTCCCCGGCTTTCATGGTAAGCTTTTATCAAAAGAAGTCCGGCAAACTCCCCGTGGGATCCGGCTGCCGGCTGCATCGACATATGATTCATCCCTGTTATTTCACAAAGATACTTCTCTATAAGGTGCATTACTTCCATGCATCCCTGCACTGTGTTTGAGGGCTGCATCGGATGAATTTCCGCGAAACCGGGAAGTGATGCCATCTCATCATTAATCTTCGGATTATATTTCATCGTACAGGAGCCAAGAGGATAAAATCCATCATTCACACCATGGGACTTCTTTGCAAGTTCCGTGTAATGTCTGCTCAGATCTCCTTCTGACATTTCCGGCATATGCATCGGCAGTGTTCTTTTGTTCTTCTCATCCGGCATGATTACAGGCACATCTATAGGCGGCAGCTCTGTACAGCCTCTGCCCGGCCTGCTTTTCTCAAATATCAGCATAGCTTATACCTCCTTCAGGATACGGATTACTTCATCAATCTCTTCTTTGCTGTTCATCTCTGTGCAGCACCACAAAACACGGTGCCCGTCCAGAGGATAACCGCCTAAAACATCTTTCGCTGCCAAAGCGTTCATTATCTTTTCAGCCGGCACATCGGAACTGGTCACAAATTCATGGAAAAACTCTGCTTTATTTTCTACTGAATATCCGATTTTCTCCAATTCAGCAGCCATGTAATGTGCTTTCGAAGTACACTGGACCGCCGCATTTTTTAGTCCTTCATTTCCCATAGATGCCAGATACGTGCCTATTGCCAGTGCGCATAATGCCTGGTTGGTACAGATATTGCTGGAAGCCTTCTCACGGCGTATATGCTGTTCTCTTGCCTGCAGTGTCAGGACATAGCCGGTCTTCCCGTTTTTATCTTTCGTCTGGCCTACAATTCTTCCCGGAAGCTTTCTCATCATTTCAGATACACAGGACATAAATCCAAGATAGGGTCCTCCAAACGACAGAGGAAGGCCCAGCGGCTGCCCGTCTCCCACAGCAATGTCCGCCCCATATTCCCTTGGCGTCTTAACAATTGCCAATGAGATTGGGTTCACGCTCATTATGAATTTTGCTCCCGCTTCATGTACAATCTCCCCGATGCCCGCGGCATCCTCCAAATTGCCGTAATAATTCGGATGCTGGATGTATACACAGGCTGTCGATGCATCAATCTGCTCTTTCAGGCGTTCCATATCAGTAGTCCCGTCCTTTTCCGGGATTACAACCAGCTCCATCTGATTGCCAAAACAGTATGTCTTTACTACCTCCAATGTGCTTGGATTGGCACACGCCGAAACCAATGCCTTCTTCCTTTTTCTTTCCTGACACATCGCAATACCTTCCGCTGCCGCGGTGGACCCGTCATATACAGATGCATTTGAAACATCCATGCCGGTAAGGTCGCAGATCATCGTCTGGTATTCATAGATGGACTGCAGAACCCCCTGGCTGATTTCCGCTTGGTAAGGGGTATAGGATGTAAGAAAGTTTTCTTTACCTGTAACACTCTTAACAATGGCCGGAATAAAGTGCCTGTACGCTCCGGCGCCCCGGAATATACTGGAAAACACCTTATTCTTCCTGGCAATACCCTGCACTTTCCTGCGCACTTCCAGTTCAGACAATCCCGCCGGGAGTTCAAGGCTCCCCTGAATCTTCACTTCTTCCGGGATATGGGCAAATAAATCGTCCATTGACTTTAAGCCGATCTCATGCAGCATCTGGAGCTGTTCCTGATCTGTAGATGGCACATAACCTCCCATAAAATCACCGCCTCTCTATTCCTTTTCACTTTCAACAAATGCCTCATACTCTTCCGCAGACATCAGTGCTTCTTTCTCTGAAATCTCTGTCACTTTTACAAGCCATGCCTCATAAGGTGACTCGTTAATCATCTCCGGAGCATCCAGGATTTCTTCATTGACCTGGCTGACAATTCCGGCTACCGGCGCATATATATCAGATACTGCTTTCACAGACTCCACATCAGCAAAAGATTCCCCCACTGAAAGTTCATCACCCTCCTCAGGCAGGTTCACGAAGACCAGGTCTCCAAGCTCTGACTGGGCATAATCTGTCAGTCCGATGAGAACTTCATCCCCCTCTTCTTTTACCCATTCATGTGATTTTGAATATAATAATCCTTTTTCCAGTTTCATAATTCATTCTCCCTTCATAATTCCATAATCGTTGTCTTGGTAATTTACTTACTTCTTTTATAAAACGGCAGTTCTACAATCTCCGCATCTATCATCCGCCCCCGCACCTCTGCTTTTAACCTGGTGCCAATCTCCGTATATCGGCTGTCCACCAGGGCAATTGCCGCGGGATACCCCAGATAGGGGCAATGAGTCCCGGAAGTTGTATGCCCAATTATTGTCTCTCCTGCATATACGTCCTGATGCTCTCTTATGATTCCCCTTCCGATGACCTTAAGGCCAATGCGCTGCCGTTTAGGCTCTCCTTTTTCCTCCAGGGCAGCCTTCCCAATGAAGTTTTCCTTCTTCATTTTCACCGCAAACCCCAGCCCTGCCTCGCGAGGAGTAACCGTCTCGTCCATCTCATGTCCATATAGAGGCATCCCAGCTTCCATGCGCAATGTGTCTCTGGCCCCCAATCCACAGGGAATCAACCCCTCTTCTTTTCCATTTTCCAGGAGTATATTCCACATCCGGGCAGCATCTTTACTTTTAAAATATAACTCCACTCCGTCTTCACCTGTATATCCTGTCTTAGAGATAATACAAGGGATTCCTGCAACCTGTGCATCAAAAACTGCATGATAATATTTCTGGGGAATCTCTTCTTCTCTTGCCAGCTTTCTTATAATTTCCATAGCTTTCGGACCCTGCACCGCAAGCTGTGCGTATTCCTCTGAAACATCTGTAAATACAGCATCCCCAAACTTATGGTTTATCATCCACTGATAGTCTTTATCCTTGTTTGCCGCATTTACTACAATAAAGTAATGATCATCTGATTTCTTATAGACAATCAGGTCATCTACTGTTCCCCCTTCTTCAGTACACATGGGGCTGTATCTTGCCTGCCCATCTACAAGATTATCAAAATTATTTGTGAGCAGCATCTGTAGATTCGCCAGTGCATCCTTTCCCTCACACAAAATCTCACCCATATGGGATACATCAAACAATCCTGCCTGTGTCCTGACTGCCATGTGCTCCTTTATCACCCCTGTCCCGTACTGTACCGGGAGCAAATATCCTGCAAAAGGGACAATCTTTCCTCCTGCCTTTACATGCTCGTCGTAAAGTGGTGTTTTTAAATCCATAATCAATATTCCTCCCTTCATTTCGTACTTATCTCTGCCATATTGTAAGCCTGGCCGGGTTTTTATGTATTAGGAAAGAAAAATTTCCTAATACATAAAAAGGGAAATAAGAACATCTATAACAGATATCTTTATTTCCCTGTCGCATCTTCAGAGATTCGTCAGAATTTAGTCCCTTTGCCTGAGAGTTTCAGATATCTCCTTGCCCCTTCGGCGCCATTATGCACTATGCACAACAGTCTCTCGTAAATTCCTCATACGATTAGTTATTATTTAATTTTCTTCATTATATATGCACACAAACATACTGTCAATAATAGTCTTTACTTTAACAAGCATGACTTATCTTTAACTTACTGATTGAGGTACCGCTGCAATTCCCTCTGCAGTATTTTCATACTGATATCTACACTCTTATTCTGTTCAAATATATTGGCAATCTCTGTGTTTGCAAGACTTATAATCTGCTCATACATCTGCTCCTGGTAAAACTTAGGGGTAATTTCTCCATTTTCAATTACTTCACATAAAAATTCTCCGCCTATTACCCGCTCTTCCGGGTCCATCTCTCCTTGTATAATCTGTTCTGCTTCCTTAGATTCCGCCACTGTTTTGAAACTGGGTACTCCCTGAGAATACCGGAAAATGTCCATCTGGCTCTCTTTATCCATAGTCAGCTCACTCAGGAATTCCCATGCCAGCATTTTTTTTCTGGAATCTTTGTTAATTCCCAGAAGAAGCGCATCCACTTTTGATACATTCTGCCCTGACACGATTCCCGGAAATGTGGTGCAGTCCCATTGAAAATTTGTATACTTTTTAATCTTATACGGATATGTCTTGTAGGTTCTGTATTCTGCAAAATTCAGCGGCATAAAAGCTACCTTTCCTGCATCGAAATCCTCCTGAGTTACAATTTCTCCTCCATACAGCTGATTCAGCTTTTTCATAAACTTTACAGACTCAACCACCCCTGTATTGGTAAAGTCCACCGTCATGTTTTTACTGTCAAAAGCGGTTCCGCCGCTGGTGTACATTGCATCCAGCCATGTATAGTTATATGTCCCAAACTGATCCAGTCTGCCGTCACCGTCCGTATCTTTGGTTACTTTCTGGCAGATATTATAAAAGTCTTCCCAGCTCCAGTCTTTCCTGGGCATCTGTATTCCCTCTTTTTCCAATAATGTCTTGTTTACAAACATCATCGTCGGTACTACCTCGTACGGAAGGGCATACTGCACTTTTTCTCCCCCTATCCCCTGTCCAATCTCTAACGCTTTGGTAAAAAACTCTGCTTGTTGAAATTCAGGATCATTTTCCATATAGGAATCCAGGTTCTCTAGAACATCCAATGACACGTATCTGCTAAAATCCTCATCCAGCACCATGAAGATGTCCGGCATATCTCCCCTTAAAAGTTTGTCCGCACACCACTCTGAGTAATCCTCTCTGTCGATACCTGATGTATACTCTACTTTCACATCGGGATGTTCCTTTTCAAAACGTGCAATCGCTCTGTCAATTATCACAAAGGCATCCGCATTTTCCACACCCCAGTTGCTTCCCGTAAACATCCCGAACTCCAAAACGGTCTTACCTTGGTGCATTTTCCAGAACATTGTAATTCCTATAATCCCAAGCACTATGAAGCATGCCGGAATCCGTTTTTTCCACTTACTTTTCAAAATTTATATCTCCCCGCCTTCATCGTAGTGTACACCTGTCTGGACCGCCCAAATCGCAAGCTGAGTTCTGTCGCGAAGATTCAGCTTATTCAAAATAGCACTCAGATAATTTCGGATTGTCCCCTCCGAAAGATTCAAGACATCTGCAATTTCCTTATTACTTGCCCCCTTTTTCACTTGAGAAATAAGCTTCCACTCCGTTTTTGTAAGTGACTGTATGCTCTTTTCCGCAACAGGAATTGTGTAGTTTGTCTGTGCCATCTGTGAAAATAACTTCAACACCTTAGTCGCTATATCCGGATTGATCATTGCCCGCCCACTGTGAACCGTCCTGATGGCATCGCACAATTCATCCATGGATACTCCTTTCAGCAGATATCCGCTGGCTCCGTATCTTAATGCATCGTACACATATTCGTCATCATCAAATGTAGTCAGAATAATAATTTTTATCTGAGGATACACATCTTTAATAATCTTTGTACAGGAAACTCCGTCCATCTTAGGCATGCGGATATCCATCAATACAATATCCGGTTTATTTTTCCTTATACACTGTATTGCCTCCTGTCCGTCTGCTGCAATTCCGGAGACTTTAATGTCCCTTTTGCTGTTCAGGACAAGTTCCAGGCTTTGACGTATCAATTCCTGATCGTCCGCTATGAGTACTTTAATCATATTCTTCCCCCCATCTTATCGGTATCTGTGCATTAATCAAAAAACCATTCTCTCCCGAAAAGGATATTGTTCCTCCAAGCATATTCACTCTCTCTTTCATATGCTTCGTTCCGAATCCTTTCTTTATTTCCTTACATCCAACTCCATTGTCTTTGATTTTCAATTTAAAGATCCCT
The DNA here is from genome assembly GCA_013911065.1 of Ruminococcus sp. Taxonomy (GTDB): domain Bacteria; phylum Bacillota; class Clostridia; order Lachnospirales; family Lachnospiraceae; genus Muricomes. The sequence continues at coordinate 43,079 of JACERV010000022.1, read as the reverse complement.
TCTTCTTTCCGGGCATCAACCCAGATACAATCTGCATGACCGTGGCGGATGGCATTCGTGATTCCTTCCTGGATAATCCGGTAAATCACGTTCTCCTCATCTTCACCGAATTTCAGTGGTTTCACATTTGAATGAAAACATACCTTTACTCCCGCCAGAGAATTAATCTCCGAAATCATATCCTGTATAGCTTCCTCCAACTGAAACCTCTCCAGCGCATCCGCTCTCAGCTCGGAGACAGAGCGCCGCACATCCTTAATGCCGCCTCTCACAGCTTTCGAAACCAATTCTAACTGTCTCTTCGTCTGTTCTGGATTTTCATCTATAATTGCAACACATGCATCAACACCGGCAGAAATTCCTGTCAGTGTATGTCCCAGTGTGTCATGTATTTCCCGCGCCATTCTGTTGCGCTCCCTTGCCTCTGCCATCTTCTCTGTCATCTTATTGTAATGCTTCAGCTGTGCATTTACTGTCTGCAGATTTTCCGACCTCTTCTTGGCTTCTTCGATATCACGGCTTTGAGAAAGAATAATATTCACACAATACAGTATAAAAATCAAGATATTTGCGGATATCAAAACATTATAAGCTCCCAGCAAAAACTGCTGTGCGGTTCCACTGTAATACTGTATGTAGCTTCGTACGGAATACAGGTTATACGTGACCGAAATTAATTCATAATCTGCCACAAGAAAAATCATCGCAGAAGCGGAAAGCAAGAAGAACGTCCATCTTCGGTCTTTAATGTAGATTACAGCATTTGCGGCCACAAGAAGAAGGACACCATTATAATTAAAATCCAACATATAAATAATTCCAAGGCTGCACAGAAAGTCCACCCCCAGTGTTGCCATAACCCCTTTGCCATTTTCCTGAAATTTATTTTCTCTCAGAATCATATCCACAACAAGAACTGTCAGAAGAAAACCACAAATTGCACAAATAGCCTGTGGGTATTTGGGAATTGCCGCTACCTGCCCGATGAATTCCCTTGCATTATCCTCTGTACTGATTCTAAAGGTAGTGAAATAAATGAATCCGCAAATCCCCGCCACAGAAAAAATATTGATTCCAAGAAACAGTATACGTATAAAATGCATATATCTGTTTTTCATTTTACTGCCACCCATCTATATCAAATTCATCAAGATTCTCTCTGATTATGAGCGTACTTGGAATCTTTATGTATTCTTCTATTTCCTCTCCCTCAAGATAACTGTACGCCATTTTTGCTGCAACCCCGGCGATAGTCTCCGGACTCTGACTGCTCGTGCCAGTCACATAATTTTCCTGCAGCATGGACTTAAAATCCGGCGAGCCATCAACACCATAAATCAGGACTCCCTCCTCAATTCCAGCTTTCTGTAATGCAGCAAGGGCACCCAGAGCCATTGGGTCATTGCCCCCAAAAATAACGTCAAATTCCTGTTCATCTTTAAGGATGTCTGAAAGTACCTCTGCTGCCACCTCAATCTCTCCCTCTGCATTCTCCTGTCTGATTACCTCATATTCTGGCTTTTCAGCAATTGTATCCAAAAACCCCCGCACTCTCTCACTTATCGACCACTGCCCTGGATTCCTAAGTATAATAATTCTTCCTGATTTTATCTGTTTCATCATATTTTCTGCACAAAGCTGTCCTGCCTGATAATGATCTGTCTCCACTGCTCCGAGCACATATTGTCTGTCCGCAACCATCGTATCAATGTTGATAATTGCAACTCCCGCTTTTTTGCAGGCTTGCAGTGCCGGTTTGACTTCCTTTTGATCTACCGGGTTCAAAAACAGAACTTCTATCCCCTCATCAATCATATCCTGAATCTGCTTGTTCTGTTTACTCTGGTCCTGAAGCGGATTCCGTACAATTAACTTGTCCCCATTGGATTCCACAGCCTCCTGAAGCTCTGCATTTAAAACATTAAAATAAGGATTATTCCGAGTCATATAAGTAGCTCCGAATATATGCTTCTGTCTGGCGCTCTCCTTTTCACAGCCCGCGGTTGCCATCAGCAATATCACGCCAAACGCACAGGCCAAAGCCCTTGCTATGCTTTTCATCTTTTGAGTCCACCTTTCCTCTTCATATTACTTATTATAATACACTCCTGGGGTTTTTTCACAATTTTCAAAGAACACTGTTTTGCATAGAATAAAGAGTTTGCGAAGCGAACTCTTGCGCCTAAGGCAGTTGCATAGCAGCGTCTACCGCTTACGCTGCTGTCCGCATCCCCCGGAGGGTTTCCTATTATATCAGAAAAGAAGCTGCTGTACATTTTGTCCAGCAGCTTCCCAGCTGTTTCACTATGCGTTTTTATTTCGGATATAGTCAATAAATACTGCCAGTAAAATAACCGCACCCTTAACTACATCCTGCCAGAATGAATTGACATTCATCAGGTTCAGTCCGTTATTCAGCACACCAATAATCAGTGCACCAATAATAGTTCCGCCTATTTTACCTGCTCCGCCTGCCATAGAGGTTCCACCTACAACTACCGCTGCAATGGCATCCATCTCTGCTCCCTCGCCGGCTGTCGGCTGTCCGGAATACATCCTGGATGCCAGTATAATACCTGCAATACCAGCCATTAAACCTGCATATACATGGACAGTAAATTTCACAGTTGACACACGGATACCTGAAAATACTGCCGCCTGTGCATTTCCTCCCACGGCATAAATGTGACGTCCCATCTTTGTTTTATTCATCAATAATGCTGTCGCTACAACAGCAATCACCATGATGATAACCGGTACTGGTATAAAACCTACATAGCCTCCGCCGATGAACTGCCATTGCTTTGACATAACTCGAACCGGAGAACCACCTGTATATACTTTTGCAAGTCCCCTTGCAATGTTCATGGTAGCCAGTGTCACAATGAATGGCGGGATTGTCGTTGTACTGATAACAAATCCGTTAAAAACTCCAATTGCAGTACCTACCAGCACACCCGCCAGCAGAGCTGCTGCTATAGGAAGATTATATCTTGCCACACAGCCTGCCGCTATAACACCAGACAGTGCTATGATGGATCCCACAGACAAATCAATTCCTCCCAATATGATAACCATCGTCATGGCACAGGCAATCAACATGTTTGTGGAAATCTGTCTCAAAACATTAAATATATTCTGTGATGATAAAAATGAGCTGCTTGTTGCCGGCAAAAATGACAACAGTACACACAATATCGCAAGTGCAATAAGGATTCCCAAATTTTCCCTTAAAAACATAAGACCTTTGTTATCGCTTACAGGCAGCTCTGACTTTTTCTTTTTAATTTGAGCCATAATGATTCCTCCTCCTTCTCAATAAACTCTAATGCGCTGCCAGCAGCATAACAGCTTCCTGAGTTACTTCGTCGTGATTCAGACATCCAGTCACCCGGCCCTCAGCCATCACGTAAACACGGTCACTCATATTGATAATCTCCGGTAATTCCGAAGAAACCATAATAATTGATACACCTTTTTTTACCAGCTCATTCATAATGACATAAATCTCTGATTTTGCCCCTATATCTACACCTCTTGTAGGCTCATCCAGAATCAACACATTCGGATTGGTTGCAAGCCATCTGCCTATGATTACTTTCTGCTGGTTACCTCCGGAAAGATTACCTATTTTTTGCATCTGAGTAGGTGTTTTCGTAGACATCATATCAATGTATTTCTGGGTCAGTTCTATCTCTTTTTTATCATCCACTGAGATGCCTTTTATAAACTGCTCCAGCACCTCAATAGTCATGTTAAACCGGACACTTTGTACTTTATAGAGACCCTCCTGCTTTCTGTCTTCTGGTACAAGTGCTAACCCATGTTTCATAGCCTCAACGGGAGATGTCACTTTCACTTTCCCGCCGTTTATCATGATTTCTCCTGACACGTCCTTTGTCAAACCAAAGATGGCTTTCATCGTCTCGCTGCGTCCCGCTCCTACCAGACCCGCAAATCCGATGATCTCACCTTTTTTCAAATGAAAACTTACATCTTTAACCATATTCCCATCAGAGATATGCTCACATCGAAGCACTTCTTCTCCAGGTTCATGGTAATCTCTTGTATAGTAGTTCTCCAACGCTCTTCCTACCATCATGGCAATCAGTTTGTCTTTTGTGGTATTTTTGACCACCTCGGTTCCTACATACATACCATCACGCATAACCGTAACTCTGTCACATATCTGCTCCAATTCACTCATCTTATGGGAAATATAAATAATTCCTACTCCCCGTTTTGTCAGCTCCCTCATAGTTTCAAAGAGAAATTCCACTTCCTTATCCGCAATGGAGGAGGTCGGTTCATCCATAACAAGGATTTTTGAGTTTTGGGAGATTGCTTTTACAATTTCAACCATCTGCTGTTGAGCAATTGTCAGCTTTCCGACAAGTACATCGGCACGTATATGTACCTGGTGTTCATCCAGAAGCTTTTGAGCCTCTTCATTCATTTTCCTGCGATTTACTAAAACACCTTTCCCGAATTCCCTGCCGAGAAAAATATTTTCCGCCACAGTCATGTGTGACACCAGTACAAGTTCCTGGTGGATAATCGCAACTCCATTTTTTTTAGCATCTTCTACGCCCTTGATTTCCACTTTATTTCCGTCAATGTGAATCTCACCTTCGTCTGCCTGGTATATGCCTCCAAGTACTTTAATCAGTGTAGATTTTCCGGCACCGTTCTCTCCGAGAAGTGCATGAACCTCACCTTCCCTTAACTCAAAGCTGACATCATTCAATGCATGAACTCCCGCAAAGCGTTTATGTACATGGTGCATCTCCAATAATATTTTTTTGCTCAAACTTCCACCTGCTTCCCGATTCCGGATATGCTACCTTTTACTGCCATCCATCTGTTCCATACTCCTCTACATCATCTGCAGTAATTAAGAATGTCTCAACCGGATATCTGTCGTCTACCTTCTCGCCTTTCATTACTTTATACATAATCTCTACAGATTTCTGCGCGATTGCGATTGGTGACTGTGCTCCAGTTCCTTCAAGGAGAGAATCTCCTGATGCCAGCTCTGTTTTGAAGTCTGGTGAACCATCTACGCCATAAATCTTAACATCTTTCAAGCCTGCTGCATTTGCTGCTGCAAGTGCTCCAAGTGCTGTAGGATCATTTCCGCCAAAGATTGCTACGATATCACGATTTCCCTGAAGAAGGTCTTCTGCAATTCCCATAGCCACTTCCAGATTTCCTTTTGCATCCTGCTGTGCCACAATTTCAAATCCTTTTCCCTCAATGGCTTCCAGGAATCCATTTGTTCTGTCTGTTACAGAGTTCATTGTCGGGCTGTCAAGCACAATGATTTTTCCTCCATCCGGGCACTTCTTAACCAGGTCTTCACCACATACCTTGCCGGCATTATAGTTATCAGATCCTGTATATGATGCTACATAAGACAAGTCAGCAACCTCCGTATCGAAATTGACAATTGGCACCTCCGCACTCTTCAATGCATCCAATGCCGGCATGATACCTTCTGCTTCAGCAGGATTCAGGAAGATACCATCAATATTCTGGGATATCATATCCTCTACCTGAGTAATCTGAAGAGATACATCATTTGCCGGGTCAGTGGAAATCAACTCATCTCCATTTGCCTCAACCTGTTTTCTGATTTCATCTTCAATTGTTACAAAGAATGGGTTCGTTCCATCCATGCAAGTATAAGCAAATTTGTAATGTTCGCCAGAGTCCTCTTTACTCCCAGCACTTTCACTTTTGCTTCCCTCATTTTTACTTTCTCCGTTGCTGCATCCTACAATCATAGTACCTGCAAGAGCCCCTGCCAATAATACACTTAAAATTCTTTTTTTCACTTTTTCTTCCTCCTTTTGTCTAATTTACATAAATTTATTATGTCAATCTTTCTTTTTTTGTACAAGTGTACAACGTAATCAATTTCAAGTTACATTTGTAAGAATTTAAATGACAAATGTAATGCATTTTTTAAGACAAAAAAAATCGGCAGACAACAAAAATCGGTGTCTGCCGGTATAAAGGCAATTATGCCTGTGGATATTCATTGCATAATAATCTATACGGGCTCTCGTCTTCCTCAATCTCTGGAAAACGTCCCATAGGTTCATAGAATCTGTTATCTGTATTATCATCATTGCACATGGAAACCTCTCCTAGCAAAACTTCTCCACTCCCCTTTTCCACTTCAAAATCATGATACATATAAGGATAAACAGTAATGCTCTCCCCTGGGGTAAGTCTGACCTGAGTTCCTGCTGGTACGGTGTACTCTCTTCCATCACTGTGGATAACAACACCGGTATCCGCGAACTCACCTTCTTTTGTGGAGTTATACACACGAATCAGCACATTTCCGCCACCTCTGTTGATAATATCCTCCATCTTATTCCAATGAAAATGCATAGTAGCTGCCTGTCCTTCATCCAGATATAAAAGTTTTTCCGCATATGTCTTTGTATATTTCCCGAGTTTTATATTTCCATTTCTCAGGGTAATCAGTGAAAATCCCACATGCTCAAAATCTCCAAGCCCGTAATCCGTAATATCCCATCCCAGCATATTATCTCTGATTTCATCATATTCGTGACCCTTATTCTTCCAGTCTTCCGGGGTAAAGCTGCAGAAGGGCGGAAGTTTAAACTGACACTTGTTTATCATAGCTTCCATTTTCTTCAAAGCTGCATTTATTTCTGATCTTTTCATATCTTTTCCCCATTTATATCGCTGAAAACTTCGATTGCATGCTCAATATCCTTCATCATTACCTCTCTTGCCCAGCAGGTAATGTCATGGAAAAATACAGGCCCTTCTATCTCCATGCATTTTTTCTTTACATACTCTCCGCCCACTTTTGCGCGGTATGTGTAATAATTAATCTTTCTCACACCATTTGCAATACATTTTTTAAAGTCTTCGTCACTTACACCACTTCCGCCATGCATTACTATGGGGATTCCAATTTTATCATAAATTTCTTTGATTCGGGGAAAGTCTAACTTTGGCTCAGCTTTATAAAGACCGTGTACTGTGCCGAAAGAGCAGGCTAGAGCATCAATACCTGTCAGCCCCACAAATTTTTCTGCTTCATCTGGTTCAGTATAGCAGTCATCTGCTGCAGAACCATCTTCACTGTTCATGGCACCAATCTCGGCCTCGACTGAGGCACCGTATTTTGATGCTATCTCCACAGCAGCCCTTGTATTCGCCACATTCTCCTCAAAAGGAAGCATAGAACCATCATACATAACGGAAGAGAATCCCATCTCAAGTGCCCGGTTAATCATGTCAAAATCTCCGCAATGGTCCAAATGTACACACACCGGGACAGTTGCATTTTCCGCCATCATCACCATAATTGGTCCCATGGTTTCCAATTTAATATATTCTTCATGTACAGGGGCAAACTGAAGAATTACCGGCTGTCCAAGTTTTTCCGCCGCACCAAGCACTGCCTGGATTCCCTCCAGCTCTGTTACATTGAATGCCCCTACTGCTGTCTTTTTTGCATCTGCAATTCCCAAAATTGTTTTTAATGTTACTATCATAGCTTTCCTCCTTTTTATGACATCAGCAGACTCTGCTGTTCCCAGCCACTATCTATCTTTTTTCTAAGTTCCTCAAGGTCCAAAAGTCCGCTTATTGTGTCATATGTAGTGACACAGCACGCCCCGGTTGCAGCGGCATATTCCAGACTTCTCTCAGGGCTTTCCCCTTCCATAACACATTTCAAAAAGGCCGCTATACTGGTATCTCCCGCTCCGCTTGCTGACAAAACCCGCTCCGGCACATAGCTTTTCTGGAAAATCTTTTGTTCGCCCCAGCCTTTCAGGTCTGCATCCACCTTTCTCATATCTTCTTCAGAGGATGTTCTGAGATACATTCCTGCTGCACCGCACTTGACCATTACCGCCCGGCATCCAAAGGAAAGTGCCTTTTCTGCAATGGGCAGAATGTCCTGTTTCAGAGATAATACAGAAATAATCTCCTCTCCCCCTGCGTCTTCCTGCCATCTGTCATAGCGTTTCTTATCCAACATATATCCCACTTCTTCAATGCTTGGCACAAAAAAATCAACATAAGGCAGAACTCTGCCAAGAATCTTTTCCCAGTCACATTTTCCCGCCTCGGAATCGGGATCGACAAGTGACAAATCCAAAGAAGTCACAAGCCCTTTTTGCTTCATCTCTCTGTACATCTGCACTAGCATCTCTCCATCACCTTCATAAAATTTCCGCATGATTGTCGGATATCCAAAATGAAAATATTCGGCATCCCGGATTGTCTCCATTCTCATCTCGTCATAGGTAAATGTGTTATTACATCCCGAATCATGGAGAAATGCTCTGTCACAGCCTTTAGGCGCAATCACTATTGTATAAGAAGTCTCATCTGTATCTGAAAGAATCATATCCATCCTGCATCCGGCCTCTTTTACCTGCTTTCTCACTATCTCGCCGAACAGATCCTTTCCTGTCTTTCCAACTAATGTTACATCTGCCCCCAACCTGTGCAGAGCCAGTCCCGTGTTGGACACCGACCCACCATTGCTGATTCGCGCTGCCCCTACATTCACAAGCTTTCCTGGTTTTAAAATATCGGAAAAGCTCTGCCTGGAAGTATTCTCGAATGCCGGAGTAATATCCAAAGCTATGTGACCTGCAACTACAATCTTTTTATGACTCATAAGCCCCTCCTTTTTCCTTTCAACAATACTCATATCATAGACATTAGATAAAAAAAAGTCAATATTTTTCTGTGTATTTGTTACAACAATATATTAACTTGTGACATTTGTAATATGCATTTTGCACAATTTTATTTAAGTTAGCCCGGTATCTTTCGTTCATGGAGCAGCCGGGTTTTGAACTCCATGATATGTATCTCACTCTTTGCGCCAACTATTACTTTGAACTTGAAAAAGCGGATGCCCTCTGGAAACATAAATCTTTGGGATTTCGTACGAATTACGAGATTACAACAGATGTCAATATAAAAACAGGATTGATTAAACAATCAACCCTGTGCATCTTTATCATTTAGATTTTTGTTAAGAGCCTTATGAATAGAGATATAACTTAGAGGCTTTAAATATAATTATATTTCCGGAAATATCATACATTCCGTAAATATCCGCTCATAGTTTTCTGTTTCTGCCAATTCCATATACTCCATTCGTTCTGCCAGGGCCTCTATTTCCCGCTTTACCTTCTTAGACATTAATGTCATATATGCGCCTGTCTTCGATGAATTTCCCACATACTCCAGTTTGTCTTTCACCGCATTTGGCAAGATACCCGTTCCTATCAACGACTCTGCCGGAAGATGTGCTCCAAACTGACCGGCTATCATCACCTTATTCAAATCCTCCATATGAATACCTGCTTTATTTAGTAACGCCATAAAGCCAGACAAAATAGCGCCTTTCGCCAGTTGAACCTGCCTTACGTCCCCCTGGGTTACTAGCAGTTCAGGTTCCTTATGCAGAATCAGCTCACGCTTTGTACCATTTAGGCGAATCATGGGATACCGGTAATCCGTTTCAGGAAGCTTTTCTTTTTTTACAAATACTCCCGTCTTTTTCACAATTCCAGTTGCCAGCAATTCTTTTACAACAGCCAAAATTCCGCTTCCACATATCCCGATCGGTTCCCGGTCACCAATGGTCTGTAATACAATCCCCTTCTCTCTTATCTTTACATCTTCTATTGCACCTTCAGATGCCCGCATCCCCGAGCTGATATTCATCCCTTCCAGTGCAGGTCCCGCAGCACAGGAGCAGCATAAAATTCTTCCTTTGCTTGCAAGCACGATTTCACCATTGGTACCAATATCAATAAATAAGACATTACGAGCCTCTTCCTGCAATCTGCACACATATGCCCCAGCCACAATATCTGCTCCTATGTAACCAGATACCGACGGCAGACAGTATAGCTTTGTACCGTGTCCCGCCTGAATTCCAATCTTTCTCGCAAATAATTCCTGGGCTTTCAAAAATTGCGGCTTATATGGAGACTTCCCAATACTTCTTGCATCCACTCCAAGCAGCATATGAAGCATAGTGCAGTTTGCTGCCACATCTATTTCCAAAATTTTAGATTTATCAACTTCTGCTTCCCGGCATACTTCTTCTATCATTCCATTAATAGAATTTACAATGGCCTTCTGCAGTTTTTCTGCTCCATTTTCCGGGTTTTCATATTCGTATGTGATTCTGGTCAAAACATCCAGGCCATAATGTTTCTGGGCATTAATCATGGAAGCATCTGCAAGTTCTTCCCCTGTACACAAATCAATTAGTGCTGTGACAACTGTTGTGGTACCAATATCAATGCAAATTCCGTATCCTTCCTCAAAGCTGTCCTTGTCAAATTCCGGGATATAGCCTTTTGTCAGCACTTTGTGCTGACCTTCTTTTTGCAGCAGCTCAATTTCCATGTGTCCTGACACCTCTGTAAGACATGACAGCCGAACGCCTGATACTATCTCCTCCTGCTTCAGCAGCTTTTTCTCTGTATCCGACATGACGGAAGGATTCCCTGACAGCACTCTTACTTTGCATTTTCCACAAAGTCCTTTTCCGCTGCATGGGTTATCAACAAAAATCCCGGCATCCAACAATACTTGCATCAGATTGTCTCCATCAGAGCAGGAAATGCACCCCGCCCTTTGTTTGAAGATGATTTCAGCCATCTTACGCCTCCTCTTTCAGACACTCTAAAATAGCCTGTACATTTACCAGCGGCGACTTCATACCCAGTCCGCAAGCCGGTGATATGATATTAGAACCATTTTTCATACAATTTCTAGTCAGCGCTTTTACCTTTTCCGGATCTGCAAATTCTAATGCATAGGTGCTGACATTCCCCATTAGGATACGCTCCTGCAAGTGTTCTCTCGCTTCCCTCATTGGCACAACAGAATCAAAACTAAGTATATCACTATGTACCTGATTTACTTCCTTGTATACCGGATTCATTTGTCCGCAAATGTGTACAATGGTTCCCATCTTTTCCTTCTGCAATCCATCTAACAATTTGTTTAAGTATGTAACTGCAAATTCCTGAAAATACTTGGGCCCCATAATTTCTCCCGTACCGCTGGGATCTGAAATTGCAATCACATCTGCTCCGGCCTCAATCTGAGCTCTCCCAAACGCCATAAGCTGATCTGTAATAAACTCCATATATGCATGTGCATCTGCATTTTTCTTGCGGAGTTCCTTATAAAAGATAACAGGCTCCATAATAGAGCTGGCGGTGCTGATAGGGCCTGTCAGGTTTCCGACAATTGGAACGCCCTCTGTTTCCTCTCTTAATATGCGAATGGCATCCAGTACCACTTTTGCCCTTCCATTGTTACAATCCAATCTGGGAAGCTTATCCCAGCTGCACACCGTATCAATCACATACGCTACTACATGAGGTTCATAAACAGTAGAACCAAAGTCCACTTTTGCTCCCATCTCTTCTGCCTCAACCGTCATACAAAAAGGAATCCCATAGTTCTCAAAGCAGTCTTTTTCATATACTGCCTTCGCCAAGTCTGCCATTTTCCTTGCATCCGTATGCGCATCGGGCATATAAACGTTTGCTGCATCCATAAGCCCGGCAGTCACCATATTCATCATACCTCCTGGGCAAATGCAGGGCGGCCTGTCAACATGCTTCTTTTCTAATACCAATTGCAACCGTTCTTTTGGTGTCATCATATCTTTTCTCCTATATTATGTTTAAAAGCCTTTTGGCAAGTTTTACTGCTTCCACCGCATTGGCAGAATAACCGTCTGCACCTATTTTGTCTGCATATTTTTGAGAAATAGGGCCGCCGCCAATCAGCACTTTTACCTGTTCCCTCAGACCAGCTTCTTCCAGCATGTGAATTACGGTCTCCATGCCCCCCATCGTAGTTGTCATTAAAGTAGACATACATATCATATCCGCATTCTTTTCTTCTGCAGTGTCTACAAACTTTTGAAGCGGCACATCCCGCCCTAAATCCGTCATCTCAAATCCTGCTGTTTCCAACATGATTTTCACAAGGTTCTTTCCAATATCGTGGGTATCGCCTTCTACGACTCCAATAACACCTTTTTTCTTTGTCTCTCCATCCTCGTCCGGCAAATGTGGGCGCAAGATGTCAAGCCCCGCATACATCGCATCTGAACAAAGAAGCACATCCGTTACAAAATACTCCTCTTCCTCATAAAGCTGGCTGGCACGATTCATACCATCTACAAGCCCTCCCATAATACCATCAAATGCCGGATAGCCTGCGTCTAAATATTCCTGACACGCCTCCGCCACATCATCCTCTTCCATTTCAACAACTCCATCTGATAATCTTTTCAGATACTCTTCTTTTTTACCCATTTGTTCATCCTCCTGTTCTCTATTCGGTTCTATGCTTCCCAGTTTTGCGGCCCTACTGGATATTTTCCATATTTTCTTGCACTTTCCATAAACACATCCAAGTTTTCCAGCGGCACATCTCCGTTCAAATCACAGCCCGAAGCCAGAATATATCCACATTTGCTGTCGTAAGCGTCCATAATACATTTTTTCACAGACAATTCTACTTCTTTTGGTCCGCCTAAAATTAAAATTTCCACAGGATCTACATTCCCCAGAAGAGGTACTTTATCACCAATCCGCTCTTTTGTACGTTTTAAATCCACTTTGTTATCAATACTCAGCATATCACAGCCTGACTCCACCATATCTTCCACAATACTCGTTGTATCGCCGCATATGTGATAACATACCATACCGCCTGCATCATGAATCTCCTGCATCAATTCCTTTGTGTACGGCAATACGAATTCCAGATACTGTTTCCTGCTGATAATTGTCCCTGATGCAATCGGATCACAGAACAAAATCATGGCCCCTGCCCCAACGAATTCTCTGTATATTTTTTTCAATCCGTCAGTGCAAAACCGAAGCAGCTTATGCAGGTTTTCTTTATCTTTCCGGGTTGCTCTGAGCAGATATTCTGTCTTATAGACGCTGGATACCGCAGTAAACGGTCCTGAAATCAGCACTCCTGTAGGTATTTCACTGCCCATTTTTTCCACAAGAATTTTTACAGTTTCAAGATGCAGGCGGAATTTCTCATCCTTTTCTAAACTCAGTAAAGAAGGGTCCAGTTTATCCACATCCGCCAAATTTTCAAGCGCATATTCTAAAATTGCGGGTACAGAATCCTCCGGATCACTCATCTTGCTTCCCAATGCCATTCCAACTCCATGCAGGCCATATTCTGCAATCAGCAAGTCGTTTCCAAACCGTTCATAACATGCAATTTGCGCCTGCGCTTCATTTTCCGCTGTACTTCTTTTTGTCTTATGGGTCATCCCACAAGCTCTTCCCGACATGGAACAAGCTACAGGGATAGCCAGAATTCTATCCATAGGCTGTCCGGTCATAAACGCATTCAAGCGTTCCATCGGGGTCATCTTATCCTGTTTGTGCATAAAAAAGTCCTCCTTTATTATAAAAGCTTTACTGCCTTTATTTTTTTACTTTCCAATCTGTATCCAATGTTTTTGATGCACATTTGCCCGGCAAATTTCTCTTTACCTATCAAATGTATACACCCCTGTCCATATTTCATTGGCTCTTCCAATTCTACGTCCTCAAATTCAGCTTTACTTGTCCCAAGCAGGGCAAACGTTGTCTTTGGACAAAGCAGTACAATTGCCGAATCTCCAACTAATGTCTCCACTTCTTTCAAGAATGGATATGTAAACTCTTCTACTACCTGCTCCGCTATTTTAGGACCAAGAATATTGACACCGCCGGAAGAGTCCGCATAACTGATTAAGTTTACTCCGTACTTTTGTGCCTCTTTAATATAGCGCAATATCTCTTTTTCAAACTTTTCATATACTTTTTTCATGACTTCTGGCTTTTTACGCATTCCCTTAAATACATATCTGGCATCAATGAGTACATTGAGAATCGTAAATGGGCCGGCCACCTCTAAAACCACATTCTCTCCTTGTTCCCGCAAGTGACGGCAAGCCAGCAAAACTTCGTGGATACGGCCTTTTGAATAGTCAATCTCAGGAAGTTCCAGTAATTCCTCTATATCTGTACAAATATACTCCTTTGCCCTTGGGCCGATTTTATCGTTTCCATAATTGACAAGGCCACCCATAGCTTCTGCCTCCACTGTATGGCAAAAGGGAAGCTCACAAAAATCTGCCCCATCATGTTTCTTTAAAGCTTTTGCTATATCTGCCATGGATTCCCCATATTTGTATGCTTCGGGGAATTTTAGGTTTAACTCCTTTGTCACTGCCTCATTTATGCCCACAGAATTGTCGTATGAACAGTTGAAATCTTTAATGCCATTCATCATTTTTCCTCCTTCATTCCCGGATAAAATAATTCTCTTATCTTCTCTTGCTCTAAATTGCAGCCAATTAATATAAGTTTATTTTCTTTCTCATCTCTATTACTATTTGCTGCGCTCTGATATCTACTATAATGAGGCGTTGCATCCACCTGAAGCACCTCACCTGTATCAACTTGCAGAATTCCTTTTATCCGAAGGACTTGTCCATACTCCTGATTTTTCAACATTGCTATTGCTTTTTTTATTTGGTCAACTGTTTTCACTCCTGGATTTATAAAACTTAGGCTGGAAAAAACTTTATCTGCCGGAATTGGCTGCTGAACAACAACCTCTGGATGATCGGTGTAATTCTCCGCCATATCTACCAGCGTCAGCAATGCTTCCTCATCTAATTCCCTCCAATCCCCTTCATATATAATTGCATCCGGGTTTTTTTCTCGAATCCGCTCTATCTGTTCTATTTTTTCGGTTTTTCCGATTCCTTCTAAATTGCTAAGTAGTAATAATCTTCCATGTTGAATCTGGTCCAGGTAAAAACTTCCAAAGTAATCTGCACATTCTTCGAAAGCCACAATATCTACCATGGAAATCAGCTTCGTCACATTTACATCCACACCATCCTTTACTCTTGCTTTTTCACAAGCATTTATTACATCTGAAAGCCTCCCCACACCAGAAGGTTCAATTAAGATTCTATCTGGATGAAATTTTTTCTCAATCTCACATATCCCTTCACGAAACTCTACTGATAAACTGCAGCAAATACATCCTGCATAGATTTCCCGTACCGGGATATCTCCCTTTATCAGTTCACCATCTATGCCTACATCACCAAATTCATTTTCTATCACTACTGTTTTCCTATCCAACAAGGGAAGGTATTGATTTAAAAAGGTGGTTTTCCCAGTGCCCAAAAATCCGGATATAATTTGAATTTCCATATGCTCTCCTTTTGCTGCTGTATATTAGTTGTTTTGCTGCACAAAAAAGGTGCAGAAAAAACAGCGTAATCACTGTTCTTTCCCCACCGAAAAGAATCTTTCACATATAGCAGGTCTCCTGACTTGATATCTTCCTTTAATTCTGCCTTCCCCAAATATTTAAGTGGCTTATTAGAATTATCGTCCATCACACAGTAGAGGGGGCTGTTCCGGACTCTCACCGGATTCCCTTTTCAATGACTTCTGTCATCACTATATGCCTTACTTCTATAAAAGTAGCATATACCCCTGTAATCTTCAAATCGAAAAAACACATATACTTATGAGATGTTTCTATATCTGGTTTTCTATATACCTCCACAGTGTGCTTCGGCTTATTTGTAACTCCTTCGCAGTCTTCGTTTTATTCCCCTTATTGTATGCCAAAGCTTTTTGAATAACTAATTTTTTAATCTCTTCCAAAGATTTCCCCTTCATTTCTTCCCAGTTAAAGGACTGATCCATTTTCAGATTCTTCCAATCACTCTCCGCCTGATTTAAATATTCAATAACAGTACATTTTGAAATAAAGGTACCTGAAGTAAAGACAACCATTTCTTCAATTGCTTTTTTTAATTGCCGCACATTTCCGGGCCAATGATAAGACTTCATTAAGTCTAAAGCACTCGGTTCAAATCCTATGACATTTTTGTTATATCTTGTTTTAAACTCGTAGACATAAAGACTGATAAGTGAGCCGATTTCATCTGAACGTTTTCTTAGTGATTCAAGTTTAAACGGCAAAATACCCGGTGCTTCACATAGAAGCTGAAGAGCCTGCTCCGAATCTTCATTAACAGTCAATAGAAATATCCACTGATTAGAGCTCACCGGAAAATTTTCAATAAAATGAATCAAATCATACAGATAGCCTATTTTGGAGTTGCTAATACCTTCAATAAAAAAAGTAGTATCATTATCATAAAGAATCGATGTATAGGAATTCAGTAAACTATTCCATTCATATTTTGAAAATTCACCTGACAGGTTTATTGTCCAGTAATTATTGGCTTTCGTTTGATTCAATACAATTTTTTTCAGGCTTTCTTTTCCGGTGCCCCGCTCTCCATAGATGACTATATTAGATTTTGTCCCTAAGAGCTGTTTTAATTTTTCAATTTTCCTGCCCACAAATATAGAACTGTTGGTTAGGGTACTGTTACCCATATTTTTCTCTTCATAAATAATTAACGGGTTCATTCCCTCAGAAACAGAAAGTGCCTTTACATAAGCAATGTATCCATAACAGCATGGTAAAACTTCGATGGAATGCAATTTCCCATGAATTTTTTTATAGGAAATCATTTTTTCTTTCTGATTTTCCGCCAAGACTACAATAATTCTATTTATTGCAGAAAAAAGAGTCTTTGAATCACTATGAGAATTAGTATATAAAATATTCATTTCCTGATCCAAGAGAAATATAGAAATTTCAAGCTGTTTCGCGATATATTCTTCATAAAACTGTTCTTCACTTTTCTTCGCAAAAGCATTTCCAACTACAATTGCATCTTTTATCGCTGCCGCAATGCTTTCATCTCCGCTTTCAATTAAAATTGCATTTATCCCATTCTCCAATGCAATATGCGTGGTAATCCTATCTCCAATTATTAATGAATATCCATTATTTTTTAGTTCATCAATAACAGAGGATACCTGTTCCTGACTTTCAACGGTAATAATATCAAAGTGTTTATCTAATATTTCTGACAGTATGGATACTTGCCTTGTGATATTTGCAAAACCGATAAATGCGAAATCCTGACTATAGCTTTCAATCATTTTTATGATCCTTAAAATATCCAGAATAGATATATCAACCTCAATAACTGGAAGTTTGCTGACTTTTTTTATCTCTTCTGCAGTTCCCCCTCGGGAAATAATAATATCAAATGATTTTTCCTTTTCTTTTGCAATAGAAACACCGTCAGACAGGTCACCAACATAACTCTCTAAGTGAATATCCTCAAAAGACATTGCAATAGTATCAAATTTCTTTTTTAAGTTTTTATAAGGTGCAATAGATAATATTTTTAACATTTTACTCTCCGTTTCAAAATAAAACAATATATCTTAAAAATTATGTTTTTAAAACCAAAATTAAAATTATCGTTCAATAATAGTACGCTTTTTATATTTTAACTAATTGTTTTGAAATTGTAAATCCTATATTGTATATATTAAGAATCTGGTGCCCTGCTAAACAGAAGATAGAGAGGTGATTGTAAATGAGAAATAAATATTTGATAATTGCGGATGACCTTACCGGAGCTAATGATACCGGTGTACAATTAAAGAAAAATAATATCGATGTTGATGTTTTGCTTTTTCCGACAGGGGAAACCGTTGATAATTCTGTGGTAATAGATTCTGAATCCAGGATACTTGATACCATAGAAGCATATAAAAAGGTGAAATCTCTTTCTGAAAACATATTAAAAAACAACGAGTTTGAAAGCGTCTATAAAAAAATCGATTCTACTCTGCGCGGAAATGTAGCAGAAGAAATCAGAGCTGTTATGGATGCATATAATCCAGATATTGTTGTTATAGCTCCGGCGTATCCCAAAATAAAAAGAACTACAAAAGGCGGGATTCATCATCTTAATGGAGTTCCATTAATGAAAACTGAAATAGCAAGCGATCCATTAACTCCAATATGGACAGATAATATTACAGAACTTCTTTCAAAGGAATTCGGAAATGATGTGTTTAATTATAATACGGAAACTCTCGAAAAAATGACAAGCCTGCCGGATACAAAATTCCAGTTGTTTGACATTGAAACAGATCCGCATCTAGAATTGATAAAAGAATTGGCGCTCAAAGACAGCCGCAAGATTCTTTATGTGGGGTCCGCGGGATTGGCGGAATTTCTTTTCAGTACTAAAGCGCTGCCCTCATTGTCCATTGTTGGCAGCATCAGTGATGTCAGTCTTAATCAAATGAAGTATGCAAAAGATAAAGGCTTTCATATAGTTAATATTGAAATCAAAGACCTGGTTAGTGATAACAGAATCGATAAATATACAGATCTTGTAGTTTCAAGCCTGCAAAAAGGAACAGACACTATCCTTACTATAACAACAGAAAAGAAAGACTACACAAATACAATTCAATTTTTTGAAAAAATAGGGATAACAGATAAATACAAGATCAGTCAGATTATAAGAGAGACCTTAGCTGAAATTACATCCAAAGTCCTCCAAAAGCAGGAAGTCACCCGTCTTTTTCTGACAGGAGGGGATACGGCTATTGAAGTTCTGCATAGTTTGAATGCACAAGGCTGTAAGATAAAAAAGGAATTGTCTACAGGAATCGTAGAGAGTACACTTGTAGGAGGTTTTTTTGAAGGATTGACTGTTGTTACAAAAGCTGGAGCTTTTGGTGTAAATGAATCACTGTATTTAAGTATGAAGCAGTAAGAAAGGTGGAATATAATGAATAAATTGATAGGAATTACAATGGGGGACCCGGCCGGTGTCGGCCCTGAAATATCTCTGAAAGCTCTATGTAATCATAAATTCACGGATTCTGCAATTATCTTTGGAACAGAAAGTGTAATCAGGTATTATATGGAGTTGTTAAAAATCAAAATGGAGCTGAATGTAATTACAGATATTCAGGACTTTAAAGCTGGACATATCAATCTATATAATGTGATAAATTTTGATTTCAACAAAGAACAGATAGGCAAAGTAAGTCCGGTGGCAGGAGACGCTGCATATCAATATATTGAGAAGGCGATTGAACTTGCCATGAATGGCGCAGTCGGGCCAGTAGTTACAGCACCTTTAAACAAAGAGGCATTACATCTCGGCGGACATAACTACGATGGACACACCGAAATTTTTGCTGAATTGACAAACACAAAAAAATATACAATGATGTTATGGTCTGAACGAATGAGCGTTGTTCATATTTCCACACATACGGCATTAAGAAAGGCTTGTGATGCTGTAAAAAAAGAGAGAGTTGTGGAATGTATTGACTTAGCAAATGAAGTTATGAAGAATCTTGGAATTACACATCCTAAAATTGCGGTCGCCGGACTCAACCCTCACAGCGGAGAAGCGGGTATATTCGGCACTGAAGAAATTGAAGAAATCGAACCGGCAATTAGAGAAAAGCAGACGGAGGGGATCGATGTCTCAGGTCCTGTTCCGCCGGATACAGTTTTCCTAAAGGCAGCTCATGGACAATATGATATTGTCGTTGCCATGTATCATGATCAAGGCCATATTCCAATGAAACTGCTAGCCTTTGATGATGGAGTGAACGTAACTTTAGGACTGCCGATTATTCGCACATCGGTTGATCATGGGACAGCCTTTGACATTGCCGGAAAGGGAATCGCAAAAGATACCTCTATGGTTGCTGCTTTGGATTTAGCACTTAGATTCAAGGAGAATATGAACAAATAGAGACATTTCTCTGTTGAGAAACTCACCCCAGTTCAACAGGCTAAAGTCTATACTAAAAAGCTGGGCGCGTCGGCATCACGCCTCTGCTCCCAGCTTTCTTCTTCATTTATGGAAATATAAAGCTAATCTTAACATTATCGCACATATATACAACAAAGTCACCTGGTCCGGCACTGCTATTTCTCTTCTGTATCTACTGCCCAGCGGTCCAGCCCCTTCTGAAATTACAATCATTAGTGCCAGCTCATTACTCTCCTATATAGCTCCAGCACTTCAAAGCCTCTCTCAGTTCTTCTTTCTCCTGAGCTGCTTCTCTAAAATTTCTTCCTTCTATTACAATATCTATAGCCTGGCGCATTGCTCTTGCCCCCGCTGTGGCTCCCCATGGATGTCCCTGAACCGCTCCTCCTGCTGCCAGCACAATATCTTTCCCTGCTTCCCTGACGTATTTTTCCACCATTCCCGGATGGACTCCGCCTCCAATTGAAGGCATAGAGGGTTTCAAACCATACCAGGGCAGCGTTAGTTGGGCAAATGTCTGGATATATTTCTGATACAAAAGAGGATAACCGCCATAAGGCGTATTTACCATTACAATATCGGCTCCGCCCAGGCGCGCCAGTTTTCCGGCGGCCAGTGGAGAGGACATTCCGCTGGCAGTTCCTTCATAATACATTCCAGCACCTGCCGCATGCCCCATAACCGGCACACGGGATGCCTCCGATACCTGCTTTAAAACGCTGTATCCCACAGCGGCAAAGTTCAGCATAATCCCATCTGCTCCCGCATCCTCCACCCGCTTTACAGTATCCAAAATCTCCCCTGCGCCGCTTGTCACGTTCACAAAATATAAAACCCGCTCACCGGTTTTTTCATAAGCAGCCTGGGCTGCCTGTTTGTATGCTTTTACCCGGTCCCATGACTTACTGTAAGAGGGGTTTCCAAGCAGTTCATCATCTTTGATAAAATCCACGCCCCCCAGTGCTGTCTCATAAAATATCCGTGCACCTTCCGCAGGCGTCAGCCCGGTACAGGGCTTAATCATATTTAATAAAAGAGGGCGCTGCGGGGTTTGGGTCAGCTTCCGTATACCCTCTATTCCATAATAAGGTCCCGAGAATTTTTTTGTATATTCCTCCGGCAGTTCGATATCGAGCAGCTTGACCTGGGCAGAGGTTGACGCATCATTTCCCAGAAGTGACGTGAGAAGAAGCGGAAAATCACTGCCAAAATTCACTGCCGGGTAGGCAATCTGAATAATATATTCCCGTTCCAAGGTGTCAATCTGCGTAGATAAATCAAGAGCAGGCACATCAAACACATTCACCACCTTTCCCATATATTTTTCCCTGATTTCCTCCGTAATGCCGGGAACCGGTATCCATGTTCCAATGGTCTGCCCAACAGCCAGGGTGGATGCCTTTTTCAACACATCTGTCTCTTTAGGCAGCTTAATATAATAAGATGCAACCACATAATTCTTACTGCGGATATTCTCCGGCAGTGTATATAATACTGAGTCCATTGTCTCTCCTTTACATTCATACATACAACAGGAGCCTGAATACCGTTCGTATCCAGGCTCCTATTACTCATTTTTATCAGGTTTCCTCATGGAAATATGCATCTGAATTGTAGGGGATATTTTCCGTTCTTTTTTTCAGATTCTCCCGCAGAAGCTCATAGATTAAGTCACTGTCCCGCTTTTCCAAAGCTTCCAGATAGCTCTGATGCTCCTCTATCATGCGTTCTCTTGACTCCTTACTATTCAAAAGCTCCTGCCCGTATATCAGTTTAAAAAAAGACAGGTTATCCCACAATGACTCTATCATCGTACACACTCTGCCAAGCTCACTGGCTTTGTAAATGGAAAAATGGTACAGTCTGTTCTGCTGATATACATCAATGGCATCCAGTTCGTCCTGAGTGACAATCCGTCTGTATTCCTCGTGAATCTTCCGGAAATTTTCAATATCCTTCTCCGTAATCTTCTCGCAGGCATATTTTGCCGCCACGGGTTCAAGTGCTGTCCTGGCAATGTATATCTGCCGGACATCCTCTTTTGTCAGTGTCACAAGCCGCGTTCCTGCATAGGGAATTGACTCTGCCAGACTCATCTTCTCCAGATTGCTCAGTGCTTCCCTTATGGGCATCCTGCTGACTCCAAGCTGGCTTGCCAGTTCTTCCGTGTTCAGCTTGTCTCCCATAAGAAGCTTTCCGCTCATGATCCATTCCATCAGCTTATCCAGAACAAGGTCCGGCAGCCTGTTATGCTGCAGTGTGACCTTGTTAAAGTCATTCATTGTAATTCGCGCACTTTCTCTCATATAGTTTTCACCTAAAGTAATATTTACAAGCCAAGCTTTGAAACGGCTGCTTTCAAAATTGCCACCTGTGCGGTCTCCTCCATCAGCTCCGCTGTATGTTCTGCATCAATTGCATCCTTTCCAACTGCCACAATCCCGTGATCCACCAACAGAAATCCGGGCAGCTCTGGATACTCGCTATATATTTTTTCAACAAAAGGAAAATAATCTTTTTCAACTACTGCTGCCGGAACATCTAAAGTAGGATAATCTGTGCATACCTTCAGTTTTGCATGCCATGTTGTTCTGGTCAGTTTCTTTCCTGTGGAGGCCCATGCAATCGAATACGGTGAATGAACATGCACAACTGAATTCATCTTAGGGCAAATTCTGTATAGCAAACCGTGTAGTAAAGCTTCTCTTGTAGGTTTCCCTTTCCCTTCTACTAAATTACCGTCAAAATCAGTAATGACAAAACTCTCCGGTGTACTGTCGGCAAAAGAGCTGCCGCTCGCCTTTACAAGCATTAAATCCCTGTCTGGTATCCGGGCACTTACGTTTCCGCCACTACCTGTCTGTATACCTCTAGTATAAGCTCTTTTACAGGCTATGACAAGTTCCTCTGCTATTTTTTTAACATCTTCTGTCATGTTTTCAATATCCTTCCATATCAAATCGCGAGTTAATATTTTACTTCATCACCGATAACGCCTCTCTCACGCAGTTCATCAATCATATAATGTGCTGCCTGTACTCCCCATTCTTTTGTGTCAAGGTTTCCGGGGATTGTGATAGTCTGAATATTGTCATTTTTCAGCTCTTTTATTTTCCGAAAAATCACATCATCTACTTCCTTATAATACAGCTCTTCCCCTTCCCGGGTATTATGGCGCATCCCCTCTGTCGGGAGCAGAAGCTTAACCGGATAATCAATTTTTTCCAGACGCTCCACAAAGCGTGCCGTGGTAATCTCTGCCTCATCAGGGAGCAGCTTGATATGCGCTGTTGTAGCATTGTGATACATATAAATACGTTGCTCCATACGGGGCGGAAACTCTTCCACAGAGAAATCAATAAAATCCAGACCACCCACACTGACAACTAACGGAACTTTTTTCTGTACTCCTTTCACCAGCCTGTATTTTACATCTTCTCCAAAGGAGAACCCGCCTTTAAAATATTCCTGCGTAATTTCATGGGTAGTCAGGTCCAGAATTCCGTCAATAAGACCATCCGCAGCCATCTGTTCCATAATTGCCCCACCAGTGCCGGTAGCATGAAAACCGATTACTTCCATCCCCAGACGTTCCAACTCATCCACGGCTGCACAGGCACCCGTATTAGTAATCCCCATTAGTGTTACACCAATTACCGGTTTACTGCCCTTTTGCAGAACCTGCCCCGCCGCTTTTACCATGCCTGCACAGCAGGCACAGGCATTGTCCAGGATTTGTCTTGTCACGATGTTCATTCCTGTAAAATCACATATGGAAGGAATCACTACAATATCTTTATTCCCCACTACATCTTGAAACATCCTTCTCCCGGATGCCACTGTAGTTGCCATGACCTTGGGAAAGCCTATAGGCAGCCGTTTCATTGCATTGGTTGCCATAACTGTATTCTGAAGTCCTCCCGCGGAGAGTACTCCATGAATTCTCTCCTCCCGAAAAAGCTTTTCCACAAAAGCGGCGCAGGCATCCATCATAAAACTGATTTTTTCACCCTTTGTCTTTAGTTCAAGTTCTGCCCAGCTTGTGCCATAGGACTCTGCAACCGCCTCCCTGGATATGTCATACCCGTAGGAAGAGCCTGGACCTGTCGCCACATCAATTACTAGAGCCTGCACACCCTGTGATGTGATACACTCCCGCATGTATTCCACTTCCCGGTATTTTGTGTCGCAGCTTCCAATTACAGCTATCGTCTTCATAAGCATCCTATTTTTTCAGTCCCAGAACTGGAAGGCGGCCCTCGTTCCACTGTGCATATGCTTCACAATAATCAGATAACCCTTTATCATGTGCAAGCAACAGATGGGTATGCGGATCAACGCCTGCTTCATTACAGCGCCTTACAGTATCCCTGATCGTATTCCATGAAGCTACAATATCAACGTAACGTCCCGGAGGGCAGATATCGTAATGCAATGCGTCTGCCATCTCCTGGGGCACATCAATGTTACTCATTACAAATACAGAATCGCCTACACAATAGTACGGTCCATTTTCTGTTTCTACAACCACTGTCATATGGCCAGGGCAATGTCCAAAGCTTTCAAATACACTGATTCCAGGAATAATTTCACATTCACCTTCCACCGTCTCGAAGCGTTCTTTTACGCCAGGCTGGTCAAATGGAGCGATAATTTCATCGCCGTCTTTTGCAATAACCGCACGTTCATAACTCTTGAAGTGAAGGGGGACTGGGTTATGGGCGTATTCCCATTCTGTTTTGTTGCATATAAAGCGTGCCTTTGTGAATTTCTCTATATAGAATACATGGTCCCAGTGAAGGTGTGTAAATACGACAATATCCACATCTGACGGCTTGTACCCCACATTGGCAAGCTTTGCCTCAATATCATCTACACCCGGTGTCTGCCAGGAGCCTTTATGGTGATATTTATTTGCACGCTCGGTCCATGCCATACCTGTGTCAACCAGAATCAGCTGCTCTCCTCCCTCAATCAGAAACGTGAAGTCCGGCAGGGCGACTGCTTCCTCCGGCAGTCCCTTTAAATATGGTTTGCATGAAAAATGATAATGATATTCCAGTGGCTTTGTCGGAATAAATCCTGTGTTAAGTGGTCTTATTGTAAATCCCATAATAAATACCTCTCTTTCTTTCCATAAATTATTTTCTTTTATCTTAAAATTGACGTCAGCCGCCAATTCTAATTCATAGGTTAAACCGCACTTCTTTCCTGTTTCCGTTTTGTATAGGTGTCAAATAATACCATAGCGATAATAACAATCCCCACCACCATGCCCTGCGCAAAAGAAGATATCCCTTTCAGGTTCATTACATTTACGATAATTGTCAGAATCAAAGACCCGATGACAGTTCCTACAACACCGCCTTCGCCGCCCAGCATGGAGGTTCCTCCGATTACGACAGCCGCCACTGTCTGCAGCCCGTAGCTGTCTCCCATGGCTGCGTCTGCTGCATTTAGCCTTGCTGTTATCAGCATTCCGGCAAGTCCTGCACACATACTGCACATCATAAAACTGGAAACCATAATCCTTTTCATCGGCACTGCCGAATATTTCGCTGCAACCGGATTAGAGCCATATGCATATACCTGTCTTCCGTAGGTAGTTCTCTGAAGCAGTATATAAATCACCACAACAACAATTACCGCAATAATAATCAGATTAGAAACCGGACCAGTATGCCCCACCCCAATCTGTGTGAAATTCTTAGGCAGGTCATAGATAACCGCACCCTGCATGACTATAATTGCCAGGCCTCCAAGCACCCAGTTGGTCCCATAAGTTGCAATGAAGCTTGGAAGGATTCCTGCCAGAAACCCGTTTACAATTCCAACAATCATACCTATCAGAATCCCAATTGCAAATGCCGCCAGGATAGGGACTCCTTCTTTCATCATACGGGCGCAGATACAGCCCACAAATCCCGCCGTAGCTCCTACCGATAAATCCATTCCACCTGTCAGCAATACTGCGGTAAGTCCCGCACTCAGAACAAGAAGAATACTTGCTTGTCTGAAAATCGTTATCAGGTTGTCCACAGTACGGAAGTTCGGGGCGATAACTGCTGAAATAATGATCAGTACAATCAATCCGACCAGACTATAAAATACTTTAGAACTTTTTATCTCTCCAAATAATCTTTTTGCTTTCATGCCCATGTCCTCCTATTCTTTTGCACGAATACGGACAACCGCATCAATAATAATCGCCGCTAAAACGATAGAACCGATAATTGCATTCTGATATATTGACTGTACTCCAACAACGTTCAGCCCGTTCTTAATAATCTGAATCAACAGCACACCAAAAATAGTTCCGGTGACACCACCCTTTCCTTCCCGCAGTGATGTTCCTCCAAGAAGTGTTGCAGCTACCGCCTGGAATTCCCATCCGTTTGCCACAATCGGCTGCCCGGATTCTACCCGGCAGAGTGTAATGATTCCTGCAATACCTGCAATCATGCCGGCAAATGCATATGTTTTTATCAGACATTTCACCGGGCTGATGCCGGCAAGGGCCAATGCCTCCCTGTTGCCGCCCAGTCCGTAGATATTTGTACCAAATTTTGTTTTCCGAAGCACCACCCAGACAATTACAAACACAGCTACAGCCACCCATACCATAAGCGGGATAAACAGAATTGTCGTCTCTGTCACAATCCGGTATGTAAAACTGGAAAAGTAAACGGAAGAACCTGCCGTCAAAAGCAGTGAAATACTATTCACTATGTTTTGCATTCCATAAGTGGCAATAAAAGGGGGAATGTTTCCCTTTGCCACAATCAGACCATTTACTGCGCCAATCAGCATGGTACAGCAGACCGCAATCAGCATTGCAGCTTCCAGAATAATTCCACGCTGTGCTAAAAATACGATGAACACTGTCACAAAGCTGACCTGCGCCCCCAGTGACAAATCCGTTCCCTGTGTCAGAACAATACAGGTCTGTCCAAATGCCAGTATCATTAACGGGGTGGACTGAATCAGTACATTTCTGAAATTTGAAAATGACAGATAGTGTGAGTCCATAAAACTGAATATTACAATGATAATGACCAGCATGTACGCTACCGGAGGTACCCTCTTCATCGTTTGCTTAAAACTATTTTTCTGCATCCTCAGTACCCCCTGTTCCCAGCATCATCCGTGCACCGATGCTTTCGGAATTGAATTCTTCCGAGCCGCGCCTTATTTCATCCACAATCTCTCCTTCATGCATAATGTAAATCCTGTCACTCATACCGATAACCTCCGGAAGCTCTGAGGAAATCATAATAATTGCTTTTCCTTCCGATGCCAGACGGTCCATAAGCCCGTAAATCTCCATTTTTGCCGCAACATCAATACCCCTTGTAGGCTCATCAAAAATAAGGATATCCGGGTTAAAACTCAGCCATTTGGCAAGAACCACTTTCTGCTGATTGCCGCCGGATAAGTATTTACATGCTTTATTTACGCTTGTTGTAGCTATTCTAAGCCGCTTTTTATAATCAAGAGCTATCTCATTTATTTTCTTATTTGATATAAAGAAATTCGGAAATACCTTTTTTAGGCTGACTGCCACTGTATTCAGTGCAATGGACTCGTCCAGCGCAAGCCCCTGGAGTTTCCGGTCTTCACTTACCAGCCCGATTCCAAGCTTCACAGCATTCTGGGGACATTTTGGTAAAACATTTTTTTCATTTATAAAAACATCTCCAGACTTGACAGGCTCAATTCCATAGAGCAGTTCTGCCGTCTCAGTGCGTCCTGCGCCGACCAGGCCGGCAATTCCCACAATCTCACCCCGTCTGACGCTGATGCTTACATTTTTTACTTTTCCCTTATAATCACATAAATTCTGGGTGCGAAGTGCAGTCCCTGTATGTTCATTCTGAGTGCGGACATAAACTTGGGATACATCCCTGCCAACCATCATATTTACCAGCTCTTCGTTGGAACACGCGTCGATATCTACTGTCTTAATCTTTACACCATCCCTGAGTATAGTAATCCTGTCACCAATCAACGGAAACTCCTGCATCCGGTGTGACACATAAACGATGCCGATCCCCTCCTTTTTCAAACGGTGAATCTGTGCAAATAAGGAATCCACTTCCCTTTCCGATAAGGTGGCCGTAGGCTCGTCAAATACCATAACCCGTGGTTTAAAAGAAAGTGCTTTCGCAATTTCAACCATCTGCTGCTCTGCAACGCTTAGAGTTTTCACATGACTCTTCACGTCAATGTATTCACAGTTCAACGACTCCATCAGCCGCTGTGCTTCTCTCTCCATTCTCTTATGGTCAATTAGTCCCAATTTTGTCCGGTATTCCCGGTTCAGGAAAATATTCTGGGCCACACTGATATGAGGGACCAGCGTAAATTCCTGATACACTGCAACAATTCCTTTTGCCAGTGCTTCCTTTGTCCCATTAAACTTTACAACCTCATTGTCAAAAGTAACTTCTCCTTCTTCTGCTTTGTAGGCGCCCAGAATTACCTTTGCCAGCGTACTCTTTCCTGCGCCGTTTTCTCCGACCAGAATATGCACTTCACCTTCCTGCAAATCAAAGTCTACATCATCCAGCGCCTTCATACCGGGAAACAATTTCGTAATATGACGTGCTTTCAATATTGTCTCAGCCATTTTTTTCACCTCATCCACTTCTCTCAACCGGATACTCTCTTTTTATAGAGGATGCTGCAAAACAAAGCCTTTACACCAGATATAAAATATTGCACTTTCGTCAAATATTCAATATCCTGTATCATAAGTTCATTTTGCAGCCTCCTCTGGTGAAATCTTATGAATTATTTCTTATTGGATTACTTTCCACCATGCAATATTTTCTTTGTAGTTCTCTACCGTCTCAACCATGATCAGCGGGTCATTGGCTGCTGTCGGGAAGGGAATAAACTTGCCCTCCGGCTCGGTTCCGTCATTCAGATAATTGACCGCATACGCACATGCAATGTATCCTGACCCATAGGGGTCTGTATTATATGTAGCAAACATATCACCGGATTCCACTGCACTTGTAGCATCTGTACTTCCGTCAAAGCCTGCTACCAGTACATCTGTCCTGCCTGCTGCCTTCAAAGCCTGAACACCCCCCAGTGCACTTTCATCATTCATACCGATGATTCCCTGGACGTCTGTATACTTCTGAAGCAGGTTTTCCGTTACAGACATCCCTTCTGTTCTCTTGAAGTTGGCTGTCTGAGATGCAGCTATCTTGATATCTGGATACTCAGCGAAAGCTTCTTTGATGCCTTCCAGCCGCTCAATGGCATTGGCTGCTCCGGGAGGTCCCTCGAGAATGATGATATTTCCTTTGCCTCCTAAGGCTTCCGCCATCTTTGTCGCAACGGTTACCCCTGTCTCTCTGTAATCCACCCCTGTTCTCAGGAAAGTGTCTTCCGATGCAGGTGTCCCGATTGTGATTACTATAATTCCAGCTTCCTCTGCTTTTCTGACACCCGGCATAATTCCGTTAGAATCTGCACAGTGCACAATAATCACATCCATTTCCTGCTGAATCATGTCTTCCATAATCTTAACCTGCTCTTCAACACTGTCTGCCGTGGAGGGTGCCTGTGTAACTGCTGTAAAGCCCATATCCGCTCCGGCTTTTTTTACCCCCTCCGCCTGAGCAACCATGTATGGGTTGGTTGTGTTCTTGGCAATATACCCAATCTTGTATTCTTCATTCCCTTTCACATCTGATGTAATCTGTGCTCCGATTCCTTTTACAGGAAGTTTGTCTGCATCTACGATGGTAGCTGACTCTCTTGTTGTCTCTGAAGGTGAGTTGTCTGAGCTTTCTTCAGTCTTTGTGTCAGTGCTCGCTGTCTCTTGTGTGGGAGTGCTGCATCCTGCAAGAAGTGTACAGGCCATTGCTGCCGTCATTAAAACGGCTACTAACGTTTTCTTTCTCATTTTCTTCCTCCTTTGTTTTTCTCCATTCCGTTTTGGATATCGGATATTGGATACAATCTTGTCATGTTCAATATAGCACTACTGCTTTTATCTGTCAATAATAAATAATATATTTTTCTTTTTATCATAATTTTAGTGCATTTTCAACAATTACGTTTGAAGGTTTCTGTTAAATATTACAATTCTCACCTTTATTAATTTATTATTTTCAACCACATATTGTATCTTTTCAAATGTATGTATCCTCGCTTTATAATCTGGCAGGATGTTTCAGCCTCGTTAGATAATTTGACATCTATATGTGAAAATAGTATAATAATTTTTCCTACCAACCGGAAGGTAGGAAGAAAGAGGGGTCTGCATGGAAACAAAAAATAAAATCATTAATGTAACCTATGGATTGTTTGCTGACAAAGGGATGGAGTTTACACTAAATGAAGTTTCAAAATTGGTCGGAATAAAGAAAGCGTCCATCTATGCGCATTTTCCGAGTAAGGAGGTTCTTCTCTATCAACTTTTTAATGAAGAAATAGATAAATATTTTATTGTTATTGAACAGAATTCTAATACATTAAAAGAACTGTACTTTGGAATTATAAATTACTTTGGAAGTTCAAAAGAAAAGTTACTTTTTTGGAAAAGGCTGCTTTTGTTTCCACCAGACACAATGGATAGTGAAATTCGCCAAAAGATAGTGCGTTTATCAGAATCCCGGTTACAGAAGGTTAAGGCTTTAATTTGCAATGAATATCACTCTGGCATTAAAAGTGAAAAAGATATTGACCTACTGACGGTTATGTTTTTATCACTTGTACATGGTTTATTATCAAGTGAATTTATTTCTTCGAAGTGTGTGATTGAAAATTACATAGATGAAGAATGGATATTATTTGAAAGAACACTAAAGAAAGAGGTATAGAGTTTTGAAACCAAAATTATTTTCAATTATTAAGCACAGGAAAAAAGAGCTAACTGTACAGCAAATAAAAAATGACATTATTGCAGGAATTATCGTCGCAATTATTGCACTGCCGCTTTCCGTTGCTCTGGCGATCGCCTCAGGCGTAACTCCTGAAAAAGGACTGGTCACAGCAATTATTGCCGGGTTTTTAATCTCACTTTTAGGTGGAAGCCGCGTTCAAATAGGAGGGCCTACTGGGGCCTTTGTTGTTATTATATATGGAATCATTGCACAATATGGTCTTGAGGGATTGCTGATATCGACAATACTTGCTGGTGTTTTTATGATTCTAATGGGAGTAGCCAAATTAGGAAGTGTAATTAAATATATCCCCTATCCTACTACTACAGGATTTACAAGTGGTATAGCTGTTGTATTGCTGTCAACACAAGTAAAGGATTTTTTTGGATTAAAAATTGACCATGTTCCATCAGAATTTTTAGATAAGTGGGCTGCATATTTTCAGCACTTTAAAACAATTCATCTGGCTACAACATTAGTTGGTCTACTTTCGTTATTAATCATTGTACTTTGGCCAAAAGTCAATAAAACTATACCAGGCAGTTTGATTGCCTTAGTCGTAATGACTATTGGTGTAAAAACTTTAAATATTCCAGTAGAAACAATTGGCAGCAGATTTGGTGATCTTTCAAGCAGTATAAAGCTAATAAATTTTTCTGAGCTTAATGTCAGCTTATCTGTTGTAAAAGAACTGATACAGCCAGCAATAACTATTGCATTCTTAGCAAGCATAGAATCCTTATTATCAGCTGTCGTTGCTGATGGCATGATTGGCAAAAAACATAATAGTAATATGGAATTAATTGCACAGGGTGTGGCGAACATAGCCTCAGCATTATTTGGAGGGATTCCGGCGACAGGAGCAATTGCCCGTACAGCGGCAAACGTCAAAAATGGAGGACGTACTCCAATTGCAGGAATCGTGCATGCAATAATGCTTCTGTTAATTATGCTGGTATTTATGCCTTTGGCGAATCTAATTCCAATGGCAACACTAGCCGCAATATTAGTTGTGGTCGCATATAACATGAGTGAATGGAGATCTTTCAAAGGCATTTTTACTTCTACCAAAAGTGATGTAACAGTACTATTAGTTACTTTTGTATTGACAATCTTATTTGATTTAGTAATTGCAATTGAGATCGGCATGGTCATTGCAATGTTCTTGTTCGTAAAAAGAATGTCTGAGAACAAGCTGATAGAAAATGTGAGCCATGAAATAGAAATTGATTTTAGTGAATCAGACGATAGCGAAATGAGAGAGCATATAGACAGCCGAATCGCAATTTACGAAGTGAATGGCCCACTTTTCTATGGTGTTGTGAATACATTTTTGGATATTCTTAATGAACTTCGCAGTACAACAAGAATCTTGATATTAAGACTGAAAAATGTAAATAGTATGGATGCCACAGCACTTCATGCATTGAAGCAATTGGAAAAAAGATGTAAATCACAAAAAATACTTATTTTATATGCGGAAATTAAGCCACAGCCCCAAAACGTATTATGCATCAGCGGTTTCGCTGATAAAATCGGTCAAGATCGTTTTTTTATGACGACAAAAGAAGCGACACAAGCGGCTAACGAAATAATAGCAATTGATTTTCATTCCCCTTCAAATAGAAAAAAATGGATGAGTAAGAATTATTTTGCATCCCATTAAAATTTTGTCCTTACTTTATATATCATCTTACCCACATTGTGAGCCGGCAAAACAAAGGTAAAGTAAAATATCATTGGAATAATTATATTGTTCGAGTGCTTGAAGACATATAAATATGTAATATTAAAGACCGCCAGCAAAATGGTGTGCTACCCGTCAAGAGGACAATAAAATATCATAAGTTTTTTGCCGTCAGCCACGTTGTGGCTGGCGGATTTTTATGCTGCTAACATGTACTGGTTGTGATATGCCATTGGTGCCATTATGTTCAGTTTGTGTTGTAAACGTCGATTATTGTAATAGTCAATGTAATCTGTTATAACAGACAACAGTTTCTCCCTTTCCGTAAAACGGTGTCCATAATACATTTCCCGTTTTAGAATTCCCCAAAACCCTTCCATAGGTCCATTGTCAATACAACGTGCCACGCGGGACATGCTTTGTCTCATATGATGTTTTTTCAGCCGGGCGTGGAATTGTGCACTGGTATATTGAAACCCGCGATCACTATGGAATAAAGGGTGTGCATCTGGCTCTAGTTTCACGGCTTCATCGAAGGTATCCATGACCAGCGGGGTATCATTACGATTACTTATCTTATATGCGACGATTCTCCGGTCATATAAGTCTAGAATTGCGCTCAAATACATCTTGTGAACCTCAATCCCAATATAATATTTGAATTCGGTTACATCCGTCAGCCATTTTTCGTTTGGCGAATCCGCATGGAAATCCCGATTCAGATAGTTTTTCGCAACATGGTCTGGATTTCGGTCAGCCTTGGTACAGCCTTTGGGTTTCCATTTAATCGTGGACTGAATTCTCTCACTTCTGCATATCCGTAGAATACGCTTATCATTTGCCTGGATATCATGGCTCATTGCCAATTCATCTCGGATACGGCGATATCCCATGTCTGGATGTTCCTCATGGATTCTTCGTACTTCCTCTGCAATCTGTCTGTTTCTGGCTTCGCGGCTGCTCACCGGATGCTTTAGCCATCGGTAATACGCTGAACGGGTAATGCCCAGATAGGCGCAAAGGTTCTTCACAGGATACGCTTTGGTTTCAGACAGTTCTTTAATCGCTTTATATGTTGTAAGATGATGTACTAATGATAGTGCTCCCCCCTCCCCAGTTCTCTGACTTTTTTTAACAGGTCATTCTCCATTTGTAGATTTATGTTCCTGCGCTCCAATTCCGCAATCTTATCCCGCAGTTCTTCTTCTGGGGTTCGACTGGGCCGTGAGCCAATGCGCCGGCCACGGCGGTCGTCAAGACCAGCAGCCCCCATCTCTTCATATTTTTTCACCCAATTACGAACTTGTTGATAGGAACAGCCATATTTAATAGCCGCTGCACCGTAATTCTTATCATTCTCCAAACACTCTTCCACAATCTCTAGTCGTTCTTCAAAAGTTGTATCCCTTGTTTTTTTCATAGATGCACCTCCGGTGGTTTCTCTTAAATTTCCACCATTATTATACACCTTAACCCATTGCCTGAGCTGGGACCGAGAACGAATCTGATATTTTTTACAGATATCATTCTGTGAACCCTCCCCATTGATATAATCTTGGACAGCATTTAGTTTTAATTCTTTAGAATACATTTGGTTTTTAGGCTGGTCAAGTAAGCCTGCAGGTCCTGACTCTTCATAAATGCGTATCCATGCAATGATGGTATCATTTGAACAATTACCTGAAATTCTGGCGGCTTCGTTGAGCCCGATTCTTTCTTTTAAATATCGCTCAACAACCTTAACTTTTTCAACTGGATTAATCTTACTTTTTCTGGACATAGAAATACCCCCAAGTAGATTTTTATATTTCAGTGTCCTACTTGAGGGTATCATATCAAAAAGCCGGCGGTCCTTCAATTATTAAACCATTTCCTGCATATACTTGTCGATAAGAGCAGGATTGTTCCGTTCTGCCACCAAAACCTGCCCGTCTTTCAATGAAGGGTGCTTTTCGTGATAGGTGGGCTGCTCCTTTTCATACAATATACCAATGGGGATGCGGTCGCCGA
The DNA here is from genome assembly GCA_013911065.1 of Ruminococcus sp. Taxonomy (GTDB): domain Bacteria; phylum Bacillota; class Clostridia; order Lachnospirales; family Lachnospiraceae; genus Muricomes. Next base: position 8,692 of record JACERV010000022.1, on the reverse strand, counting down.
ACTCCATAGCCCTCTCCATAGCTGCCAGGCGGTTGCCTGCATCATGGGTGTCATCCAATTCATAAACACGTTTATTATACCATGCAAAGGTGTTGACCTTATTGAAGCTGACGCACGGCTGCAAAATATCTACCATGGCATAGCCTTTAAACAAAATAGCTCTCTTCATCATCTCCTCCAGATGCTGCGGTTTGCCGCTGAAGCTGCGCGCCACAAAACCAGCTCCGGATGCAATGGCCATAAGAACCGGGTTGAACGGAATATTATTGTTTCCGTCCACCTGTACGTCATTTACAGCACCTTCGTCTGCAGTCGGAGAAGCCTGCCCCTTTGTCAGACCATACACTTGATTATCATGAATGAAATGGGCAATATCCACATTGCGGCGGATATTGTGGATAAAATGATTGCCGCCTTCACCGTAGCTGTCTCCGTCTCCGCTATTGATAATGACGGTCAGATTGGGATTTACAATTTTTGCCGCAACGGCAGGCGGCACTGCGCGTCCATGAAGTCCGCAAAAACTATTTGCGCTGATATATTGAGGGGTTTTTGCGGCTTGCCCAATGCCGCCCACAATCAATACATCATGCGGGTCTTTTTTCAATTCCCCCAGCGTCTTTTGGAGAGAATTTAATATACTAAAGTTTCCGCAGCCCGGACACCAGGCTGTTTCATAAGTGTCGAATTTATGTCCTCCCATCAAAATCCCTCCTTTACAATTCGATCAGCAATCTCCTCACCACTGAGCTGTCTTCCGTCATATTTCAATATTCCGGCATCCGTTTTAATCCCCGTAACTTCGGCAATCAGCGATGCAAGCTGACCGGTATAGTTCTGCTCAACATGAATAATGTACTTGGCTGATGAGGCCAATTGCTTCAGCAATTTTTGCGGAAGCGGCCAGACGTCCCCAAACACCAATGCGCTATAACGTTTTTCACCTTTTTGATTAAGTAATTCTACGGCTTCCTCCAGCGGACCATACAAAGAGCCCCAGCCCAGAAGCAATACATCAGGAGACTGTTCTCCCAGTAATTCGGGCTCCAAAATCTCCTGCTCCAGCAGTGCCAGCTTGCCCATACGTTTTTTCATCATACGGATACGAGTCTCGCTATCTTCTACAATGTGTCCATACTCATCATGTTCGTCAGTGTCAGCGGCAACAAAGCCATCTCTCGTTCCAGGAAATTTGCGTGGAGAAATACCGCTTTCCGTAAAACGATAGCGGGCGTAGTCCTCTCCCGCAGGTCCCTCTTCCGGTTCGTACAGCGCAATCTTGCGGGAATCCAACATCGGAATAGCAGCCGTAGAGTCAGCCAGATACTGGTCACTGAGCAAAATCACCGGGATTTGATATTTTTCTGCCATGTTGAAAGCACGAATGGTTTGGTAAAATGCATCCTCATGATTACGCAACGCGATGACCATCCGTGGGAACTCCCCCTGGGAAGCTGAAATAACGAATTTTAAATCGCTCTGTTCCGTGCGGGTAGGAAAACCGGTAACAGGACCGGGGCGCTGCACATCCACCACAACAAGGGGGATTTCAGCCATGCCGGCTAAACCAAGGGCCTCCACTTTCAGGCTGAAGCCGCCGCCAGAGGTCCCCGTCATTGCCCGTGCGCCTGCAAAAGAGGCACCGACAGCCATGTTAATTGCCCCGATTTCATCCTCAGCCTGCTCCACAACAATTCCTGTTTCCGCAGACTTTAGCGACAAGTACTCCATAATGGATGTGGAGGGTGACATCGGATATGCCGAATAAAACTTCACTCCTGCTGTCAAGGCCCCCAGCGCCAGCGCCTGGTTGCCGGAAATGAGCATGTGATCAGAGGCATTCCCCCCGGCATGCTCAAATTTCTGAGGCACGGCATGATATCCGGCTTGTACCGCCTGGACATTAATATCTACATATTCCGCTTTCACAGATTTTCGGAAAACGCTATCCGCCTGCTCCGTGCTCATGGGGACGCCGAACAACTTTAACGCTGCGCCGATAGCCACACTACTCGCCACGCGCGCGTTACCCAGTTTCTTCGCTATAGCTGCCATATCCAGTTTGATAACGAAATCATCATCTGTTTCAACTGCACTGTCACAGAGAATAAATCCGCCGTCCCGCAAATGATCCCGGTGAATAGAAACGGTTTCTGCATTGAGAGCGATGATACCATCCAGCTTTTCGCTGTGGCAGCAGGGGACCTGCGCACCAAAACGAATACATGAAAAGTTATGGCCGCCTCGAATACGCGACATCAAATCGCGCACTGTAAATACTTCGCAGCCCGACTGCTTAATCCAATGTTCCAATATTGCCGCAGTAGTATCCACGCCTTGGCCTGCAGCGCCACCAATCAAAAGATTGTACATAATGCCCTCCTTTGTTCTTTAGCCTTAAAGTTTGAAGTGTTTATGAAGATTATATCAGAAACATCAAATATTATAAAGCATTTAAAGACCGTTCTAAAGAAACACCTTTTTCATCTCAAAACTTTTAAATTCTTAGCTGCAAAGTTACATGAATAAACATCGTGGGATAAATGTACGCATGTCTCAACATGTATATCATTTTAAACCCTATCCTCACAAATTATTGTGATAGGTGTTTCAGCGTGCACGAAACTCTTCACTTTTGAAGTTGATTTTTCCCTCAAGTGCTTGGCGCAGGCGGCCAATCATAGTTTCCCGGTCGCAGTTGAGTGTACCGGCGAGGTTGACGTAGTTCGAGGCATGGTTTGCGCGGAACACACTGCCCTCTGCGTCGATATGCTCAAGCAAAATCAGGGTTTCGTGTGCGATTTCTACCGGATTCATCAGGTAGAAACGACCTTCTTTCCAGTCGCGCATCAACGGCGTTTCCAGCTCAAACAGTAGAGTTAACAGTCCGATATACTCTGGTTTCATGCGGGACAGGGCTTCGGCGGTTTGGATGGCGTGAGTTTCGGAAAGCTCAAGAGAGCCAAGCCCTGCGATACAAGTAACACTCAATTTCATGCCTGCTTCTTTGACCATCAGACCGGCGCGCACGATTTCATCTGCTGTTTCGCCCTTGTTAACACGGCGCAGGACTTCATCCGAGCCGGATTCCAGCCCCAGATATATCATGGACAGTCCGAGGACGGAAAGCTCGTTCAGTTCCTCCTGTGTCTTACATAGAATGGATGACGGTGATCCATACGAGGTCACGCGCTCACATTCGGGGAAAACTTGCTTGATATAACGCAAAATCTCCGCCATATGTGCGGTACGGCACATCAGCGCATCGCCATCCGCTAAGAAGATGCGCTCCACCTTGTGATACTGGGCACGAGCCGCGTCGAAATCGGCCTTGACCTCCTCCAATTTGCGCACCCGGAACTGCTTTTCCTTATACATATCGCAAAAGGTGCATTTATTATGACTGCAACCGATGGTGACCTGCACAATCAGACTGTACGCCTCAGAGGGCGGACGGAAAACACGGCCTTCATATTGAATCATGGTTTCATTTCCTTTCTGAAAAATCTAAATTATAAGGGAACTCTATAGTTAAAATACATGTGGTTCTTTATTTCTGATATAATTCTACACAAGTCTCAACAGTATTACCAAGAACCCGCAAAGACAGGGAAACAACCAGTTCGGACTTGCAAACCAAAGGCACACCAAAATCAAGGGTTGCAAGTATGCTGGAGCATGCCACAGATATATCAATATGTATCCCCCCTGTAGACACAGGGTGATATCCTATTAGCTTGAATCCCGGATTTTAGTCAATCAAATCGTTCTGGAATCTAGACAAATGTTCATATGGTAAAATCAACCTGCCATGGTATAATCCACAACCATCATTTATTAGACTATTATCTGCCGCCGAGAACATGTTTACATCAATATTAGACAGCTCCAGCCGCTGTAATAACACGACTCTCTTAACATAAAAAAAGAGGCATAGTTACCTTAAGTCATAGACTATACCTCCTTGCACTACACCCAGTATAACTATACGAAATGTAATTGTCAATTATATACTGGCGTGATACCTGCAACACTTTATTTTTGCCTTTTCTAACACGAATGTATATAGAAATTTTATATTGTTGTCCCGATCTTTTGAGCAATATCCATTTCTTCTCTTATCAGTTCCCCAAAATGCCCACATACCTCACGAATGATCTCCTGGTTGCTTTGCCTGATAGATGCTTTATATAATCCATATTTTACTGTTACCCATTTTTGAAAAAACTCCTTAGAAAAATATTGATCATATTTTCCCCTGTATAACGACATGCTCTGGAGGTAATGAACATAAAGATAACGGTTATTGATTAAAGCATCTATGTACTTTGCAAGCAATTCCCCGTTTTTATGTTTTCCGTAAGCACACTCCTTGATTTGAACAAGGAGATTTTCTTGTATTTTAGGGTGAGAATACAGTATTTCCTGTACCTCCTGCCGGATACTTATATGAAACTGGTTCCCGGCTGTTTTATAAATCCAGCAAATATCAACAATGTGGGAAATCATATTATCCTTAGTTAGCTCCATATTTTTCCCGTCATATGTGGGGTCAAAACATGAATAAGTGTTTCCATTCTTTTTTCGGGCAATAAAATAATGGGAGCTGTGCAACGTCCTATAATAAGGGGTCCACGGAATGAAAAATGCATCCATTCCAACTACCATCCACTGCTCATTGGAAAGCCGTGATAAGCTCTTTTCCACCTCCTCTGGAGAACAGCAATTCAGAAATTCAAGCTTTACACCCAATGCCTCCAGATTAGCTGGCATTCTTCTGGATAAATACAAATGATGAATCTGATCATACGTAAAATCCGTTTCTGACCACAAGTTAGCAAAAACATTCCGATAATCCACCCCTGTGAGTGCAGCAGCATTCAACATACTGCTGGAATAGCAATTTAATCCCTGAAAATAAAACAGACTCATGACTGCGCCTCTCTTTTCCTTTCATTTTTCCCCGACACAGTCTTTCCGATTATATCAACCATCTTTATTTTCAAGGGCTGTTTAAATCCTGACAGGTGTGTTTTGCAGTAAGCTCTGATTTCTTCCCGAATTTTTTCCCGGCTGGTCTGAGAGTCGGCCGGAATAATATCTGCGCAGACAGTTTCATTTCCCCATTCATCCATCTCTCCATAGACAACACAGTCCTTTGCAAACCGGCTGTTTAAGATACAAGCTTCCACTTCCTCCGGATATACGTTAAATCCTCTGACGATAATTACATTTTTCTTCCGACCGTAAATATACAAATACCCTTCCTCATCCAGATAGCCAAGATCACCTGTATACAAATAGCCATTTTTCAATACCCCTTTTGTTTCCTCTTCATTTTTGTAATACCCTGACATCACATTGGGTCCCTTTACAAGAATTTCCCCATTGATATAAGGAGTATCTGTAATCACACCGTCATCATCTATAAAAATCTCAATCCCTTTTATCGCCTTTCCCACAGAATCCAATTTTTCTAAACTAATATTCGCACACTTCGTAATTAATGGGGCTGCTTCCGTCATCCCATAGCCCTGCCAGAGCTGAATCTTAGGATAAGCATTTAAAAGTCTTCTCAGTGTGGCACCGGAAATTTTACTTCCCCCAAACCCAAAATATTTTAACAAATGAATATCATAAGGAACAGGCCTGCCTGCGGTCTGCTCCATCATAAGGAGAATGGTAGCCCCACCCTCATAGTGAGTTACCCTGTGGTCCTGAACTGTTTTATAAAAGGAATTCAAAGTAAAGCCCTCTTTAAGCAGAACCATAGGGAATTCTTTTATGAGGCAGGCACACAGGATCATCAAACCATATGCAGAAGAAAACGGAACTGCAAGGAGATACCTTATATCCTTCTCATTCAGGTTTTCAAAACACATTTTGTCAATATACCCCAAAACAGAAGTCGCAACATTCCTCTCTGTCAAAGGCACAATTTTACTCCTGCCTGTAGAGCCGGATGTCGTTAACAGCACCATTGGTTCATCTGGCCCTGTACCAGGCTCGTAAAGAAGCTGCATAGTATCTTGTGGCTGGCATTCCTCCACATAAATCACATATAAATGAGGTATAGACACTGCTTTTATCTCTTCAAAAACTGGACGAAATCTTTCTGAAGTAATGATAATACCTGTGTCCGTCTGTTCAAGCAAGGGAATTACCTCGTGCTTTGTCAGGCGGACATTTAAAGGAAATGCCGTTTTTCCCAACAGAAATATACCAAAAAGAGCGGCAATAAAATCGCTCCCATCGGGTAAAAATATCGCGGCATTTTCCCAATGCCTCAAGGGCAGGTATGCCTGAACACCTATAGTTTTTTGAATAACATCCTGAATCGTAATGCTGGTCTTACCATCAATAACTGCCGGTTTTTGCAGACATTTAGACCTTAAAAATAAATCTCTAATCATCTTTTAATGTTCTCCTTTACTTTTTTTTCAACCGATGCAATCAGCTGGCTGACCTCCAGGCAAGATTCCATTTCTGTTATATCAAAGGTAATGGAATATATATCCTCTATCTTAAGTAAAAGACGGATAAAAGAAAGGGAGTCAAATCCCAGATCTTTGTACAAATTGTTTTTTTTGTCAACAACCGATAACTTTGCAGTTTCTTCTATCATCCGGATAATTTCGTCATTGATTACCACTACAGTCTTTTCCTCCTTATCCTTTTAGATATTTCTTTTTTAAAGACCTGCATCATACTGACAGGTTCATTACAAACTTTCTTCTATCATTTATTCAAGCAAAATTCCGCCGCTGACTGAAAATCTGCTGAATATTTCTGAAGTAGCCCCTTCTGTTCTGCATCCTACTATAATGCCAACAAGGGAACCTGCTGGAATGACCGCATTAATATCTGTTTCGGAACCTCTTTTCAAGGTATATTTAGGAACCGCTCCGCCGCCTTCTGGCGCTGTAAACGGTTCAGAATAAGTCAGAGTTTCTTGAAGTATGGTAAAGATCATCTCTCCTGTCATTTGACCCGGAATATCTGATGTTAAAACTGCAAGTGCCGCAAACGGATACATTGTTACCCCCTCAGGTAAAAAAAGTGCCAATTTTGCACCAAATAACACATAGATGTTTTTTACCAGTGCATCATAAGGCATTACAAAACAACTACGGTAAAATTGATCGTAATTATTAAAATTAAACGTAATTATTCCGGCCTCCCAGTCATCTGCCTGTAGCTGAGTAGCTCTTCCTGAATTAATCTGATTTGCTTCAAATCCAGCAAATTGAATAATTGATGGATTACCTTGAACATCTGCGGAAACCTCAGCATATTCATCATCAATGGCAAATGGGATCACCCCTGCCCGGTCAGCCCCAGCCGTGCCTGTTGGTCCAGTTGCTCCCGTCGGGCCGGTTACACCTGTGGCTCCCGTCGGACCGGTTGCCCCTGTGGCTCCGTCTGATCCCGTGGCTCCCGTCGGACCGGTTGCCCCTGTGGCTCCGTCTGATCCCGTGGCTCCTGTCGGACCGGTTGCTCCTGTGGCTCCGTCTGATCCTGTTGCTCCTGTCGGGCCGGTTGCTCCTGTGGCTCCGTCTGATCCTGTAGCTCCTGTCGGGCCGGTTGCCCCTGTGGCTCCGTCTGATCCTGTAGCTCCTGTCGGGCCGGTTGCCCCTGTGGCTCCGGTTGCTCCTGTGGCTCCGTCTGATCCTGTTGCTCCTGTGGGACCGGTTGCCCCCGTGGCTCCGTCCGATCCCGTGGCTCCTGTCGGGCCGGTTGCCCCTGTGGCTCCGTCTGTTCCCGTGGCTCCTGTGGGACCGGTTGCCCCTGTGGCTCCGTCTGATCCCGTGGCTCCTGTCGGGCCGGTTGCCCCTGTGGCTCCGTCTGATCCTGTGGCTCCTGTCGGACCGGTTGCCCCTGTGGTTCCGTCTGATCCCGTAACTCCCGTCGGGCCAGTTGCCCCTGTGGCTCCGTCTGATCCTGTGGCTCCTGTCGGACCGGTTGCCCCTGTGGCTCCGTCTGATCCCGTAACTCCCGTCGGGCCAGTTGCCCCTGTGGCTCCGTCTGATCCTGTGGCTCCTGTCGGACCGGTTGCTCCTGTTGGTCCCGTTGGACACACAGGCCTTGGTGTACAGGAACAAAAATCACATCTACAAGGATTACAATTTAACTTTTCATGACAACTTTGTTGTTGTACATTTTCATCATCTTTCACGATTTTAGCTCCTTTTCGTAAAGTTAATCTTTTACACATATTATATACAATGTCCTAGAAGTAAGTTACTCTCCTCCTTACTCAAAACCGGCTCTATTCCATAATCATGCACCAGTTTTGCCCTGCCCTCGGCCTTTCGTATCATGGGTTTACGTATCGTGTATAGGGTTTAAAATTTACTGTAACAGAACAGAAACTTCATGTTAAGGGCTTAGAGGTATCGTGTACCAAGTATAGGAAATGTGCACGAGTATGCACCAAAGAAAATCTTTCCCGCCGACAGCTGGTTCATTTCGGAAGGCGGTGGGACATTTTACGAAATGGAAAGCAATAAGCCTTCCGAAGATAATCTAAACAGGTTTAAACATATTTTGAAACAGAGTCTATCCGAAAGAGGTGACAAACTATAAATAGTCAAGAGGTTTTATACAAATTTTTTGATATAAAAAAAGAGTAACTTTAATAAGCCATCTGAATACACCGTATTTCAGATGAATACAAAATTTTATTAGAAAG
>JACERV010000051.1 GCA_013911065.1 Ruminococcus sp. | reverse complement strand
GCTGTCGTACTGTATAATTAACATTGGTGTTTTTATTTATTTGCATAATTAATTATACCAAAAAATCGCTGAAGTCTCACGACCTCAGCGATTTTTCTTGTAAGGGAGTTTTTTTACAGCCCCTTTACTTCCGCTGAGTCTATTATGCAGCTTTATTGGATCGGTGCTTCTTCTCCAGTCACTTTGTATCGTGCCCAGCCTTCCGGAGAGTATATACCTTTTTCTTTCTTCTGCATGTATTTATCGAAAGCTGCCACAATAAATGGGCAGAGGAATAATGTAATTACAGAAGCTGTTGCACACTGTGCTGTTGCCATATCCACGTACTGAGCCATGGATGGATCTGCCTGACCAACCGCTGCCGGGGTCTGTGCAGAGTTTAATGCTGTTGTACCAACTGCAGCACCCATTGCATTTCTTTCCTTCTTAGGCAGAAGAATATTGAAGATAATAAAGAAGAGTACTGCTGTTGCCGCGGAAATCAAACCAAGTACAATTCCAGATGCTCCTGCCTTTACAAGAGTTGATACATCCGTCTTAGAACCAATTGAAATCGTCATAAAAAAAGTTATAATAGGCTGTGCTGTCTGACACGCACGTCTGAATCCGGCGTCAATATTACCCCAAACGAAACCAATCAACAATGGTACCAATACCGCAACCATGCTCATGAATGGAATCGATGCAAGTCCTGTAGCCCCTAATGCAACTAATGTAAAAAATGGACCGTCATTCAAGGACAGAATGGAGATAGCTCCTGTGTCAGATGCATTACCAAACTGAGAAGACAAGGAAATATAAAGTGATCCATTAGAGTTTGTAATCGCCGCAATGATAACGAATGGTGTCAGACCCAGGAACCCGCCCGGTCCGGCAATTTTCCCTACCAAGAGACCCAGTAAAACACCAAGTATAAATTTTACGGCTGTCAGAGTTACACCTTTATATAAAGGCATACCTACCTGTTTTATATTAATTGCAGAACCACATACAATAAGGAAGAGGCCCATCATTGCTGCATTTCCATCGTAGAATAGGGCTGTTACATATCCGCCGATCTGAAATACTTGGGGAACAAATGTTGCCAAAATTACGGCAATCAGCAATGGAATAATTACAAGCCCCCCCGGAAGCTTTTTCATCTTGTTAAGAAGGTCTAAATCCTTCTGTTCCTTTTTTACTTCTTTTACATTTTCACTCATTTTCTACATTCCTCCATTTTTAATGATTGATTTCACCATTACTTACGCATTGCTTCTTTAAATAATCTGTCTACAATATCACATGCCGTATTATCATTTCCTGTCAGTCCGCCTTTTCCTATCGCAGGCAGTCCATCATAATTCCCAATCAACCGTGTTACATCTGTTTGCGGAATTACATAATCCAGCACCTCCAGGCACTCTACCCCCAACTGGTAGCAGACATTTACCATTGTGTCACCGCCCGTTGTATAAAGTCCTGCAATTTTCTCTCGTCCAACCTCTTCCAGAATCTGGGATACAATTGTTCCCAGCCCCGCATTGATGCGGTCTGCACTCATACCGACCGGATAGTGGTGTTTTCGGTCCTCTTCATCCAGGTTCAGCAGTTCTCCGTGAAGGGCGGTTTCCAATAAAATTGCTCTCGGCTGATTTTCTGACTTAATCAACTCCACTGCTTTATGTACTGCACGGAAAGCCTCATCCAGGGCTTCATCACCGCCATTTATCAGCGGAAGCGGCTCAATACTAATACGTACATGCCGTGAATCCTGGGTCAATACTTCCATCTGCTTTTTTGTAACCGGCGTTGCACTTCCGGCTGCAATCAGAACGGTCTTGCCCGATTCGTCTGGTGTTCCTTCCGGAATATTTGCTTCTTCATTCTGGATCAGGCCTCTGTTGCAGGCAAGCTTTGCAGTAAACGGACCCGGATCTACAGAAAGAACATTCCATTGAAGCGCAATACAGGCTTTGGCGATTACATCTACATCTTCCAATGTTATTGCATCTACCACAATAACCTCATTTCCTGCATCTCTCGCTTCTTTAAGACTCCGCTCTACGTCTTTCTCCCCCGCCAAAACCTTATCCAGTGTAACCAGCCCTACTTTTCTCCTGGTCTGACCTTCCAGAAGTCTTGGAATATAGTTTTCTTTTACCGGTGTACGTACATCCTGAGCAACCGCTGTATTAATCAGAGCAACTCCGTCTATGACAGAGTAACCTCCCACCAGAATACGCCTGGACTGGGGCATAGCCGGTACTACAATTGCCACCGTATCCTCCAGTTGGTCCAGCATAGCATCAATTTCTACGCCAATTCCACCGCGGCATGTAGTATCAATTCTTTTCTGATAATACTGAACCCCCATCCGCTTTAACGCTAGTATTCCCAACTTTACCTTTTCATAGGCTTCATCCGCCGGAAGAGGACGGGAATTACTGCTTATCATAATAGCGTCTAACTGTTCGATTCCTTCTCCTTTCTCAGCAGCTTCTTCATTAAAAAATACCGCTGTTCTTGCTTTCGACCTTGCGAGCAGCACCCCCGTTGTAGTTGCACCGGTCAAATCATCTGCAATCCCTCCGATTACTGGCATGATAATACCTCCCTTCCCGAAAAATATTGTTTACTGCTTCCTCTCGTGCTGCTTTGCCGCGTATTCCGCAACAACCTTTGTTGATTCAATCATGCTGACTGCTCCTGCAATTCCTTTTCCTGCAATATCAAACGCTGTTCCATGATCTACAGAGCTTCTGATGAATGGAAGGCCAAATGTTAAAGTAACGGATTTTTCAAAATCCAGTGTCTTACATGCAATGTGTCCCTGGTCATGATACAGAGAAAGGATTGCATCATATTTTCCTGATTTCCCAATATGGAACACGGAATCTGCCGGGCAGGGCCCTACCGCATTGATTCCCATTTCCTGAGCCGCCTTAACAGCAGGTTCCAGTTCTGTCTGTTCTTCTGTTCCAAATAGTCCGTTATCTCCGTTATGAGGATTTAATCCCGCAACTGCGATCAATGGATTCTCAACCCCTACTTTACGGAGCTCTTTGTCAATATTAATTACATTCTGAAGCACGACATCCTTCGTAGCATACCGGCACGCATCTATCAATGACATGTGGCGGCTTACGAAAAAGACTCTGAGTTTGTGACAGGAAAACATAGTCAATGCATATTCCGAATTTGTCTGGTTCTGATAAATCTCTGTATGCCCCGGTTCCTTAACTCCAACCAGCTTGATTGCTCCTTTGTGAATAGGGGCTGTAGAGACTGCATCAATTTTTTTTGCCATACCCAGTTCAATAGACTTCAGAATAAAATCCATTGCCATCTGCCCTGCTAAGGCCTGTTCCTTTCCCCATTCCAATGAATCTGTATCGTAATCACCAGTTTCAATGATGTCGATCACTCCATATTCATACTTTGCTTCTTCAGGTTCTGAAATTTTATTAAATTTTAGTTCTTTTCCAAGGACCTTCCCAGCCTTTTTCATGATTGCAATGCTTCCAATCATAAATGGACGGCATATCTCATGAGTCTCTTTATCCAACATAGCTCCCACACAAATCTCCGGTCCAATGCCTGCCGGGTCCCCCATTGTCAATGCTGTTATCGGTCTGAATTTTACGCTCATTCTTTTCTCCTTTTATTTTCGATTTTACTTTTGTTTTCTTTCGTTTATTATTTTTATTAAATCTGTTTTGTAACTTGATATTACCCTATATCTTTTGTTTTTTCAAGGTTCACTTTTGTTTTCATGGTATATTTGTCACATTAAATAAATATTATAATCAGTTTTTATGCAATATATTGCAAATACAGGCATTAATCTTTCGTTTTATTTCGTTTTTTCGTTGTTAATATTTTATCAATCTAAATAGTCTCTCAAAAAATCCTGGTTTGGCGATTTCTATATGCAGAAAATGTAGTTTCCCATTACAAAAACAAGGGGCTGTAAAAAAACTCCCTTACAAGAAAAATCGCTGAGGTCGTGAGACTTCAGCGATTTTTTGGTATAATTAATTATGCAAATAAATAAAAACACCAATGTTAATTATACAGTACGACAGCTG
>JACERV010000021.1 GCA_013911065.1 Ruminococcus sp. | reverse complement strand
TATAGGTACAGATCCACAGTGCCTTTTCAAAATATATCAGAGATGGATTAAAATGCCCAGAGAATCTGGGAGAAAGGAAAAATCCAATTACCATCTAAGATAATTGGATTATACGTGATTTTATGGCTGGTTCGTTTTTTTGCACTTTATAGTCACTACTATCGTCTCATCCGCTGCCATACCGCTTATCTTGTTGCTGAATAAAACTCTGAAAAAACACACCACTATGAAATGGCAATATAATTTGTACTTGCTGTTTCTAATCTGCTGGCCGGGCCGTTTATACCCAGCAAACTCTTGGATTTTTGTTGCGGGAAATTGGCTGAACACTTTGCCTTTTAGAGAAAACATGGCTGTAAATACCGATCAGCTCTGTAATCCACGCAGGCTTTTTCCAGCCAAATTTTTAGGATGTAAAAAGGACAATAAATTTCCATAAACGCTTCTTTGCCTTATCATGGGCCGGATCTTCTAGTGACATGATAGATGCTTACTTAACCTCGCCTGTGAATCCATGCTCTTCAAGCCTCTTGAGCTTTTCCTCATTATACGGGCCGGTGACCGTTCCATTCTGCTTAATATAGTAGTTGCCTATATAGATAGGCAAGTATAGGATTTCCGAAGTATTTCACCGGTGATTTCAATATCGGAATTAATACACTGACCTAGCCTCTTTCTTCCTCGCAGGTTACGTTGAATGTAACTTTCATAATAGAACCCTCCAGCATAGGAGCTTCTCTAAATGTTTTTGCAGGTGCTCAAGATGCTCTCATACTCCTGCTTTAAACCAAACAAATGAAATTGCTAAGTCTCTACAAATTTCTCATACTCACGCCTTTAGCATCCTCTGTTCTATACGGTTTTTCCGAATGGATTTGCTTATATCAGACAGGTACAAGAAGAACATGGAATTTTATGTGAATGGATTTTTACAGTGGGACATACCACAGAGGTTAACGAGAATTATTACACATATGACACCTCAAACCTTGAGGAAAAGCAAAAGATTATCCAAGCCCGAAATGCCAAATTTAAGAATTTAGCACACACTGGATAATCCCAACTAAAACCGACCAAATTTTTTTACCCTTAAAAACCGAAAATCCCCATAAACTGGGGATAAAATCGGAGTGACGTGATTCGAACACGCGACCTCTACGTCCCGAACGTAGCGCTCTACCAAGCTGAGCCACACTCCGATAGATACTCTCATTTTAAAATAAATATTAAGAATCTACCCTTGTAAATCTTTAACCTACGGATAGAGGACTTGAACCTCTACTAACAGAGTCAGAGTCTGCTGTGCTGCCAATTACACCAATCCGCATCAACTTATCTTCTTTGTCTTGTCCTTGTCAGACGCAACATAGTTATTATATCAGACTCGCAAAAAAAAGCAAGTACTTTTTTCAACTTTTTCAAAAAATTTCCTCAGCGTACTTTCAGCAAAGGGGTCAGTCCCTTTTGAGTTCCGTTTTCAGAATATTCTGACTTTGGAAAGCAAAAGGGTCAGTCCCCTTTGAAAAGGGGCTGACCCCTTTTCTCACCCTTTGTTCTTTATTCTTTCGATAGCTTCTACTGTATTTTCGTAGCTTCCAAATGCAGTCAGGCGGAAGTATCCTTCTCCGCTCGGTCCAAAGCCTGAGCCTGGGGTTCCTACTACGTTGGCATTTTCCAGAAGGTGATCGAAGAATTCCCAGGATGTCATTCCTTTTGGTGTCTGCAGCCAGATATAAGGGGCGTTAACGCCGCCGGATACATTATACCCTGCGTCTTTTAAGCCTTCATAAATGACTTTTGCATTATTCATATAGTATGCTACTTGTTTTTTCAGCTGTGCCTTGCCCTCTTCAGAATAAACCGCTTCCCCGGCTCTCTGGACAATATAGGGTGCACCGTTATATTTTGTTCCGTGGCGTCTTGCCCAAAGGGAATGCAGGGTTACATCACCACTTTTTAAATCTTTTGGTATGATGGTTGCCCCTAAACGTACTCCGGTAAATCCTGCATTTTTAGAAAAGCTTCTGAACTCAATAGCGCAGGATGTTGCACCTTCGCATTCATAGATTGTATGTGGTACATCTTCTTCTGTAATGTATGCTTCATAAGCAGCATCGTATATAATGACTGCCCCTGCTTTGTTTGCATAATCTACCCATTCCTGAAGCTGGGATTTTGTGAGGGTGGAGCCGGTTGGATTGTTAGGAAAGCAAAGATAAATGATATCCGGTGTCTCTTTCGGAAGCTCCGGTGCAAAGTTGGTCTCAGCGGTACACGGCATGTATATGACATTGCTCCATACTTCTGTGGCAGCATTATAGATGCCGGTTCTTCCGGCCATAACGTTGGTATCCACATATACCGGATATACCGGATCACATACGGCAATTTTATTATCTAAGCTGAATATTTCCTGAATATTTCCCGAATCACATTTGGCACCGTCAGAGATAAATACTTCATCCGCCGCAATATCACATCCGCGTGCCTGATAGTCGTTCTTTGCCATGGCGCTTCTCAGAAATTCATACCCCAAATCCGGCGCATAACCATGAAATGTCGCCGCATTTCCCATCTCATCCACTGCATTGTGCAGCGAATCTATAATCGCCGGCGCAAGGGGCTGTGTTACATCTCCTATCCCAAGCCGAATGATGGGTTTATCCGGATTTGCTTCCGTAAACGCATTTACTTTCTTTCCAATTGTTGAAAACAAATAACTTCCTGGTAATTTTAAATAATTATCGTTAATTTTAAACATCATTCTCTCCTCTGTGCCCTAGTTTACTGACACTAGTTCTTCCATTCTCCGTCAAATACAGTTTCAGCCGGCCCCGTCATGTACACTGTGTTCTTTTCCCGGTCCCATTTTATAAATAAATCGCCGCCTAACAACCTAACTGTAACTTCATCCTCTGTAAGTCCGTTCAGTATACAAGACACTGCCACCGCACAGGCACCCGTCCCGCAGGCAAGGGTCTCTCCTGAGCCTCTTTCCCACACTCTCATCTTTACGGTATTCCTGTCCAATACCTCTACAAATTCTGTATTGATACGGTTGGGAAAACGTTTGTGATTTTCGAACTTGGGACCTATTTTTTCTATTTCCAGATTATCAATATCATCCATATAAATGACGATGTGGGGATTTCCCATTGATACCCCTGTCATTTTATATATCTTTCCTTCCACCTCTATGGGGGCATCTATGACCGTGTCTCCCTCCGCTATAACCGGAATTTTGCCGGGTCTAAGCTCGGGCTTTCCCATATCAACCTGAACCTGGACTACTTTTCCTTCTTCAACGGTTAATTCCAGGTATTTTATTCCTCCCAGAGTTTCTATGGATATTTGGGTCTTATCTGTTAACCCATAATCATATACATATTTTGCTACACAGCGGATTCCATTTCCGCACATCTCCCCCCTGGAACCATCTGCATTATACATCTCCATTTCAAAATCGGCTGTTTTAGAGGGATTGATTAATATCAAGCCATCAGAGCCGATTCCAAAATGTCTGTCACTTACCTTCACGGCAAGCTTTGACGGATTTTCTATCTTTTCTTCAAAACCATTT
Source organism: Ruminococcus sp. (assembly GCA_013911065.1). Lineage (GTDB taxonomy): Bacteria > Bacillota > Clostridia > Lachnospirales > Lachnospiraceae > Muricomes. Next base: position 90,102 of record JACERV010000021.1, on the reverse strand, counting down.
ACATAAACGTAATCATTGCCTAAGCCCTGCATTTTCGTAAATTTCACTTTGCTTTCTCCTTTTGTGTAACATTTATTCTAACATAATTGTTAGTATCATCTGGGCAGTTTCCAGCATATTCGTCCCACTGTCCATGCTGCTTTTCTGCAAGTACCTGTGGGCTTCCTCTTCTGTCATTTTATTGCGCTCCATCAGTACCGCTTTTGCCTGCTCAATCAGTGCTTTCTGCTCAAAATTCCGGTTTTTGGCTGCTTCCCGTCTCTTTCGCCTTCTTCTTTGCATGGTCTGCATCATCATCTGCACTGTGTTGAGCAAATCATACACTTTAACCGGCATAGGCAGGCCAATCACCCCTTTGACAAGTCCCTGGCTCCATTTATCCGGGGAAGCTACCAAAAGTATTTCAAATGACTCCGGAAGCCACTCCCTTAATTCCGAATATAACATATCCTGCATTTTATATCCACAAATAATAATGCCGTCATCAAAATTATCTGCAAATTGAAGCGCCTGGGCACCAGTCGTACAGATACCTGATACATCAATACCATCCCGTACTAATATGTTGCGAATATTCGCTGACGTCTCCCTTTTGGGAAATACAACTATAACACTGCTCATACTCGCTCACACCTCCTGCCCATTTTTATTACAAGTCATATATGTTCCATGTTTTATACAGAACGTGTTACATTTTATACAGATAATTGGCAAGTTCCCATTCTGTGACCTGCCTGCTGTAATCATGGTATTCCTTTTTATGTGCAGCAATCGTCTTCGCTGCCAACTCCTCTCCCAGCACATTCCTGATGAAAGAATCTTTCTCAAGTTCCTGAACAGCCTCCAGCAAATTCCCCGGAAGCTTTTCTATATGCAGTTGTTTTAACTGCTCTTCCGGCATTCCCTGAATATCTTCATCCAGGCTTTTAGGCGGTGCAATTTTATTCTTAATACCGTCCATACCAGCCGCAAGCAGAACCGCAAGTACCAGATACGGATTTGCCGATGGGTCCGGGCTCCTCAGCTCAATCCGGGTCCTCTCCCCCCTCACAGAAGGAATCCTGATTAAGGGGCTTCTTCTTTTCGCAGACCACGCTATAAGTACCGGTGCCTCATATCCCGGGACAAACCGCTTATAGGAATTCACAGTCGGGTTCGTAATACAGGTAATCGCTTTCATATGTTTTAACAGCCCGCCCATAAAATAATAAGCATCCTGACTCAGGCCATTTTCATCGCTGCTATCCTGGAATATATTCACACCGTCTTTTGACAGTGACAGATTCATATGCATCCCAGACCCATAAGATTCACTTTTAGGCTTAGGCATAAATGTAGCATGCAGGCCATGCCGCTTGGCAATGGTTTTTACTACCAGTTTAAAAGTCATAATATTATCCGCTGTGACAAGCGCTTCATCGTACCGGAAGTCAATTTCATGCTGTGCAGGGGCTATTTCATGGTGAGATGTCTCTATCTCAAATCCCATTTCCTCCAATGTGAGAACCATATCTCTTCTTGCATTTTCCCCCAGATCAAGGGGGCCTAAATCGAAATATCCTCCCTGTTCATGAGTAATAGTGGTCGGAAGCCCGTCATCATCTGTATGAAACAAGAAAAACTCACATTCCGGACCTGCATTCATGGTATATCCCATTTTCTCAGCTTCACGTACAACTTTTTTCAGGACATATCTGGGATCATTCTCATAGGGCGTACCATCGGAACGATATATGTCACAAATAAATCTTGCCACTTTCCCCTGCTGCGGTCTCCACGGAAATATTTCAAACGTATTCAAATCAGGATACAGGTACATATCCGATGCTTCTGTTTTTGAAAATCCCTCTATAGAAGAACCATCAAACATACATTCATTATTCAGTACCTTTTCCAACTGGCTTGCCGTAACCGCCATATTTTTCATTGTACCGTAAATGTCTGTGAACTGAAGACGGATAAACCCTACATCCTCTTCCTCTACCATTTCTAAGATATCTTCTCTCGTATAATTATGCATAGTATTACCTCCTTATTGCATATGTCCCGAACCTTTATTTCATTTATACTTCCCAATTCCCGTAACTCATTATGCAGACTAAAACACTTTTCTGAAAATACGATTTATACAGTTAAATTTTCTAGCAATTTAAAAAGGGATGCTTTCCCCGTAAAGAAAACATCCTCGTTTTGCCTTATTATAACTACTTAGCGAAAAAATGTCAAACCCTCTTCTTTCACTTTTTACAAAAGCAATCCATTATTTTATAAATTTACTGATTTTAGATTTAAGCTGTTCAAAATTTCCATTATGTACTCTAAGTTCCATGTGCTCCTGCATATCGAGACTGCACACTCCTAAAATAGACTTAGCATCCACACTTTTCCTTCCCTGAACCACATCTGTATCCCCATTGTAGTCCATAATGGTCCATACAAATTCCTGAATCTCATTCACTGTCGAAAATTTCAGATTTACTGCGTTTACTGTCAATGTCCCTTCTGCCATGTCCCTTGCCTCCCAATTTCTTTCGAATATTCATCCGGTCATATTTTTATGCAGCTGCCCACTTTGCGGCAGTTATCTCATTCTTGAACAATATTATACACTATTCTATCAAAAAAGGAAGAATTTTTAACTTTCTTAGCATCATCTTTATATGATTATTTTTTCTTTTCCCCCGTATAATAAAATAAGACCGGAAGGAGGATATAAATGAATGAAAAGAAACTAATCAAAGCATGCCAAAATTATAGATGAATTTGACGGCGGATAATTGCGTTTACTCTCGCCATCAGAACTTTGACCGATATTGGCTTAACCATAAAATCATCAGCGCCAACCTCAAAACCGAGAATTTTATCACTTTCACTGCGGGAAGAGGAAATAAAGATAATCGGCATATCTTTTGATTTTCGTATTTCTTTACAAGCTGAAAATCCGTCAAGTTCAGGCAGCGCTGTATCCATGATTACTATATCAAAATCAGCTTCCTCACACATCTGAACAACACTTATTCCATCTTTAGCTTCAGATACATTGAATCCGGCAGATATCGCGGATTCTTTTATATCTTTGCCCATGTTGTTTTCTCTTGTTGCAATTAAAAGGTTACTCATGCAAAATCCCCCCTTTTAGAATTCGGCTTTGCCTCTCGGCAGCGCCGCTATAAATTAATCTTTAGTTTTCCGGCTGAACCTTATCTTCCATTGCCGGCTTTTTGCGCCGTTTTTCTTTGAGGGGTGCCAGCTCATAGACTTCATCCACGCTATTGGCAACCTCCGGAGAATGGCTGACGATAATAATACACTTGTTTTCTTCTTTGGCAAGATGCTGGAAAATATCCATGATTTCTTCCTGTGTAGCCAGATCCAGGTTTCCAGTTGGTTCATCTGCAAGAATAATGTCAGGATTATAAGACAATGCCCTTGCGATAGCAACCCTCTGCTGTTCACCTCCGGACAGTTTCAAAATACGGCGTTTTGCCAGAACATCATCCAGTTCAACTTTATCGAGAAGTTCCATAGCCAGTTTACGTTTTTCGGGGATATGCTTACCCGATGCTCTCATGGAAAGTTCAACATTTTCAACCGCTGTCAAATGGGGAAGCAGGTTAAACTGCTGAAAGACAACACCGACATAATGACTGCGGTATTTATACCGGTCAATCTTTCTAACATCTTTGCCATCAAAGATGATGGCCCCCTCCGTCGGGGATGTGAGCCCCGACAGAAGTGAAAGCAATGTTGTTTTACCGGCACCGGAGCGCCCGACGATTGCATATACCCTGCCTTTTTCGAATTCATAATTGATATCTTGTAAAACCTTCGTGGATTTGTTATAGGAAAATCCAACGTTTTGTAACGAAAGAATACTCATGATTATTTCCTCCTTTTATTTAAGTCCTGTTTGCAAGAATTTTAAGCGGCTCGTATCTGAGAACAAAAACGACTCCTGCCAGACTCGAAAGAATTGTTAATAATATGCCTATACCTACCAGCTGTCCCAGAATTTCAATACTGATTGTGGCATCTATGGTGTCCAGATATTCCACGGCATTTGTAGAATTTCCAAACATACCTCCGGAACCTCGGGTCTGCATACCGCCTTGGCCGCCTCCACCGGCTCTGCCAAAGTTCTCCTGCTGTGAATTCTGCGCTGCTTCCTGGGAAGATACCTGTAAAGCAAGGAGATTGTTTGATACAGGTACGGATGCCGCCGCACCGATTCCTGTGCCTATGATAACTGAGATAAATGTAACTGCTAAAAGTTCGGTTATATACTGCATGGCAACCTTCCCCTTTTTAATTCCAATTGCGGTTAGTACACCCACTTCATATTTCCGCTCACGTATATTGAAGATATTGAGGACAATCAAAATGATTGCACCTACTCCAAGTATAATAAACAGAAGGGTTGTAGCAAAACTGCTCAGATTTTCAAGGGGAACCAGGCTTGAATCATAATTGTTTATATCACTTGACGAAAGTGTATAGTATTCAGAAAGACCTTTGCCTGTAAGCTCTTTACTGAAGCTCTCATAATTTGTTTTATCAGAGAAAACATATGTGCCGGAAGTCTGCATACTAAGTGCTGTGGTTGTTTCACTGCCATTGTCATCCGTTGATGTTGTGGCAACTGCTTCCGAGTTATCGGTGACAGCTTTCAGCGCATTATAGCTGACACAAATCAGATTGGCTGGATCTTGCGCTGTTGAAAATCTCATTTGATTGCTTGAATCTGCGGAACTTGTGTTCGTATAGATTCCTACAATGGTAAATGAATAGGTTTCATCCTCGGCATTGGGGTTTGCAAGGGTGATTGTATCGCCCACCGAAAGACCATTGAACACGGCAAGTTCATTGCTGATCAGACAATTTAAATCTGACGATTCTACATCAAACATTTCCCCGGAGGATATTTTTGATTCACCTGAAATAAACTTTGTCATGGCACTTTCACTGGAATACCCGGTGATTGAAAAATCACCCATTGTCATTCCGCCGAATCCGCTGCTGTCCATACCACCGTTCATACCGCCTCTCATACCATCAGGCATGCCATTCTGTTCACTGCCTGAATCATCGGAACTTGTTGACGAGCTTTCCGTGCTGTATGCTTCAACATCTCCTGCAGCGTTTAGTGAAGCGGATGCAGTGTAATAAAATTCTTTGACATAATCCGATTCTGAATAAGTTTTTAATTCATCCAAACTTAAGTCCGGATATTGCTGCATCAGTTCCCGCATAGAACCCATATCAGCCTGACCCCCGCTATCTCCATCGCCTTGCGCACCTTCCATCAGTTTTTGTCTGTCCACCGAAATGGAGCCTGTAATCGTTTGGTTTTCAAGTCCTGTTTCCTTTGCTGTGCTGGCGGCACTTTTTATAGCAAGTGCTATACTGGACGAAGCAGCAACCGTTACCACGATAATCCCAATCAGGATATTGCGCCCTTTAGACCGTGTAATACTTTTAAATGCGTTGATTAATATCATCATAATGCATTCCTCCTAAAATAAATTTTATTTTTTATAATTCAAATTACTGTTTTTATAAATATCACCATTCCTCAGGCGCTTCCCCCTCTCCTTTTTTTGTATGAATAGATTTTAATCATTGAAAAGGTTGGTCTAAAGTTTATTTGTTGAGGGTTCTGTGAAAGTCTGATGAAGATTACGCAGCTTCCTATTATATAAAAAACACCGGCGTTCACAGTGGAAAGCCGGTGTTTACCAGATATTCAGTTGTTTATTTACTTTTCCATTTCAAACCAGAAAGTGCTGCCCTTACCTTCTTCACTCTGGACACCATAAGCAGCAGAATGCAATTCAAGAGAATTTTTGACAATAGACAGACCAAGACCTGTCCCCACAACCGCACGTCTATGCACTTCGTTGGATTTGTAATATCTGTCCCAAATATTATTCAGCTTGTCTGCCGGAATACCATTCCCGAAATCGGTCACGGTAAAACGTACTTTATTGCCCTGATCCTTAAGAGACACTTTTATGGTTTTGTTTTCTCCGGTGTAGTTAACTGCATTACTAATTAAATTATAAAATATACGCCGCAGGTACTGCTCACTGCCCGGCACACAGAGATGACCATCAATATCCATTTCAAAGATATATCCCTCACGGTAAGACAGAACTTCAAAACTTGATAAAGTATCTTTGAGGCACACGCTCAAATCAACTTTTGTTTTCACGATTTCTGCATTGCCTGATTCAAGTTTGGATAATTCCAAAATTTCATTGACCATTTCGGAAAGCCAGTCGGCTTCTTTCACAATCTGCTCACTGTGTGCTTTTTGTTTATCAGGGTTTTCTCCAGAAATATCCCTGATCATTTCGCCGTACATTTTTATAATCGTAAGAGGTGTTTTCAAATCATGAGATATATTGGCAATAAAGTCTTTCCGGTAATCATCCAATTTAGAGAGTTCATGTGTGGCATAATTGAGCGTGGAAGCCAACTGATAGATTTCAGAATAGCCTTCACCTTCAAAATTCACTTTCATATCACCAGCAGCCAGTTTTTCAGCTGATTTAGTCAGCTCGATAATTGGCTTTGACATTTTTTTTGAAATAACCTGTGCTACAATAAGGGATAAAACAAAAATGATGGCTGTAATAATAATAAACTGTGTACTTAGCACCGTTGTGGTTGAATCAATGGGAGGAATCGGGCTGATAATACAGAGATAATTCAAATCTCCTCCCGTTCTTTCCACTTTAGCAACGTAAACAATCTGTGACATATCATTTTTTCCTGTTTCAGCTGAAAAATGAACATGGTCAGCATTAGTTTTACTGAATTCTTCTTCTATTTTATCAAAAAAAACCGCAGGGAAAAGATTTCGGCCCTGCTGCATTGTCATACCAAATCCATCTGATCCTCTTGCGATATTACCATTTTTATCAAGCAGCGTAATTCTGAGATTATTTTTAAATGCGTATTCACTCATGATGTCGTTGAAATCAAAGTTTTTGTATTCGTTCACCACCTTTTCTCCAATTTTAACAATTTCATTTGTCTTCATACTCATATAGAATGTGCTCAAGAATAAAAACTGCAGCGCCCACAAGACAAGCAGGATAAGTGCGGAAAATATCATCAAATACAGCCAGCTTTTGAATTTTAAACCCTTCAAATCAACCTTCAAAACGATATCCAACTCCTCTCAGGGTGGCTATTTTTTCTTTATAATCACCGAGGCTGACCCTTAGCGTTTTAATATGAGTGTCAACCGTCCGGTCATCTCCATAAAAGTCATAGCCCCATACCTCAGTAAGAAGTTTTTCACGGCTAAGTGCAATATTTTGGTTTTTGACCAAATAAAATAACAAGTCGTATTCTTTAGGAGTCAGTTCAGTTTTTGTCCCATCAATTACAACACTTCTTGCCGTAATATCCACTTCAAGTCCGTCAAACTTATAAGTTTCATGAACATCATTTACCTGCGCTGTACGTCCTGAATTACGGTTTATAATCACATTGATGCGTGCCAGGACTTCTCTCGGAGAAAAGGGTTTCGTAACATAATCATCAATACCAAGTTCAAAACCGAATAACTTGTCATATTCTTCGGAACGGGCAGACAACATCAAAATAGGAATGTCTTTTATTTTCCGTATTTCTTTACTGGCTGTAAATCCATCAAGCTTCGGCATCATAACATCCATGATAATTACATCAAAATCCTGATCTTTGCAGATGTTTACAGCTTGCATTCCATCACTTGCTTCAATAACCTCATAATTCATAAATTCTGCATATTCTTTTAAACCTTTACGAATGGCCTCTTCATCATCAACAATTAATATTTTTCTCATTGCTTTATCCCCCGGCTTTTATATGTAAATTATATCTATTTGTTGTGGCTTTATTGTATCTATTAAATGTGTTGTAATAATGTTCGCTCTGTGAAAAAACGAAAAAACTCGTATATATACAAAGTGGTGCCGGAGTTTTAGCTCCGGCACCACTTCTAGTTATTTCATCTATTTCTTTATAATCTCCAGCACTTCTTCTTTTTCCGGCATGGAGCGTATAGCCCCCTTTTTTGTCGTAATTAATGCTGCTGCCGCATTGGCAAATGTAAGCATCTCGCCAAGACGCTCTTCTGTCAGGTTGTCCAAACCATATTCCAGTACATAATTCAGTGCGCTTCCGCAGAACGTATCTCCTGCACCGGTGGTCTCTATGGTATTCATTTTAAAGCCGCCTCTCTCTACACGCATATCTTTATAATAAGCACGGCTTCCATCCTTTCCAAGAGTGAGCAAAATCAATGGAATATGATATTTCTCCTGAAGATACTGAATCCCTTCGTCATAATCTTCTTTACCTGAGACAAACTGAATCTCATTATCTGAAATTTTCAAAATATCACAAAACTGAAACCCATATTCCATCTGTTCTTTGGCCAAATCAAGAGAGCTCCAGAGAGGAGGACGCAGGTTTGGATCAAAGGAAATCAAAAGCCCGTTCTCCTTTGCAATGTCCAACGCCTTTTTTGTAGACTTGCGGATACCTTCATGAGTCATAGATAATGTACCAAAATGGAATAATTTTGTCTGCTTCAGAAATTCAGCGTCTACTTCATCTTCTGTAAGCATCATATCTGCCCCTGGATTTCTGTAGAAGGAAAACTCCCTGTCTCCATCAGGAAATGTATGTACAAAAGCCAAAGTTGTGTTGACTTCTGAATCCATCTGCAGGTTAGATGTTCCGATTCCCACCTGGTCCAATGTGTTTTTTAACAGAACTCCGAACTGGTCTGTTCCCACTTTTCCCAGAAATGCTGTCTTTCTGCCTAATTTATTCAGCATAGCAAGCACATTACAGGGGGCACCGCCAGGGCAGGCTTCAAACATATTATTGCCCTGCTCGCTTTCTCCGCTCATTGTAAAATCAATCAGTAATTCCCCTATTGCGATTACATCTAATTGCTTCTCCATAGCCATATCTCCTCGTATTTCATATTTGTTATTAGTTTAACGCAAATTTTGCTTTTACACAATCCTAATTAAAATATACTAATTCTCCTATCGGTTCAGCCTCTTCTATATACTCTGCCTCCAAAACCGGCCCTACGCCGCGGTATACAGAAACCCGCTCAAAGCCTATTTTAGCCCGTACTGTTACCCATTGTCCAGGTTTTAACTTAGGGGCATAGGCACTTTTACATACATAGCCAAGAAATGTGGTATCATCGGCACAGCATGTCATAGCCATACGGCCGGGGAAAAACACCTTTGAAGGAAATCCCTTCGGCTTCATTACTCGTGCTGTAAATTTTACCGTCTTCCCCTTATATCTATCGGGATTATCCATCACATCCACATACCAGATACCATAATCTTCCCGGGGCACTTCGATGACCGGAGCACTCAAATCATAGGGAACAGCATCTGCAAAAATATTCTCTACTTCACCCTTTTCATCTTCAAATATAACTTCTGCCTGAGGGCTTACTACCTTCACACTGCGTCTGTAGCCCGCCAGAGGTTTTTTATCCATACAACGGTTAAATATCACCATCTCCGAATCCCGGACCATTTCCACAAATAGTGGTTTTAAATTAGCCAGATACGTCTGAAAAGTGCTGGCATCCACTGTAGTAAGTTTCTGCTCGATCCCCCACCCCATAGGCAGCTTCAGTGCCTCAAAATCACTAACCTTCCACATGCCATTGTACTCTACAACGACACGCTCCGGTTTGTATTTTTTATTCATTTCTTCTAGCCAGGCTTCTGTCAAGTCTTTCTGGTCCTGTACACGTTCTATTTGAACATCATATTCCTGCAGTTCCCGAAGGTCATACTCTCCTTCACCCTCCTCGCAGAGAATCAGCAGTGTTGTCCCTTCAACCTGAAAATAATCCTGTTTCAGTGTAAATTTTAAAAATTCCGTTTTTCCGCTGTCCAAAAATCCAGTTATCAGATATACCATTACATCAGGCTCTGTCATCCTCTATCTCTCCAATCTTCCATCGGATTATCCCGCACTCTTCGTTCAGGATTATTCTACTCCAAATAATTCCGCCAGCTTTGCTTCATTCAAGTCTGAGCCGATTACACAAATTCTGCCTGTATATTCTGTCCCGCCGCTGCGCACTTCATATTCCTCGGGAACCATATCAAAATAAATCCATTCCTCATCTCCTGCTACCATTCCTTTTGCACGAAGAATTACTCCCAGTGATTTATCCGATTCTAATGTTCCGAGAATATGGTCAATCTCATCCCTGTTATATACCTTAACCGTCTCACGGCCCCAGCTTGTAAATACTTCATCTGCGTGGTGATGACCATGTTTGTGATGATGATCGTGCTCGTGCTGATGACCATGTTCGTGGCCGCATGTGTCACCATGTTCATGATGGCTTTCACAGCCGCAGCCTTCTCCGTGTTCATGATGGCCTCCGCAGCCGCAGCCTTCTCCGTGTTCATAATGGCCTCCACAGCCGCAGGTGTGGTCATGTTCATGGTGTCCTCCGCAAGTCGGGCATGCCATTTCATCCAGCAGTTCTTCTTCCAGAGACTTGCTGTCCTCCATAACCTTTAACAGCTTCTCCCCAGATAACTGGGCAATCGGCGTGGTAATTATGGGTGCCTTTTTATTTAATTCTCTGAGAATCTCATAACTTTCTTCTACCTTTTCCGGTTTTGCCTTATCAGTACGGCTTAAAATAATTGCTCCCGCATACTCTACCTGATTACTAAAGAATTCGCCGAAGTTATTCTTATAAAGCCTGCATTTTGTGGCATCCACCACTGTCGTAAAACTGTTCAGCTCTACATCAATCTCGCTTTGTACATCCTGAACTGCTTTTATCACATCGGAAAGTTTTCCCACTCCCGATGGCTCAATCAGAATTCTGTCCGGGTGGTATGTATCCACCACTTCTTTCAGGGATTCACCAAAATCACCAACTAAAGAGCAACAAATACAGCCGGAATTCATTTCACGGATTTCAATTCCTGCTTCCTTCAAAAACCCTCCGTCAATTCCAATTTCACCGAACTCATTTTCTATCAGTACAACCTGCTCTCCCTGAAATGCTTCTTTTAGCATTTTTTTAATAAATGTTGTTTTCCCGGCTCCAAGAAATCCGGAAATAATATCAATTTTTGTCACAATAACTGCCTCCTACTTCATTTCCAATAAAACCGGGCAATGGTCCGAGCCCATAATATCTGTCAGTATTTTCGCATCAACCAGTCTGTCCTTCAAGCTTTCGGAAACACAGAAATAGTCAATGCGCCACCCCGCGTTCTTCTCTCTGGCGCGGAAACGGTAAGACCACCAGGAATAAATCCCCTCCTGCTCAGGATAAAAGTACCGGAAGGTATCAATAAACCCTGCATCTAAAAGCTCTGTAAACTTCTGACGCTCCTCATCTGTAAAACCGGCATTTCTTCGGTTGTTTTTTGGGTTTTTCAAATCCATTTCTTTATGAGCTACATTCATGTCCCCGGTTACCACAACTGGTTTATTTTCTTCCAGTTTTTTCAGATAAGCACGGAAATCGTCCTCCCATTTCATACGGTAATCCAATCTGGCAAGCTCATTCTGGGAATTCGGAGTGTATACGGTCACAAAGTAGAAATCCTCATACTCCAAAGTGATGACGCGTCCTTCCTGGTCATGTTCCTCAATCCCAATTCCATATGCCACAGACAATGGTTCTGTTTTCGTAAATACTGCTGTACCTGAGTAACCTTTCTTTACCGCATAATTCCAGTATTGGTGGTATCCCTCTAAATCCAGCTCTAACTGGCCTTCCTGCATTTTTGTTTCCTGCAGGCAGAATATATCTGCATCGGCTTCGTGGAAAAATTCCAGAAAACCCTTCTGCACGCATGCACGGATTCCATTTACATTCCATGATATAAGTTTCATACTAACCTCCTTATCTTTTGCAGACAAAAGTATATCAAATTCTTACTTATAATAAACATCCTTCAAAAACAGTCCCCGCGCCGGGGCAAGAAATCCGGCATATTCCCGATTTCCGGCCTTCAAGGCTTTTTCCGCCTCTTCCGGCTGTTTCTGCCCGGTGCCGATTTCCAGCAGTGTCCCGGTCAAAATACGGACCATATGATACAGAAAACCTGTCCCATAATACTCCACCCGTATTTTGCTGTCCTGTTTCTCAATGATTATATCATAAATCGTCCGTATTGTAGATAGTTCATCTTTTTTATCTGTAAACCCTACAAAATCATGGGTGCCTATCAGATACCCTGCTGCCTTCTGCATCGCGGGAACGTCCAGTTCATAAGGATAATGATAACAATATTTCCTCGTAAAGACATCCGGCTTTTCCCGGGTATCTATGAAATACTCATACCGTTTTCCTTTCGCATTCAGGCGTGCATGAAATCCATTTTTTACAAGCAGCATTTCTTTTACCCGGACATCCTCCGGCAGTGCTGCATTTAAATTTGAACGGAATTCCGTCGCATCTACTTTACCGGACAGGGTCACACTGGCTGTCTGCCCTTTCGCATGCACACCGCTGTCCGTTCTGCCGGAACCGTCTATTTCTGTTTTACGTCCTGTAACCTGTGTAATCGCTTCTTCTAATATCCCCTGTATGGTCATCCCGGTTGTCTTTTGTCTCTGCCAGCCCTGATATCTTGCGCCGTCATATACTATCGTCAACTTATATGTCCGCATATTCCTCCACTTTCCTATCTTTTAAAAAGAGTACCCTTCCGCACAGCATACTCACTACATCCAAATCATGGGATACAAATAAATAACATATCTTTTCCTTCTCCTGCAATTCCCGCAGCAGCTCAATGATCTGCGCCTGTACCGTTACGTCCAGAGCAGACAATGGCTCATCTGCCAAAATGAATTTTGTTCCCGTCAGCAAGGCCAGTGCAATACTTATGCGCTGCCTCTGTCCCCCGCTTAATTCTCTTGGATAACGGTGATAAAATTCAGGCAGAAGATGTACCTGTCTCAGCATTTCTTCTGCTTTTTGGCGGCGTTCCTCCCCGGAATATCCACCCTGTACCTTCAAAGGCTCTTCCAGAATCCATCCGATTGTCTTTCTTGGATTCAAAGACCGGAAGGGGTCCTGAAATATCATCTGGGGGCGTTTTGTGTAGTGTATAATCTCTCCATCATATTCCTTGAGAAGTCCGAGGACACACTTACACAATGTAGATTTTCCGCTTCCGCTTTCTCCTACAAGTCCTACAATTTCACCCTCGTATAATGTAAAAGAGACATCTTCCAGCACTTGCCTCTTTTTCTTTCCTTCTTTATAAAATGCATTCACATGTTTTAGTTCCAGGACTTTTTCTGCCATCTCACTCACCTGCCTTTGCTTTTAACAGCTTGTAAAAAGCACTGCTTTTCGTCCGCCCCGGAATTGCTGCAATTAAGTCCTTCGTATACTGTGTCCGGGGATCCTCAAATATTTGCTCTGTAGGACCCTCTTCCAGTATGACGCCGTCTTTCATGACCAGTACGCGGCTGCACAGCTCGTTTACAACTCTTAAATTGTGTGAAATGAACAAAATCCCCATGTTGTACTTTTTGTTTAATTTTTTTAACAGTCTTAGTATGCTTTCCTGGGTTCCCACATCTAAAGCCGTTGTCGGTTCATCTGCAATCAACAGCCTTGGCCTGCAGACAATTGCAGCGGCAATCATAACCCTCTGGCGCATTCCTCCTGATAACTCATGAGGATACTTTCCATATAATAAATCCGGACGCTCCAGTTCTACATCTTCCAAAGCTCTTATTGCCTTTTTTCTGCGCTCCTCTTTTGAAAGCCTGGTATGGAGAACCAGCGCTTCTTCCACCTGTTTCCCAATTTTCATGGTTGGGTTGAGTGCAGTCATGGGCTCTTGAAATATCATACTGATATTCCTGCCCTGAATATCCCTCATTTCCTTTGGGGATAATGCCAAAAGGTCCGTTTGGTCCAGCAAAATACGTCCTTCGTCCAAAACCTCATGTTCTTTTGTAAGCCCGGCTATTGTCAAAGCCGTCATGGTTTTTCCGGAGCCGGATTCCCCGACAATCCCCAGGATTTCACTTTCCTGCATATGAAAAGAAATACCTCTTACAGCTTCTTGTATTTTTCCTTTGTCCTCAAAATGGAGGGACAGATTCTCTACTCTCAACATTACCGTCCACCTCCGAACCTGTCCAGAATCCCTTCTCCAAGCATCCCTACGCCAAGTACCAAAAGCACCAGGAATACCCCTGGGAAAATTGCACACCACGGTCCGCTGGCCAGGTAGGTCTGTGACTCCGACAGCATCCGGCCCAGACTTGCATCCGGAGGCTGTACGCCGATTCCAAGATAACTCATGCCTGCTTCCTGGACAACCGCATTATTAAAACCAATTGCCAGAGAAGACAGTAGAGCCGGCAGAATATTAGGCAAAATATGAACAAACAAAATTCTCGGCGTAGAAACTCCTATGAGTTTTGCACTAATCACATAATCCGCTTCCCTGCAGCGCAGAAATTCTCCCCGCACAATTCTGGCAAAACTGGGGATAAACGCAATACCCAGAGCCAGCATGACTTTGTATTTTCCGGTTCCCCATATACTGATTATTACTAACGCTAACAATACGCTTGGAAAAGCGGCCAGTGCATCATTCACCCGCATCAGCATTTCATCCAGCCAGCCGCCGAAATACCCGGTCACTGCTCCTGCAATGATTCCGATTCCGCCGCCGATTAAAACCGTTCCCAGTGCAATGCTCAAGGTGCTCCCGGCTCCCACCAGCACTCGGCTGAATATATCTCTTCCAAACTGGTCTGTCCCGAAAATATGGACAAGATTAGGAGCATTTAGTTTAACAGAGCCCTGCATAGCCTCTGGGTCATAGGGGGACCATAAAAAGCCTAGTACGATAAGGCCTACCATTACAATAGTAAGAAGCAGACCAAATACAAAGTTATAACCAGTTTTTCCCAATTTCCTTTTATTTATTCCCAACTGTCTCAATTTCGTACCCCTATACTTCAATCCGCTTGTCCAGTTTCCGGTATAACAAATCTACAATTACATTAATCACTAGAATCACAACGGCAATCAAGACAATGACAGCCTCCACCACCGGATAGTCCCGCTTTGAAATCGAGGAAATCAGAGTACGTCCCAGCCCTGGTATTCCAAACACCTGCTCTATAACAATACTATTGGTAATGACATCCGCAATCGCCCATCCAAGAAAGGTAATCACCGGAAGGATACCGTTGCGGAGAACATGCCGCATCAGCACCCTCCAAAAACCATTTCCCCGGCTCATTGCTGTACGTACATAATCCTGCCTCATTTCCGCCAGCAGAGAATTTCTCAGCATTTTTGTACTCATAGCCGCTTTCGGCAGTGCAATTGCAGCCCCAGGTAAAATCAAATAACCCAAGAAGCCGCTTACGCTCTCCGTATAAGGCACATATCCCCCGGGAGTGAATAAGCGAAACAGTAATCCAAACAAAACCGTAAAAACGATTCCTACGAAAAACGGCGGAACCGACATTGTAATCTGGTTAAAAATTAAAAACAGCCTGTCCACAAGCTTGTTTTCATATCTCACACACAGCACACTGACTGGTATGGAAAATAAAATAATAAAAAAGAACGCTATCACCGTAAGCGTAATTGTAATTGGAATCTTATCTCCAATCATATCCCTCACCGGAATCTGATAAGAATAAGAAGTCCCCATATCTCCCATAATAAACTCTCCCAGCCACTGTCCATAACGCTGCGGCAGGGGACGGTTTAAGCCCATCTCCTCCCGCAGAGCCTGGACCTTACCCTCTGTAGCCTCTGTACCGAGGATTGTCCGTGCAGGGTCTCCTGGAATTACTTCAAAGGCAAGGAAGGCAAGTATGCTGACAATTAATAATGTGATTATAAGACCTGCTATTTTCTTGATAACAAATTTCATACCTGCCTCCTGCCTTTAAATTATTCCACCATATATATTGTTGACATATCCTGTACATATAACGGATAGAATACATATCCGTCATATTTATTGCTGACTGCTACCAGACTCGCCAAGTCCTGAATGTATACATTTGCCGCTTTCTCAGCAAGTATGGCTTCCAGCTTTTTATAAAGCTCCGTCTGCTTCGTCTCATCTGTAGTAGTAATTGCTTCTTTAAATATTTTATCGTATTCTTCATCACTAAAGTTGACAAAGTTACCTGATGCACCGGATGTAAACCGTTCCAACATTGCACGGGCAGACAGATTTGCTGCATCTACTCCGACTACGGTAGACTGGTACTGACGGTTTGCATAAACATCTTCCAGCCATGCTTCCCATTCAATGGGTTTAATCGTTGCATTGACCCCAATGTTCTTCAACTGTTCCACAATCACCTGGGCGGTATCTACATGAGGCTGGTCTGCTGAACTAACCGTAATTTCCAAATCAAACCCATCCGGGTAACCAGCTTCTTTCAGCAGTTCCTTTGCCTTCTCGAAATCCTGCTCATAGTAATTTGCATATTCATCGTCATAGTACTTCTTCAGCCCCGGATACATGCTTGTTCCGATACGCACGCCTTTTCCGTCTGCCATCATATCCATAATTTCATCGGGATTAATAGCATAAGATAATGCCTGCCTTACTTTTTCGTTGTTCAGCGGTTCCACGTCATTATTCAGGTATAATGCCTGTACCAGATTCATCGTCCCCTCTTCAAGATGGAAGCCTTCTGTCAGCTCTGCCGCCTGGCTGGAGGTCAGACGCGCCGCCATATCAATAGATCCGCCTTTCAGGTTCGTTACCACCATGTCTGCATCCGCTACAACCTTAAACTCCACCTTATCCAGGTGTGCCTTTTCACCCCAATAGTCTTCATTTTTCTCCAGAATAATATTCTCCTGGGGGCTGCGTGACACATACTTAAATGGTCCCGTTCCCACAGGCGCTGTTTCAAATGAATCATAATCTTTAGGAATAATTGCAGTCGTCATGTAAGCGAGAAATTCTGTGTTTGGCTCTGTAAGACGGATTTCCACTGTTTTATCATCCAGGATATTTACAGTCTCAATAATAGAATACGCTGATACCAATGGCTCCCCATTTGATGTATCAGCGCATCTGTCTATTGAATATTTCACATCTTCCGCCGTAACATCATTCCCATTATGAAACTTCACCCCATCCCGCAAAGTAAACGTATATACCTTTGCATCATCCGAAATCTCATAATCGCTGGCTACGGCTCCAACTAAATTACCGTCTTTATCCGGCTTTATCAAGCCTTCATAAACATTAAATAAAACCTCTTTTGTTCCTGCCGCAACTGCTTTATGTGGGTCAAGACTGTCCAAATCCTGGGAAATACCAACCTTGATACTCCCTCCCTCGACTGGGTTTCCTGAAAGTTTATTTGACCCGGTTGACGATTCTGCCTTCTTCTCACCTGAACACCCGCTCAGTGCAATAGATGCAGCTACTGTGAGTACCAAAAGAGTCCGTGTTACTCCTTTTTTCATAATTGTCTCCTTCTTCAAATAACCTTCATTATTAAATTGTCGTTTTTTATTTTATAGGATTTGATGCTATTTGGCAAGCATCTATTCTAAAAATTCTTTCAGTTCCGTCATAAATGTATTCACATCTTTGAACTCTCTGTACACAGAAGCAAACCTGACATAAGCAACCGGATCCAGCTCTTTCAGCTTGTCCATCACAATTTCGCCAATCAGACTGCTGGGAATTTCCTTTTCTTCTCTGTTGAAAATTTCCAGCTCAAGGGCATCAATTGTTTTCTGAATTTCCGCTGCTGAAACAGGCCGCTTATAGCAGGCCCTCAGTATTCCTGATTCAATCTTGGCACGGTCATATTGTTCCCGGTTATTATCTTTCTTGATGACAATCAGCGGAATCGTCTCAACCTTTTCATAGGTTGTGAAACGCTTTCCGCACTCGTCACAAGAACGTCTTCTGCGGATAGAATTTTTATCCTCCGCTGGTCTCGAATCGATTACCCTGGTATCAGGGTTGCCACAATAAGGACATTTCATGATATATTCCGCCTTTCATCCTGATTCTTTCCTCATTATACACAATATCTAGTATTTTTGCAAAAACTTTTCCTCACGGATTTCTACCAGAATTATATCAGGTCCTATCTTCTTAATACATTCCCATGGAATAACATATTCGCTGTCTGTTCCTAAAAAACCGCATATTTTAGCCGGACCCGGAATAATAATACATTCTACCTTGCCGTCCTTAATATCAATCCCTACATCCACAACACAGCCAAGCCTCTTGCAGTCACATACATTAATAACCTCTTTTTCCCTTAATTCGCATAATCTCATATTCTCACCTCAACATAAAATCTAGTCTGCCAGACTTGCGCCTGCGGTCGCTGCATCAGAGGTACCTTCCTCTTCCACCGCAGCGTGTATCTACCGGAGGTTTTTTGCTTTGCCGAACAATGAAATGATTTCCCGCAAAACAAAAATGCCTGCATATAGCAACAGCTTCTCTTACTGTTACTGTATGCAGACATCTCATCATGCGTGCTAAATCGCCATTACTTTTTCACTTTCAAATGCCTTGGCTATGACACCAACCAAAACAGCTCCTAAGACCAGTGTTATACCCAGAGTCATTCCATAATGCATCATTGTAACTTCCTGGGTCAATATACCCTGCAAGGTCAGGGAAGTATTATAAATTGGCACCATATAAGACCACTCCTGGGGCGCCTTTGTCGTAAACATTGTGGTAATTCCCAATACCAGAATTAACATATAAACAGGCATCACATAAGAACTTGCTTCCTTTACCGTCTTGGCAAATACCGAAAACAGAACAATGATCGCTGAATACAAGAATGCGATTGAAATAAGCAGTGCAGCCAGCATCGCGATCTGCTTAGAGTTTAATGTAAGATTCAGACCCAGGCCGCCCTGCCCCATCATCTGCGGCATAAATGCAACCATAGCCCCTACGTAAATGACCGAAGACACACCGGAAATAGTCATCAGGGCAAACACTTTTCCCAGAACAATAGAGCTTCTTTTCACAGGAGACACCAAAAGGCTTGCCATCGTACCCCGCTCCTTCTCTCCAGCTACCATATCTGTTCCAATTCCCATTGCCCCGGCAAATAAAAGGATTGTTACAAAGTAAGGAAGCATCATACCCAGCATTTTGCCGCCTGCTTTTTCCTCGTCCTGAATAATCATATCCGGGTTATCTGAATTTACCGTAAATACAGACAGACTTGCCATGTCATCCACACGCTGGGATAAAAGCGCCTGACGGTACACCTCTAAAGCTCCCGTTGAAATTGCTTCATATGCAGCGCTTGAATAGTCTTCAGAGGGATTATAATATGTCTTAATCTGCGGGACTACATCACCGGCATGATAGCCTGAGACCATATTTACAAAGTCTTCCGGGAACTCAATCAGTAAATCTGCATCTCCATTTTTAATCATCTCTTTTGCACTGTCCCAGTCATTCACTGCGAAAATTTCGCAATTTTTGTCCACCGTTTTGATGAACTCCTCAAATCCGGCTGGGGCATTCTGAATATAAACAATGGAATTATGAGCCTTCACATCCTCCTGGGCGCTGCTGCTTAAATGGCTGACCAATGTCATAATACCAATCATAATAATGACCGGAAGAAGAAAAATAGAGAAAATCATCTTTCTGTCCCGGAACACTCTCGTCAGTTCCTTACCGAATATTTGACTGATTCCACTCATTTTACTTTCCTCCCTTCTTATTTCTGTAAAGTTCAAAGAAGGCATCTTCCAAGTCTCCCGTATTTGTCTCGTGAAGAATTTCCTCCAGATTTCCTTCTGCCACTTTACTGCCGTCAATAATGATTCCTATCCTGTCACAGATTTTTTCCGCCTCAGACATAACATGAGTAGATATAATTACCAGCTTTCCTTCATTTTTAAGCTTTTTCAAATAATCTGTCACACTTCTGGCGGTAACTACATCCAGCCCATTTGTCGGCTCATCAAAAATCACAATTTCAGGGTCATGCACCAGACAGACTGCAATAGCCGCCTTCTGTGCCATACCTGTGGACAGCTCTTTTATCTTTTTATGAGAGAAATCCTTAATCTCAAAATAGGAGAATAATTCTTCCTTTCTGGCTTTTAGTTTCTCTTCTGGAATATTATGAATTCTGCCAAAAAAATTAAACATATAATCCACAGAAAACTGTGGGTCCAGTTTGATATCTCCCGTCAAAAACCCAATTTTCCCTCTTACTTTCTCTGGTTCTTTCTGCACTTCATGGCCGGATACATATATTTCTCCCTTTGTAGGCTTAATAATTGTGGAAATACAGCGCAGTGTTGTAGTCTTGCCTGCACCATTCGGTCCCAGAAGCCCATATATCTCTCCTGGTTTTGCTGTCAGGCTCAAGTCATCAACTGCCGTCTTCATTGGATTTGTTGTCTTAGACTCCTTCATCTGCTTTTTATTTAATTTATAAATCTTCGTCAGCCCCTTGATTTGTATCATGCTTTCCCTCCTCGCTCTATTTTCACGAAGGCAACGAGCCAAGTGGACATGCTTACATGTACATTTGGCGACTGCCCGTGAGGTCAAATACCCCGCAGCTTGCTATGGGGTATTTGACCTGTACCATTGTGTTAATACAACTATATATCCTTACTATTTATTTGTCAATACGAACATTTCCCCTCATCCACCCTTTTCTTCTCACTTAAAATAGAATACAATAGTAGAAAATAAGGAGGATTCATCTATGAAAGAAACTATATTACTATTTCACATACCGGACAAACAAACACTTTTAAAAATTGAGATGGCACTGTTCCCCCTCCGTGTACGTATGAAACATGTTAAACAGGAAGACTATCACCAGCCTCTTGGTGTGCTGGCGGGCATAAAAGATGCAGTTCCTGCCGAAGGCACTTACAGCGGGGGAGAACTTCCCGACACCATGATTGTATTTGCTTTTTTTGAGGATAAACGTCTGGACCAGGCGCTGGCTGCCCTCCGAAAAAGCGGTGCCGGCCCCCTTCCTTACAAAGCAATTCTGACTCCGACCAACCAGTTCTGGACTGCCCATGAATGCTTTGAAGAAATCAGACAGGAGCACGAAGCTATGAATCCCTAGGGAATCATAGCTTTTTTTCATAATATTTTTTAAGAATCACCGACAGAACAGAATACACCATCACAACTGCCCATGTTGACCAAAAAACTGCCATATTAAAAAATCCCGACACCAGCATGACTATATAACATATTCCAGCCACGATTATACCAGACCAATACATGGACTTTTGTGTAATCATATGATTTCTCTCATCGGATGCTTTCAGACGCTCTGCCCGCAGCAGCTTTTCATCTTTAATCAGCTTTTTTGCCTTCCAGATATGCTTTATTCCAAAGAAAAGAATCGCAGCTCCGGTTCCTGCAAATACACCGCTTAAAAAGCTTCCCCTCAGTCCATTTCCTATTATCGCCCAAAGCACTGCAACCACAATTGTAGCGATACCTACAGCACATACTACTATGTCTATCTTGATTCCAGATATCATCTTATGCCTGTATTCCTCATCTGTTTTCGCTCCCTGTTCCAAAGCCCTTATTAGCATATGTTCTCCTCCTCCAAATTAAAAATAAAGATGTCTTCAATCTTCATACCAAAATACTGGGCAATCTTATGTGCCAGAATAAGTGATGCGTTATATTTCCCGTTTTCTAGAGAAATAATCGTCTGGCGCGTTACCTCCACTGCATCTGCCAGCTCATTCTGAGTAATCTTCCTCTCCTTCCGCAGCTGCTGGATTTTATTTTCCAAAAACATTCCTCCTTATGTGCCTCTTTAAAATGTATGGTTCGCTTTACATTTTTAGTATAGTATGCTTTACAATTAATGTCAAGCATATTTTACATTTTGTTTGTTCAGAGTTGAAAGCTGACAAAGGGGACAGTCCCTTTTGAAGTCGGTTTTCAGAATATTCTGACAACGGAGCACAAAAGGGGGCGTCCCCTTTGAAAAAAACTTTTGTCAAAAAGACTCTCCCAAATTCGTTATACTATATAAGAGAGTGATATCACCTCAGTTACTTAAATAAGTGCACACTTATTACCATTACCTCAAATAGCAGCCGCCGGATCTGCTGCTATCTGCCGTGGGAGCCATAACACAAAAACGAAAGGAAACAGTATGGGGGAGATGACAAATGAAAGAATCTTAGAAAAACTCTATGATACGTATGCTGGAGCGGTATATAAAATAGCCTATTCTATTTTACAGGACAAGGGACAGGCCGAGGATTTGGTTCATGATACCTTTATAAAATTAATACCCAGGCTGCAGACATTAACAGAAATCAACAGTGACCGTACGAAAAGCCACATTGGTGTTATCGTGAAAAATGCAGCAATTGACCAGTATCGAAAGAATAAACGGGAGCGTAAAAATTGTACGATAGGGCTAGATGAGGATATCCAAGGCTCCAGGGTCACTGCCACGACTACCATTATGTCAGTAGAGGATAGAGTGTTTCTAAAGCACTTGCTTGGGAAATTGGACAGCAAGCAGCGGGAAATTATTAAGCTACATTGTTTTTATGGATTGAATTATAAAGAAATCGCAGACGTTTTGGGCATTAGCGAAACCGCTGCCGGAAAACGGTTCGAGCGGGCAAAAGCAAAAGTAAAATCCATTGCCAAAATAAAGGAGGACATTTTTTAATGAAGAGGGAAGATTTATTTTACACACTGGGGCTGGAAGAAACTTTAGAAGAACTGGAAGATAAAAATACCGAAGTATTTGACGGACAGGAGAAACTCAAAAGAGAATTACTGTTGAAATTACAGAAAAATGCAACATCATGTAAAAAACAAATAATACGGCGTAAAAAAAGGACAACGAAAAGACGGATAGTACTCATTGCGGCTATTGTTGCTTCGTTAGCCATATCATTGACAACATTGGCAGCAATCAAGAATTTTATGTATAATGAAAAGCTGGAGGGCAACGGCAATTACGAACTGGCTATTCAGGAAAACAAAGAAAAACCTGCCTCTAAAACTATAGTGACACATGTAAAAGTGACGAAAGCTAATTACGTTCCTCCAGGATATGTGATAAATGAAGAAGAGCTGAAGCGAGATGGGAAATTTATGATGTACAAAGAGGGAGAGGAGCCGTATGGTCTAAGCGGTATCACGGTTTTTGGAGATGCCATAAGAGAAAATACGATAACTATGGCCAACATAACCGCCTCTGAAGATATTATGTTAGGAAATATCCCCGGAAAGGTTCTTACAACATTTTCGCAAGATGGAAGTACCGGATATGATGTTTTGGCTTTTCACGAGGAAGAGGGCTACTTCGTAACCGTTTTCGGAATGCAAAGCGGCTTATCAGCAGAAGAATTAAAGAAAATCGCGGAAAATGTTGTCGTCGAGGTAACGAAAGAAACTCTGGATGCAGATACCGCGGCACAACTGGAAGAGATGGAAAATCAGAAAAATAGAGACTCTGAGAGACCGCAAATCAGAATTACAGAGGAAAACATTGTGGACATCGGTGATATGGTACAAAGTCTATGGGCTCAGGACACCCGGATGATGGAGGAATGGGCACAGAACATGACAGAGGAAGAATTGGCAGCCGCTTTCAAGGTTATGTATAGTATAGATAGAGTAGAGGTGTCCGATACACTGCCCAACGTAGATTTAAATGCAGGATATGTCAGTGAGTATTTGACCGAACATATGAATGATGATACCACCTTGAAGTCTATAAAGACTTCCTATGCAAAAATGAATTCCAGTACAGGAAAAATAGACGTCATCACTGAAAATCACGAAGGAAGATATATAAAAGCAACCGTAACCTTATATAATCCAACCGACGTGGAAATTAATGATTATTACTATATGGCATTTCTTAATTTCCTGGAACAAAATAAAAACGGAACATGGACACCTTCAAATGATGACTCAGCCTATTTTAGCGAACCTGTATATTTAAGTTTTCAAGACTATTCTGGTAAAAGTGCATATAAAATGAACTTGAAACCCGGGGAAAAAAGAACAATTACGGCTATTTACACTGTAGACTCCAAGCTCGTAAATCAAGCATACTTAATGGTTGGCACAGGAGGCGATGCCGGAGACGAAAAATGTTGGGATCACTTCATTAAGATTCAATAACTGTTCAGAATATTCTGACAGTGAGTAACAAAAGGGACTGTCCCTTTTGCAGTCCGAATTCAGAGTATTCTGACAACGGAGCGCAAAAGGGTCAGTCCCCTTTTTTACTTAATGTGCAAATTGGCTTTCATATAGTCCTTTATAGAATCCACCCTGGTCCAGCAGTTCCTGGTGGCTGCCTTGTTCTATAATATTTCCGTCTTTCATAACTAATATGACATCCGCCTCACGGACCGTGGACAGACGGTGAGCTACAATAAAGCTTGTTCTTCCCTGCATCATACGGTGGAAAGCTTCCTGAATCCTGACTTCTGTTCTAGTATCAATAGAGGAGGTTGCTTCGTCAAGAATCAGCATCGGAGGCAGGTTCAGCATGACTCTTGCAATACAGAGAAGCTGCTTCTGTCCTTGAGACAGATTTCCCCCTTGTTCCTGAATAACGGTATCATAGCCGTTCTTCATCCTTTTAATAAAACTATGCGCATGTGCCGCCTTTGCTGCCGCTATAATTTTTTCCCGTGGAGTATCCGGCCGGCCATAGGCAATATTCTCCGCTACCGTGCCTGATTTCAGCCAAGTCTCCTGCAGCACCATACCATAATTTCCACGCAGGCTGTCCCGGGTCACTTCTCGGATGTCATAACCGCCAAGAATAATCTGGCCCGCATCCACATCATAAAAACGCATCAGCAAGTTAATCAGTGTTGTTTTTCCACACCCGGTAGGTCCTACAATTGCAATCTTCTGTCCTGGTTTCACATCCAGATTGAGATGCTTTAAGAGAGGTACATCCTCCCGGTATGAAAAGGAAACATCCTCCAGTTTCAGAGTGCCGTCCACTTTTCCCAGGACAATCGCATCCTCTGAATCCTGAATCTCCGGAGTCTCTTCTATAAAATCAAAAACCCGCCTTGCACAGGCAAGGGCATTCTGCAGCTCTGTCACCACATTGGAAATTTCATTAAAAGGCTTTGTGTACTGGTTTGCATAACTCAGGAAACTTGAAAGCCGGCCTACTGAAATCGTACCTTGTATTGCAGCAAATGCCCCTACAATACCGACTCCCGTATAAACAAGCCCATTTATAAAACGTGTAGCCGGATTCGTAAGCGAAGAGAAGAAAACGGCTTTCAGGCTTACTATCTCCAATTTCTTATTTATCTCATCAAACCGCTCCATTGCTTTGTCCCTATATCCAAATGCCTGAACAACCTTCTGATTCCCGACCATCTCATCTACAAGGGAGGTCATTTCCGCCCTTGCTTCAGACTGGGCTTTAAACATCATATAAGTCCTTTTGGCAATGAAACTGGCTACAAATAATGACAATGGAGTAATCACAATGACAACCAGCGCAATTTTTACATTAATAGAAAGCATAAAGACCAGTGTTCCCAGAATGGTCACAGCACCCGTAAACAACTGGCCGAATCCCAGCAGCAGTCCGTCAGAAAATTGTTCCACATCTGTAATCATACGGCTGATTATTTCTCCATACTGATGACTGTCAACGTATTTCAGCGGCAGTATCTGAAGTTGTGAAAAGGCCCGGGTCCTCACGGCTTTTACAACCCGGTAAGTTAAAATATTGTTGCACAGATTCATCAGCCATTGAGCTAAACTCGTTATAAATATTACCGCCGCCAGTACTTTTAAGAGGTAAAATACCGCCTCAAAATCTACCTGCCCTTTTCCAATAATATAATCAATTGCATCACCAATAAGAATTGGTGCGTACAGCGTCAGTAAAACCGAAATAACAGCAAATACCAGAGAAAGCACCATATAATGCATATAGGGTTTAATCAGAAGTAAAATATTTTTCAATGTTGTATTCTTCCTGCCTGACATATTACTGCGCCTCCTCTCTGGAAAGCTGTGAATAGCAAATTTCCTGATACACCTGACACTCTTTCAGCAACTCCTCATGGGATCCATACCCTGCCATTTCTCCGTCATCCAGTACAATAATACGGTCCGCATACCGGATGGATGCAGCCCGCTGGGATACGATAAAAACAGTCATTCCCGATGTATCCGAAGACAGCGCTTTCCGCAGCCTGTAATCTGTAGCAAAATCCAGTGCCGATGCACTGTCATCCAATATCAGCACATGGGGCTTTCTCACCAGTGCCCTGGCAATTGTGAGACGCTGTCTCTGTCCCCCGGAAAGATTCTTCCCGCCCTGGCTGATAACCGTATTAAGCCCTGCGGGTTTAGATTCCACAATTTCCAGTGCCTGGGCAGTTTTCAGTGCATCATATATTTCATCATCCCCAGCGTCTTCTCTCCCTATCTGCATATTCTCACGGATTGTTCCGTGAAACAAAACTGCCCTTTGGGGAACCACACCTACCCGGTTCCTCAAGGCATCGATTCTCCATGTTTTGGCATCCAGCCCGTTTACAAGCACATGGCCTTCGTCCGCATCATAAAACCTGGGGATCAGATTTACAAGAGATGTTTTTCCGCTGCCCGTTCCTCCGATGATACCGATAGTTTCTCCTGCATAAGCCTGAAACGTAATATGAGTCAGAGCCGGTTCCTGGCTTCCCTCATAATAAAAAGTCACATCCCGCATTTCAACACGGGGAATCTCTTTTTGATCCTGTTCTGCCTCTTCGGTTCCTTCCTTAATCTCTGACTGTAAATCAAAAACCTCATTGATTCTTACAGCAGACGCCATTGCTTTCGTGAAAGAAATAACCAGGCTGGCAAGAGCGACTAATGACAGTAAAATCTGGGTCATATAGTTTACAAGAGCAATCACTTCTCCCTGAGTAATTCTCCCCACATTTACTACCCTTCCTCCATACCAGACAACCGCAATAATCCCCAGATTTACAAGTACATAAGTCAGAGGATTCAATAATGCCGATATCCTGCCCGCATGAAGCTGAAACTGCATCAAATCACTGCTCTTTTCCTCATACTCTTCCTTTTCCTGATTCTGGGTCCGAAATGCCCGTATGACACGAATCCCCTCCAGATTTTCCTTGGTAGAAAGCAGAATGTGATCCAATCCTTTCTGAACCTTCTTGTACAGTGGAATGGAGGAAGCTATAATTCCAAAAATCACAAGAGAAAGTAAAGGTACTGTAACCAGCACAATCACCGCTGCCTTTGTATCAATCAAAAAGGCCATAACGACAGCTCCTGCAACAATAAACGGTGACCGGAGAAACAGCCTGAGAAACAGGTTGACTCCCGCCTGCACCTGATTTGTATCACTAGTCATACGTACAACCAGTGTAGAAGATCCCTCTTTATCTATCCCCTCGTAAGACAACTGCTGTATATGGTGAAACAAGGCATGCCGCAGCTTTGTCCCAAACCCTGCCGCTGCCTTCGCGGCATAATACTGGGCTGTTACAGAGCAGACAAGACCCAAAATACCAAGTCCAACCAGGAGCGCTCCCAGCCGCCATATATAAGGAACGTCTGCATTCTTAATCCCTACATCAATAATCCGTGCCATTACAAGCGGTACAATCAATTCAAATATCGCTTCAAGCAATTTAAATAACGGACCAATAATACTCTCTTTTTCATAACCGCGCAGAAACGGCAGTAACTTTCTCACAATTCTTCCCTCCATATCTAAGTGTGATGATTTTCCGCTACTGTTCAGACCGTGCCGTTACAGTGCGCACCTATAGGGTGTGAACTGTAACGATTTTGCCTGCAAGGGTAAAATCATAAACGCATCTTAGTATTGTAACAGACAATAGCCTTACTGTAAATGTCTCCCATATTCACTTTCTCTACACATTTTATTTGATAAAGGTATTGACTTTTTGTCTGTAAAATAATATTGTATTAGTTAAGTAATACAAATATGGTATTGTATTATACCTAAAATTATGGAGGGATTTTACATGGAACCACTCATTAAAATTGAGAACATACATAAAATCTATAATCCCGGTGAAAATGAAGTACGCGCATTAGACGGCATAAACCTGAACATTCAAAAGGGCGAATTTGTAGCAATTATAGGACATTCGGGTTCCGGAAAGTCTACACTTATGAACATGCTGGGCTGTCTGGATGTCCCAACATCAGGAAATTATTATCTGAACGGGCAAGATGTTTCAAAGCTCACAGACAATCAGTTGTCAGATATCCGCAACAAGGAAATCGGCTTTATTTTTCAAGGATTCAATCTGGTATCGAACCTGGACGCTGTAGGGAACGTAGAGCTTCCCCTTATTTACCGTGGACTGGGTAAACAGAGACGCCGTAAAGTCGCTGTTGAGGCTTTAAGGAAAGTAGGTTTGGACACACGTCTGAAACACAGGCCTAACGAATTGTCCGGAGGGCAGCAGCAAAGAGTTGCAGTTGCACGTGCCATCGCCGCACAGCCTCCAATTGTACTGGCCGATGAGCCAACGGGTAATCTGGACACAAAGTCCACAAAGGAAATTATGGAAATATTAAAAGGACTTCACAAGGGAGGACGCACCGTCATCATCATTACCCACGATGACGATATTGCCGGCCAGGTCAAGAGAGTCGTCCGTATTGTTGACGGACGTATAGAAGACGATTATCTGAATGAAAATCTGAATACGGAAAAGGAGGAAGCATAATATGTTTTCTAAAAAGAAAAAAGAACAGGATGAAATTTTAGACACATTTGATACGGAGATTTCCGGTGAGGATGCATTTCAGGACGAAGATTCTTACGAGCTGGAGGATAAGGAAGCCTCCAAACCTCCCAGGAAAAAGCTGCCCGGATGGGTTATTGTTCCCGTAGTTGCAGTTTTTGCGATTATTATTGTTGTTGCTTCACTGCTTTCTAAACAAGGCAGTGGTTCACAAAATACGTCACTCCAGGTTTCAGAAGTGGCAACAGGGAATGTCCGCGAAGTCTACAATGCAAGCGGCAAAGTAGAAAGCGAAAATACAAAGACATACTACTCTCCTGTCACTGCTCCTATTACAAACTGCAATGCTGTCATAGGTAACACGGTAAAATCAGGTGACCTTCTGATTACATTTGACACAAAAAACTTAGAACGTGATAACCAGCAGGCACAACTCACACTGCAGTCCAGCCTGAATACTTCTCAGGCATCCAGAGCACAGAATGCAAAAGCAATCGATGCGGCAAATGCAGCATCTGCCCAGGCCGCAGACCAAGCGAATAAGTTAGCTGATAAGGTAAATAATCTTGCTGCGCAGGTGGATCAGGCTTATGCACAATATCAGGCAAATCTCGCTGCAGAACCTGCTGCTACGGATAAATACAATACCACCCGTAACCAATTACAGCAGGAGATTGACCAGTTTAACGCTGTTATGAGAGAAAAACAGAGCCTTATGGATTCCATCAGTATGAAATACCAAGGGCTTGGCGAAAAAGCTGCCGCAGCGGAAGCCAAAGATGAAAATAGCCGTACACCAGAAGAAAAAACTTTACTCCAGGCATACCAGGACTTCACAGATGCACAATCTTCCTATGCGGATGCACAGGATGAGTATAATAAAAAAACTACCGAATTAAATAACCTCACTGCTCCTGATGTGGACGATGCAGGCTACCCTGCACTCAAAGCCCAGTACGAAGCCGCATATGCAGAATGGGAAGCTGCATATAACGCAGCATCTTCTTCCTCCTCAAGCTCAGGTATGACGTCCTCTGAACTGGCAAACCTGGAAATCAGTGACAACCTGGCTGAACTGTCCGCACTGACACCGGCTGAATTGGTTGAAAAAGGGAAAGAAGGAATGAAAGCCGACATGGATGGTGTTATTGCCTCTGTAGATGCAATGCAGACGAATACCGCCACACAGGGAATGGCTATGTTTACAATTGCAAGTACCGAAAAAGTACGCGTAAAAATAGAAGTATCTCCTGACGATTATGAAAAGATAAAAGTTGGAAATAAAGTAGACATTACCATTGGACAATATAAGTATCAGGGTACGCTGTCCAAGGTTAATAAAATAGCTCTTAATAATGAAAAAGGGAATCCTGTTATCGGGGCAGAAATTCACATTGACAATCCTGACGAAAATGTCTGCATTGGTGCTACCGCAAAAATCTCTATGACTGTGGCGGAAGCCAATGACGTCCTTGTGGTTCCCACCGAAGTTATTAACACTTCCTCAGACGGAGACTTCGTATATGTCATTAAAGATGGTGTTGTGAAGAAAAATCCAGTTGAACTGGGAACTGCATCCACAACCTCAATTGAAATAAAAAGTGGCTTGAAAAAGGGTGACAAGGTGGTAAATGACCTGAATGTAGATATCAAAGAAGGTATGAAGGCAACTGCCGTAGAGAAATCAGATACGGATGACTCCAAAGCTAAAGATGGGACGGATGCTTCAGATAAGAATAATAGTGCTGTCACCATACAGGCAAGTCCAAATGAATAGCCTGACAGACTAAGAAAAGAGGACATAATATGGGACAATTTTTAGAATATGTAAAAATGGCTCTTGACAACATCCGTTCCAATAAAGGCCGCTCCTTTTTGACCATGCTTGGTATTATTATAGGTATCACATCTGTTGTTACAATTGTTTCTATTGGAAACGGCTTGAAAAAGGATGTGGTGGATGCCTCAAATGAACAGAATAATACAGTTACTATACAGGCAAATACAGATGAAGTCTCGGATCCAAACGTCATAACAGGAGAGGATATTGCATTTTTGAGGACCTCCCTGGATGAATCTGTGCAAAGTGTATCTGCCTCCTCGGCAACCTCCGGTTCCCTCACTACCCGTAAAGGCAATTTTGACGCATATGTGACGCTGACGACACCTGATTACGAGTATGCACAATACACAGAACCTTTGGTAAAAGGAAATTATTTTACAGACAATGATGTAGCGAATGCCAATATGGTCTGCGTGGTTGATGAGCTGACAGCTTTATATTTATTCGGAAATACAGATATTGTCGGCATGAGTATAGAACTGAAAGTCGACAGCAGCATACAAAATGTAAATATCATCGGTGTTCGTAAAACTTCACCGGAAATGCTGGAAGCCGAAAAGCAGTATCAGGCTATGGGGATGGATCAAAGTATCTCCCTAGAAATGCCTTACACGGTTTCAAAAACCTTTGGCAACCCTATTGATGCCTTTCCATCTGTTTCTATCACTTCATACGATAAGGATCAGGCTGCCAGAGTTGCTAAAACTGCCGTCCAAATACTGAATTCCAGACATCAGAATCTGGGGGATGCTCCATTTATTCAACAGAAACCAATAAACTTTGCTGATATGTTTGGCTCCATTATGGATGGTGTAACTGCATTTGTTGCATTAGTTGCAGGCATTTCCCTTATTGTTGGAGGCATCGGTGTTATGAATATCATGCTTGTATCTGTTACCGAGCGTACCCGGGAGATTGGGATCCGTAAAGCACTGGGAGCAAAGACTGGCTCTATCATTGCACAATTTCTCTGTGAATCTGCAATCATCTCAGGAATGGGCGGGGTCATAGGAATTATACTTGGAGCTGCCCTTACGGCATTGATAACGGCTCTCGGCATCGGAGGAATCAAAGCACAGCTTTCTTTCCCGGCTATCCTGATAGCCACGATTTTCTCATGCAGCGTAGGAATTGTATTCGGAATATACCCTGCAAGAAAAGCGGCTAAACTGAGCCCTATTGAAGCATTAAGACGAATGTAGCATTCTTTACATAGCTTAATGGACACTTGCATTTTATATGCAGAAACTATTTTTATAACATGAGGAGGGTTTTTCATGAGAAAACAAAGCAAATTATTAAAAGTCTTATCTATCATCTTGATTGTTATTGGCTGTCTGACCTTGATTTCCAGCATTATTTCAGTCGCCATGAGAGGTGTGGTTGAAGAAACTTATGCTACAATGGGTATAGCAGCACCTACTACACTGTCCTATGCCCTGATGTTCGTCGGCGCCTTTATTCTTCTGGCTTCCGGTATTGTAGGGGTTGCATATAAATCCAAGCAGTCCGTACTAATTATGGGCATTATATTGGCTATCTATTACGTTGCCAACATCATCTATTCTACAGTAACTGCAGGATTCTCCGCTTTGGGTCTGATCGGCCTGTTATGGCCAATCCTCTATCTCTGGGGATGGTATCAGTCCAATTAAGGTTTCTTAGCCCAGGACTATCAGAACAAAAACTTCGTCTGGAACAAGGCTTTATATCTTAAATTGTTCCAGCCGGAGTTTTTTTGATTGCGTTATCTTTGTAACTTTACTATAATAAAGATGATAATCGAACTCTCCGGAGGTTTTCCGTATGTGGAAAAGAAAAGCACTAAAGAAAAAAACTATAGCGTCCTTAAAAGTAAACTATTGGCGTATGATTGCCGTTTGTTTTCTGATTGCCATGCTGACAACTGCCTATACATCTTCTACAGCAGTTTTAAACCAGTATGGCCCTGACACACAGATGCAGGATAACTATCCTGATGCCTCCTCTGCGGCAGGTTTGCCGAATTCCGAGGTTATAATGGATACTTTTGAACAGATAACCGACACAAAAAATCCTGTTTTTTTCTCGTCGCCTTCTGTACATACGGTTACAGATTATCTGATTGATATGTATACAAGCGGAAGGTCTGTATCTTTTTCTATTCTCAGAGCCGTAAACAGTATTTTAGATGACCATTTTAACTGGTCCTCCGTTTTTCTGGCAGCAGGTGCAATCGCTATACTGGCTTATCAGTTTTTTGCTGCAAATATTCTGCTCATCGGTGAGCGGAGGTTTTTTCTGGAGGCCCGGAATTACCACCAGACCAGAATCAGCAAAATATTTTTTCTTTATAAACTAAGGTATCTCCGCAATCCTGCATGGATTATGTTTTGCCGCAATATATTTCAATGGCTTTGGAATCTTACCATTATAGGCGGATTCATTAAGCATTATGAATATATTATGATTCCTTTTATCCTTGCGGAGAATCCAGCCGCCAAACGCAGTGAGGCTTTCCAGCTGTCCAGACAACTGATGCATGGGAATAAGTGGAAGATGTTTTTACTTCACCTGTCCTTTCTGGGCTGGCAGATTCTTGCATTTTTAACCTTTGGAATACTAGGTTTTACTTTTGTCAATCCTTATATGACGGGAACGGATGCCGAACTCTACATGAAACTGAGGAAAAATTACATTTCATGCAGGGCAAGCGGATACGAACTATTCCAGGATAGTCTGCTGGAATATGTCCCTTCTGAGGATGAGCTTTTAATCAGCAAGGCGCTTTATGATGATTCCCAGGGGCCTTACACAAAGATTTCCTATTTTGCCCCTGAGCAGTATCCGGCATTTTTATATTCTATCCAACCGCCAAGACGGGCAGTAAAAGCTCCGATGCAGGCAGGTCAGAAGTATAACTTTTTATCCTGTGTCTTTTTGTTTTTTGCTTTCTCTATATTTGGATGGATTCTGGAAAGTTTTATTCACCTGCTCCTTGACGGCGCACTCCCAGGCCGTGGATTTTTGTTGGGTCCCTGGCTGCCGCTGTATGGACTGTGCGGGCTGATTTTATTAGTTCTTATCAGGATGTTTTCTCAGAAGCCGCTTCTTGTATTTTTGATGATTATGGCTGTATATGCCCTGATTGAGTATCTTATCAATTGGATTCTGGAATACGAATGGGATATCATACTTACCGATTACACCGGATACTTTTTGAATCTGGACGGAAGAACCTTCCTGGGCGGAGCAATTTTCTTTGCTATGATAGGCTGTGCTTTTCTATACTATCTGGCCCCCTGCTGGAATGAGTCTTTTCACAGATTTCCGGCTTATATACAGGCTGCCCTGTGTATCCTGCTGTGTGTACTATTTACAGCTGATTTATTGTATACTCTTCTACACCCGGAACTACTTTCCGGACTATTGAAACCGAACTATTTTTTATGAAGTCATAAGGCAGAAACAAAACCTGCCAAAGAAAGGATGGAATGATGGATAAAATCTACGTAAGCAAAGAACATTTTACTAGCAAACCTGACTGCACCCAGCGCTCAAAGACAGAGGAAAAAACCTACGACCTTTTGGACAAGCTGCGTATCCCTTATGAGGGTGTAGACCATGATGTGGCCCCCACGATTGAGGCATGCAGGGCTGTGGAAGACGAACTTGGAATTCTCCCATGTAAGAACCTTTTCCTGCGCAACCGTCAGAAGACTACATTTTTTCTGCTTCTTATGCCAGGTGATAAGAAATTTCTCACAAAAGATTTATCCGCCCAGCTTAATATTTCCCGGCTTTCTTTTGCAGAGCCTGAATTTATGGAAGAATACTTGGGCCTCACACCGGGTTCCGTCAGTGTATTGGGGCTTATGAATGACAGAGACTGGTATGTGGACCTGCTGGTTGACAAAGAATTGCTTGAAAGTGAATATCTGGGCTGTCACCCATGTATGAATACAACAACCCTGAAAATAAAAACCAATGATATTTTAACTAAATTCCTGAAACACACCCGTCACCGTCATCGTGTTGTTAAACTTTAACGTTGCTTTTTAAAATGAAAAATACTATAATTTTCATATACCTGCTGATGTAAATCTAAAAAGAAACAGAGGATATAAATTATGAAGAAAAGAGTCGTTGTTGCATTAGGACACCGGGCTTTGGGAACTACCCTCCCTGAACAAAAAATAGCTGTAAAAAATACGGCAAAATCCATTGCAGATTTAATTGAAGAAGGGTATCAGGTTGCCATAACCCACAGCAATGCACCTCAGGTAGGCATGATACACACTGCAATGAATGAGTTTGGTAAAACACATGATAATTATACTTCCGCACCGATGTCCGTATGTTCCGCAATGAGCCAGGGCTATATTGGATATGATTTACAGAACGGAATTCGTGAAGAGTTATTGAACAGGGGCATTTACCGTACCGTCAGCACTGTTTTAACCCAGGTAATTGTAGACCCTTATGATGAAGCGTTCTATACCCCGACAAAGGTTCTGGGCCGTTATATGACTGCTGAGGAAGCGGATGAAGAGCGTAAAAAAGGAAATTACGTGGTGGAAGAGCCAGGCAAAGGTTTCCGCCGCGTTGTCTCTGCTCCAAATCCGGTTAAGATTGTAGAATTAGATGCAGTGAACGCTCTGCTGGATGCTGACCAGATTGTAATTGCATGCGGTGGAGGCGGCATCCCCGTCTTAGAACAGGACAATCACCTCAAGGGTGCCAGTGCCGTCATTGAAAAAGACTTAGCTGCCGGAAAGCTGGCGGAAGGAATCAATGCAGACGAACTGATCATTCTGACAAGTGTGGAACAGGTCTGCATCAACCTTAACAGGCCAAATGAAGAAAAACTGGGAGAAATCACCATAGACCAGGCGAAGGAATATATGGAGCAGGGACACTTCGGTATTTATAACATGTTTCCTAAATTCCGTGCCGCGGTGGAGTTCATCGAACAGCGTGAAGACAGAAGCGCCCTTATCACCTCTTTTGACAAAGTAAAAGAAGGTATCAAGGGAAAAGCCGGTACAATTATAAGAAAATAGGTGTTTCAAATAAAGAGTTTGCTTCGCAAACTCTTGCGCCTGCGGCGGTCGCATAGCGACATCTACCTCTTACACCGCAGTGCCATCCCCCGGAGAGTTTTTATATAATAGGAAACTGCGTTTCCTATTATATAAAAAGACTTGCCGGGTAAGTTCGTGTATCACACGAGCTTAACTGGCAAGTCCTCTTTAAACAATTCTCTATTTCTGGTTAGCCGGCTCTACAGCAATGGCTTTTCCTTTTATTTTTGTATGATTCATGGCATTCAATACTTCTCTTGCATAATCCTTAGGCACTTCTACAAATGTATATTTATCATACATGTCGATAGACCCAATCAATTTTCCCGGAATACCGCTCTCTCCTGCGATGGCACCAACGATGTCCCCAGGTTTTGCTTTATTCTTCTTGCCTATATTGATGAAAAGACGAACCATGCCAGCCTCTTCCGCTCCAGTATCACCAAATTCCATTACTTCTTCTGGGCTGACTTCGCTCTGTCCGGAGCTGAGTTTCAGAAATGCCGCTGCCAAATCCATGGCAGTATAGTCGGAATCATTTACTTTGCTCTCAATTACGTGAAGGTACTTTGTCAGGTCATCTGTTTCAATAATATGGTCGATTTCCCCAAGTATGTTTTCCATTTTTGTATTCGCTACATCATTTAAAGACGGCACCTTTTGAGCATAGATTTTTGTCTTGCAGTAACGCTGTATTTCTTTTAATTTATATACTTCTTTTCCTGACACGAAAGAGAATGATCTTCCTTCACGCCCTGCTCTTCCGGTTCTGCCTATACGGTGTACATAATATTCATCATCCTGGGGCAAGTCATAATTAAACACAGCCTCAACTTCATCTACATCAATTCCTCTGGCAGCCACATCCGTTGCCACAAGAATGTCTGTTTTTCCGGAACGGAATCCCTGCATTACCCGGTCACGCTGTACTTGTTTCAAATCACCATGCAGCCCCGCAGCAAAATATCCTCTGCCAAGCAGGCCATTTACAAGAATATCAACCTGCTTTTTTGTATTGCAAAATACAACTGACAATTTGGGAGTGTATATATCCAACAGACGTGAAAGCACCTCTTCCTTACTCTTGGGCTTCACTTCATAATAAAACTGCTCAATATTCGGCACTGTCAGTTCTTTTTTTGTTACTTTGATAAGCTCGGCATTCTTTTGAAACCTTTTCGTTATCTCCAGGATAGCCTTAGGCATCGTAGCCGAAAACAAAACTGTCTGGCGTTCCTCAGGAACTCCTTCCAAAATAGTTTCAATATCTTCACGAAATCCCATATTCAGCATTTCGTCTGCTTCATCCAGGACTATGGTGTGAACTTCTTCCATCTTTATTGTTTTTCTCCGCATGTGGTCCATCACACGCCCCGGTGTACCTATAATCAACTGAGTACCGCTTTTTAACGAACGAATCTGTGTTACAATCTCCTGTCCACCGTAAATAGGCAACACCTTAATTCCATGCATATATTTTGCAAGGTCGCGGATTTCTTCCGCTACCTGAATTGCCAGTTCTCTGGTAGGACACAATACAACTGCCTGAAGTTTCTTATTCTTCAGATCTATTTTCTCCAGAAGAGGAATTCCAAATGCCGCTGTCTTCCCCGTTCCGGTCTGTGCCTGACCTATAATATCTTTGCCTGTCTTCATAGCAGGAATTGCTTTTGCCTGAATAAGTGAAGCTTCCTCAAATCCCATTTTTTTAACCGCTTTTACAATTTCAGGGAGCAGCCCCAGTTCTTCAAATCTTACTTCTTCCATATATCTCCTTTAATTTTACATTTTATCCTTTTTGACCCAGACTAAGGGCTTTAGTCCAAAAAAATACCCTTTACCTGACACCAAGTAAAGGATATTCACAAAGTCTCACATGGTATCATAACAAACTTCCTGTCAAATGTCAATTTGCACGTTACAGTTCAGCCATGCACATGTCTTGGAATAGCTGCAGAAGAAAGCTTGCTTTTGTATGCAACTATTCCAAGACATGTATTTGGCGCTCTGCGCCAGCGAGATGTAGCGAAGCGGAATCGAGCTCATGGCTATATTATAACACTAGAAAAAAATTATGCTCCAACTCTTGCAATTTTGTAATATTAGTTGTAATATATGCATATGCTAAATGTAGTTTTCAATACTACTTATAATGTCTTTAATTTCTAGGAGGTGCGTCACTTATGAACAAAAAACAATTTATTAAGGATCCAGGAAGCGCAATTACACATTTCATCGGAATGCTGATGGCAATATTCGCAGCAATCCCTTTGTTAATAAAAGCAGCGCACGAGCCAAGCAAGCTCTATGTGATTTCTCTGGCCATTTACGCTGTAAGCCTGATTTTATTGTATGCAGCAAGCACTACTTACCATACGTTTAATTTATCGGAAAAGAAAAATACTATTTTAAAAAAGATTGACCATATGATGATTTTTATACTAATTGCCGGAAGCTACACACCAATTTGCCTTTTGGTTCTGCAGGGACGCACAGGCAAAATTCTTCTCGGAATTGTGTGGTTCATTGCAATCTTAGGAATTCTAATCAAAGCTTTTTGGGTATTTTGCCCAAAATGGGTATCTTCTATTTTGTATATCGGAATGGGCTGGGCCTGTGTACTGGCTTTTACCCAAATTTTAAATAACATGTCCAGTGCGGCATTTTCATGGCTTTTAGCCGGAGGCATCATCTACACAATCGGAGGAATTATTTATGCGCTGAAAGTTCCTATATTCAATGACAAACATAAAAACTTCGGAAGTCATGAAATATTCCACTTGTTTGTTATGGGCGGCAGCATTTGCCACTTTGTTCTTATGTATGCTTTTCTGCTGCCATAAGTAAAACAGAACCCATTTTACCGGACTCAAAAGGAGTAAATAGATGAGGGAGAACATTTCTCCCCTCATCCATTTACTCCTGATTTCTTCTATTCGAACAGATAATTCAAGTTTAGTATTCTCTGCTCTATTTCATGTTCTGTAATATATTCACTTACTGTTTTAGGCACATACTGCTGCCAATCCTTTTCTTCTACAATTAATTTCCTGATTTCGCTCCCGGTAATTCCCATGTCTTCCTTTGTCCTTCTCCAGAGGACCTCTGTCTCCAGCCCCAGTCCCTGGAGAATCTGATAACGTTCTTCATCCCACTCGGTACATAGGCTCATATAATAGACTGCATCCCTGGGCGCATATTGGAGAATTAAATCAGGCTGGCTCACAGGAAAGGGAATAATCTCATATTCTTCTCTTTTTACTCCAAAATCTGCTAATGCCCCCTGTATCATCTCAAGACGTTCAAAATATGTGAGGGGGTTGTCCCGTCTTGTCGTTCCATGCAAATCCAAATCAGATGTTGCTGCAAAAGAAACAATATCTGAGTGTGTAATTCCAATATATAACTTCTTACATCTCATTTTTGCTGCCAGTAAATATTCCATGTGCTTTAAATGGAAAATTTGAAATCTTCCGTGTATAACTCCTGCTTCAACCATTATTCTATCTCCTCCCTACTTCCATAGGCTTGCCGTCCAATGCAGCATACCGCAGAATGTCATCCTTATCGTACACCAGTTTGAGAGAAAAGAATTCTCTCTCCTCTTCTAAAAGACGGAAAAAGATCTTATCTCCTTCCCAGATGTTCAGACTGAAAACCGCCTTCTTATCCACCCATTCCAGTTCGCCCTCGTTACAGGGGATTGGCACGCCGGTAAAATCATCCGCCGTGTACAGAGACATATATTCTACAATATCCTCTCCATATATGAAAGTTACAATCCCCCTGTATTTATAAGAGGTCAGCGTATATCCCGTTTCTTCCTTTACTTCTCTCAACAGGCACTCCTCCGGACTTTCCCGGGCTTCAAAATGTCCTCCCACACCTATCCACTTATCCTTATTCACATCATTTTCCTTGACTGTCCGGTGCAGCATCAAATAACAGCCATCTTTTTCAATGTAACACAGTGTACTCAGACGAAACATCGTTCTCTTACCTCGTTTACTTTTTATCTTTCTCTATTTTACCACATATAAAGCATTTTGCAGATTATTATTTTCATTTTTGTTATAGTTTAGCCGTGCAGACTTTCAATACTGTATACTTCTTGAACTACTAATGTTCAAGAAGGTATACTTAATTGAACTACTAATGTTTAATAGGGTATATTGAAGAAAGACCGCCCGCTCTTACACAGGTATACTGTCCCGCACACATAAAGCCCCATATCCCATCTGATTATTGGGCCACACACTGAATCCAGGAAGTTGGCGGGCTCCTCTGCGCAGATAAGCTTTCACTTTTTCTCCGTATAAATACGCATCATACCCATTTACAATTCCCCATTCCATCATAAGTGCGGCACTTCCAGTCACAAAAGGTGTAGCAAAAGACGTACCGGTAACTTCCGCATATGCACCTCCGGGTACCACTGTCGTAACACGCACACCGGGAGCTACCAGATCTGGTTTCGCTGCTGTGGGATATCCGTCTACAGCTGCTGCTCCTCTGCCGGAAAAATCTGCATAGGTAAATGTAAGCGCGTTATATGCCCCCACAGTTATCACCCGGGAAGCCGTGGATGGAATAGTAAGCGTGACATCACTTTTAGGAAACAAAAATCCAGTGCCCACATTTAGTACACCCTGGCTTGGCAGCCACATCTGATACTCTCCCGTGACAACTCTCCGGGGAGTCAGTATAATCTGCCACACACCACTGTCTATATAGGTATACCTGGGAAGAAGGTCTATAAAAATTTCCTGCCTTACACTATATGGACTTGGTTCTCCATAATATAGAAGAATCTCCGTTCCTTCCAGTGTAAAACGCTGGGGACCCAGAATCTGCTGAAGGGGTCCGACTCTTACTCCAGAAGGACTTTCTATGGAAATATCTACATCATCCACATAAGATTTCCACACCTGTACATTGAGTGTGGGTTCATTCACCTGCACCCCTAATTGAATGCGCTCTTCCACTCCCTGGGTAAGAATCCCCGACGTATGCCCGCTGCTTGTTCCCTCGTTCCCGCTGCCTACACATATGACACATTTCCAATAGTTCGATATATCATCCAAAAACCGTTCCAGAAGGGAAGTTCCATCATGGGAACCGTATGTATTTCCAAAGCTGATATTTATAGCCACCGGCATCTGGTATTCCAGCCCTTTTCTCACGGCATAATCCACTGCCAGCATCAGTTCTGTAGTCCTGGGAAAGCCTTCCGGTCTGGGAGTTCCCAGTTTAACAATTAAAAGTTCACTTTCGGATGCAACCCCTGAATTCAACCTGTTTGGACTCCCGGCTCCATTGCCTGCGGCAATTCCTGCTACTGACGTTCCGTGTCCCGATGTATCCCGGCTGGGCACAATGCTTTCTCTGTCCATCCGGTTATCCTGGCTCAGAGCCTCGTTAATCTCAGCCATAGTATATTCCGTACCGATATGATATCCTGCGGGCGGATTTCCAGATATCGTCTGGTCCCACAGTGCTCTTATTCGTGTAGTTCCGTCCGGATTCCTAAAATCTGCAAGGGTATAATCAATTCCGCTGTCCAAAACTGCAACCAGGGTCCCCCTTCCAAACAATGAAAAAGGAGCCCGCTGCACCGGATCGATGCAGGAAACTCGCTTTCCATTTACCACCTGAAAAAATAGTCTCTTTGGTTTTTCTATAAATTCTACCTGAGGCATTAATGTCAGTGCTGGAATTAATGATTCTCTGATTGTAATAATTGCATACTCATTGGATAGTTCCGTTACAGATGTAGCCAACTCACTCACAACCTCCAGGGAACCAGAGTACTTGATAATCAAATCCCACTCCCGGTCAACCGGATTATATCCAACATCCAATTCCAATGACTTCAGTCTTTCCTCTTCCGTAGCATCCAATGCAAGATTCAGCAGGTTTTCTACTTTCTGGCTCATTTAATGCCCTCCTGGTTATTCAATTCATAACAATATAAGATGTCTCCTCTGATGGGCTAGACTTTATATGCTGCAAGTGTATAAGGCAAGAAATATCCTTGTACATGACGGCAGACCGGACATACAGCCGGAACTTGTTTTCCCTCATGAATATGTCCGCAATTCGTACATATCCACTTGGATTCACTCTCACTAGAGAAATACTGATTGTTTTCCAGCAGTTTAGCCACTTCACCAAACCGTTCCTGGTGAGTATGTTCTATTTCTGCAATTTGATAAAAAGTGTAAGACGCCTCCAAAAACCCTTCTTCCTTTGCCACATCACCAAATGTCTGATATACGTCCTCGTATTCCTCTCTTTCATTATGCTCTGCAGCGCGCAGAAGTTCCTCAAGCGTCTCCTGCTGGTCTACCGGATATCCGCCATCAATAAAAATAGTTTCCCCGGAAAGGTCTTTAAGAAGCTCATAATATCTCTCAGCATGGGCTCTTTCCTGATCTGCGGTATATAAGAAAATATCTGAAATTGTATACATTTCCAGTTCTCTGGCCTTATCTGCTGCAATTGTATACCGGTTCCTTGCCTGGCTCTCACCTGCAAACGCCCTCATCAAATTGTATTTCGTCTTACTTTCTGCAAAATTAACAGCCATAATACATACTCCTTTTTTACTACTAGTATGCACTCTGGCTGGTAAATTATACTTATTGAATTGCTAATTAAACCCAATTAGCCTTCTGGCCACACTGTAAGCCATAGATGAAACCTTTCGGCCTGATCTGCCGGGGAGGTTGATTGTCTGCCCCAGAATTCCATAACGAATCTTCACATAAGTGCTGTAATCTTTCTTTTTCAGATACTTCCAAAGCTCCGTTTTTTTCTCCAGATTCTCTTGTTTCTTAGACCGGATACACAAAATGGACGACACCGTCATCATAATCGCAAGATAATTAATCATATACTTTCTGAGCTTTTTACTGGATATCATTCTAAGCTCATACATGGCTATCATAGATTTTGTTACAAATATCTGCTGGTCAATCCTGCTGATCATAACCTTCTCATTTACAGACTGATCCTCCCGGCCTATAAAATACCGGTAAAAGTCCACATCCATATAGTACATAGTCCTCACATGAGGCAGTGGGAAATAGACATAAATATTGTCTACATAAAATGTATGCTTTGGCAGCTTCAACTGGCAGAGCTTGAGCATCTCTGTCCGGTAAATAACAGAATGCATCAAAACATACTGGTCTAAATGGAAATGTCCAATATCATCCCAGTGGAAAACCTGATTTTGCGGAAGTACATTACGGTAATGAATAACCTTCTTATGCTCCACCCCTACCTTCTCATAAACATAATTGGCCACCATCATGTCTACCTCGGTTTCTGCATGGACAAATCCCTTCACTGTATCTAAAATCTTCAGCAAGGCATCCTCATCTACCCAGTCATCGCTGTCTACAACTTTAAAATACCTGCCCGTCGCATGGGAAAGCCCGGAATTTACCGCATCCCCATGTCCTCCATTTTCCTTATTTACCACCTTTACAATTGTGGGGTACAACTCTGCATAATGCTTGGCCAGTTTCTTAGTCTTGTCTGTAGATCCGTCATTCACGACAATAATCTCTACATCTTCCCCGCCTTTTAAAATTGATTGAATCGCTTTTTCCATGTAGGCTTCCGAATTGTAACACGGAACTGCAAATGATATATATTTCATAATCACACCTCTTTATTCAGATACTGCAATTATAATGCATATCTTCTAAATTTCCAACTGTTTTATGATAAATTGTATCTGTTCATGGTTCTGAACAATTACTATAATTTACACTCTTCTACAGTTTGTACCGGTTGTAAAAAAAGTATTTATCCATTATAGTTAATATATAAAAAACCTGAAATTACTTTGGAGGACTTATTATGAAAAAAAATGTTATTGTCGGCCAGTCCGGCGGACCAACTGCAGTTATTAACGCCAGCCTGTATGGAGTAGTCTATGAAGCACTGAACAGAGAAGACTCTTTCGGCACCGTGTATGGGATGATTAACGGGATAGAAGGCTTTTTAAACGGCCGCTGCATGGACATGAAATCCCTGGAAATATCCGGTGAATTGGAATTAATTAAAACCACCCCCGGCTCCTACCTGGGTTCATGCAGATACAAACTGCCTGAAAATTTGGATGATTCCGTATATGCCACGCTGTTCGAGAAGTTTCATGCCATGAACATCGGTTACTTTTTTTACATAGGCGGCAATGACTCTATGGACACGGTGAGCAAGCTCTCCCGTTATGCGGAAAAAACTGGCTCTGATATCAAAGTTATCGGAATTCCCAAGACCATTGACAATGACCTGGTGGAAACAGACCACACGCCAGGTTTTGGCAGCGCGGCTAAATATATTGCATCCACAGTCAGGGAAATCGGTATTGATGCTTCGGTATACGACAACAAAAAATCTGTTACAATTGTAGAGATTATGGGCCGCCATGCCGGATGGCTCGCCGCGGCCAGTGCCCTTGCCCGTAAATTTGATGGGGACAACCCTGTCTTAATCTATCTGCCGGAAACTGACTTTGACCAGGAACTGTTCCTTAAAAAGGTCACTGAAGCCTTAGAAACAACACCAAACCTTGTTGTCTGCATTTCTGAGGGAATCCACGATAAAAACGGAACCTTCATCTGTGAATTTTCCAGCGATATCGGAGTAGACGCTTTTGGCCACAAAATGTTGACAGGTTCCGGCAAGTATCTTGAAAATTTGGTTAAAGACAGGCTCGGCGTAAAAGTACGTTCTATC
The DNA here is from genome assembly GCA_013911065.1 of Ruminococcus sp. Taxonomy (GTDB): domain Bacteria; phylum Bacillota; class Clostridia; order Lachnospirales; family Lachnospiraceae; genus Muricomes. The sequence continues at coordinate 45,626 of JACERV010000021.1, read as the reverse complement.
GAACTGAATGTCTGCCAGCGGTGTTCCTCCACCATGCTGTCAGGAACAGACCAGAAAGAAGCTATTGCCTCCGGAGCCTACGGAGTGCAGTGTGCTTTGGAAGGGGAAACTGGTAAAATGATTGCTTTTAAAAGAAGCAGCGATGAGCCTTATACTATTGACTATGTAACTGCTGATGTAAATCTCATCTGCAACCAGGAAAAAACGATACCTCTTGATTGGATTACAAAAGATGGAACCGATGTCAGCCAGGAATTCATTGCATATGCACAGGCGCTGATTCAGGGTGAAGTCAATATTCCTACTGAAAAAGGAGTGCCTAAGTTTGCATTTAGAAAATAGCCTTACATCCTCTTTAACACCGGTTAAATGAAAGTCAGCAGCTCAAAAAGAGCATACATATTTAATTTCCCATATCCCCATATGTTATTGGGATATGCATAAATAGGATTTCTGGTGGCCCCCCGGATAATCAGACTGTTGACATCCTTCCCGGTAAGAGATGTATAATTTCCGCGGACAACTGCCCATTCAAAAACCATGGCAACAGCACCTGACGCATGGGCAGCGGCGGCGCCGGTTCCTGTTAAACTGGCGTATCCGCCTCCCGGGACAGCACATGGAACCATACTTCCCGGTGCCGCCACATCAGGCTTAACCCTGCCCCCCCGTGTATATCCCCTGCTGGAATCTATTATAATACTTCCCGTGACTTGATCGTAAGCAGTTACGGTCAGCACATGATCTGCATTGCCGGGAGCAGTAATTGTTGTTTCAGGAGTGGATAATAGGAAAAAGGTCTCATTCGAAATCATATCGCCGCTTGGCAGCCAGCTATTATATGAAAAAGGATTTTGATCAATACCATTGACACGCACACGCCAGATTCCTTCCGATGCATGTGCAAAGCGAATCAATATAAGCTGGCTTCCGTTTTCTTCTTCAAGTAATATATTATTAACCCACATCTCAGTCTGGCTGAATACAAACTGATGATTCACACACGTCCCAATAGAGGGGTAAATGAGTGATGTCATTTCCCCTGTTGGCGCAATAATCTGCACAGCTAATCTGGCCTGGATATCAGGCCAGATCTGAAAGGAAAAAAAGGGGTCGTTCGCAGATATCTTCAATTCAAATTCCTGGACATACGGGGCAGCCCGTACATTTCCATAAAAGTGTCTGTTCTTATTCCCCTCATTTCCAGCCGAAACAACAACATTCACATTAGAAAGCTGTGAAAGGTAGTCTATATAACTGCTTGTTGCCCCTACGCCCTCATGTCCTGACATACTGGAGCCAACTGCAATTAAGATAACGACCGGCCTCCTTAATCTTTGTGCAACATTAAGTACATAACGGATTCCAAGAATAATATCCGTTTCTTGAAAACATACCACACCCTCAGGCACCGAAAAAATTCTGCGTAGATTTTGCTTTGCTTCCTTTAACTTTACCACCACCAACTGGGATTGAGGGACAACTCCTGTAAATGAATTTTCAGGATCTGGGCTTCCCGCTGCAATACTTGCTATTGCCGTCCCATGCCCATTTGTATCAGTGGATGGCACTATAGTAAGAGGCTCCTCTGTTCTTAACGCAAGGTTTAATATTTGATTATCATATTCGGTACCATAGGTAAATCCCTCAGGCGGATACCCATCTTGGATCGTCTGATCCCAAATAGAAACAATGCGGGATGTATTATCACTTCTTTTAAACGCAGGATGTGTATAGTCCACCCCTGTATCAATGATACCAATAAGGACCCCCATCCCAAATAGGGCCAGAGATGGATTCGCCTGTACCTGAGATATATTGGAACTGTCAAGACTCAATTGTGATGACAGCGTAAATAATGTAGGAAATCTATTGTATGGGTACATACCAAGATCACACATACTAAAAATATTGACCGGTACATGGAGCATAGAGTGCCTTTCATTTAAAACAGTAATAGATTCGCCCTCACTCTGCAACGCCAGCGTGTTGTTAATTATAAAGTCATAATAGTTTTCATCTAATATTTTTTCCATCTTCCACCCATACACAGACTATAATCGAATATTTATAGATTATTATGTGCTAAGAAAGATAAGTATACCTGTGACTAGTAATATTTTAGCTGGTTGTTTTTTATAGTCAGCTTCATATCTTCCCAATCATCAGTCAATAGGCTTGTTTCTTTCCAATCTTCATTAGCAAGAATGTATTCATGAAGAAGAATATCATATCCATTCGTAAGTCTGACAAAGTCAAACCGATAACTTTTTCCGTTTCCAGACGCATAAATACTAATCAGATCATTATTTCGCTCAGTTCTATCTATTTTATCAATCAACTTCAGATTATCCCCGTAAACGATTTGCACTACGGCGTCAGAGAGGTAAAACCAATTGTGCATCGGGGCACAGAGAAAATCCTCAGGAATATAACCAATATCCTTAATCTTCCATTCCTCACCGGGAGTCTCTTCAACTGTAACCAGGCCGTAGTAGTAGGCAAATTGACTGCCTTGATTATACTCCGTATCGGTGGCTGCTTTAGCTCCGGTTATCACCTCTATTTCAACCATATAGTATTTGGTCCCATAAGGTGTATCTGGAGGTGTGTATGCAGGGAGCAGTTTCAAAAGCGTTGTATATCCTATCCCCTGAAACGAATCAACAAACTGGTCGAATGGTATTTGTTTTTGCTTTTCTTTTGTCAGTAATTCATATGCATAGGGATAAGGCAATGTGGACCACCCAATACTGCCGCATCCACCCGAATATCCAAGCATATTGGAAGCTTCTTGCAATATCCCATAGTAAGCAAGTATTAAATCTTTGGGGTTGTCAAATTCCTTTGTCACCAGCGGCAGTCCTTCATTCTCTTTTTGAAAGTCCCCAAATGTGTATGGATTAGGATATGGAAGCTCTTTAGACGGCCGCTGAAAGCGTTCACTGCTATTATTGTCCCCTTGATTTATTACCGGTATGGATCCAGAATTATGCAATGAAAAATGAAGACTGCCTCCTGCAATCATTTTCTTCGATGATTTTGGAGATAAGTTTACAAAATGAGGCAGTGTAAAATAACAAATTATCCCAAATAAAATCAGACAAATGGTTGTGATAAAAACCCTTTTTCTTATTTTGATAGCCATAATCGTCCCCTCCATATTACAAGTATATGAAGCGGTAAAAATTTTAATTTCAAACTAAAGCAGATTGTTTTGCATACCTGCTCAACTGATGGCAGAGATTTATACATAATACCTTTTACAGCATCCCGCCATTACCACCAGGCGACACCCTCTCACAAGTTTATTTCCTTAATGGCTGCTGATGAAAGCAAGCTTGCCTCTGTTTCACTGATTTTATATGCAGAGATATCATTGCGGGTCGGATTTAAATTCTGAGGAATCAAATCTTTTATGTGCAGATCAAGCACGATAACAGGCTTTATTCCAGTTCCTTTCAAGAGCTCTGCAAACAGCTTTGGATTTTCACCCGCAGCCCCGCCACTGATCGAAAAGAAACCATATGCCTGTGGGTTTGATTTTAGATAGTGCAAATACGCTCGAAGCGGTGATGCTATATGCCCCATCCAAATAGGAGCGAAAAACAAGACTAAATCATATTGCTTAAGACTATTCGGGTAAGGCTGTACTTTAGGTGTCCGGGTAAAAATTATATCCAATATGATATTTCTCATTGTTAGAGGCTTTTGTGTTGTAATTTTAATATGCGTTGCCAGCAAGTCTCTTGCTACACATGCGGCAAACATATCATTGTTGCCGGTATAAGAATACGAAACAATTGCAATGTTCATTAAATTCCTCCATCATTCCAGCGTGATTTTCACATGGCGGTTTTTATCTGACTCATCAACCTCCACCAACAGGCAAGGCAAATCCAGTTCGCCCTCCCCCAAAGCTTCAAGAATAGCATCCATATCAATATCTTTAAGACGTTCTAACTCATCTTCAGCACTTTCTTTCTTTTTTGAGTTGCCTGACATTTGCCCAAATTTTATCCCCATCTTTACGACAAAGTACGGAACGCACACATTAGCAGTCAAAACACCCTTCTCGGTAACTTCAATGCGAATTTTTTTAGGCTTAACAGTTTTCATGTTTTGCTTGTTTTCCATAAAAGTCCTCCTTTAATTAGTTTGAAGAATGAATTAAATTATATTCATTCATTAATGTTCAAAAAATACTGCTCCGATTTACTGCTCGGAACAGTCCATCAAGCTTTTCATAATAAGCTCCGTCATAAAATGCAAAAGCTCGGGGAAGTATTCAATTCCGATTTCCTCTTTGTGGGTATCTACATTAATAATTGCCGCGAAAACCATCATAATCATTTTGCTGTCTATGTCTTTTTGCATTTTCCCCTGCTGCTGCCAAAGTGTTATAAGTTCCAAGAAACTGTCATATAGAAAATCCACACTATCAACGCCATTTTCTTCACGGTAGGCTTGCTCCAGCTTTTCAAACACATTTCTGTTGTACCATTCTCGCAAAATGGGATTTGCTTTTGTTCCCTCTACGTTTAATTTAAGCATCTCCCCTACTACATCCATAGGACTTTGCTCCAGATTAAGTGACTGAAAGCATCTTTGCTTTAGTTTTGCGTTTTCTTCCAAAAAAATATCCATAAAGATTTTTTCTTTCGAAGGATAGTAACTATAAAAGGTTCCTACTGCCATTCCTGCTCTTTTTGTGATTTCTGAGATGTTGGTATCCTTAAATCCCTTTGCGCTGAATAGTTCCTTCGCGCAATCGTAAATCAGTGCCTTTTTATCTTCCACAAGTCCTCCTCCAAGCTAACAGTTATAATGTGAATGAATTATAATTTATTCATTCACATTATAACTGTTAGAAGATGATTTGTCAATATAGCCTTTTCAAAATAAAAACACCGAGTCTCCTTAAAATAAGGACTCGGTGCAATTGAATAAATGCGGATGACAGGACTTGAACCTGCACGTCGTGGACACTAGATCCTAAATCTAGCGCGTCTGCCAATTCCGCCACATCCGCAAATTAAGCTTTCGCCAATAATTACAAGTGCGCCAGTTTTTTGCGCTTTGTAAATTACTGATTAAGTATATTATAAGAATTATAGTTTGTCAACTTATTAATAGACTTTTCCTAGCTTCAATGAAACATTAATAATCCTAAGTTTTACATAAACAAGTATATTTCTTTAACATTGGTAAGATAGGATAATTGCATAAAACTTATATTTTAACTGAATGGAGGTTATTATGAAAAGAATTATGATTGTGGACGATTCTCTCATTATAAGAATGAATCTAAAAAAGATTTTTGAAAAGCAAGGTTATGAAGTTGTCGCCGAGGCAGTCAACGGTCAGGAGGCCATTGAGAAATATATGAGCACCCAGCCTGATTTGGTTACTATGGATATCACCATGCCGCAGCTTGACGGAATATCCGCTCTGCAAAGAATTCATATGCTGGATAAAAACGCATGCATTGTCATGATTTCCGCTTTGGGCCAGGAAGTAAAAATTATTGAGGCAATAAATAAAGGAGCCAAACATTATATCATCAAGCCATTTAAGGAAGAAACTGTTACCAATGTCATCAATACTGTCCTTAATGCTGGAATGGGAGGCTGTAAAAATGTCATCAATGCAAAATAATAACTTTAACGTATTTGATAACGAAAGCGGGCTGGAGCAATTTATCATACAGACACCGACTCTGGAGTCCTCCTCTTACGGTGAATCCGTCAAAACATTATTTGAAAATAATTGCGATGTCGAAGGCATTGTAATTACAGAGAACGGCTCTCCCGTGGGGCTTGTCATGCGCACGGCCTTTTTTCAGAAGATGGGGACATACTACGGGAATTCGCTCTATATGAAGCGACCTGCCAGTCTCTTGATGGATACGGATATTCTGAAAGCTGATGTAAATGAAAGTATATCAAAGATTAGTATTCAGGCTATGAATCGGGAGCCACGCAAATTATACGATTACATCATAATTTATAAAAATAATGCTTACATAGGTGTAGTCAGCATCCAGCTATTTCTGATTGAACTTTCCAAACAAAACGAGGCACAGATCAGCGTTTTAAAAAACCAACAGCAAAAATTGGTGGCTGCCCATGACCAGGAAAAACTGTTCCGTCAAACTCTCGAATATCAATCAGCGGCGGTAAGAAACCTGCTCGATCATGCGGATCAGGGATTTTTATGGTTTGGCAAGGACCTGATTATAAAAAATGAATTCAGTTATAAATGTGTAAGTCTTTTTGGCGAGAGCATAGGCTCGCTTCCTTACATAGATCTGGTGTCACCCTATTTCAAAGATGCCGCACCGGGCATCTTCCAAATGGTGTTTGACAGCTATTTTGAGAATTATTCGCCGATAACGGATAATGTATATCTAATGCTCTTGCCGGCGGATTGTGTCATCAACGGTAAAAATATCCGCTTTGAATACCGCAGAATAGAAAGTGACGGGCAAAAAGCTGTTATGGTGATATTAAACGACATTACGGAAAAAATAAATCTGGAAAAAGCCATGATTGATGATCAAAACAAACAGAGGCTCTTAATAAAAGCTTTCACACGCCATTCCCAGATTAAACAGATGTTGAATGAATTTCGCGAGATTTTTTCCGGAGAGTACCGAAGCTATTTCAAAGATGATGCTTGCTTTGCCGACAACTTGAATGAGTTATTCCGCGCCGTCCACACATTCAAAGGAGACTTTGCACAATATGGATTTATTTCCGCATCTGTCAAGCTGCACGAATTTGAGGACGCTTTGCTGCAAATCACCAATCGGGGACAAAATGCCACTATATCCGATGTGGAACACATCATGGAGGATTGCGACCCGGAAAAGATATTGAAGGATGATCTTGATATCATCTACGAGGCTGTGGGCAGCTCCTATTTCGATGGAAGCGAAATCATCTCTTTTCCGAAAACCAAGTTAGCGGAAATTGAACACAAGATTCGCTCCGCAGAAGGCTCCCTTACCCCAACGGCTGCAATCGCCTTGATTGAAGAACTAAAACGAAAGAATATCAAAATTTTTTTGGAGCAATACCGTGACTACCTGCAGTATCTGGCAAACCGCGTCATAAAAAATATGCCCATTTATCTGGTTGACGGAGATGACATTGCAATTGACGAAGAACAGTACAACGATTTCTTAAAAGCACTCGTTCATATTTTCCGCAATGCCATGGATCACGGAATAGAAACAGACGAGGAGCGTCTTGCATGTGGTAAAGACGAAAGAGGGCTTTTGGAATGCCATATAACCAGGTTGGATGATAAATGGTTCACCCTCATCATATCGGATGACGGAAGAGGCCTTAACATAGACAAAATAAAAGAAAAAGCGTTGAAAACCCACTTGTATACAGCAGCAGCGTTAGAAAAAATGCCAAAAAGTGAAATTTGCAATCTGATTTTTTCGGATCATTTTTCTACAAAAACCTGTACGGATTCCCTTTCCGGCAGGGGGGTGGGAATGGCTGCAATTCAAAAAGCGTGTATAAACCTTGGGGGCACACTGGAAATTTTAACGGAAGAAAATAAAGGTACGTCTTTCCTGTTCAGACTGCCTTATACAGCTTAAAAAAGGAGGCTCTAAAATGGAAAACAAATATGCTGATATTTTTATCAATGCCTGGTATACGGTATTAGAATCTTTTTCCTCAAAACCAATTATGCTTGCGGAGGTTCACCCTTCTAAGACCTCTGCCGATAATCGCGATATCCTGGTACTTATGGGCGTCATAGGCGATGTCAACGGACAAGTCACTCTATCCATGAATGTCAAAACAGGCCAGGCACTTGCATCGGAAATGCTTGGCGGCATGGAAGTCACAGATCAGGATGAACTGGTTACAAGTGCCATCGGCGAAATATGCAACATGATCATGGGTAACGCCTGCCTGCACATCGCTTCGACGGACACCGGTGTGGATATTACCCCCCCTACCATAATTTGCAATCAAACATTCCCGCAGCCACCCATCAGCCCTTCCTACAAGATTTCCTTGTATCTTGAAAATTTAGACGAGATTGACTTCAATGTGGAAATAGTATAAGCCGGATTCCATCTCACTCTGATAATATTTGCTCATACAAAATGTTGTTGTTCTATATTTTTTGCTGCTATGATATTGACTCCGGTTCCAGCGACATTTACCAGAATGATATCACCGATTGCAACCGGCGCTGTGATGTGTATTCCTTTCAGCGCTTTCATACATTCGAAAATCTTATCCTTCGGGATATCATTCTGCGTCTTAACCGGAACCCGCCTTTCGGTTCCTCCGTCCACGACGACTGTAGATGTAACAACACGGGACGGGCTGGTGACTTCTTTACGCGCATATGTCTCACCACGTTTGCAGGTCTGCCCTGCAATGTCTTTGATTTCCATCCCGTTCATTGTCACGGTGATGGCACAGCCCATCGGGCAACCGATACATGTCAGTTCTCTTTTTTCCATGATAAAAGCCTCCTTTTTCCGCTTCTAATCTTATACATCATCTCGGATCCTATTCACACATCTTCCACCTGAATCGTAATCGACTGTACATTCGGATGGGATAAAAACATCGTTTTCGATAGCTTCACTTCTTCCATTTCACCGGGCGCCATAACCATTCTTTTGCGCTTGAGTACTTCTTCTCCGTCAAAATATACCCCGATTGTCTTGTTTTTATAGACGGCCCCTACGCGAAAACGGACAATCTGATTTTCTTCCATACGGGAAGGGTTGATTGTAGACGGTACCGTATAGCGCACTCCATTCACCGGTTTCAGACACACTTTTGTGTCTTGTACGATTTCTTCACTATTTGCTGCAGAAACTCTATTTTCACTCTGGTTCTTTACATACTTCGCCGCATTTTTCCCTGCGACCGCCGCTTCTTCCGATACAAAATCCACCAGATCATGGACGTGCAGCACGTTTCCGCAGGCAAACACTCCTTCTCTGTTTGTTTCCAGACTTTCATTGACAAAAGGCCCGGAGGTTACAGGATTCATGGCCACACCCATGCCGCCTGACAATTCATTTTCAGGGATTAAGCCGACTGACAGAAGCAGCGTATCGCAGCTATACTCCTCTTCCGTTCCCAGAACCGGTTTCCCGTTCTCATCCACCTGCGCCAGTGTGACACCTTCCAGACGCTTTTTCCCTTTGATATCAATAATCGTGTGTGCAAGCTTCAGCGGAATTCCGTAATCATCCAGACACTGGACAATATTACGTTTCAATCCGCCGGAATATGGCATCAGCTCCGCAACCACTTTTACCTTTGCACCTTCAAGTGTCATTCGGCGTGCCATAATAAGACCGATATCTCCGGAACCTAAGATAACCACTTCCCGTCCGGGAAGGTATCCTTCCTTGTTCACCAACCACTGTGCGGTTCCGGCTGAAAAAATTCCCGCCGGCCGATATCCGGGAATATTAAGGGCACCCCTTGCGCGTTCCCTGCAGCCCATTGCCAGGATAATCGCCTTTGTGCGTATCTCAAACAGTCCTTCTTCTTTATTCATAGCCGTGATCACTTTGTCCGGCCGGATGTCGAGTACCATCGTATGAAGCTTATAAGAAATCTTCATATCGACAACCCTTTCAATATAACGGGCTGCATATTCCGGCCCCGTCAGTTCTTCTTTAAACGTATGTAATCCGAATCCATTGTGGATACATTGATTCAGGATTCCGCCCAATTCCCGGTCCCTTTCCAGAATCAATATATCTTTTATTCCGTTCTCCTTTGCCGCAAGAGCCGACGCCAGACCTGCCGGGCCACCTCCGATGACGACAATGTCATACTCTTTCATACTAAAACCACCTTTCTGAATTTTCATGCATCTATTTATTTGACACTATCAATATCCAGGAATCATTACAGTCTATCCTTATTCGTTCCGAGCAGAAGCTCCGATCCTGCTCCGTTTTTCGTCACTTTCTTCATATCCATTCCCAACTCCCGCGATAAGATTTCCATAACCCGCGGCGAGCAAAAACCTGCCTGACATCTTCCCATGCCGGCTCTTACGCGCCGTTTTACCCCATCCAGTGATTTTGCCCCGAGAGGTCTTCGAATTGCATCTATGATTTCGCCTTCCGTCACGGTTTCACAGCGGCAGATGACATTTCCGTATGCCGGTTTTGCGGCGATCAGCGCCGCTCTTTCTTCTTTTGACAATGTATTCGGATTCAGAATTCCCGTCCTTCTTCCATTGAAATCAGGATTCACTTCCGGCTGTAGTTTCTCCCTTATAATGTCCGCAACCATCAGGCCGATTGCCGGGGAAGCGGTAAGTCCTGGCGATTCGATGCCGGCGCAATCGACAAATCCCGGTACGTCCGGTAATTCTCCGATGAGAAAATCATGATTGTCTTCATGTGCACGCAGCCCCGTAAATGAAGTGATTACTTGGCGTATAGGCAACTTCCTGACACTCATCCCGGCTTTTTCGATAAGCTCCGTAAGCCCTTCACGAGTCGTCGCCGTATCTTCTTTATCCTCAATATTAACAGCCGTCGGTCCTACTAAAAGGTTTCCATGTATCGTAGGTGACACCAGCACGCCCTTTCCCAATTTAGTAGGAAGTGCAAAAACCGTATGGTTTACATGCTCTCCCGCACTTTTATCGAGCAGGCAGTACTCACCGGCACGAGCTGTGATATGGATTTTCCTGTTACTAACCATGTTGTGAAATACATCTGCATAGACGCCAGCGGCATTGACGATACAGCGGGTTTCAAATATTCCTTTTGAAGTTTTAACCTGAAAACCACTTTGTTCTTTTTTATTACTAAAAATTCGTTCTACTTTTGTATCAAAGAAAAACTCCACACCGTTGGCGGCAGCATTTTCTGCCATTGCGATATTTAATCCAAAAGGGCACACGATTCCCGCAGACGCGGCATGGAGAACTGCCACCACGTCGTCCGCCAGATTCGGTTCTATTTCCCGGATTTCTTCTTTTCCGGTTATAACGGAAAGCCCTTTCACTCCATTTTGAATTCCCCGTGAGTAGAGCGTCTGCAACTGGGGCAAATCCTCATTAGAGGTACATACCATCAATGAACCGATTCGCTTATACGGAAAATCCAGTTCCAATGAAAGCTCTTCCATCATGGCACTCCCCGCCACATTCAGTTTCGCCATCAGGGAACCATGTGCAGCGTCATAACCCGAATGGACGAGCGCACTGTTCGCTTTTGATGTACCACAGCACACATCCTCTTCTTTTTCCAACACGCACACCTTTAGCCGATAACGGGAAAGTTCTCTTGCAGCAGCAGCTCCGGACACGCCGGCTCCGATTATAATGACATCATACATCTTTTCTTCATCCTTTCCTTGAGGGGCAAGTATTAAAAACCTGCCAATCCTCTGATACTCAAAACAGCATTTTACGACAGAATCCAGCGGAGTATTTTCATTGCACAGGGCAAACTTACCTATGCGATGAAAAAAGCGGGAGAAGAACGCCACTTTTGTACGTTCTGCTAACAGGAATGGCCATACTTACAGCACCTTTACTATGGCAGTCCGCTGATTGTCCTTTCCTGTCTTTCTCCCGCTCTCATCTACTCACGCAGTTACAAAGATTAAATTATACATCATTTCTTATCGCATTTTTGCGATTATGCCCACGGGATTACCCCATAAAGCAGGACAGCCAGAATTGCTCCGACCACCGGTCCTGTAATTACTACCGGGGCATACCGCCAGTTGGAGCTGCCTTTGTCTTTAATCGGCAGCAGGGAATGTGCAATCCTAGGTCCCAGGTCACGTACAGGGTTAATGGCATATCCCGTTAATCCGCCAAGCGACATACCAATCGCGACAATAATACCGAAAATCAGCAGATTCCCAACACCTTGCGGTGCTTCCGGCACCTGTGCCAGACCTTTGATGGCAAATACAAGGACAAAAGTCCCAATCACTTCGCTAAGGATATTCCGTCCGGTGTTCGGAACCGAAGGACTCGTACAGAATACACCAAGCTTTGTCGCCTGTGATTCCGTTGCGTCAAACTGGTCTTTGAAAAGAAGGTATACTAACACGCCTCCCGTTATACCACCTGCAAACTGAGCCGCAATATATCCCGGAACGAGGCCCCATGCAAACGAACCTTCAACTGCCAGAGCAATCGTAAGTGCGGGGTTAAAGTGCGCGCCACTTGCCGTCCCAAAAATGAAAGCGGGAATCATTACCGCAAGACCCCATGCAATTGTAATCTGAACCGCCCCTGAGCCTTTCATGCCCGATTTATCCAGGGATACGTTTGCAACAACACCGTCACCTAATAAAATTAACATCATTGTTCCTAAAAATTCAGCAATATATGGTAACATTTTTCACCTCTCATTCTATACAAAATCATCTTTTTGCGGTATCATTTCTCTACCTTTGTCTTCCTTCGCCCATCCGAACGCACATTTTACCGCCTTATTCCAATCCTTCACTCTGGCAAGGCGCTCTATTTCTCCGATTGCAGGCGTAAAAGTCTTGTCGATTCCCCAGTTCTTCACGATATCATCTTTACTGTTCCAGTATTTCACCGCAAGACCGGCCAGATAAGCCGCGCCCATAGCCGTAGTCTCCACACACTGAGGCCGGTTTACCGGAGCATCGATCAGATCCGCTTGGGTCTGCATCAGATAATCATTGGCACTTGCACCACCGTCTACTTTCAATGCGGCAAGCTCTATGCCGGAATCTGCCTTCATAGCCTGCAAGACGTCATTGGTCTGATAACAAAGAGAATCAAGGGTTGCTTTGATAATATGATATTTATTTACACCACGGGTCAGCCCAACAATCGTTCCTCGGGCATATTGATCCCAGTGCGGCGCTCCAAGACCTGTAAATGCTGGGACTACATAACATCCGTTCGTGTCTTTTACTTTCTTTGCCATGTACTCGGAATCCGGAGCCGAATCAATAATCCGAAGCTCGTCACGAAGCCACTGAATCGCTGCGCCCGCCACAAAAATGGAGCCTTCCAGTGCATAGTTGACTTTCCCATCCAGTCCCCATGCAATCGTAGTTACCAGTCCGTTCTTTGAGAATACTGGTTTCTCACCTGTATTCATAAGCATGAAACAACCGGTACCATATGTATTCTTGGCTTCGCCTGCATTAAAACAAGTCTGCCCGAAGAGCGCCGCCTGCTGATCCCCCGCCGCTCCGCTGATTGGAATCGGTCCGCCGAAAAACTGGGGATCCACCTCACCGTATACACAGCTTGATGGTTTTACTTCGGGAAGCATACAAATCGGAATCTGCAATTCGTCCAGAATTTCCGTGTCCCATTCCAGTGTATTGATATTATACAGCATAGTGCGGGAAGCATTGGAATAGTCGCTTACATGCACTTTTCCTTTTGTCAGTTTCCAGATCAGCCATGTTTCAACCGTTCCGAAGAGCAGTTCGCCGTTTTCGGCTCTTTTCTTAACGCCCGGCACATTGTCGAGAATCCATTTAAGCTTCGTTGCGGAAAAGTAAGCATCGATTACCAGCCCGGTCTTGGCACGGAACGAATCCACCAAACCTTTATCTTTCAGGGAATCCGAGTATTCGGATGTCCTCCTGCACTGCCAGACGATGGCATTGTAGACCGGTTCACCTGTCACTTTATCCCATACAATAGTCGTCTCCCGCTGATTCGTAATACCAATGGCAGCGATATCCGCAGGGCTTGCCCCGATTTTCGACATGGCTTCCACGGCAACCCCTAACTGTGTTGACCAGATTTCGTCTGCGTTATGTTCCACCCACCCTGGCTGAGGAAAATACTGGGTGAATTCCTTTTGTGCCACAGAACACATATCACCCTTCTCGTTGAAAAGAATACATCGGTTGCTGGTCGTTCCCGCGTCCAATGCCATTACATATTTTTTCATAATTACCTCCTGGTTTTTATTTTGAATACTTGGCCAAGTAATTCATACATTATTAATGTCTTTGTCTCACATTTTCCACACGTCGGTATTTGTTGTGGAAATGGAGATTGCTCCCATTCCGAGTGCTTCCATCACGTCTTCCTTTTCTGCAATCAGCCCTCCGGCAATCACGGGAATCCGCACGGAACCCGTTACTCTTTTTATAATCTTCGGCATTAAGCCGGGAAGAATCTCTATCACGTCCGGTCTTGCCGTGTCGACCTGCTTTTCCAGATTCTCGAAAGCCATGGAATCCAGCATGAAAATCCGCAATACCGTATAGAGAGACAATTCCCTTGCCCTTTTCAGCATAGTGGGCTTCGTGGATATGATTCCGTCCGCATGTACGGTATGTGCGAGAAAATCAATCGCAACTTCTTTCGAACTTAACCCACCTATAAGATCCACATGTACCATTGCAATGCGGCCGGAATTCTGCACTCTTTTTACAATTTCCCCAATATTGCATACGTCTCCGAACAAAAGAAATACAATCTTCACACCACCCACTGCAAGACAGACGTCCAATCCTTCCATGCTCTTTACTGCCGCGATAATCGGATTCGCTTCCATTAAATCCCTAATATTCTGTTTCATTTTCTGTCTCCTAAAGTATTTTTTTTGCTTCATCCAGTCTTTATAATTGTTTTTCATATTCTGTTTGTTTCAAAACATCTATGGATAAGAGCACATAACACTATAACATAAAAAAGAGCACAGTTAAAAGCAACACCCCGGTTGCTTTTACTATGCTCTCATCATCTCAGCACGATTATTTTATTGTCAATATTGTCAAGCTTTTTACGAACTCATCTTAGCACATTGCCTATGTTCTTGCAAGCATGATTTTTTCTTTATATGAATTCAGTAACATATTACCAATTTTCGCAGCTCTAATTTGTGCATAATAGCAATTATTAGAAAAATTTGGATATTCTAAAGTTACATATATTTGTTTGGATGTATTCTGTACGGATGTGGATTGCGGAGGAGTGAGAATATCTGACACTTACGAGATTTGATATGAACCTGGAACGGCAGGAACTAACTTCAGGGATAAAAGAAAGAATCTCGCTTGCGAGATTCTCCGCCTGCGGCGAGTTGCGATAGCAACATCTTCCTTGACACCGCAGTGCCATCCCCCCGGAGGGTTTTTATATAATAAAAAACGCGAGTTTCCTATTATATAAAAAAATAGCGCAAACCCCTGAAAACACTGGGTTTACACCACTTATACTTAATGAGCGTGCGGAGGTTCGAACTCCGGACAACTTGATTAAAAGTCAAGTGCTCTACCAACTGAGCTACACGCCCCCTTATTATTTGATTTCCCCGATTCACCTGGGTAAACTGGGCTAGCTGGATTCGAACCAGCGAATGCAGGAGTCAAAGTCCTGTGCCTTACCGCTTGGCGATAGCCCATTAAAGACTTATACATCCGACACTGCGTTGCCAATACTTAAATATAACAAGGTGGGTGATGGGACTCGAACCCACGATATCCAGAACCACAATCTGGCGCGCTAACCAACTGCACCACACCCACCATAACGAGCCTGGGGGGATTCGAACCCTCGACCTACGGCTTAGAAGGCCGTTGCTCTATCCAACTGAGCTACAGACTCTTATGTGATTATCCCCTGCTCTAGCTTCTCACAACTTTAGGCTGCAAGAAAGCGGGTGATGGGAATCGAACCCACGTATCTAGCTTGGAAGGCTAGTGTTCTACCATTGAACTACACCCGCATTATCGGGGTGACAGGATTCGAACCTGCGACCTCCTGGTCCCAAACCAGGCGCTCTAGCCAAGCTGAGCCACACCCCGATATTCAATGTTATCACTTTTTCTCCGTGACACAATAGTTATTATATAACATGCCTGTCCTTATGTCAACAATTATTTTCTATTTTTTTACACATTTTTCCCCACCCTGGTTTTCCCGCTAAAAATGGGGGTTTTGGGCCTTTTTCAGCTCAGATAGCACTGATGAAAATGAAGATTTTCCTCTTCATCCAGTTCCATAATGATATAGCTGCCTTTGCGGCCTTCCTGCCTTGGATAGGATAAGCTGCCGGGATTCAAAACAATAATTTCGTCGTCCTCATAAAGAAACGGCCTGTGTGTATGACCGAACATAACCAGATCTACACGGCGTGCCTTTCCCTCTTCTTTGATGTATTCCGAGTCCAGCGATACATAATGTCCATGTCCATGTGTAATAAAAACTTTATACTTCCCAATCTGGAACTCTTCTTCTTTGGGAAGCTCTGAAAAAAAGTCATTGTTTCCCCTGACCATATGCTTTTCACAACTTACTGCGGCATCAAGATACTCTTCCCCGCCTTCCACATCACCCAGATGGATGAACATATCCACATCGGGGACCGATTCTAAAATCTTATCCAGATTCTTATGATTCCCATGTGTATCGCTTACTATTAAAACTTTCATATATTTTCTTCCCTGTTTCTTATTTAATATATTTTCTTTTCATAATCTCACGCATAGCACGCAGGGCATTGCCGCGGTGACTGATTTCATTCTTTTTGTCCGGTTCCATCTGTGCAGTAGAACAGCCATACTCCGGTACATAGAAAATAGGGTCAAACCCAAATCCATGCTCTCCAGCTATTTCATGACCAATAATTCCTTCTATTGTACCTCTGACTGTCTGTACCGTTCCATCCGGAAATGCCGCTGCTATAGCACATACAAAGCGGGCAGTTCTTTTCTCATCCGGCACTCCTTCCAGTTTTTCAAGGAAAGCCTGGTTTTTAATATCATATGACGTATCTTCCCCCATAAACCTGGCAGAATAAATCCCAGGTGCCTTATCCAGATAATCAATTTCAAGTCCCGAATCATCAGCCAGCACAATATCACCGGGCAGTATTTGTGAGATAGCTTTGGCTTTAATCACCGCATTTTCTTCAAAAGTAGTTCCGTCCTCCACAATATCTATATCGATACCAACTTCTTTCATGGAATAAATAGGAATCCCCAAGTCTGCAAGAATCATATGAATTTCTTTCATCTTGTCCTGATTGCCTGTTGCAAAAATTATTCTCTTTTCCATTTTCAATCCTCTATTTCTTTGGTTTGGGAGGCCTTGGCCCCATGAACTGATAAAAATAAGTCTTAATCATACCATTGTAAATCTTCCGGTTTTTATCCGCCTTCCTTCCAAAATATCTCTCTGCATCTTCATAACTGGTTATCATATATGCAGACCAGCTATCCATGTTACGGAAACTTTCACCAAATTCACTATATAACTGCGGCAGTGCCTGCTTTTCTTCCAGCCGTTCTCCATATGGAGGGTTCGTAATAATAAAGCCATATTTCTTAGGATGTCTAAGTTCTTTCACTGCACGCTGCTGAAAATGTATCATATGTTCAACACCGGCATCCCTTGCATTCTGCCTTGCCGCTTTCACAACTTCAGCATCTATGTCATATCCTTGTATATCTACTTCTATTTTATCATCCATCAGGTCATTTGCTTCATTCACTGCCTCATACCATGAATTTCTGGAAATCAGATTCTCCCAATCTTCCGCCAGAAAAGAGCGGTTCATCCCTGGTGCTATATTTGCCGCCATCATAGCCGCTTCAATGGGAAATGTACCGCTTCCGCAATATGGGTCCACCAAAACCCGGTCCGCTCTCCATGGCGTCAGCATAATCAATGCTGCTGCAAGAGTCTCAGTAATCGGTGCCTTGCTGGATAACTGTCGGTATCCTCGCTTATGTAAGGATGTTCCCGAAGTATCAATACCCACTGTAACCATATCTTTCATAAAAAAGACCCTGACAGGGTATGAAGCGCCGCTTTCCTCAAACCATGTTATACGGTAATGGGATTTCATACGCTCAACCATAGCCTTTTTCATAATTGACTGTATATCTGACGGGCTAAACAGTTTACTTTTTACGGATGCGGCTTTAGCCACCCAAAACTTTCCGTCACTCGGAATATAAGCCTCCCACGGAATCCTTTTCGTATTTTCAAACAGCTCATCAAAGGTCTCCGCCTTAAAGCTTCCCACCTTCAATAAAATTCGTTCTGCAGTACGCAGAAAAATATTCGCCCTGCAAATCGACTTCTCGTCCCCATAAAAAGTAACTCTTCCGTCTTCTACCTGTGCAATTTCGTATCCTAACTCCAGAATCTCCCGTTTCAAAACTGATTCCAATCCGAAATGACAAGGTGCAATTAATTCTATCTTATCCATGAATTCCCCCATATATCTTTACAATGCCGCTCCTATATTCCTGCGGTGTTATGTATCCATATTACTATAAATTTAGGGCGTAGTAAAGTTGAACTTTACTACGCCCTAAATTGACATCAAACGTGTACCAAAGCGGGTTTTATCCCTGTGCCCTTTTGTATAAAGCGCCTTAAATTAGTAGTTGTTTTTCTCGTTGTAAGAATTCATATTTTGGCTGTTTCTGCTGTTGTTAGATGTTGTGTTGTTTGTAGAACTCTTAGTTGCATTTCTGTTAGTATTTTTGTTAGTGTTTTTGTTCTTGCTCTGTTCATCGGAATAAGATGAATATGAGTTGTTGTTTGTGTTACTTGTGTTGTTTGTGTTACTTGTGTTTTTTGAAGAGTAGTTTGCATTTTTTGAAGAGTTATTTGTGTTATTATTGTTTGACATGAGTATTCCTCCTGAGAAAATTATTTGGTACACTCATATTGTTTCTTTCTCTGCTATTTTTTATTCATCATTTTAAAAAATCAGCAACTTTCTTTTTTAATATTTTTTATAATTTTGCTTGCTTTTTCCAATTTGATATATTATACTTATTCTTGTAGAAAGGTTACTTTCTACAACCCCTTATTAATTATTTATACTCCCCTCAAAAGACCGATGGCTCCCCCATCGGTCTTTTACGTTATTTAAATTATATACCTTATTGAACGTTAGTAGTTCAAGAAGTACAAAATAAATGTACTGACCTGCTTTATACGGTGTCGATTCCTGTCAGGTTGTCTCATTTATCAGCGGTTCCGGCCGCCCAATGCCCTGACAATTATCATGACAATGAAAAGAGGCACAAGAATCGGAGCCAGAAATCTGAGCACACCAGTTATTATGGCAAGTATAGCAATAACTATCATAAATATTGCCAGTGCCCAAAGCAGTTTTTTCCACCATGCATCAACCTTAAATAGATGTATACGCGGATCTCCTCCTCTCATATCTTCCTCGCTGCCATACCCTGTGTAAGTATTTCCACCTGTTTCATATATTACGGATTGATCTGTTCCATCCTGAGCATCTATAACTGTCTTCGCAAGTATCCATGGATCTCCCAGCATCTGAAGTACTTCTTCCTCACTCTTGCCTTTTTTTACTTCATCTGCAATATATTGGTTATAAAACTCTACATTCTCCTGGACAATGCTGCCAGACAAATCATTTTCCAATGCCCGGCGCAACTCCTGGAGGAATTCGCTTTGTGTCATTTTATCTTTTTCCTCCTGTTAATAGGTGTACTTAAATCCTGTTCTTACTGCATAAGATAACAAACCCTGCACTTAGAATATCACAATCTGTAGTGTATTCCAAGCGCAGGGTTCTTAAAATTTTCTTATAATTGTCTAAAGCTATTCCTTTCAGCTATCCCATACCTTATTCAGCCAGCACCTCCAGAAGCCTGGTCAGGTACAGCCACATTTGAAAAATGGATTCTTTAGACGCTTTTTCTTTTGGTGAATGAACATCATAAAGGTCCGGCCCTATGGAAATAATATCCATCCCCGGCTTTTTGCTGTCCCAATACCCACATTCCAGCCCCGCATGAATTGCCGCAGCCTTGCCTTTTTTCCCAAATATCTCTTCATATAATGCAATTGCCGTGTCCCGCAGAGGTGACTTCTTTCTATACTGCCATCCGGGGTAATCACTTTCGAAAATGCAGGATGCACCGTTCGTATCCGCAATAATCTGTATTTTGTCTCTCAACATATATTTCTGAGATTCCACAGAACTTCTCAGTGACATCAGAAGCGTTAATTTTCCCCCTTCCAAAGTCAGTGAACCTAAATTCATGGAAGTCTCAATTAACCCCTCCATCGCAAATGAATATCCTGCCACACCATTTGGCAGCAGCATTAGGCTGTCACGGATTCCTTTCTGGTATTCTTCTGTATAGACATAGACTTCTTTTGTCACTATACCCTCTTCAAGTTCGAGAAAAACAGAATCTGTGTACTGCAGCTCCGTCTGGAATGTTTTTTCAGCCGTGTCTACCACCTTTCTTATCTCATCCAGGTCCCCTGGCTTTACATAAAGACATACGCTTCCATTATTGGCAATGGCATTCGCTTTTCCAGGCACCTCTAATTCATTAATACGCACCGGCATATCCTTAAGAAAATATAGAAGCCGCCCGAGAAGTACAATGGAATTTCCAAGCCCCATACCGATATTGATACCAGAATGACCGCCTGAGAGCCCCTTAAATATCACTTTAAGAGGCACCCTTTCCTCCTCCAGCCTTTCTGTCTCCGGTTCCCAGAGCATGCGGCACCTTAGGCCACCCGCACAGCTTGTATAGAAAATCCCTTCTTCCTCCGAATCCAAATTAATAAGGCGTGTACCCTTTAAGGAGGAAATGTCTATCTTATCCGCTCCGACCAGTCCAACCTCCTCCTGTACAGTAAGCACAACTTCAAGATCTGGGTGTAACATATCATTACTATCCAAAAGGGCAAGGCAGTATGCAACTGCAATACCGTTATCCGCTCCAAGAGAAGTGCCCTCCGCATAATAAAACTCTTCATCTTCCTTTACTTCAATTCCATGCTCATATACATGACTGCTGCCTTCCTCTCTCACATAAACCATATCAAGATGCCCCTGAAGGATAACAGGGTCCCCTGCATCAGGCACAGTAGCCGGCTTTTTGATAATCAGATTGTAATTGCCGTCCTGCATAATATCCAGCCCTCTTTCCTTGGCAAAGCTTAGGATATAATCACTGATTGCCCTTTCATCTCCCGATGCCCGTGGAATAGAACAGACCTTTTTAAAATATGAAACTACTTTCTCCACATCTGTCATATTGTCCTTATCTCCCTCCCAAATAGATACCGTTATTGTACCACACAGCCTTCCCTACATAAACATTTTTACCAGACTTGAGAAAAAACCGAATAATCCGTCCCCGGCGATCAAGCCGGCATCACGGCAGTTCATAAATTCATCTCCGATAATCTTGCGGAAAATTACTGCTACGATAACGCCAATACCATAAACCGGATTATTAATCAAAAGTCCTGTTGCCAAAAGCACACCAAACATATACTTTCTTCCTATTATCTGAATGATTGCTCCCGGAACTGCCCATATCATTAATTCTTTTAATAATGACATATCACTTCCCATTTCCGCAGTAGTTGCAAACACAGTACTTGTTGCAGGAATCAGCCCATCTTTCATCGTCATATCTGCAAAGAAAATCACCACGATGATTCCAATCAAAGCACCCACCATTTCAATATATATCTGCTGCTTTCTTCCATAAAGTTCATGCTCTACATTTTTACTCTTTCCCCGGATAATCCAGCCTGTTTTCAAATCATAACCCATATCCGCAAAACATGGTCCAACAGCACTGACATACCCTGTGAGCACCGCGACTGCAATTGGAGGAAATCCTATCAATACACCAATTGTCATGAAAATAGTGGTAACCGCAAAACCCGGAAACCATCCGGAATACATCGCTGCTTTTCCGATAATAATCATAGAAGCCACAGAGGCAAATGCAGTCCATACAATCCAAATTATCATTTTAACGGGGGGCATTCCTGTAAAGATACCACAGGCTATTCCTACAAATACTCCGCCTGCTACATGTGTAAGCAATGAAATAACCAGTGTACGCTTTGTTTTTGCAGCGGATACCGTCACCTCTTCTCCAACCGCTTTCTCTTCAGTCTTTTTCCGTTTTGAAGAACTTTGGTAGATAGAAATAATAGATTGGACCAGTGCAATTAACCCTGCTCCTACCATGAACCCTTGTGGGATTCTTGTAGTTCCAAGGTCAAACCCTGTCAATGGAGCACAGTATCCGCGGACCAGCAGCCCAATTCCAAGTGCCAGCATAGAAACAATATTTGCTATAAATACGATGCCTACCGCCCCTACCGGCAGTTTAAAAAAGCTCCCCACGATTCCGACTACAATTCCCTGAATGACCCGTTTCGCTTTATCTCCGCCCTCATCTCCTGCCTCCAGCACTTCTGCCGTAGCCACCCCCGGTGCCCATGCCTCTTTCGCAGGAAATAAAGGGGAGTCATATAAGCTTCCCACTGTATAAACAGAGATTACCGTTCCAAAAATACAGCCAAGTGCCATAGGCAAAATCGCTCGTGTCTCCCCCATTACATATAAAATAGCCACCGCAACAAACGCACAGTTTGCAGCTGCAAAACCCGCGCCGGATACAATAGTCTGAATATAGTTCTGGCGCTCAAGATTCTTAAATTTTCCAAATAGCGTCAGCGGAATCCTTGAAACAAGCATTGCTAATACCGCACCTAATATGGATGTATTTGCTGAGACTCCAACCTTACCCATAATCTGCATGCAGATGATTCCTGATAAAACAGATAAAATAACACCAAAAATAATGGTCATAGGCTCTGAAAAACGTATTCTTTCAAATGTAGATGCTCCCTCTTTTGGGTGATTTTCTTTCATGGCGGCCCTCCTCCGACTCTTTTTTGATATAAAAAGAACACCTGAACACCGTAATGATTCAGGCGCTCTCTTTTATTTTTAGTAGCCTGCAACTCCCATTTTCCTGCAAATTTCCACAAGCTCTGGATCCACATACTTTCCATTTTCTTCAATTGCCTCTCCATCGAGAATAATGGATGGGCTGGAAACGACACCGTCTGTATGGGATGCTGCCGTCCAATAGCTTCCGCGGATCATCTTACCCTGGCTTCCGATACCAAATTCCATGCATCCAAAGATCCTTTCATCTTCTACAATGCGCCCTGTCGCTTTTGTTACACCAGGATTGAAGCCTAATGAATAGTGTGCAAGGCGGAACATATTAGGATCATCAAAGGAATGTAACCATGCACTGAATCTCTCCGCATCTTTGCCGCCCTCAATCTTAGTCACTCTGCCATTCTCAAGAGTCAGCTCTACATTGTCTGAGAGGATTCCCATATCTGCCGGCGGGAAGATTGCAGCGTCAAATACCAGCTTGCCATTGATGGTTTCTTCAATTGGGCACCAGCTGATCTGTCCACACATCATAAACGGATATCCTTTGAATGTAGCAAGCTGCCCGGAATGGCGAACCGGTCTTCCCTCGTTTTTTGCTGTGAGATATGTACCATTTCCGTCTTGAATGATAATTTCGTTGGCTGCTTCCATCTTAGCTTTGAGAGCCTCACCCAGCTCTACAACCCGCGGAACATCTACTTTTCCAATACAATTAACAATCATTGTTACATCCATGCCGGTTAGGTTGATGTAGCGGCAGCCAAAGTCAATTGCTTTTCTCCATGACTCACACAACATAATAGAAGAATAAGAAAGCTCAATCCATACATCCGCTGCTGCCACTGCATTTCCAAGCGGAGTAACTGGCTCTGCATACGCTTTCTCATTCGTCGGGACATAGACCAGCACTGGGTTGGCGCCCACAATATAAGCAGCACTCATAATTGCATCCAAAACTCTCTTATCTGTAGATGTATCTCCTGTCACAACAACATTTTCACCTGGCTCTACCAACATCACTTCTTTTACAAGCTTGTACGCAGCTTTACTCAACTCGTAAGATAAATAGTCCGGCGCCATCTCAATTCCAATTGGGTATTCCATAACTTTTACTCCTCCTTTTTCTTTACATCCTTTTTATCACCTTCATTTATCCTGATAATAGCATGGTTTTCTTTCAAAATAAAATTGTATTATTTTATAGCGTAATAAGCTCTGGTTATACCGGATACTTCCTGGCTTCCATGCAACTTTTCACTAAAATACCGAGCCTAAATGACTTGATTTTATCATTTAAGCATAATAAAATAAATCTAACCAATTTTTATACAAGATATGTTACATGGCTGAACCGTAATAAGCATTCAGAAAGGATTTTACCATGTTAGATTTAAAATTAGATACGTTCCTTGTGCTGTGCAAGACAAAGAATTACACCCAGACCGCAAATATTTTAAATATCACCCAGCCGGCAGTCACCCAGCACATCAAACATCTGGAAAGCTATTATCAGACAAAGCTGCTCTATTATGACGAAAAAAGACAATTTCATCTGACTGAAAACGGTAAGCTGCTCCGTGCATATGCCCAAACAGTAAAGGCGGATTCCCTGCAGATTGCCGAACGCCTGAAAGCCCCGCCGGCAGAGCCTGAAGAAATAAAAATAGGCACCATAGTTACCACCGGGGAGTCGCTGGTCCCTCATATGGTCGCTGAATATCTTGGAAAATACCCTGACAAAAAGGTCTGTTTGTATCTGGACGAAGCAGATGCACTCTTAATCCAGCTTCAGAACGGGCGTATTCATTTCTGTATCACTGATATTTACTGTCCTCCGGATGAGTACGAAAGTGAAGAACTCTTCGAATCAGAAACAATTTGCGTCTGTTCCCCCGAACATCCATTAGCCGAAAAAACCGTAGACTTTAAGGAACTTAATAATTATCGTCTTATTTTCCGTGAAAACGACACTTATTCCAAACGCAACCTGATGAAAATTCTTCACCAGCACAATCAAGATGTCACCAATTTCCGTTCCTATGTAGAAATTGGCACTATCAATGCAGTTAAGAAACTGGTTATGGAAAACATTGGAATTTCATTTATCTACCGCTTTGTCATACAGGATGATTTGGACAGCAAAAGGCTCAGTCAAATACATATCCAAAATTTTTCATCCCGCTGCCTGTTCAACCTCGCATGGATGAAAAACAGCTTTTTTACTCCCAACAGCCTGCAGTTCCTTGACATATGTAAAGAAGTGCTGTCTTCTCCTGGTTTTCCTGAAAAATCCTTGATGAAAAATTTGTAAATCCGTAAAAAATTTAAGGGGATGCTGCAAAATGCAAACATCCCCTGTTTCTTTTATTTATTTCTCTGTTATCAGTTTATATCTGCTCTGATATTTCCCGCAGTCCTAACGTTTCCCAAGCCGGCATACCGCCCGCCCTTCTTTGGCATCCAAATACAGACATGTTCCGCTGCTCTCCACATCAAACACTTTAATAATTCCAGACAGCTCCTCCTCCTTTGGCCATAGCTTCAGAAATACATCCGGGAACCTTCTCAGAAGCTCCGGCTGATAGAGCCTCGTTTTACTGTTTTCGTTAATCGCTCCGTAATAAACATCCGCCTCCACCAGATCCTGAAACATATGACTCCCGTAGGATAACTCAGGACGGTACCCCGCTTTGCTGTAGGCCACCTCACATATGGCAATAAACTGGCTGATATCTGCATATACTACAGGTACTCCCAATTCAGGAGAAGATGTTCCGATACGTCCCGGCACAAGCAGCATAAGTCTTTTATCTTCTTCCTCATAATGCTGGTTAATCTGGCTGATCATCCTGCCTACATCCGGTTTTTTTGCATAAGGATACTCGTAGTATGCCTGCGGGTCTACCCATACAATTTTGTCCAGGCTTTCTCTCTTAGATCTTCGCATGGATGTCCTGCGGACATCAAACAACAGCTCATCATCAATCCCCCCCGGGATAACCACATTTTCTGATACAGAAACCTGAAGGGGACGGCACTGGAGCAGATTCACCTTCCACATACCTTCCCTGGGGCACTTTACCGCAAATTCCACATCTACCGGACGCTCATATTCCCCTTCAAGCATTTTCAGCATCTTACGCATCATCCATATAAAATCATTTTTCTCAACCAGTCCCTGACAGTCCGCAAAATAGACCTTTCTAAACCGCCGCCGCTGGGATAACATATATTCTGCTTCCGTATCCCGGCTTAAAACAAGCTTCTTCTGCCACTCCGGCATCTTCTGAATCACAATCTCCAAAGGTTTCGTGGTTAGCTTATTTTCCGAGAAATCCAGAACATCGACCTGTCTCTGGGAAAACTTATGCTGCTCCCCAATGGTGCCCCTGAGGTTTGCCCGGGCACGGTCCAGCCCCACAAGCCGGGGATAATCCCCCGGTGTACGTTCTACGGCCCTTGTTCCCAGCCCCACAACGATACGAAGCATCCCCTCATCTGGATTCATATGCTCCATCCATTTATAAGGGTTGTAAGAACACCCCATTCCCGCTGCTACAGGAAAGTAAAAATCATCACAGTGCTCACCTTCTACCTTTTGTACCAAAAGCGCCATCTGCTCATCCGCATCTAAAAGCTTTCTCTTTCTTCTATACTCAATGGCAGAAGGATTCATAGTACTTGCATATACTTGGCGTATAGCTTCCTCTAATTCCTGAATCCGCTCCTCCTCACTGCCCTGATTCATACAGAAAATAGACTCATATTTTCCCGAAAATGCATTCCCGTATCCGTCCTCCAGAAAACTGCTGGAGCGTACAATAATCGGAGTCGTACCGTAATGCTTCAGCATCCTTTTCAATTCCTGGCTGACCTTCTCTGAAAACACCCCATTCTTTAGCCGCTTTCTCAGCTCATCTGCCTCTTTAAAATGCTCCTTCTCTTTGCGGTGCTTTTCACGAAGCTCGGTACAGCCGTTCTGCTCCAGGTATTGACAGAATACATCGGAACCTATAAAAAATGAATGATGGGATTCTATAAAACCTCTGAATTCCGGAAGCCGTACCTTTATCAGCTTCCTGGCCACCAGAAGGCCGCACGCCTTCCCGCCAATCAGCCCGTCTCCAATGCGCTTTTCCCAAATCTCTCTGAAATCTTCCGTGGAAAAATGTTTCAATATGAGCCGTTCCATCCGAGTTTCCGTGGTCATCAGGCTATTACACACAATTTTCTTCTCATCGTCCGTGAGTTCTTCCTTATTCAGAAATTCTTCCCAGCCATTCATGCTCTATATCCCCCTCTCCTTTGCTAATTTCAGTGTAAAATAATTTTGGAAAAATAGCCAATAAATCAAATTTATAATTATTATAACTATTTGTTTATAATTCACTTGACTGAAGGGATTGCCTTTTTTATAAACTCTGCCATACTCCTCGTAAGATACTTATTTTTACGGTAGTACAGATAAACATCCCTGACGGTTTCGGGATCATCTATCTTATAATAAACAATATTTGAATCCGGCGGCAGGCTCTTGACAACAGTATCGCTTACGAAAGATGCCCCCATCCCATATTCTGTCAGATGATATGTAGTCAAAAGCTGATTCAGCTTGAGAGAAATATTCAACTGTACGCCTGCCCTCCTGCAAATCGCTTCCACCCTTTCTCTTGTGTCATTGTGGGCACGCAGCACTACAAACGGGTCATCCTGAAACTTTTTTAAAGGTACTCCCGGGAACTCCGGCTGAAGATGTACATCCCTGCGTACATCTTCAGCGGTCATCTGATATTTGGCTGCACGTTTATTACTGTCGAATGACGCAGGTACTGCAAGCACCAGATGCTCCTGCATAAATATTTTTTTTTCATATACAGATTCGTCCAACAGATAGTTGTCAATCATAATATCCAGCTCACCTGCATACAGCTTCCGTTCCAGTAATGGCGTGTGTCCCTCAAACAAACTCACCTTTACATGAGGATAAGCCTCGCGGAATCTGGCTATAATAGGAGGAAATATAAAAGAAGAAAACAGGTATGTTCCTCCTACAGAAAGATGTCCCGTTTTCAGTTCATGCAGGTTTCCTATGTAATATGCAAACTCATCCTCCAGGTCCATAATCTTTTCCGCCGTCTTAATATATTTTTTCCCGCAGTCAGTGGGTTGAATTGGAGTCGTACTCCTGTCAAACAGCGGCATCCCTACTTTACTCTCAATCTTCTTTATCATGGCGCTCAAAGCCGGCTGAGAAATATATAAATTCTCTGCTGCCTTAGAAAAACTTTTCTCTTTATAAACCTCATATACATAGTTCATTCCGCTGAACATGCCGTACCCCCATAATCATCTGGTTATAATTACTATATAAATATAAGTATTTGTTTTTCATTCTAGAACACTTCTATAATAAAAGCAAGAATAAAGCTACTTTTACAAGGAGGATATTTATGAAGCCAATTGCAGATTATTCAGAAAATCAATTAACCGCTCTTTTGAGTCAGCTTAAAACCCAATATAAGGAGGCACAGGCACAAAAGCTAAAGCTGAACATGGCCAGGGGCAAACCGGCTGCCACCCAGTTGAATCTTTCCAACGGGCTTTTAGAAAAAGTGGAAAACTACACACTTGCTGATGGAACAGATGCCCGAAACTACGGCATTCTTGAAGGCATTCCTGAATGCAGGGAACTCTTTGGAAGACTCCTGGATATTCCTCCGGGACAGATTATTATTGGCGGCAATTCCAGTCTAAATATGATGTTTGATATCATCAGCTTCTTATGCCTTTTTGGCACAGGAGGCAGCAAACCATGGCTATATCATAAATATTGCAATACACCCGTTAAATTTTTATGTCCTGTCCCCGGATATGACCGGCATTTTACAATTTGTGAGGAACTGGGCATAGAAATGATTCCCATCCCTTTAGGAGAAGACGGGCCTGACATGGCGCTTGTGAAAAAGCTTGTACTGGAGGATAAATCCGTGAAAGGGATTTGGTGTGTACCGCTTCACTCCAACCCGCAGGGTGTCTGCTACAGCGAAGAAGTGGTGGAACAGTTAGCTTCCATGGAAACCGCCTCGAAAGATTTCCGGATTTTTTGGGACAATGCATATGGTATCCATCATATTTCTAAAGAGGTTCCTTTAAAAAACATTATAAAAGAATGTGAGAAACATGGAAATCCAAATAGGGTATATTATTTTTTCTCTACCTCTAAAATCAGCTTTCCCGGAGCTGGAGTTGCATTAGTTGCTTCCGGTACGGAAAATATAACAGAATTGAAGAAACATATGTCCGCGCAGACTATCGGACATGACAAACTGAACCAGCTGCGCCATGTGCAATTTTTCAAAACACCTGAGAATATCTTGCACCATATGAAAAAAATGGCAGGAATAGAAAAAATATTAAAAAATAAAACAAAATAAAATGTAAAGGAGCATTTATGATGGGACAGCAGTATAATCCTTATGACAACGTACTAAAGGTGGTAAAAGAGGCTGCAGATATTTTAGGTTACTCAGACAGCGACATTGAAGCAATCAAATTTCCTGAGAGGGAACTAAAGGTAGCAGTCCCGGTGCGGATGGATGACGGAACAACACATGTCTTCGAGGGTTACCGCATACAGCATTCCACTTCCAGGGGACCGGCTAAAGGGGGAATCCGTTTCCACCCAAATGTAAACCCGGACGAAGTAAAAGCTCTGGCTGCATGGATGACATTTAAGTGTGCCGTTGTAAACATCCCTTACGGCGGCGGTAAGGGCGGCGTTGTGTGTGATCCGAACCAATTATCAGAAAATGAACTCCGGGCTATCACAAGAAGATTCACAGCAGCAATTGCTCCATTGATTGGGCCTGAACAGGACATTCCTGCTCCCGATGTAGGAACGAATGCGGCAGTAATGGGATGGATGATGGACACCTACAGCATGCTGAAAGGACACTGTGTACATGGTGTTGTCACAGGTAAACCTCTGGAGTTAGGCGGAGCTCTTGGCCGAAAGGAAGCGACAGGGCGCGGTGTCTTATTCACAACCCAAAATATACTCAGCAAACTTAATCTTGATCCTGCAGGAGTAACAGCAGCTATCCAGGGCATGGGAAATGTAGGAAGTATTACAGCCAAGCTGTTTGACCAGGAAGGAATGAAAGTAGTTGCTGTCAGTGATGTATCCGGCGGAATCTATAATCCAGAAGGACTTCATATCCCTGACATACTTGATTTCTTATCAAACGACCGAAGAAACCTGCTGAAAGACTATACCGAAGAAGGCTCCGTACACATTTCCAACAAAGAATTGCTTGAACTGGATGTAAAGGTACTTGTTCCCGCCGCATTAGAAAACCAGATTAATACTTCAAATGCCGATAACATCAGGGCCAGCATCATCGTAGAGGCCGCCAACGGTCCAATTACCGCTGAAGCTGATGATATATTAAGGGACAAAGGCATTACAGTCGTTCCCGATATTCTGGCAAACGCAGGTGGTGTTGTCGTCTCTTACTTTGAATGGGTACAGAATATCCAATCTGTAATCTGGACAGAAGAAACCGTAAATGAAAAGCTTAAAACCATTATGGATTCAGCCTTTGAAGCTGTTTGGGATATTGCTATCCACCAGTGTGCAACACTGCGTACAGGAGCTTATCTAATTGCAGTAAAGCGAGTGGTAGAAGCCAAAAAGGCAAGGGCCATCTGGCCATAATAGACTTTTGTTCATAATTTGTTCATTTATCATTTAAAAAACTTTCATCTTTTACTCATGCTTTCTTCATTTCTATTGAATATACTAAGTATATCAAATGAAGAACAAAATCATTTGATACTTACAATAGACAACAGGTGTAATACTATTTGAATAAACTTTTTCATAATACATGCCGGGAATCCAAAAGGGTTACCCGGCATCCTCCCTTTTTAAGGATGATTTCCGATAAATCCTTCATCATCTTCTAACTCCCAATCACATTCTGACTATAAATTCAATTGCTTCTTTGTCCCCTCCTGCTGCCCATCTTGTATCCGCAGCGGTTTTTCCGAAACAGATTGCCAGAAGCAATAGTACAATAGCCAGCATAATAAGTATTGTCTTCCTTTTCTGCTTTTCACATTTTTTACGATATATTTTAGGTAATTCTTTTTGGACTTGCTTCAGATTGTCATATTTTTTCTTCGGGTTTTCACCCAAACATTTTTCTATAACTCCAGACAAAAGGTATTCCTCTATTTTAGAAAGTGAGATGTTATCTTCGGTACGTGCCAATATAAATTGTATTGTTTTGCCTAAACCATAGAAGTCCAGGGATATTCTTGTACTCTCTCTGATATGGATAACGGGTTTGACGAAATGCTCCCGCATAGCCGGCTTCTGCATATTTCTCAGAACAAATCCATTACTTTGGGCGTTCAGATCAAGAAGCAATATTTTCTCCTCCTCTGTAACAAGAATACTGTAAGGATTCAGGTACCGGTAACACTGTTCCCTCTTGCATCTATGGTATTTTTCCAGTTCTCCGGTCAGCAGAGCAAACCACTTGAATATAATTTCTTTCGTAATGCCTCTGCTGTCATTCAGCCTGTGCACCAGAAGCCTGCCAAAGGCGCAGTCCATTACAACACGGCACTTTCCGTCATGCTCTATAAACCTGAGAACTTCATATTTTTTCTCTGTAATCAATATACTCCTTTCTGCAGTTTTTACTTATTCATTGGAATACTTATCAGAATTGATGATGAATGGGACTTATCAGAATACTTGTATCTTACTTGATTTATATAAAAAATGCAAGCACTTTCTATGCCTGCATTTAAACGCTGTTATGCAACTATTTCTTACCATACAGTTTTATTTTTTCTTTCAAAAACTCTACTTCCTTCTTATCCACCAGGAAGTTTTCTTTTCCATTTACCGATACGGACGCATACACGTCATCATAGGAACGGTACTCAAGTATCATGTCCGGCATCTCTTTTTTGTTTCTTACAAATTGAATTTTCAGCAGCGCTTCACCTTCATTTTGCTTTTTTGTTTTTATTTCCTCCTTGATTAAAATACCTTGCAGCTCCTGATACAGCGCAGAGTCCTTTTCTTTCTCAGGATCCCATTTATATGTCTCCCCATCTGCATCCATAATTACTTGCGCCACCGTATTCACGGGGACGACTGTACTGATTTTTAGTATGAGATTAAATGTATTTATTTTTAAAATTTCATCTATATCACTTTCTGGAACTTGGTAGATTGTCCCAAGGTCCTCCTCATAGGCAGCATAATAGAATCCGTCCTTTATCCCGCCGCTAATTAAAAGTGTGGCTATACTGTCTGCATTTTCCTCATAGGAATTGCTTTCTTCCTTGTCCGCCCTGCAATACTCCAACGTAATCTTTGATTTTGCCTTCTTAAGTTCTTCCACCGTACCAGCAGGGTATTCACTTACCACTCTCTTATCTAATTTTTCCAGCTTACGATAAAATTCCAGCATTGTTTCTGTATCAATAACAGCTTCCGCTCCATAAGGTTCGTGTATTTTCCAATACTCATAAGAACTCTCATATTCTTTTGGTTCATATGCAATATCTAAAACTGTCTTCCCATTCTTCTCCATAGATACTCTGCGGATTCCTTCGGCAATAAAAACCGGGTTGGAATACTTTTCCAGTTTTTCTTTTTTCTCTCCGCAGCCACTTAAAGACAACACAATTATCAAAAATACTATTATTTTACCAACAAAACTCTTTGATTTCATAACGCCTCCATTTTGCGGACACTCTCCCTGTACTGCTGGGGAGACATTCCTGTATGTTTCTTAAATGCAAGGGAGAAGTAATTACTGTCCCGGTATCCCACGTCCCCAGCTATCTTTCCTATCTTTATATTAGTAGCTGCTAAAATATACTTTGCTTTTTCAATCCGTTTGCGCACAATATACTCATTACAGCCTTCATTAGTAACCCGCTTAAATAATCTTGAAAAGTAATTGGGGCTTAAATAAAAATATTGGGCAATTCCTGCTACTGTTACATCATCTGTCAAATGTTCATTAATGTATCTCTTTACCTGAAGAACCAGTTCATGCCCATCATCCCCCTCCCCTTCAAGGAGGTTTTCCAAAAATGCTTTTGTAATTTTATAGTTCTCATCCCTGTCTGCATTAAGCAGCGCAGTCAAAAGGGAATTTAACTTACTGTCTGCATTTTCTCCTGATTCCACCACATAATTAAAATAAACAGATGATGCGATTTCAAAACAGCATCGGCTTACATACTGATCCGTAATGTTATAAGAATTGGTAGCCCCACAGAAAGAATCAAAAATCCTGAGCAGCCTCTCTGTATTTCCAATATTGGAGTTCAGGCTATTTTTAAGCTCAGCATAAACTTCACGGAACATATCTAACTGCCCCTTTTTCCCCTTGTGCTCAATTAATGTCTTGTACTCGTTTTTTTCTTCATTCCACAGATACATAGCATCATTAAAGGAAATCGCTGCCTTTTCAAAGCCCTCCACCACGCTTCCCATAACAATTCTAATACGGACATTACATTCCTCCTGGATCAGTTTCGTAAAGGTGTCTATGCAATTTTCCAATTCATCACTTTTTTCGCCTTCAAATAATGCAAGTACAATCCTGCCTTCGTCATCTTCAAAAGTAATTCCTTGTTTTTCAGCATCCAGGTACCCGATTAAAATATTTTTAATTGTAAGCCGTAATAAGAAGTCACTTTCCCCTTCACTGACACCATTTGGACAAACAGAAGATATCAGTATGGCAATCCGCATCCTCGCCTGTCTTGCATAATGATATTTATTACATATCTTATCTATAATTTCTGTTGTTCCCTTATTTAAGACAAGGGTTCTCATCCATGATTCAAGACACATTTGCTCAGAAATTCCGGAAATCCTGCTTACATGAAACTGCTCTTCCTTTATTTTTCTCCTGCTTCTCACTATCTGAACTTGTTTTCTGATAGAGTCTATTAAAACCTCCTCATCCACCGGTTTTAATAAAAAGTCCTGCACCTGCATTCGTATACATTCTCTTGCATAATCAAATTCATCATATCCCGTCAACACAATAATACGAATATCTTCCTTTATCTTTCTTATCTCGCTAATAAGTTCTATTCCTGTCATTCCCGTCATTTTGATATCCGTAATCATAACATTAATATTTTCCTGACTTAATAATGCAAGTGCTTCTTTCCCTGATTCCGCTGAAAATACTTTCTCAAACCCCAATATATTCCAGGGGATTGCAGTGCAGATTCCCATTCGAATCATTCGTTCATCATCTACTATCAATGCCTGCATCATGTGAACCCTCCCCGCCACTTTGCTGTATCTTAGGAATTAGTACTCTTACAGTAATGCCGCCCTTCTGATTTTTCATATAAGTCAAACCATAATTCTCTCCACAAAACAACTGAATTCTGCGATTTACATTTCTTACGCCATACCCAAACTGTTCATCAAATATTTTTACCAGCCGGTTCATTTCCTCAACTTTATCCTGAGACATTCCTGCCCCGTCGTCCTCCACGAAAATTGCAATATCAGAAGAAATCTCTGAGACTCTAATTACAATATGCCCTTCTTGTCCTCCCGCAGACTTTATACCATGGTAGATCGCATTTTCAACTAAGGGCTGCAGTGTCAGCTTTGGAATTGCTGTATTCCCCAGCCCCTCTTCTGCTATGATTTCATAATTTAAAACTTCACCATATCTCATTCTTTGTATATATAAATAGCTTTTCACATAGTCCAGCTCCTGGTGAAGCGTAATGATATCCTTTCCTTTACTTAAACATATACGATAATATGTAGCAAGAGCCTTTACCATATTGGAAATCTCCGAGTCCCCGCTCACAACAGCCTGCCAATGGATACAATCCAACGTATTATACAAAAAATGTGGCTGTATCTGAGAGTGAAGCGCATCCAGCCGGATTTGATTCATTTGTTCTTGCTGTTCTACAATTTGTTTCGCATTTTTTGTGAAAAATACGAGCAGCACACAGAGAAGCAGCAGCAATATTACAACTGTCCCCAGGCTATCCTTTGCCAAATCCCACCACCCAATATGTGTCACATAATAGAAATCCCAGCCCGTAAGCTTCTCATAAATAGCCAGGCCCGTGTTACTAATTAATTCCCCCTCCTTAGCATCCCGGAATTTCATTTCTTCAAATTCCATTCCCATCTCTTTTTCACCGGCCGGCACAATGATCTTTCCTTCTTCATGAACAAAATAAGTATTTACCGTAAAGTTTTCACTGGGACTTTCTCTGTTCATTAACTGGTTTAAATTAGAGTCCTTCACGTTAATGCACAATGTCCCCAGCCTTTGTCCAATCACAGAATTGGAATAGAGAGGATAATAAATACTAAGGCTATACTCCCCTCCTCGTCCATAGGTATTGGAATAAACCATCCTGACTACATTGTTCCTCATACTGATGCTATTGTTATAATCTTCCTTTATCTTCCCCTTATAATCAGGAAGCCAGTTGGGAATCGCGTTCCCTTTTATAAGAAAATCTCTCTCATCCTCTCTTACAACTGAGATAAAATTCAAGTTTTTATTCATATTACATATATTGTCCAAAACACTGTAAGCGTTCTTTATAGTCTGCTGCTCTTTGTCATTTTCTTTTAAATATCTTTGAATGTGCTCATTCAGATTGATAGACCATATCAAATCATAATACTGGGTAAAACTGTCTTCCGTATTAGCTGCCATAGTATCTACTTCTTTCATCGCCATCCGGGCAGACTTATTAATAAGCGAAATCATAGTAGAGACTGCTGAAACCGTTACAATAAGAACCGTAGAAATAATCAATGCTTTTGTTATAAAATAAGTCATCTTTTTATCAAACGTCATTTGCCGGTGTGCCTTTTTTCTCATTCTTCTCTCCATGTCAAAAGGTATTAAGGTGAACCCAAGTACACCTTGACACACTTGAATTCACCTTAATTTCATTATAACATAATCCATTGATTTGCAACACATCTGCCATAATCCCAGGCATCCCAGCCAATCCAGCTTGTATCATTTGCAGTATCTAAAAGTAGTTTATAATTCCAATAAAAATAACCACTGCCTTTTTCCCAGGCTGCCAACTGTGCTTTAGCAATTCTGCCGTATAGATTTCTCTTTTCCTCATCCGACAAACGCTCTCCCTGAATCACTTCACTTCCTAACGGATTCTGTCCGCCCTTTGTATCCTCTCCGCATCCGGCAGAGTTGAAAAGACTCCATTCACCACAGATAACAGGAAAATGCTCACTCATCTCTTCAATCTCTTTTGAGAAATTTTCCTTTATGTATTGTTCATATCCTGCTGCCGTCTGCTCACATCCTTCGATTTCTGCCAACATCAAATATAAATGTATATCCAGCACTACATTTACAAATTCCTCTTCACACATATAGTTCTTCCACTCTTTTGCTTCAAAAGCATCATGAATAACAATTACTTTATCTTCCGGAAGATATTTTCTTATTCTTCTATATGTCTGTATATAAAAATCTTTCAAAAAGGATATAGTCATAGGACCACTTTCTTTTGCCATATCTTCATCTACTGCCTTATAGCGGTTAGGCACATCCATAGCCTTCCACATTTTTTCCGTAATTGGTTCATTTAAAATCTGTATTCCCCAAAGACCTTTACGGTTTCCATACCGCTTTGCCAATCTTTCCAGTGCTGTAATTGCAAATTCTATACTCTCCGGCTCTTTTGCCCATTTACACACACCAGATATCCCGCCATTGTCAAAACCATTCTGGCTTCCGGGAACCGTATGTAAATCAATAAGAATTAATAATCCATATTTTTCCGCCCAGGCAAATGCCTTATCCAACTCCTCCACACATCCTATAAAAGGAGGACAATCTCCAAAGATAAAATAGGGTACGGGAATTCTCACTGCATTTAAGCCCAGGGATTTAATATAGACAAAATCACGTTCACTGATATACTGGCTGCGATGCATCTTAATCCGTGCTTCATATACTTCTCTTGTAAGCTGCGTGGGCAGATAATATTCATCTGCCGCCGTAGTTCCTTCAAATAAAGATGGATTCATCCATTTCTCCAGCACCAGCCAATTGCCTAAATTCACGCCTTTTATATACATGGCTTACCTCCATACCTCAATCCGGTTAAGTCCTTCTTTCAAATCCGCAAAAGGTCCAATCAATGTATCCCCATCCCTTTTATTTCCGTTGTAATCCGTATCAAATACAATCTCGCTTCCATCCGGATTGTCGAAAACACCCTCTACAATCCGTGTCATGGAAAGGTTATTTGTTGAAAGAATGCCATATTTTTTATTCAGCAATTCTTTTGTTACAAGCATTTCCAGATAAACTTTCCCACTTTCTTCTATAACCTTTATCTCCGGATTATATTCACTGATTATATTATCCAACTCACCCTCATAAGCTTTTGCTCCCCTAAGGTAAGCATTGTTGTTAATGTATACCGGATCCTTTACTTTCATAAACTGCTCATGGTCTCCATTGCCTAAGGATGCAATCCGCTCTGCATATTCCACTAAACAGTTTGGACTCCCATTATAATCTGAAGTACCGCACAGGGATTGTTCTGTATAAGTTTTTCCCCCTCCCACAAAGATATTTTGATACCATCTGTCATCTCCGCCAAATACGAAAGTTGTTCCCATAACCTGGGTAGAATGTGGGAAGTGATAAGGTGTTGCCCTGTCCAATACCGGCTCACGGCGCATTGTTCCGCAATAGAGATTATTTACAAAAGCTCCGCCCTGGGCAATATTATCAAAGTTGTATTCAGAAGCAAAGATGTTGTGATCTACCAGATGAGGACCGTGGGTAACTTCAATCATCAAATCCCTGTCATTTGCATAAAACAAGTTCTTGCTGATTCTTGTTCCCTGTACCTGCCAGTCCAGCCATATTCCTAATGTAGTATTATGAATACGGTTGTGGTGAATCTGCACATCTATACATGCATGTAACTTAATACCTGCAATCTCATACCCAAAATATTCATGCTTTATCCCAATATTGTAAATATGATTATTATAGATTTCACTAAATACACAACCCAGATGACCTACAATTCCATTCTGCCCGCAATCGTAGATTGTATTATTCCGAATAATGTGTGAGCCTATCTTCTCCTTGCTCCAGCCAATCTGCAAAGCTCTGAAAACAGCTTCCATCTGGTATTGATATCCAGGCTTTCTATGGGTGTATGTACATAAATTATGCCCTGTAGACTCCTCTTTTCCTATACTGATTCCACTGCACTTGGAGTCATGGATGATATTGTCTTCTACAATCCATCCTTTACTCCAATTCGCCCCTAAAAGCCCCGGCTGGTCTGCAGTAGGCGGTGTCCATGGCGTGGCTGCCTGTGCCATTTCAAATCCCCGGACAGTAATATAATTCCTTCCTGTCTTCTCGGGGTAGAAACAGCATTTTCTTGCATTAATTTCTACCGTTTCCTTATTGGGGTCTGCACCCTGAAAGTTTGCATAGATAACGGTAGTCTCATCTCCCACTTCACTATACCATTGGAAGACAGAATCCTCCGGATGAAGTAATGGTTCTTTATGCTTCGTCCATGGTGGGTTTTCCCCTTCTATGCGCATAACAGGATTCTTTACTTCGTCAAGAGAGCTTGCCTCATAGAAGGACTTACCATTTAAATACACATCTCCGCAATGGAGCGTTCTGTCTGAAGGATATATGAGCCAGTCGCCGGAAAGTACTTCTTTGTATGGGTTGTAATCACCAAAAATGCTGTTCATAATTACAGCCTTCCATACGGTTCCTTCCACTAACTCCCAATCATCCACTTTTTCCGAACCTTTAATAACAACCTTCTCCCCTTTGGCCGCCTGGTAAATAATTCTATTAATATGACTGTCACCGCCACGCGCAGGCCTAACCCACTCACGGTATTCACCCTCGTGTACAATCACCGTATCCCCGGCCTTTGCAGTCTCCGCTGCCCTGGATATTGTCTGGAACGGCTGATCCTTTGTTCCTGCAAAAGAATCAGCCCCATTTTTAGATACATGAATTTCTCTTCCCATAACGTTCTCCTTATCTAGTCTATTTTATTAGTTAACCTTTTACTGCCCCTGCAGTCATACCCTTCACCAGCTTATCCTGGGCGAAGATAAACAGTAGAATCATGGGGATTACCGTCAGCGTAAGAACTGACATGATCATAGGCATATTCATAGAGTACTGCCCCTGGAATTCCCATACAGCTAAAGGCAATGTTCTGTTGGCTGATGATTGTGTCAGGGTATATGCAAAACTAAATTCATTCCACATATTTACTCCATTATAAATTGCCAGTGTGGCAAGCCCCGGCTTTGACAGAGGGAGCATTACCCGAAAAAATGTAGCATACCGGCTGCATCCATCTATTTGTGCAGCTTCCTCTATTTCTTTCGGTATTTCCCTCATAAAACTTGTAAGAATAAAAACAGAAATCGGAATTGCCGTGGCAATATAAGGTCCAATTAATGCCCAAATAGAATCATATATTCCCATATTTTTTGACATCTTAAAAACCGGAATCAATGTAATATGTATAGGGATGGACATGCATGCTACAATCAGTGCATATATAGGTGAAGCCAATTTAAACTTAAATCTAGACAGCGGATAAGAGGCACAGGCCGCAATAAACAATAGTATTAAAAGGGACACAGCCAATACAACAACACTATTGAAAAAGAACCTAAAAAAATTCCCTTGAAACACGGCCTTATAATTTTCCAAATAAAAGCCATCCGGCAATGCGAATACTCCCTTTGTCATCATTTCAAATTTCTCTTTAAAGGAGTTCAAACCCATAAACAGAAATGGCAATAGGGATATAACTGTCCAAAAAATCCCGAAAATCACAGCCACTATCCTGCAAACTCTGCTTCTTAATGTGATAGCGTTCATGGTTACTCTCTCCCCCTATCCCTATTTAATAATTTCATTGTCAGTAAAGAGACCACCGTAATCAGTATAAACATCCCCCCTGCAACTGCAGAGCCATATCCCATATTGAATTTAACAAAGGACTGCTTATACATATATGTTGCCATCAATTCCGTAGATGTTCCCGGGCCCCCATTGGTCATAACATAAACCAGATCAAAGTATTTCAGCGACCCTACCATCGACAAGATTGCTGCACTTTTCAGGGAGGGGGTAAGCAGTGGGAACGCAATCTTTCTAAAATACTGCCCTTTGTTGGCACCGTCAATTATAGCCGCCTCATACACATCGGTGGAAATATTGCTATATGCAGCCATGCAATACACCATATAAAAAGGAGTAAACTGCCACGCTATGACACCGATTACCGTAAAAAGCGCAGTATTTGGATTTCCCAGCAGGTCAATATTTCCCCTGCCAAATAACTGAGAGATTGCACTAAAGATACCTCCATTGGTAGCCAGTGCATAAGTAAACAGAAATCCAATTGCCACAGATGACATTAAAAGAGGAATAAACCATAATACTTTAAAGATTGTCATTCTTTTTCCACCAAAATCAATCAATGTAGCCAGAGCCAGACCAATTGGTATCTGAATACAGATGGATAAAACCATGACAACAATATTATTCTTAAATGCAGTCCAAAAGTTCTGATCCGCTATCAGTTTGGCCCAATTCCTAAATCCCACCATACTTTTATCTGCCGATATTCCATTCCACTTATAGAAGCTGGTGATAAAGGTATCTATAATGGGATAAAAGATATAGATAGCCATTAAAACTGCAACAGGCAGCAAAAACATGATGGCCGCTGTATGAATCTCCCGCTTTCTCCTAGCTGCCAAAGAAATTACTCCTTTTTCCATCGCATTTCCTCCTCATTCCCATTCGAGCAGCCTTGCGTATTTGACGCAAGGCTGCTGAAAGCCTCTACTCTGCAGATTCTTCCAAATATTCTTTCATAGCCTCCTGCATCTGCTTCGCAGCCTCGTCAGGTTTCATGGTCAAACCAAACAGCTCCTGGCTTGTATCCAAATGTACTTGTGCCACCGCCGGCGGAAGATATTGGTCATACCATAATTGAGTAGCTGATGCACTGTTGGCCGCTTCAACAACAAGCTTACTGATAGGATCTGTAATCTTCTTCTCTATACCTTTGATTGGAGGAGTTTTACCACTTTCAACCATAAAGTCTACTATCTCTTCTTCAGAGAATTTTGTGGCACAGTCAAATGCTGCTGCCAGCTTTTCATCTTTACAGTTAAACGAAATGAAATTATCACCAATTGTTCCAATCATAATAGATGGGTCGGCATCTGAGCCTTCCAGTGCCGGGAATGGAAACCACCCCATCTTTTCATAAAACTCTTCACTGTCCTGTTGAATCAGACCTGTATACCATGAACCAATCAAATCCATGGCCGCTTTTTCCTGATATAACAACTGCCTTGCCTGTCCGTCGTCTTCACTTAATGAATTTACTCCCTCCGGGAAATAGCCCTTTTCTGTCCATTCTGCTATTTTCTCTCCGGCATAGATAAAGCTTTCATCTTCAAAAGTTCCAGTTCCGGCGACCGCATCATTAAAAGGTTCAAGTCCCCCTTTTCTGGCAGCCAAATTCATGAAATACATAGATCCCGTCCATTTTGTTGAATTAGCAAGGGCAAAAGGAGTGATCCCATTTTCTACAAAAGTATCACACACTTTTTCTAATTCCCCAATTGTCTTAGGAACTTCTAAGCCATGTTCGGCAAATAAGTCTTTGTTATAGTAGATACCGGATAATGAAACATTCATGAATGGAACGGCATAGATATCATCCTTATATTTTGCCTGGGCTATAGCTGCATCCATAAGTCTGTCGGGAAGTTCACTCTTATTAAATAAATCTGTAATGGGCTGAGCATATCCCGACTTAATGTATTCATTCATTGGTCCCCCTGACCAGCTCAAGTACATATCCGGACACTCACCAGAGCTCATTGCTATAATAAGCTTTTCTTTATATGTATCATTCTGTGTCGGCACGCTAGTAACAGTGTACCCCGAGTCTGTTGTGCTATTGTAGAGGTCAATAGCCTTATCATAAATTGCCTTATCCACTTCTTCCGTACCAATATTCCAGAATACGATCTCCTTTCCGTCACCACTGGTCTTCTCTCCTGAAGTTGTCTCGGCAGAATCACTTTCCGTCCCTGCACCACATCCTGCAGCCAATGAGACAACCATTGTTGCAGCCATAAGTAATCCTGCAATTTTTTTCACTCTCTTTTTCATTTCCTTCCCTCCTATAATCTAATATGACAATTTAACCATAAACACGGCCGAACTGTTATTTAATATACTATCATTGATGAAAATATTTGGATATTTAATAAAGTGTCCTGATTATATAATTTTCTTACCTATTTTAGATTTAGAACAAAATGGGCAGACGGAATGTGACAACAAAAGAAACAGCACACGGCATAGCCAAAACTGACTATGCCGTGTGCTGCACAAAAATTCACAGGATTATGTTTACATTTTCTCATTTTCTAAAAATATTTTTCTGGTAATAAAGTTATACACCATGGTTACTCCGGTAGCCCCAATTTTGGAAATCATATAAAATATACCAATTTTATCCACACACAGCCACATAATTAATTGATTTATCCCCAATCCAATGACGCTTAGGATAATAAATACAAGAAAATCCTGTGTTTGGCTTCTGCCTCCATTTACATCAAACACCCAATGAACGCTCAGAAGGTAATTATAAATAACCGAAATTGTAAATGATATTGCATTAGAAATCAAATAGTTAATCCCAAAAAATTCTGTGAGCAATATCATAATGCTGTAATCTATCAGGAACGCACTTCCACCCACGACTGCAAACCGGATAATCTGCTTCCACAGGCTTGTCTTTTTCTTATTGTCCACGCTTTTGCCTTCCCTTATATCTCTTCCAGCCTGCTTAATGCTGCTTCCACAACTTTATCCATATCATAGTATTTATAGTCTCCCAGCCTTCCGCCGAAGATTACATTTTTTTCTTTTGCAGCCAGCTTTTTATACTGTTCAAACAGCTTGTTGTTCTGTTCATCATTAACCGGATAGTATGGATCCATTCCTACTTCCCACTCTGAGGAATACTCTCTGGAAATCACAGTCTTTTCCTGCTTTCCAAATTCAAAGTGCTTATGCTCAATGATTCTGGTATAGGGCACTTCCCTTTCTGTATAATTGACAACAGCATTTCCCTGATAATTATCGCAGTCAAGAACCTCTGTCTCAAATCTTACGGAACGGTACTGCAGCGCCCCCAGTTGGTAGTCAAAATATTCATCTATCATCCCGGTGAATATAATGGTATTTGCAATATCCGGATTTTCCTTCCTGAAGTCAAAGAAATCCACGCCTGTTCTTACTTCTATGCCATCCAGCATCTTCTCAACTACTCCAGTGTATCCGCCAATTGGAATCCCCTGATACCTGTCATTAAAATAGTTATTGTCATATGTGAACCTAAATGGCAGTCTTTTAATAATAAATGCCGGAAGTTCTTTACAGTCTCTGCCCCACTGCTTTTCTGTATATCCCTTTATCAGCTTTTCATAGACATCCCTGCCTCCAAGAGATAATGCCTGCTCTTCCAGGTTTGCAGGTTCCGTAATTCCTGTTTCAGCTACCTGCTTTGCAATCATATCCTTCGCTTCCTGGGGAGTCCTGATCCCC
This sequence comes from Ruminococcus sp., assembly GCA_013911065.1. Lineage (GTDB taxonomy): Bacteria > Bacillota > Clostridia > Lachnospirales > Lachnospiraceae > Muricomes. The sequence goes on along the minus strand of JACERV010000021.1, from coordinate 2,153 downwards.
CACATTTTACTGAATGTATTCATATTGAAGGGCAGATTATATAATTCATCTTTATAAACCGCAATAGGGGAATTAATATAGTTATTAAACTCAGTAAACTGGTTCATATATTCCCATACTTTTTTATTTGAGGTGTGGAAAATATGAGCCCCATATTTGTGTACATGGATTCCTTCCAGGTCCTCACAGTAAATATTTCCTGCTATATGTTCACGTCTGTCGATAACAAGGCATTTTCCACCCCTTTTGTTCAGTTCATGGGCCATAACAGCGCCGTACAGCCCGGCACCCACTATCAGATAGTCATACTGATGCATTTCATCATCCTCCGCTTCTGTTACTTATATTTATTAAGCCACTAATGCTTAATAAGGTTGTGAAGTTTTTACTCACTATGTTCCACATTATAACATTTTTAAAACAGCCTGTACATAGATGCAGGAAGAAATCCAGATTCCTGATTCTCTTACCTCCTCGGACCTGTCAGATTATGTTGTGTTTTGTCTATTTTCACTATGTTTTTATTTTTCTCGTTTACAAAATAGACATAATGCACTAAACTAATATTGTGAGTTGTTTTCTTTTAAAAATATGACAAACAATAATTCAAGAGACGGAGGTAACATACATGAAAGGAAACGTAATCGTCGGACAATCCGGCGGGCCGACAGCGGCTATCAATTCCAGTCTGGCCGGAGTATACCGTACTGCTAAAGACCGTGGTGCAGGTAAGGTCTATGGAATGATGCATGGAATCCAGGGACTGTTACAGGAAAGATATATTGATTTATCCGAATTTATTATCACGGAACTGGACGCAGAATTACTAAAAAGAACCCCTGCTGCTTTTTTAGGCTCCTGCCGCTACAAACTTCCTGGAATCCACGAAAACAAGGAAGTTTATGAAAAAATATTTAGTATTCTTGATAAACTCAATATTGAAGCATTCATTTACATCGGTGGAAATGACTCCATGGATACCATTAAGAAGCTCTCTGATTATGCCATTGTCACCGGACACTCAACCCGTTTCATAGGCTGTCCCAAGACCATTGACAATGACCTTTCACTCACCGACCACACACCGGGCTTCGGAAGTGCCGCAAAATATATTGGCACCTCGGTAAAGGAAATTATACGTGACAGCTTCTGCCTGGAGTATGAGAAGGGGCTTGTATCCATTGTGGAAATCATGGGACGCAATGCCGGCTGGCTGACAGGTGCTGCTGCTCTTGCAAGAGGAGAGGACTGCTCAGGGCCTGATTTAATCTATCTTCCTGAGCTGCCCTTTGATATAGGAAAATTTGACCTCAAAGTCCGGGAACTTCTGTCTATGAAATCATCAGTTGTAGTAGCAGTATCTGAAGGTATACGGCTTGCTGACGGACGCTATGTATGTGAGCTTGGCCAAAGTATTGATTTTGTAGATGCATTCGGACACAAACAGCTTTCAGGAACAGCAAGCTATCTGGCAAGCTACATTGCAGGTGAGATTGGCTGCAAGACACGGGCCATTGAACTTAGCAGTCTGCAGCGCGCTGCTTCACACTGTGCATCCCGTGTAGATATTCTGGAAGCCTACCAGGTGGGCGGTGCAGCAGTAAAGGCCGCTGACGAAGGCGATTCCGGCAAGATGGTAATATTAAACCGTTTATCAGATGATCCGTATCAAAGCGGCACCGAGGTAAAAGATGTGCATAAAATCGCAAATGACGAGAAGCTTGTTCCGAGAGAATGGGTAAATGAAGACGGAAACTATGTGACCGATGCATTTGTTAATTATGTCCGCCCCCTTATCCAGGGTGATGTGTCTCCGGTTATGGTAGACGGCATTCCCAGACATCTGTTCCGTCCGGTACAATAAAGTTTTTTTGCAAAATATATTGACAGGCTACCTAATTTATTATATACTAATATCTGCTGTGAACGAAATAGTTCCAGCATGTGCGCGTAGCTCAGCTGGATAGAGCGTCTGGCTACGGACCAGAAGGTCGGGAGTTCGAATCTTCTCGCGCACGCTAACAACAAGGGGGCGTTGCAAAATAGATGAGTAATCATCTATGGAGCAGCGCTCCATTTTCATATTCAAAAACAGAAAAACGGACTCCGAAGAGTCCGTAATTCATGGTATAATTAATTATGCAACTAACTAA
>JACERV010000020.1 GCA_013911065.1 Ruminococcus sp. | reverse complement strand
CGAATTAAAGAGAAACTAGGATGGATGAGTCCTGTAGAATACAGGCTCAGCCTCCTGGCTGCATAAATAATTGCGCAGCAGTTAAAACTACTACGCAATAAAGTCTAACTTATTGGGGTCACATCATGTAACTTAACGGAGATATATGTTTTTCCTTTATATCGGAAATATTAAGCGCTTATCGGTGTACTGCAATATTCGCATTCCGAAACCTGACCAACAATAACAACATTATTTGCGCCGCAACCAGGGCAGCGGGCAGCTTTTGTCTGGGGAGCAGTCTGATCGGTGTACGTTTCTTGAGTGTATGTCGCCGTCTCTTGCTGCTTCAAAATAATTTCACGGTTGCTCTGATGTATATAAGCATCCTTTAAGTAACCTGTATCTATCATATCCTGCAAATCTTTTGCCACAACATCGTATGGCAATCCAACAATGGAGGCAATATTGTCTATACTTCGAATATTTTGATTTACAACTGTATCTATGTATTTTTTGTACTTCACTGCGGTCTTTTTCGTTTTTGAAACTTTGAGTAAAAGCAAAACACCACCTATAACAAAAGCAAGGCCAAGCATCAAACCAGACGCGTCAGGAGTGTCAGAAAATTCCACAAAAAAGCCCATGACACCAAAAGCGATTAACCCCCATCCAACAACAGGAAGTTTACTTGTTTTTCCGCTCATTAACGCTGACTGGTCGGTTGCCAGTTTCTTAACCAATAAATACAAACCTACAGGCCAGAAAATAATAAGCCAAAAAATAATCCAACCCCATTTTGTTCCCTTATTTTCCACTGTTAAAATCCTCCTCTTTTTGGTTTGTCATATTCCCCATTTTGTAAATTCTCATGAGTTTTTGCATTGCTATCATGTATACTACCCGATACGTTAATAATCACTATAGCAATAATAAAGAACAAGGCGTTTATTGCCATTTGAAGAAGAATAAACCTGCCCAAATGTTCTGCAAACGACTTCGTAAATAAAATACTGATAACAATCGCAATCTCATAAACCCAAACCGCACCACTCAATCCAGATGTAAAAGAAACATTGTCTTTTTTTCTCCTTGGAGCAACAAGAGTAAGCATGGTAACTAAAGAGACCACAAGAGAAAACAACAGTGAGCCAAATGCCCATAAATTTAGTGCGGCTTTTTCAATTTCCAACAGGAAGAAGCCTGCGATGACGACCACGATAGCAATGGTAAAAATACTGATGGTTGTTAAAGTACTCTTACGAATTATTGTCATCACCTACTTTCTTTCCGCATTCTGGGCAGAATTTCAAGTTGTCTTTCAGTTCACTGCCGCACGACGAACATTTTTTCATTAAAGAATTGCCGCAATTAGGACAGAATTTTTTCGTATCGTCAACAGCTTCGCCACATTTGGGACAGGTTTTTATTAAACTGTTTCCGCATTGCCCGCAAAATTTTAAGCCGCAGTTATTGCCTGCTCCACATTTGGGGCAAATAATTTGATTTTGAGTAACTCTAGTATCCTTGCCGCAAAACGGGCAGAAATTATATTCAGAACCGATTTGCTTATGACAATGTGGGCATTCCCCACTTTGATTAGTGTTGATGTTTTTGCCCATTTCGCCAAATGCTCCGCCGAAGTTACCGCCTAATCCAAATCCCATTCCAAGGCCTAATCCCGCCCCCATAATCGATGCTGAACCAGAGCCTTCGTTTGTCGCGGCGCCTTCCAATGTATCAAAGGAGCGTTCCTGTGTATAAGAATATCCGATAATATCCATCTCAGCTTTTTTGGCAAGGGCTTCTTTCAATTTGATTACAGCAGTATCATCTTCTGGAATACTAATGTCATTAACATAGAAATTTACCAATTCAATTCCGAAATCGGAAAAGGACGGTAAAATACTTTCTTTCAATGCTTCTGATATCTCGTTGATATATGCGTTTATCTCCAATGCCGATATTTTTCTCTTGATGAGATAACCGGATATATGATCTTTAACTTTGGTTAAATAAACACCTCTAAAATATTTTATCAGATCGGCAGATGTAAATGTAGACATTGTTCCTACAAGTTTCTGCAGGAATAACTTGGAGTCTGAGATTTTAATGCCGAACTGCCCAAAAGCCCTAAGCGGCACAAATACATTGTATTTTGGGTCTTGCAATTGAATAGGTGTAGGTGTTCCCCATTTAACATCAAGAGAATTGACCTTGTTTATATACCAGACTTCTGCGGTAAACGGTGAACGCCCTCCGAACGGTAGGTTTATAATCTTATTCAAGATGGGAATGTTTGCGGTATCCAAGGTGTGGCGTCCCGGGCCAAACCAGTCTAACGCCTGCCCCCCTTTATATAATATCGCTTCTTGTGATTCATTTACGATTAGCTGTGTCCATGTGCCAAGCTCTGAATTTGGAAATTTCCAGGCAAACACATCGGGTGAGCCATCATACTTTACTACTTCAATAACTGCCATTATTGCACCGCCTTTATGTAAATTGTCAAAAGGAGTACCTTTTGACTATCTCTTAATTCCATAATTATACATCAGATACTGCCACAAAACAAGGCGCTTTTCTATATTCTCAACGTATCAGCGGCGGTAAAACATTCTTTGTAACGTGCGGCCAGATGGACAGACTTTTGCAAAAAGATATAGTTGTATGTCTACTTTTCTTTTTGATATTTGTCCTCGAAAATCAGAATAGTAGAATTTTTTTATGATTCCTGGCATTTGTTATATACTTTTGTCCCCCAATCGCCCAGCATCTTTAAGGCTGGATGAATGGCTTTCCCCAGTTCAGTCAGCGAATACTCTACGCGTGGCGGAATCTCGTTATACTGCTTTCTGATAATAAGTTTATTTTGTTCCAATTCCCCAAGGGACTTTGAGAGCATAAAGCTCGAAATACCGGCCAATCTTCTTTGAAGCTCATTAAAGCGAATCATATCCTGCTGATTTAATTCCCATAAGATTTGCAGTTTCCATTTTCCGTTTACTACTGTAAAAGCATATTTAACAGGACAATCCTCCATGTCATACCCTCCTATACTTATATTTTTATTACTTGCTTATATTAATTTCCGTACTTGTCTTTATATAATTGTTAAAATATAATTGTAACCAGTACAAATAAAAAAGTAAAGGTGGTATTTTATATGAACACATTAGAAGCAATCGGTGCCAGAAAAAGCACGCGCAGCTATCAGCAAAAGCCTGTAGAAGAAGATAAAATCGAGCAATTACTCATTGCGGCAAATAATGCACCCAAAGCTGGCGTGCTGCATATTTCTGTTGTGGAAAATCAAGAAGTCTTGAAATCCATTAATGATTTGGCGCTGGAAGGCATGAAAAATTCCGGCAACGACTTTATGGTAAGCCGGGCGTCCCTTGACGGTTATCAGCCATTGTATAGCGCTCCTGTTTTATTTGTATTTTCCATGCCGGAAGGTGCTCCCTATCGCGAAGCAACTGCTTCCTGTGCGGCAACCAGCCTTAGCATTGCCGCTACAGAGCTTGAGCTTGGTTCCTGCTATGTAGTGACGCCTCTGCTGGGAATAGAATCTTCCCCCGAACTTCGCAAGGAGATTGGCATTCCTGAAGATTTCACTCCAGTTTGTTGTGCCATTGTTGGCTATGCAGATGGCAATGCTTTTGAAGCGCCGAAATCTCAATCGAAAAACGTGAACTATTGCAGATAATCAGAATATGTGGTCTAACACTTAAAGAGAAAGGGGCTATTGCAAAAGGTAGATAAATCTACCGGGGCAACAGCTCCATTTTCATGCCTAAGAACAGAAAAGAATAAACGCACTTGAAAAGAAATATGATAATGAAGAATAACAATATTGCTTGGAATCTGCCAAATATAAAAAGAAAAAATAAAGGAGCAAAAAATGAAAAGAATTATAGAAATTATTGTCATAATGTTTTTTATGCTGACCATGGCGGCCTGTGCGCAGACCCTCGATATCGACAACCTTTCTCTTTCTGAATATGGCGAGCTGAAAGATGAGGGCATTGTAATGCGCATTACGAATAAAAAAGTAACCACAGAAACAGATTCGGTGATGATTGAGTATATCAATAATAGGGATACCGAGGTCGTGTTCGGTGAAGAGCCGCATCTGGAAATCATGAGAAAGGGAAACTGGTACGTTGTGCCTGCCAAGGAGGATGCTGCGTGGATAGATATCGCCTATATACTGCCGCCGGGCGGGAGCGATAGAAAGGAGTTTGCACTAAAATTCTATTACGAGAATCTGAACCTGGGACATTATCGAATCGTCAAAACATTTTTCTCGGACAGTGGCAATGTGGTCGCAGCGGCTGAGTTTGACATACAATAAAATGTTCTGATAGGATTTCAATTTATTAACCGCATAAAATGATAAAAGTTATTATTATTAAATATTGACATGCTTTGCAGATGCTGGTATACTTTAAAAAGAAAGTTAGATATGGCTAACTAAAAGAACAGGAGGTGTTATAATGTCACTTATTAATAAAGAAATTAACGATTTTTCTGTACAGGCATATGCGGAAAAGGAGTTTAGGACAGTTACAAAAGAGGATGTGCTTGGAAAATGGGGTGTATTTTTCTTTTACCCGGCGGATTTTACTTTTGTGTGCCCGACAGAGTTAGAAGATTTGGCAGATAAATATGAGGAATTCAAAGAGATTGGATGTGAAATCTACAGTGTGTCCTGTGACAGTCACTTCGTACACAAAGCATGGTATGATGCGTCTAAAACGATTCAGAAGATTCATTTTCCGATGCTTGCGGATCCTACAGGAGCATTGGCAAAAGAATTTGATGTATTTATTGAAGCGGATGGCATGGCTGAACGTGGAAGCTTTATTGTAAATCCGGAAGGCAAAATTGTTGCATATGAAGTTACTGCCGGAAATGTTGGCAGGAATGCGGACGAGCTATTTCGACGGGTGCAGGCGTCTCAGTTTGTTGCTGAACATGGAGATCAGGTATGCCCGGCCAGATGGAAACCAGGTGCAAAGACTCTGAAGCCAGGCCTGGATCTTGTTGGACAGATTTAAGATATACAAAGGAAAACTCAAGAGTGAGTAATCTGTTTTAAAAAGAAAAGGAAATAGTGTGAGGCTCCCTGTCTATGGCGGAGAGCCTCACATTGTAGACAAATAAATCCCCTTCTATGGAGGTTACAATTTATCTATCATCAGTCTGCGGCCTATCTCATAGGCTGCTTTCAAGTCTTTTGGGAACTGCTCATCCCTGACTTTTCTTTTGTGGCCTTCATCAAACGTTGCTGTATGATATTTGGAGTAATCAGTAAACTGATAAGTATCACAAGCAGCATACACTTCAACCAATCCACCCAGACGTTGTAAAATACCAACCCGATTTTGCAGAGATTGTTCCATATGACTTTTATAAAACTCTTCGGGAACATTCATTGTATAAAATAATGCTGAATTAATTTTTCCATTAAATAGCCGCTTAGTATAATCATCATAGGAAAGCAACGGAAAACCAAGCCGTTCAATGAAACTAGCCATTTGACCTGATATATTACCAAAATAAATGGGGGAACCCAATAATAGTGCATCTGCTTCAAATATTTCTTCTAAAACTGGTGATAAATTGTCTTTCAAAATACAGCAGTATAATTCCTCACCTTTTCTTTTACATCCAAAACAACTTTTGCAACCTGTATAATTCAAATCATATAATTGCACCAGCCTGGTTTCCGCACCTACTGACTCGGCACCTCTTAAAGCTTCTTTTAATAGCTTTTCTGTGTTCCATCCTCTCCGGGGACTTCCATTTATTGCAATTGCTTTCATTTTTCATTGCTCCCTTCAATAATCTCTGATATAATAGTTCACCTAAGCATCATAGTTCAATTATATATACCATAAGTTCAATTACAAGAACGATTATGAAATAAACTTAGTATCCTAAAACATACCGAGGTAAAATCATGGAAAAACCAATATCTAAAATATGTCCTTTCTCAACTGCACAAAGATTAATTCAAGGTAAATGGACAATTCTCATTATGCATTATTTGAGTGAAGAAACGCTCCGCTTTAATGAACTCCAAAGAAAAATGCCCAAAATGACACATGCAACTCTATCTGCCCAACTAAAGCAATTAGAAGCAGAAGGCTTAATTCTACGCAAGGAATATCCACAAATTCCACCAAAAGTAGAATACAGCCTCAGCGGTATTGGAAAAGAGTTCCAGCCTGTGCTGGATAGTATATGTGAGTGGGGAATAAAGTATATAGACTATATGGGAAATTCCTAACATAACTTGCATATATGAAACAATCCCTCCGGGGCTCTCTGTCTATGGCAGAGAGCCTTTTGCTATGAAAGGCTCATATAAAGATAACACTTAAACGCAAAATAAGGGGTATTTTTACCATGTTAAATACTTATTTGATTAAAAGAAATAATTAAATGAGTATTGACTTTGAATTAATAGTGGTTTATTATAAATTTATACTAGAATAAATAATAATTTAAAATAAGAAAGTCTTTTTTATTTAACCATATAATTAAGATGGTTAATTAAAGTAAGGGAATGAGGTGTATTTATGAATCGTGAGTTTGAGGTTGCTTATGTACCGATAGGTGTTCCCACCTTCCATCTTGAAAGTGCTCAGGCGGAATTTGAAAAGTCCTGTCAATTGCTGAAGGGCATAATGAGCGAGGTGAAATGTCCTGAGAAGATGTTGCTTTCGATTGAAGATTTGTATGAATATCTGGACCAAATCAGTCCGGATCTGCTGGTGGTGCAGAATATTACATTTGCTAATTCAGCTTATATCAGTGAGGTTTTAAAGCGTTTTGATTCTCCGCTGCTTTTATGGACACTCAGGGAGCCTGTAATTGACGGAGGGCGGCTCCGCCTGAATTCTCTCACAGGCGCTTATTCGGCAGGTAATGCCATGATGTATATGAGAAATAGCAATTTTGAATATATCTTTGGCAGTACGGAAGAAAAAAGAGTAAAAGACAAGATATCTGCGGTAATCAGAGCGGGAGAACTGAAGAAAAAGCTAAAAGGCCTGAAATTGGCGTCGGTAGGACATACACCCCAGGGATTTGGGTTTGGAAGAGCGATGGATATTGAGATGCTGAAGACATTTGGCGTGACGTTGGAATCTATTGAGGCAAGAGAATTGATTGACGTTGCAAAAGCATACACAGAAGAGTCCTGTGATGATTATCTTGAGGAGACTGCTTCTCATACTGTGGAGTTTGAAAAAACGCCTCGAAAGAATCAGATAGACCATTCCAGGCTGTATAGGGCATATAAGGAGTATGTTACAAAGAACCAGATCGGGGCATTATCTTCCAGATGCTGGCCGGATTTTTTTACTGCATATGGGACCCCTGTATGTACTGTGCTGGCTATGTTGAATGATATGGGCGTGGCGGCAAGCTGTGAGGCAGATTCCTATGGAGCACTTTCCATGTATATGGGAATGCAGCTTACGGGTTCCCCGGTATTTTTTGGAGACCCGGTATCTCTTGATGAGAAAGAGAACACCATAACCTATTGGCATTGCGGAACAGCAGCATGTTCACTGGCAAGGCAGCCGGAAGGTGCTCAGGTTGGTGTTCATCCCAACCGCAAGATTGGACCCGCTATGGATTTTGGGTGCAAGGCTATGGAGCAGGTTACCATATTCCGGATTGGCAAAAAAGCAGACGGAGGATTCCGTTTCTTCCTGGCCGGGGGTGAGGCATTAGATAAACCGAAACAGTTTACTGGTACCTCTATCGTCGTACAGACGGAACAATCAGCGCTGGAGGTTGTGAACCAGTCGATAGATGCTGGATGGGAGCCGCATTTTGTGGTGATTTATGGTGATGTACGGGAAGAACTTTCTGTACTGGCACGGATGATGAATATTGAAGTGGCTTTATATTAATTAGCGTTCAGAATTTGAGGAGTTATCCTCAAGGCGTTGAAAACAGATGGTAATTTAATAAAAAATAAATAATAAAAAGGAGGATTTTGGGTATGCGTAAGGCGTTTATTTGTCCGACAAAATATGTTCAGGGGGAAGATGAAATTTTGAATTTAGGGTATTTCATCCAGACATTTGGAAAATCTGCATTATTGATTGCACATCCGGATGATGTAATGCGGGTGAAGGAAAAGCTGGATGCCACAGCGGAGAAATTTCAAGTAACATTTGTGGAAAGCGGATTCCAGGGAGAATGCTCCAGGCAGGAAGTTGCCAGACTTCAGGAACTGTCAAAGGAAAAACAATGCAGTTGTACAATTGGCCTGGGCGGAGGAAAGGCAATTGATACTGCAAAATGTGTAGCACAGGGAGATGCGCTGATTATTGTCCCTACAATAGCGGCTACGGATGCACCGACCAGCCATTCCGCAGTACTGTACACACCGGAAGGTGCATTTGATGATTATGCGTATTTTAAGCAGAGTCCCAGTGTGATTCTGATTGATACTACTGTAATCGCAAAAGCGCCGACCCGGTTCCTGGTTTCAGGTATGGGAGATGCTTTATCTACATATTTCGAGGCAAGGGCTACTGCGGCCTCCTATAGCAAAGTAAATGCAGGTCTTCCCTGCGGTGTGAGAGAAGGGGTATGCCCGCCGGCAGTGGGAACTAATACTGCGTTGGCACTGGCTAAGTTGTGCTATCAGACTTTGCTGGCCGATGGAAGAAAGGCAAAAACAGCCAGTGAATGTAAGCAGGTGACGAAGTCTCTGGAAAATATTATTGAAGCGAATATTCTTCTCTCCGGCCTTGGGTTTGAGAGTGCAGGCTTAGGCGGCGCTCACGCAGTTCATGACGGACTGACCATTCTGGAAGGTACACATAAATACTTTCATGGAGAGAAGGTTGCCTTTGGAACGATTGTACAGCTGGTTCTGGAAAATGCTGCGGAAGAGGAACTGAATACGGTGCTGGACTTCTGTCTGGATATTGGGCTTCCAGTGTGTCTGGCAGACATTGGTGTGGACAGCATTTCCGATGAAGAACTGCAGGCAGTGGCAGAAAAGTCTTGCATCCCGGAGGAATCTATTCATGCAATGCCTTTCCCTGTGAGTCCCGCAGATGTTGCTGCTGCAATTATTGCTGCAGATAAACTTGGAGCAGACTATAAGCGGGCGAGAGGTGAAAAGGAATGAAAAAGATAATTAATAAACCGGAAACAGTGGTAATTGAGATGTGCAGCGGAATTGCTATGGCGCATCCGGAATTAGAATTTTTGGCAAAATATAAAGTTATAAAGAAAAAAGAAATTAACAGAAATAAGGTTACCTTGATTAGCGGCGGCGGATGTGGTCATGAGCCTGCCCATGCAGGATTTGTGGGAAGAGGAATGCTGGATGCGGCTGTTTGTGGAGATGTATTTGCGTCCCCGTCTCAGATTCAAGTATATCAGGCGATCAAGGAGACGGCAAGTGATAAAGGGACTCTGCTGATTATCAAGAACTACAGTGGAGATATGATGAACTTTAAGAATGCGGCATATTTGGCAGAAGAGGATGGAATTAAGGTTGATTATGTCCGGGTGGATGATGATATTGCCGTGAAAGACAGTCTCTATACTGTTGGAAGAAGAGGTGTGGCAGGAACAGTCATGGTACATAAAATTGCGGGGGCTGCGGCTGAGGCAGGCATGGAGCTTGCACAGGTGAAGGAGATTGCAGAGAAGGTCATTTCCAATGTACGCAGTATCGGGTTTGCCCTGACCTCCTGTACTGTACCTGCAAAAGGAACGCCAACCTTTGACATTGGCGAAGATGAGATGGAATATGGCGTAGGAATTCATGGAGAACCGGGAATCCAGAGAGAATCGACTCAGACAGCAGACGAACTGGCAAAACGGATGATAGAAGGGCTTTTGGAAGATATGAAAGCTGAAGAAGGAGACTCTGTAGCCGTGATGATTAATGGTTTTGGCGGAAGTCCCATGCAGGAATTATATTTGATGAATCATTCTGTTTGCAGGGAACTGCATGAGAAGAAGCTAAGGGTGGCGAGAGTATTTGTTGGAAATTATATGACCAGCATTGATATGGCAGGAGCCTCTGTATCTATTTTGAAGCTGGATGAACAACTGGGGAAGCTGTTATCTGCTCCCTGCCAGACACCTGCATTCCATGTAGATGGACCTGTGGAAGAAATGGAGTATATTGATGCAGTCGGTGACAGTGAAGAAGCAAAGGATGTTTCTTATGAAGTCCAGACGGATGAAGCTTTTGCGGTAATAAAAGGAGAAACAGTTACACTGGATAATTTGGTTTACATTGTGGACCAGATGAGTGAATGCATTATCCGAAATGAAGTACCCTTCTGTGAACTTGATTCCCATGCAGGGGACGGTGATTTTGGTATGAGTGTGGCAAAGGGATTCAAGCAGTTAAAGCGGGAATGGAATGAAATTCAGAAAAAGAACTTAAAGGACATCGGCAGTTTCCTGTTGGAGTGTTCTATGGTTGTTATGGAATATTGCGGTGGTGCATCCGGTCCAATCTGGGGTTCGGCATTTAGGGCAGCAGGAAAATATGCTCAGGGAAAAAAAGTGCTTACGGCTAAAGAATTTGCAGAGATGCTGCAGGCAGCCGTAGAGGGGATACAGAAGACTGGAGAACGCTCCTTTGGACGCGGTGCAGTAGTGGGGGATAAGACATTGATTGATGCGCTGGTGCCCTGTGCAGATGCATGGTTAGATTGTGCGGAAAAAGGTCAGTCCTTACAGGATATTTTTAAAGCAGGGGCGAAAGCAGCCGTAGAAGGTGCGAAAAAAACGGAGCAGATTGTAGCCCGTATGGGACGTGCGGGTACGGTTGGAGAGAGAAGTATTGGCTATCCGGATGCCGGTGCTCATGCACTGGGAGTTATTTTTATCGAAATTGACGGGGTTATGAAGTTTGAAAAATAAATATTAGAAGAAGGAGTGAGCAGATATGAACCAGAGTTTTAAATATTGTATGCCGACACAGATTTGCTTTCATGCGGGTGCGGCCAAAGAAGTTGCGTCATTTATAAAAGGGAATAATGTACTGATTGTTTCGGATCCGTTTTTATACAAGAACGGACTGGCAGAGCAGATAGGTGCTGCTATGGAAGGGAAAAAGGTTGCTTATTTCAGTGAAGTAGAGCCAAATCCTTCCTGCGAGAGTGTGGATAAGGCAGCGGTCCAGGCCCGGGAAATCAAAGCAGACTGTGTCATTGGCCTTGGGGGCGGAAGTGCCATGGATGTGAGCAAGATTGTGTCCTGCCTGGTAGAAAATGAAGGAAGTATTTATGACTATTATTCTGGTGGAACCAGAGTGCTTAAAGAAAGAAATACCTCCCTCATTTGTATTCCCACAACTGCCGGAACGGGAAGTGAAGTGACCAATGTAGGCGTGTTCACAAACCGGAAAGCTGGGATTAAGATGCCTATGGTAAATGATTTGTTCTGGGCTGATGTAGCCGTGATTGACCCGGAGCTGACCTATACACTGCCGCCGGCAATTACAGCTTCCACCGGAATGGATGCTTTCTGTCATGCGATTGAGGCATATTGGAATAAAGACAGCCAGCCAATCTGCGATATGCTGGGTATGGGGGCCATGAAGCTGATTTTAGAAAATATTAAAACCGCGTATGAGGAACCTGACAATAAAGAGGCGCGCGGGGCAATGGTTATGGCAAGTCTGATTGCCGGTATTGCATTCAGCCAGACGAGGACTACGGGAATCCATGCGATTAGTTTTCCTCTTACAACAGAATATGGTGCAAGCCATGGGATAGCATGCTCCATTACTCTTCCTGCATTTATTAAAATTAGTGTAGAGCAGGCCAGGGAGAAAATGGAAACCCTGGCGGCTTATCTGGGGTGTGCCTCGGTAGAAGAATTGTCGGTGAGGGTTGAGGAACTGATGAAGAGTATGGATATGCCGGTAAGGCTGAGTCAACTTGGGGTGAAAGAAAATGCTCTGGATCATATTACTGAGGTTGGCCTTGGAGCAGCAATAATACAGCTTACACCGGCTGTAATGAATAAAGATACTGTACATGAATTATTGCAGTCAATTTTGTAGGGGGTGACAGAATGTACGATATTCCTATGATAGAGGAGAAAGCATTGGAAGTCAGAAAGCTTACGATAGAGATGATAGGCAGGCTTGGTGTAGGACACATCGGCGGTGCTCTCTCTCTTAGTGAAATTATAGCGTCTCTGTATTTCGGTGTAATGAATATAGATCCTCAGGATTCAAAGAAAGCGGACAGAGACAGATTGGTGCTTTCAAAAGGCCATGGCGGCCCGGCGCTTTATGCGGCACTGGCATTAAAAGGATTTATTCCCATGGAAGAGTTAAACACATTAAATCAGCCGGGAACCCGTCTCCCCAGCCATTGTGATATGAAACTGACCAATGGTATTGATATGACCACCGGTTCTTTAGGACAGGGATTTTCTGCGGCCCTTGGAATGGCGGCAGCGGCAAAAATAGATAAAAACCCATGCTATATCTATACCATAATCGGAGATGGAGAAAGCCAGGAAGGGCAGATATGGGAAGGTGCGCTGTTAGGCGGCAGCAAAAGGCTTGACAATGTAATTGCATTTGTAGATTATAACAAAATGCAGATTGATGGCTATACAGAAGAGGTAAACGGTCTGGAACCGTTGGATAAAAAGTGGGAAGCCTTTAACTGGCATGTACAGACTGTGGATGGACATGACGTAGAGGCTATACTTAAGGCCATTGAAGAAGCTAAGAAGATGAAGGGAAAACCCTCTATGATTATTCTCAATACCATTAAAGGTAAAGGTGGATATTTCTGCGAGAACCTTGTGACATGTCACAATATGCCTATTGATGAGGACACATGGAAAAAGGCTGTGGATTTGTTGGAAAGGGGAAAGGCTTAAATGATAAAGGAAGATAGATGGCTGAGAGAGACATATGTAGATTTATTGATGGAGTATGCCAGTAAAGATGAGCGTATTGCAATCGTGGAGGCAGACTTGGCCCGGGCAGCAGGTACACTTCGGTTTCAGGAAACATTTCCCGAGAGAACTGTGGATGTAGGTGTAGCCGAAGCAAATATGATTGGTGTGGCAGCAGGCATGTCTGCTATGGGAAAGATTCCTTTTACCCATACATTTACTCCTTTTGCTACAAGGAGAGTCTGCGATCAGGTAACGTTATCCGTAGCATATGCGGGGCTGAATGTGAAGTGCGTTGGCAGTGATCCTGGTGTAACGGCGGAATTGAACGGCGGAACACACATGAGTATGGAAGATGTGGCGATTATGCGTAATATTCCTGGAATGATTGTATTTGAGCCTACAGATTCCGAGCAGCTTAAAAAAGCATTTCCACAGATTATGGAACACTACGGGCCGGTTTACATCCGCCTCCTTAGAAGAAATGCTGTGAAAATTTTTGATGAGAACTGCGAGTTCCGGCTTGGCAAGGGAATTGTCCTGAAAGAGGGCAGGGATGTGAGTATTTTTGCAAGCGGTATTATGACGGCGGAAGCGCTGGAGGCGGCGGAGATTTTGAAGGAAGAGGGAATTGATGCGGAGATTATCAATATTCATACCATCAAGCCGCTGGACGAGGAGCTCGTCATTCAAAGTGCAAGGAAAACAGGAGCTGTTATTACGGCGGAAAACGGCAGTATTATCAACGGACTTGGTGCAGCGGTTGCGGAGTGCCTGGGAGAGAATTGTCCGACCGTTATGAAACGGGTAGGTGTCAGGGATCATTTCGGAGAAGTAGGATTCACGGATTATTTACAGGAGAAGTATGGATTGAAGGCAAAGAATATAGCAGAGGCTGCAATAACAGTTACAGGGTTGAAGAAGACGGAGGTGAGCAGGTGAAAAAGATAATTATAGGTTCTGACAAGTCAGGCTACCGTCTGAAAGAGACATTGAAAACACACCTGGCAGAGCAGGGATTTGAAGTGATAGATGGAGGGACAACGGATGAAAACGAGCCAAAGCCATACTTTGTGGTAGCGGAGGCTGTTGGAAAGCGTATGTCAGATGGGGAATTTGAACATGGAATCCTGATTTGCGGAACAGGTATGGGGATGTCAATTGTAGCAAATAAATATCCTGGCGTCTACGCGGCTGTCTGCGAGAATACATATGCAGCTGAAAAAGCCAGGGCTATCAATGATGCCAATGTTCTGACTATGGGCGGCTGGATTACCGGAGAATTTGCAGGATGCGCAATTGCAGACGTATTTCTGAAGACTGCTTTTACGGAAAATCTGGAGGATTGGCGGGCGAAAAACCTTCATGTGGCAAGAGAAAAGGTTAAGGAAATAGAAAAGAAAATCTATAACCAATAGGGGGAAAGAAATATGAAGTATTTTCTGGACAGTGCAAAACTGGATGAAATCAAATATGCATACCAAAATTTTGGAATTGATGGAGTGACAACGAATCCAAAGCACATCAAGCTGAGCGGAAAACTATTTATGCAGGTTGTAAAAGAAGTGGCGGCATGGCTGAAAGAGGCAGGGCTTGAAGGGATGGATAAATTTCCTGTATCCTTTGAGATAAATCCACATCTGGAGAAGTGGGAAGAGATTGTAGCTGCTGCAAAAGAGGTGGCATCTTATTCTCCTAACTATGTAATCAAGATTCCATGCTGTGAACAGGGGCTGATTGCGGCTAGGAAACTGGAGGAAGAGGGAATCAGGACCAATGTGACACTGGTGTTTTCCACATCTCAGGCAATTCCGGTTGCGAAACTGGGCGCAAAGTTTGTATCACCATTTGTAGGGTGGAAGGAAAACAGTGGAGATTCGTCGGAGTACATTTACGATATTATCGACATATACCGTGAATACGGTTATGAAACTGAAATTATCGTAGCGGCAGTGCGTAATGGAAGACAAATTGGTGATTTTGCTAAGATGGGGGCAGATATTGTGACCTGTGGTTTGGGGGTCTACAAGGAGAGCTTTGAACATCCATTTACTACTTATGGGTTACAGGTGTTCCGTGACGCATGGGATGGAACGGCAAAGGAATAGGGAGGCGGTAAAATGAGTGAATTTTTAGGAAAGCTTCATGAGTGTGCGGTAAAATTTCCACAAACCCATATTTGGATGGATTCTTGTGGAGAAGAAGAGTTGAATTACGGGCTGGAGCGCGGAATTGTAAGTGCCACCAGCAATCCGATTATTGTGGGAAGTGTTGTTAAAAATGAATTGAGTATCTGGGAGAAAAGGATTCAGGAGCTGGTCTTAGAACTTCCTGAGGCTACGGAAGATGAGATTACATGGGAACTGCTTCATGAGATTGGAGCACTCCGATCAAAAAAACTCCTGCCTCTGTTTGAAGAGTCAAAAGGTAAACTGGGACGTCTATCCATACAAACCAATGCAAAGTACTACCGGAATGCGGGGGAAATGCTGGAGCAGGCGATTCAGTTAAATTCCCTGGCACCTAATATGCAGGTGAAGATGCCGGCAAGTGCCGCGGGAATCCAAGCCATGGAGGAGGCTACTTACCGTGGAATCAGTATCAATGCTACGGTTTCTTTTACAGTGGCACAGGCAGTTGCGGTTGCAGAGGCTGTAGAACGGGGACTGAAGCGCAGAGAGTTATCAGGTCTGGAATGGGAGAACATGGCTCCTGTATGCACAATCATGATTGGGCGTACGGACGACTGGATGAAAGAGTATGTGAATCAGACCGGCATGGTTGTGGAACCGGAGTGCCTTGAGTGGGCGGGTGTAGCTGTAATTAAGGAAGCATACCGGATTTATAAAGAAAGAGGATATAAGACGCGTCTGCTGTCTGCTGCGAACCGGAATGTATACCACTGGAGCGAGCTGATTGGCGGAGATTTGGATCAGACAATCAACTACAGTTGGCATAAACGGCTGAATGCCTGTGATACAGAGGTGGTAAGCAGAATTGACCATCCGGTAGAACCTCACTTTATCAGCGAGCTTGAAAAAATATCTGAATTTGGAAAGTCCATAAAGGAAGATGGTATGTCACCTCAGGAATTTGAGAAATACGGCGGTTTCCGTTCTACAATCACTACATTTATCACTGGTTATAATGATTTGTGTGCATTAATCCGCAGATATATGATTTGATTCTGACTGGGAGAGGAGAGACTGGATATGAAGATTAGGCAAACAACGCCTTTACTTCTTCTGGCGCTGATCTGGGGATGCTATTTTGTGGCAAGCCAAAAGGCTGTCGAGGGCATGTCCGTATTCTCAGTGGGAGTTGTGGTACGTTTTATCACACTATTGTTATTGACGGCTATTATGTGGAGGAAGGGGCAGCTTGGGCTGCTCCTGAAAACACATGGGGTCTTAAAACGTTTGCTGCTGATTGGCTGTCTCGGTTTTGCTCTGGATCTGACAGCCTTTATCGGCTTAACCCTGTCACCGGCAGGGAGCGGCACTGCGCTGCTGAAATGTGATATTTTATTTGTTAATTTAATTTCGGTTCTGATTTATAAGGAAAGATTTACAAAGAGAGATTGGATGTACACCCTCGTTATGCTGTTTGGAGTACTTATGGTAATGGGGATTAATCCGCTGCATTTTCGATTCAGTGGAGCAGGGGATATTTTCTTCATACTCAGCGCATTGTTCGTATCCATCAATGCATTTGTTATAAAAAGCGTTCAGCTTGATAAGAAAAATCCTACGGAGGATAATGTGGTTGCTTTTTATAATAATATCGTAACAATGCTGCTATTTACGGTTACGTCTATTGCTCTGGGGACCTTTGGACAGATTTTTCAACTGGGGGAGCATAGAAACACTCTCTTTGCAGTTCTCCTGGCAGGTGTAGGGCAGACTTCAATCTATGTAGTTTACTATTATAATCTGAGACGGTTCCCTGTCTGGATTGTGAAGGTCTTCCTGCTGCTAATGCCGATTGTGTCTACAGTCGTAAGTTTTCTGCTGTTTGGGCAGCTAATGTCCGGAAATCAATATGCCGGTATGGTAGTAGTTCTTTTGGGTGCATTCGGCGTTCTGATTGAGCAAAAGAGGAAAAGCGAACTGCAGAGGGAACTACAAAGGGGACAGTCCCTTTTGAAAAGGGACTGACCCTTTTGCCCTCCGTTTTCAGAATATTCTTAAAATAGAAGAAGGGGTATCCGCCACAGCTAAATGATTGTGGCAGACACTCCTTCTTTTTCTGAATATAAATAATACGATTCTCTAAGTGAATTATTCTTCTTTTAAATACTAAGGTTTAAGTCAGGTCCTCTCCATCCGGTCTGGAATCTGTGTGCAGGGGAAGGGGAACTCCTCCGTTTTCAAAGAAGCTGTTGATAATTGTTGTGAGGGGGCCAAAGGTTTCCAGGCGAAGGTTAAAGTGGCTGAAACGCACCCGTCCTGCAACTGAGAAATTATCTAAAGCATCTATCAGTGCCTGCTTGAATTTTGGAACTTCGAAAAGCTCCCCATAAAGTATGAGACGGTATGGATCAAACAGGGAAAGGGTGTTTTGTATTGCCAGGGAAAGGTAGGTTACGACTCTTTCCACAACGGATACTACAGGGCGCTCTTGAGCGCTGTAAGACTGCATCACGTACTGAATGGTGAGATTTTCCGGGTTTCCCTGGGTAAGCTCATATAAAAGCGGGGTGTTCTGGGGAGACATCAGATTGCTGATGGTTTTTTCTATTGCCGCATAGCTGATGATGGTCTCAAGGCATCCACGGTTCCCGCAGATGCAAGGCTCTCCGTTAATATCCATTATCATGTGCCCCAATTCCACGGGAACGTAATCATAAATACTGGAAGAGTTCCGGGAGTGGTTCCGGGCACCTCCAATACCAGGACCATATTTGATGAACAGTGAGTTAGACGGGTGCTTTGTTTTGGAGAGATAACTTTCTCCATTGGCAGCAGCGCAAATGTTATTGGTAACAATCACCGGGTATCCCAGCTTAGATTCAATGTAGTCTCTGACAGGTACGCGTTCTTCCCAAGTATGGTAAGAATTAATGCTGACTCCGGTAACGGGGTCTACAATACCATTAATACTTATACCGATGCCCAGGAGACGATACTTGCGGAAAACGTCATAATTTTTCAGGTTTTCTTCTATAATACTGCAGAGTTTATCCAGAATTTCCGCAGACTGGTTATGGCAGTCTGCAGTATGCGTGGTTTCTCTGAAAATAACAGTGCTGTTCATATCTGCACATTGTATATGGAGACGGTGAGGGCTCACATAGACACCGATTGCCGCATATTTACTGGTGTTAAGACTCAAATACACTTCTTTACGGCCTTTATGGTTGCTGGTCTGCTCCGGGTAATCCTCGCTTATCAGCCCTTCTTCCAGAAGATCGGAAGTAATAAGAGTAATGGCAGCAGGGGTGAGCCCCAGAATGCCTGCAATCTCTTTTCTGGATAGTCTGTCCTTTTGATATATCAAGTTCAGGATTGAACTTCGGTTATTTCTTTTTACATCAATCATGTTAATGCCATTGATTCGGGGCATCAAAACCACCTCCATCTAATAAAAAATAGGAATATTCGTTCCCTGTATACCGGCACATGCGCCCTTAGACGCGGGGATACTGCCGGGGTGAGCAATCAGCCATTTATTCTGCATCCATAGCAGTTCATCTTCCTCACAGCCGGGGGCCGGAAGTGGGGAAAGGGCAGAATTGGTTCCTTTTGTAAGTACGATAATACTTTTATAACCAGCATCGCAGACCTTGCAAGGAGCAAAATGCAGGGTAGTCCCATACAGCTCACAGGCAGTTCCTGCCGGAACATAAAAGGCCTCAACTTTCGAAGAGTGTAAGGTGTTATTTTGGATGCTGCGGACATCGGACAGCAGCAGCACCAGATCAGTAACTGCCAAATCAATTTCAGAACACTTATGATATTCCAGGGCATTCAGTTTGTCGCTGTTGCCGTTGCAATATCCAATCTGAATATCTGTATGACCATAAAAGCGGCTGGACAGTTCGGCAGCAGTGGAAGTTGCCATCATTTCGTCGTCACAGGCAACGTAGCAGTTGCCTTCAGCCGGGATCTCCCGCTTCTTCATAATTTCTATGCAGGGAACAAAATCGAAACCGGATAGAATCTTTCCATATTTTTGAAAAGCCGGAGATGATAATTCTTGAATCTGAATGTGTGGATTACGTGTTTTCAGCACATCTAAAAGCATGTAAAAACCTCCTAAATAATAATATAATTATATCGTTTAAAAATAAGCCGGCACTAAGCTATAATATGGTATGATTGTAACATAATAAACCGGATAACACAAGGACAGAAACCAGCTAAAACACCAGGAAAAACAGAATGCGGGAATAAATAATTAACAAACTTAATCAAATAAAATTGTATAAAAGTTATAAAATTCTAAAAAATAAAAATACCAACTTTACTTTCAGTTAAAAACAGTGTATAGTAGGCAATATAAGAGAAAAAACAAGTAAAAGTGCACAAAAGCTTGATACCCCTATCTAAGATACACTTAGTTTTATTCAAAATAACGACGAAAAATAGAATAATAATTAAAAGTATTAAGTAAAAATTTTGTCGGAAAATAAAGAAATGAAATCTTGAAGAACATGCAAAGAACAGTGGAAAGTCAAATATGTATTAAAAAAGTTTGTCTATTTAATTAAAAGTCTTAAGAAAGAGAAACTGAATTATTCAGGTAGTAAAATTTTTTTATAATAAAAGGAGGAAGAAAGATGAAAATGAAAAAAGTTTTAAGTGTACTGTTAAGCACTGCAATGGCGGTAAGCCTGGCAGCAGGATGCGGGAATTCCGACAAAGAAGAAGGTTCTTCGGCTGACAGTTCAAAGGGAGCTGGCGCATCGGACATTTCCGGTGAGGTTACATTTGTCAGCGGCAATGACCAGACAGGTGCGTTGGATGAAATGATTGCAGCATTCAATGAGGAGTATCCAAATGTAACCATTGACCATCAGTTACTGCCCGGTAATAGTGATGACGTGAAGAAGAGTCTCATGACATCCCTTGCTGCCGGAGATTCGGAGCCGGATGTATTTGAATGTGACATTATCTGGGTTTCCCAGTTTGCAGCGGCAGGATGGCTGCTTGATGTGACAGACAATCTGGAGGCAAAAGCGGATGAGTATCTGGCAGGACCACTGTCCACCTGCTATTTCGGAGATAAAGCATATGCGTATCCAAACTACACAGACGTAGGTCTTCTATACTATAGAAGTGACTTGGTTGATACACCACCGGCAACCTGGGATGAACTCGTAGAGATGAGTAAAGAACATATTGGCAAAGATGGAATTGATTATGGTTACATATTCCAGATGTTCCAGGGTGAGCCAACTTCCTGTAATATGCTGGAGTTTATTAAACAGAACGGCGGAACCGATTTAGTGGACGGTAAGTTTGCTATGAATAACAGTAACACCATTGAGTCATTAGAATTTGTAAATAGCCTGATTGATGATGGAATCTCCCCGGAAGGAGTCCTTTCCCACAAACCGGATGATTCAAGAGCAATCTTTGAAGAAGGTAAGGCTTTGTTTATGCGTAACTGGACTTATGCCTATGCCAATGCAAATGCAGATACCAGTAAAGTAAAAGGTAATGTAGGGGTAACGGCGCTTCCGGTAGGACCAAGCGGCACAGAATCTTCAGGAACTCTGGGCGGCTGGAACTTTGCAATTAATGCCAACACAGAAAATGAGGCAGCATCGGTTGCATTTGCTGAATTTATGTCCAGCTATGATGCGCAGAAGATTTCTACCATGGTGCGCTCCACATTCCCGACGGCTGCGAAAGTATACGAAGATGAGGATGTGCTGACTGACAAGCCATATCTGGCCGATGTGAGAAGTGCGGCAGATAATGCAAAACCGAGACCTCAGGTTAGAGATTATTCTGCAATCTCTTCTGTGTTCCAGGTGTATTTCCATAAGGCACTGACCAAAGAGCTGGGATATGAAGACGCTATGGAGCAGATGGATACAGAGCTGAATGCCGCCTTGGAAAAAATGAAATAAAGACCCTGAATAGTCACAGGGAAGGATTTGGGGGGAATGTGCAAAATGAAAACTGGCATGAAAAAAATGTCTAGGGAGAAGCGGGATAATATTATCGGCTACTCTTTGATTGCTCCATCATTGATTCTATTGATCGCAATTGGTATCGTACCGATTCTGATTACGGTCTCCTACAGCTTTCAATACAGGGTCTTGACTGATCCTTTGAACACTCATTTTGTAGGCTTCGAAAATTACATAACATTGTTTAAGAGTGAAACATTTTTAGAAGTTTTGAGAAACACAGCAGTATTTACGGTATTATCCATGGTATTTCAGTTGATAGTCGGATTTGCCGGAGCACTTCTGATGAACGGAGCAAAGAGATTTGTAGGGATTATCAGAACGGCAGTACTGATTCCGTGGGCCATTCCGGGAATTATTATTGCATATATGTTTTCCTTTATGTTCAACGATCAGCTTGGTGTAATGAATCAGTTGTTTCAGACCGCGAATATTATCAGTTCACCTGTAGCGTGGCTTACGGACAGGACCTGGGCTATGGTGGTGGTAGTGCTGGCGGATACATGGAAACAGTTTCCGTATATAGCGCTGATGTTACTTGCCGGTTTGCAGACAATTCCAAAAGAGCTTTATGAATCAGCAGCGGTAGACGGTGCAGGCAGAATCAGCAAATTCTTCCGGATTACGCTGCCGAACCTGAAAGGCGTTATTCTAATCATATTATTGTTCAGAACCATGGGGGCAATCCGTATCTTTGATATCATCTTTGGTATTACAGGCGGAGGGCCTGCCAACTCTACTGCTACACTGCTTTATCAGGCATACAAATACTTGTTTGGTGACATGAATTTCGGGCTTGGCTCGGCATTATCCACCATTATTACAATCCTGATTTTAGCTTGCAGCATTATATACATTAAAGTTTTAAAGACGGACGACTAGGGGAGGGAAGAAATGACAGATAAGAAGAGTTTACCACGGAAAATACTGGGTGTCATTGGATTGGTAGTGTTTCTTATTATGGTGATTTTCCCCTTTTACTGGTTGATTATCACTTCCATCAAAAACCCGGCAGATGTCAGCCTGATGCCTACCGAGTTATGGCCGTCCAGATTTTCACTTGAATTTTATGAAAATGTATTTGTGAATCATCATTTGCAGACCTACTTGCTCAACAGTGTGATCGTTGCATTAGGAGCCATGTTTACAACGATTGTTGTTGGATTTCCGGCAGCATATGCATTCGTGAGAATTAACTTTAAGTTTAAGAAATTTATGCAAAATTTCATTTTAGTTGCAAATATGTTTCCGATTATTGCAATTGTAACTCCAATGTTCATTATTTTTAGAAACCTACATTTGATTAACACACGGCTGGGATTGATTATACCAAGTGTTATCACAACACTTCCAATGGCAATTTGGACGCTGATTGCCTTTATCAAGACACTTCCGTATGACTTGGAAGAGGCGGCGCAGATTGATGGCTGTAACCGGGTACAATCTGTATTTAGGATTATACTGCCCCTTACGGCACCGGGCATCTTTACCACTGCTATTATCGCATTTATTACGGCATGGAATGAATTCATGTTTGCGTTAGTTCTGGTGACAAAGGATGCGAGAAGGACAGTTCCAGTGGCAATCTCCATGTTTCCCGGGCAATTCACCGTACCGTGGGGAGATATGGCAGCGGCATCTGTAGTAGCAACGGTTCCAATTGTAATCGTAGTATTAATCTGCCAGAAGAAGATTGTATCTGGTCTTACATCAGGAGCTGTGAAAGGATAGACGTATTCAAAACTATAAGGAGAGACAGAATGAATAAAGGTAAAGAAATCAACAATGTTATTTTCAGTAACTTTTTAAATGTGAAGTATTTGCCAGAAGAAGATTTGTACTTATACAAGAGAGAGCCGGCGAAGTATAAATTTAACGTGATAGGTTCAGGAATGATTGCCCAGGAGCATATGAGAGTGACGATGCTGGAAGGAAGAGGATCCATTCATGGGATTTATGACAGGAGCCAGCATAGTATAAATCAGGCTCAAAAGATGTTTGGTGAATTATATCCGGATATTGACTTGAAGGTTTATGATGACTTGACTTCAGCGTGTAATGACCCGGAAGTTGACGGATTGATTATATGTACACCTAACTATGCACATATCGAGATTGTAAGAGAAGCTGTTAAGTCAGGTAAACATATTTTAATGGAAAAACCCATGGTTACAACATTAGAAGATGCTTATGAGATGAAGAAAATAGCTGAGAGCTATAAAGCTACATTCCAGGTGGGATTACAATATCGCTATAAAGCCATTTATACTGAAGCGAGGAAAGAGGCACTGGATAATAAGGCATTAGGTGACATTAAGACAATATCAATTGTTGAACACAGAGTTCCGTTTCTTGACAAAGTTGACCAGTGGAATAAATTTTCTGAATATTCTGGGGGAACGCTGGTAGAAAAATGCTGCCACTACTTTGATTTATTTAATCTTTTTGCCCAGTCAAAACCCAAGTATGTCTATGCTGTAGGCGGCCAGAATGTTAATTTTGTGGATTTTGAGTATAAAGGAAAGAAATCAGATATTTTAGATAATGCAATTGTAACGGTTGTCTATGAAAATGGTGTGAAATGTAGTTTCAATCTGTGTATGTTTGCACCTATGTTTTATGAAGAGATTACCATTTGCGGAGACGAAGGACGAATCCGTGCGTATGAAAATGAGAATTATTTACCTGAAGAAGGCAGTCAGACTCATTTTGAAATGATGTGTGCAGCGCACAGACCGAGTGTTATCTCTACACCATGTTACCCTAAAATAATTCAGTCAAGCGGGCATACTGGCGGAACATACTTCGAGCATAGATATTTTATAGATAATATTGAGGGAAAAGAGACAGATACCGCAACAATTGAGGAGGGATTCTGGTCAGTTGTTGTTGGAATAGCTGCGGAGGAATCTGCTTTAACCGGGGAAATCGTATATATTGATGAGCTCCTGGCTAAGTATGAAAACCAGTAATCAGTAAATGGCAAGGCCATTTTCATTGATGATATGGCACTGAAAGCCTGTGCACTGGACGAGAATCCCGGCACAGACAAGTAAAGTCTGGATGGGAGAAGGTATGAACAAGAACACCCTGCTTGTTTGCTCACAAGCAGGGTGTTCTAAATCCAGCTTCGTATCCTATGGAGTGAATATGAAAAGCTATATTGTCTCCCAGTTTTGCTAAATGGATTTGCCAGAATTCTTATTATTAAATTAACTCTTTACCCATTTTTTCTTGCGCAATAAAGTCAGTGTAATCATACCTGAAACCGATATACCACAGAGCAGCCACAAAAGCAGATGTCTGGAAGCGCTATCATTGGTTTTCGGTATATCATTCAGATCTAGGAATCCAGCCGGGATTTTTTCATCCTCAATTTTAACGTAATTATTGCGGCTTCCACTGCCGCTGTTTTCACCATTGCCGTTTCCACTGCCGCTGTTTTCACCATTGCCGTTTCCACCGCCGCTGTTTTCGCCATTGCCGTTTCCACCGCTGATATTAATATCTCCGCCATCGTTTTCTTTCTCCCAGGCGGCCCACAAAGTTGTGTTGTCCTGCACGGTGTCGGTTTCAAAGTTCCAGAATACCGGATTGCCGTCCCCATCCTCAAAAGCGTACCAGCCCTTGAAGAAATATCCGTCCCTCTGAGGATCCTCCGGTTTTTCAGTGACTTTACTCCCGGTAGGGACTGTCACTTTGAAGAAGTCGCTATATCCCGTCTTGCCGTCGTCCGGGTCGAAGGCTACAATACAGCCCTCATTTTCGGCTTCACCAACATCGGTTTGATTGTTGGTTTCGGTTTCTTTCATCATGGTAACGGGAACAGATTCGGTTTCCGCTGCCAATACTTGCACTTGCAACATTCCGCAGATCAAAACTACGGCTAAAAGCAGGCTCATGAATTTGCTGCTTTTACGACGTGCCTTTTTACACATATACTTTCCTCCCTATTTAATATTAAGTCTCATTGGCTTAATTGCATTTTGAAAATATGCTTCAAATACAGCTCTATACTGTGGAACCCATCGTTTCCCCGATGGGACCGGGCTGCTTTTCATCACATAAATCACTGATTCTCACGCTCTTCAACGTATCAATCATTTGATTTTGAAGCGCTTCAAGTGTCTTATGGACCGGGCATATCTGCGTGGCGTTTCTGCTGCAAAAGCCGTCTTCCTCAAGGCATCGGTTGATGCGGATGTCGCCCTCCATCACTGTAACGATATCGTACAGGGTGATATCCGCCGCATTTTTCGAGATGCGGTATCCTCCGCCTGGGCCCTGGATGGACTCTAGGAAACCCGCCATTCTGATTTTGTATGCAACTTTATTGAAAT
The DNA here is from genome assembly GCA_013911065.1 of Ruminococcus sp. Classification (GTDB taxonomy): domain Bacteria; phylum Bacillota; class Clostridia; order Lachnospirales; family Lachnospiraceae; genus Muricomes. The sequence continues at coordinate 69,632 of JACERV010000020.1, read as the reverse complement.
AGCTGTAGGTTATGCCCAATTCCTTTGCCGCTACTTCAGCCGTTGACACCTGACCTTCCTGCTGTGCCATAAACAAGAGCATTCGAACCGCATAGTCTGTTGTAATCTGAAATCGCATGGTATCTCCTCCTGATTTGGATATGATTTACTTCCCGTGGAAAGTATAATTTAAAACTGGCGGCTTGGCATACTCATGTAGTTAATTGAAGTTTTCATGTATGGAATTTGGATTTTAAAACGAAAATGACTCTGAATATGCTCATTTATTACCTGAATTTACCATTGTGTTATTGTAGTAATAATTACTATTTTTATATTTGGATATTGCAGAAAGGTAGTTGTGATGATATAATATAACTACTGGAAATATTAGGAGAATACGGTACTGTTGTATGCCAGGCTTACAAAACATTGCCATCCAATTTTGAAGTGTTATAATTAAAGCTAGAAGATACTAACGGGCATCTGTATCGCAGAAATTTATTTGAAGGAGGGATATTTATGGATAAAAAAGTATTAGATTTATTAAACCAACAGATTAACAAGGAATTATATTCCGCTTACCTGTACCTGGATGTGGCAAATTTCTACACCTCAAAAGGGCTGGATGGTTTTGCTAATTGGTTTGAAGTTCAGGCGAAAGAAGAGCAGGATCACGCTATGCTGATATATCAGTATCTGCACAACAATAACCAGGATGTTGTTCTGGAGGCTATAGGCAAACCGGATCAGGTTTATGAAGAACTGATAGATCCGCTGAAAGCAGCCCTGGTACATGAAGAGTATGTAACATCACTCATCCATAACATCTATGGCGCGGCGCAATCCGTAAATGATTTCCGTACAGTACAGTTTTTGGACTGGTTCGTAAAGGAACAAGGAGAAGAAGAGAAAAATTCTACTGATTTAATTACGAAGATGGAGTTATTCGGGAGCGAGGCAAAAGGACTTTATATGCTGGATGCTGAACTGAAGACAAGAGTTTATGCAGCACCTTCACTTGTTTTATAAGCGGATATATCTTAACGCAGGGCAGTTCCCAATGTGAGTGGGCTGCCCTGCGTTTTCTATTAATAGGAAAATTGTGTTTTCTATTGCGTAAAAACTTCTGTAGAAAGAAGACGCCATCAGGTGATCCTACATTTTGGAAAAGGGGTGGGAGAATGGGAGACAGTTCGGGACAGTACAAAATACAGGAGTGCCTGTGCTCATCAAGAAGCAGTGTAATATACAAGGCTGTGGATTCCCAGACGGGGGATATTGTAATTTTAAAAACGATGAGTGATAAAGCCTTGAATTCGAAGGGATTGGCAAGGCTCAAAAATGAATATGTTCTTTTATCTAAACTGAAAAGCAACTTTGTGCCTCAAATTGTTGATTTTATAAAAATAGATGAAGATTTCTTTTTAGCTTCAAAATATATAAGAGGGATTGCCCTGTCTCAATATATAAAAACCCATGAAATAACTATCAGGGAGTTTCTTTTGTTGGCCCGGGATATTGTGAAGGGGCTTTCGGACATCCATAGAGCGGGAATCATCCACAAGGATTTGAATCCTTTCAATATCCTTTATGATGATCAGACCGGCAGAGTGACAATTATGGATTTTGGGCTTTCGGCTGAATTTTCTTTTGAAAAGCCATTGATGATAGATGTAGCAGCTTCGGAAGGTACACTTTACTATATTTCTCCGGAGCAGACTGGCAGGATGAACCGCGCCATTGATTTTCGGACCGATTTTTATTCGCTGGGAGTTACATTTTTTGAAATGCTTTGTGGTATCCGTCCTTTTAAATCAGAAAGTCCGGCAGAACTTATCTATGATCATGTAGCCAGAGTGCCTGTTTCCGCAAGGGAAGTTAATCCTAAAGTGCCGGAGACAATATCTAAAATGATTGCTAAGCTTATGGCAAAGATGCCCGAAGACAGATACAGGAGCACAGAAGGGATTTTGTTTGACCTGGGGCAGTGTATGACCACATATAACATATATGGGGAAATCCCGGGCTTTGAGCTGGGAGTTGGTGATTATTCCGACCGTATTGAAATACCTCATAAGCTTTATGGCCGTGAGCGGGAGCTTGAAACTTTAAAAGAAGCCTACGGCAGCATTTCACAGAACAGCAGGTGTGCTGTTTTTATCAGCGGTCATTCGGGAGTCGGGAAAACTTCTTTAGTCGGGGAGTTTCAAAAGTCCATTGTTCAGTCAGGGGGGACTCTGCTCAGCGGGAAGTATGAGCAGTACCAAAGAAATATGCCGCACCACGTGCTTTTTCAGATAGTTAGGAATTTTTGTGACTTCATCCTTTCTGAAAGCGAGGAGCGGATTACAGAGTGGAAGGGGCGTATTTCTGATGCACTTGGAGAAGATGCTTTCCTGTTTACGGATAAGGTTGAGCGTCTGGCATTGTTAATCGGAAAGGAGCAGCCGCGGCCGGAGTTATCCTTTCTTGAGACGGGGACCAGATTCAAGGCGGCAATACATAGATTGCTTGCAGCAGTGGCATCACCGGAGCACCCGCTTGTTATCTTTTTAGATGATATCCAGCTCGTCAGTTCGGGAGGAATGGACATTCTGGAAGAAAGCATACAAAATGAAAACATCAGAGGTCTGATGCTTATATGCTGTTACCGTGACAATGAAGTGGACAGTAACCATCCGGTAACTCTCAGTCTGAGCAAGCTGGTGAATCAAGAAGCAAATGTTCACTGTATCACGTTGTTTGGAATTAATCAGGAAGCTGTGGCCAAAATGCTGGCAGAGACATTGCACAGCAGCCTTGAAAGTGTAACCGGGCTGGCCCGGATTGTATATAATAAAACACTGGGAAATCCATTTTATATGAAACAGTTTCTGATGATCTGCCATATGAATGGACTGATCCGGTTCAGCAGGTCAAAACGGGTCTGGGTGTGGGAAAAAGAACATATAAACGCTTGTCCTGCTGAAGATAATGTAGTTGACTTTATTATACGGAATATGGATCAGTTTTCGGAGGAAGCCATTGAACTGCTTTCATTTGGTGCGTGCAATGGCCGCAGTTTTTCTGTAGATCTTCTTGCAAAACTTTCCGGGAAAAAAGCAAAGAAAATATCTGAGATTTTGGGACGGGCCATATTTCTTGAAGTAATCTACCCTGTTCAGGGAGATGGGCTTCAGATGGAAAATATTTGTTTTCAATTTTCACATGACCGGTTTCAGCAGGCCTTTTATACGATTTTATCGGAGCGTAACAGGAGCCGTATACATTACATGCTTGCAAAGTATTATTCTGAATCTGAAAGCGGAGACAGCGGTGCCTCAGAAAAAAGGTTTCTTGTGGCAAACCACTATTCTAAAGCTTTTGGGATGATTGATTCCCCAATGGAAAAGAAGCATATTGCACAAATTCTTTTGAAAGCAGCCCGGGCTGCCTGCCTTTTATCAACTTATGAGATTGCGCTGGGATATCTGGAACAGATTATCGGACACTTAGATGATATGGAGTCTGCCGGGGATGACTTTGGTTTCTCGGTTTATGCATCATATCATTTGGTATTGAGCAGTCTTTCCAAGTATGAGGATGCTGACCGGGTTTATCCATTACTTGAAAAGCTGGCAGCTTCTCCAATAGACCTGACAGATAATTGCTGTCTGCAGGCTGTGGGATTATCAAACCGGGGTGAGTACGGAAGGGCTTTCATGCTGGGTGTGGAATTATTGGAAAAGCTGGGCATATCTTTTCCAAAAGAAACGCTGTATGAAACCATAATGTCTGAAGTTGAGACATATTATACTGAGTATGAAAAAATGAATTTTTTGAGGAAAGTGGATAAAATCGAAGCAGTGGATAAAAAAGAATCTGCAATCTCAAAAATCTTAAATAGAATATCGGCAGGTGGTTTCTTCCGAAATCCGCTGTATTCTGCCTGGGCTATTGTGACCAGTGCCAGACGGAGCCTTATATACGGTTATACCCCGGAAGGGGTGATGCTGTATGCGAATCTGACCCTTGTTCTTGTGCCATTTAAGAATGATTACAAGCTGTCATATGCTATCGCAGATAAAGCAAGAAGATTGGCTGAAAAAGCCGGATATAAGAATGAATTATTTAGAGTATACCATGTATTTTCGTTATTCAATGGTCACTGGTTTCAGGATGTGAAAAAAAATATATCCTATTCACGGGAATCCTGGAGGGGAAATGACTCCGTAGGTGATTTTGAATTTGCGTGTTATAGTTATTTTACAACCCAGCAGGCAGTACTTGAGACCTGCCAGACGGTCCGGGAGCTGGCGGGCGAGACCGAATCTGCATTAGCTTATGCTGTTAAAACGGGAAATTTACATGCGGTTGAAAGTTATACGAGCTATGCACAGCTATACAAAGCTTTAAAAGGTATGACAAAAGCCTATGGCAGTTTTGAGGATGACAGTTTCAGCGAGGAGAATCATCTTGAGAGCATCAGGATGGATCAGATGGCCCAGTGCTGCTACTATATTCTCCGGGCACTTTCGGCAGCGATATATTTAGACTACAATACGGTTTATGATCTGACAGTGAAAGCCATATCCTTAATGCCCTACATTACTGGGTTTTATCTGACTGCAATACATAACTTTTTACATTCCCTGGCTATCTGTAAGCGCCTGGAGTATCATGACTGCGGCAGAGAGGAACAAATAAGTCTCCGTGCAATGCTGGAGGCAAACCAGGAGTGGTTTGGGGAAAGAGCGGCAGATGCACCGGTGAATTTTTTACATCTTTACAGTGCTATTAAGGCTGAAATGGCTGCATTAGACGGCAGAGGTGACAAGCTGGCTTCGCTCTATGAAAGGGCAATCCGTGAAGCAGAGACGAGTAACAGGCCATATCATTATGCTATGCTTTGTGAACTGGCGGCACGGCGTTTTCTGAAATTGGATGCCCCTAAGACTGCGGCTAACTTTTTGCGTGAGGCGTATTCTGCATATCTTTCCTGGGAAGCGGACGGAAAAACGGAGCAGCTCTGGAAGGACAGCAGCGGTCTGCTTTCCGTGAATTATACAAGTAAAAAGGGCTTTTACAGGAGCCCGGGCACTGCCTATGTCTCAGGAACAAGCAGAGCTGTAAACAGAACAACGATAGATTTCAATGCATTGATTACCACCTCCCAGGCAATTTCCGGCGAGATAGAACTGGAAGCTATTTTAGATAAACTGATGAACATTTTACAGGAGATTTCAGGCGCACAGTATATTTATTATCTTACAAAAAACGGGAAAGATGGTTATGTTATCCGGGCAGAGGGGAGTTCAGAGTATAAGGAAGAAAGTTCTGTAAATGTGCCGGCTGCAAATTCGGGCTGCGTCTCTTTGGGGATTTTCTATTATGTGGACAGAACGAAGGAAACGATTGTGCTGAATAATGCGCTGACCTCTGATATTTTTATGTCGGATGAGCACATTCTCGCATATGGCTCTAAATCTATTTTATGTATGCCAATTGTTCACCGGGGAGACTTAAAAGGAATTCTTTATTTGGAAAATAGATTGATTGAAGGGGTTTTTGATGAGAAACGTCTGGAAGCTCTGAAAGTTATTGGCTCTCAGCTTGCGATTTCTCTTGAAAATGCTTACCTTTACAGCAATCTGCAATTTCTGGTTGATGACAGGACGAAGGAGCTGAGAGAAGAAATCAAGATCCGCCAGGGAGCGGAAGAGCGGCTTGCACACATGGCAAACCACGATACACTTACGGGTCTGCCGAACCGGCGGATGTTTCAGAATCATTTGGAATTTTCCATAAAGGCGGCAAATTATGAAAAAGGAGTCATTGCTGTTTTATTTGTTGATCTGGATGGTTTTAAATCCATAAATGACCTGTATGGGCATGATGCAGGAGATATTGTTCTGATTTTTACAGCCCGCAGGCTTGTGAACACCGTCAGGGGCTGCGATATGGTTTCCAGGCTGGGAGGGGATGAGTTTGTGCTGGTGATTGAAAATGCTGAGAGCAGAGAGCAAGTCGAAGCATTATGTGGGCAGTTGATTGATTCAGTGAAAAAACCTATTAAAATTGATGAAGCCGGGACAGTGGTGTCTGTTACGTCAAGCATAGGCATCAGTATTTCCGGGTCTGACGGGAATACCGCTGAGGAATTGATTAACAATTCGGACAAGGCAATGTACGCGGCAAAAAATAATGGTAAGAACCAGTATGCATTTTACTCAGAATTATGATCCCACTTGATTGGGCTCTGTTTTATTGTATCTTTTGCCGGAGTAAGGACGTTCTGCATATCCACGGGCAAAGGTGCGGAAAAAGCAATATACTCTTCGGTCACAGGGTGGCAGAAGGCCAGACGGCAGCAGTGAAGCGCCTGCCTCTGCATGTACTCCATATCCGGATTATAAAGATAGTCACCAATCAATGGGAAGCCAAGATATTTCATATGAATGCGTATCTGATGGGTACGGCCTGTCTCTAATTGAAGAGAAACAAGGCTGTGCCCATGCTGTTCTTTTACGACACGGTAATGGGTGACTGCAGACTCACCGTTTTCAAAATCCACCGTACGCTCAATGATGGAGCCTGGTTTTCGGGACAAAGGTGCGCGAATCGTCCCCTGGGCAGGTGTGATATTGCCGCGTACAAGTGCTAAATACTCCCGGGAAACCTCATGGTGCACTGCCATAGAGGACAGGATATTGGAGCTAAGCATATGCTTTGCCACCACGGTCAGTCCCGAGGTGTCCCGGTCCAGGCGGTTGGTGCAGCGGAAGACAAACGCTTTTCCCTGAGTCTGAAAATACCATGCCAGCCCGTTTGCCAGGGTATTTGTATAATTGTTCATGGAAGGATGGGTGGGCATACCGGCAGGTTTGTTAATGACAAGGATATCTTCATCCTCGTATACAATATCCAGAGGGATAGATATGGGAGGGATATGTTCAGAAGATTCCGTTTCCTGGATATGTACCGTCAGGATATCTCCGGAAGCCAGCCTTTGTTTTAAATAACGGGGGATGCCATTTACAAGAATACTGTCCGGCATCTTTTTTAATTCGGTGAGATTCTGCCGTGAGTAGCGGTGTCTCCTCAGATATTGCTCTATACGCAGGTTTTCCTGCTCTTTTTTTACTTCATAAGTTAAAATTCTGTTCATGTCATTACCTCAATGTCTTAAATACTTACATAGTATACTTCTTTCCCCGGGAAGGTTCAAGCGAAAAGAATTTGCATAAAGAAAGAGAAAATATTGTAAAGACGGGAGTGCTTCCTGTATAATAAGGATGTTATGATTCTTTAAGGGTTGTACATCAGGAGTAAAAAGAAAGGTACATGGAGTATGAATATTAATCAAAAGTTGACTGAAGAACTGGAAGTAAAACTCTGGCAGGTAGATGCCGCAGTGAAGTTAATTGATGAGGGGAATACGATTCCTTTTATCTCACGTTACAGGAAGGAGATAACAGGATCTTTGAATGATGAACAGCTCCGGAAGCTGTATGAAAGGCTGACATATCTCCGCAATCTGGAGGAGAAAAAGGAACAGGTATTATCGGGAATAGAGGAACAGGGAAAGCTGACAGAAGAATTAAAAGCACAGATTCTGGCGGCTGAAACACTTGTTGTTGTGGAAGATTTATACCGTCCTTACCGCCCCAAACGGAGGACACGTGCTACCATAGCGAAGGAAAAGGGGCTGGAGCCTCTGGCTGCGTTAATTACCTTACAGCAGACAAAGGAGCCTCTGGAAAAGGAAGCGGAAAAATATCTGTCGGAAGAAAAAGGTGTCAACTCTATAGAGGAGGCGATTGCCGGAGCAAAAGATATTATAGCGGAATCCATTTCTGACGAGGCGGATTACAGGAGCTGGATCCGTAAGATGACCACTCAGAAGGGGAAACTGATTTCCAAGGCAAAGGAGCCGGACGAGGAGTCCGTTTATGAGATGTACTATGAATTTGAGGAGCCCATTGTAAAGCTGGCAGGACACCGGATACTTGCATTGAACCGGGGAGAGAAAGAAAAGATTCTGACGGTGAAGATAGAAGCTCCGGAAGAGGAAATTATCCGTTATCTGGAAAAAAAGACTATCTTCCAGGAAAATCCATATACCTCACCGGTGCTGAAGGAGACTGCAGAGGACAGCTATAAGCGTCTGATTGCACCGGCTATTGAGCGGGAAATCAGAAATGAACTGACTGAGAGGGCGGAAGATGGAGCAATTGAGGTATTTGGCAAAAACCTGCACCAGCTTTTGATGCAGCCTCCTATTACGGGACAGGTAGTGCTGGGATGGGATCCCGCTTTCCGTACCGGCTGTAAACTGGCTGTTGTGGATGCTACAGGAAAAGTTCTGGGTACGACAGTGATTTATCCCACTGCGCCGACTACGCCACAAAAGATAAAAGCATCAAAAGACCTTTTGAAAAAGATCATTACAAAGTACAATATTACTCTGATTTCACTGGGAAATGGAACAGCATCCAGAGAGTCGGAACAAATTATAGTGGAGCTTTTGAAGGAAATTCCTGAGAAGGTACAGTATGTAATTGTAAATGAGGCAGGTGCATCTGTCTATTCTGCAAGTAAGCTTGCTACAGAGGAGTTCCCTAAATTTGATGTGGGACAAAGGAGCGCCGCTTCCATTGCAAGGCGCCTTCAGGACCCTCTGGCAGAGTTGGTTAAAATTGACCCAAAATCTATTGGGGTTGGGCAATACCAGCACGATATGAATCAGAAGAAGCTGGGTGAATCACTAAATGGTGTGGTGGAGGATTGTGTAAATAAAGTAGGTGTGGACCTGAATACGGCATCTGCACCTCTGCTTTCCTATATCTCAGGAATCACGGGAACAATTGCAAAGAACATTGTTGTATACAGAGAAGAAAACGGAAGATTCACAAATAGGAAAGAGCTGCTGAAGGTTGCAAAACTGGGGCCTAAAGCCTATGAGCAGTGTGCAGGTTTTATGCGGATTATGGATGGTAAGAATCCATTAGATGCCACAGGAGTTCATCCTGAGTCTTATGAAGCGGCAGAAAAATTGCTGGAGAAGCAGGGATTTGGGCCGCAAGACATTGCCCGGGGGAATCTGACAGGGCTGTCGCTGACAATCAAGGATTATAAAAGGCTGGCAGAAGAACTGGGGATTGGCGAGATAACCTTGAGGGATATTGTAAAAGAGCTGGAAAAACCGGCCCGTGACCCCCGTGATGAAATGCCAAAGCCTATTCTGCGCACAGATGTGCTGGATATGAAGGATTTGAAAGAGGGCATGATTCTGAAAGGGACGGTGCGCAATGTCATTGACTTTGGTGTGTTTGTAGATATTGGGGTTCATCAGGACGGATTAGTGCATATCTCACAGATTACGGATCGATATATCAAACATCCGCTGGAAGCTGTCAGTGTGGGAGATGTTGTAGATATCAAAGTAATGAGTGTAGATTTGAAAAAGAAAAGAATACAGCTTACTATGAGAGGGATTTAGAAATGAGAGAACAGGGAGCGTACAGAGCATGGATTCTGTACACTCCCTATTTTCTATTACATAGAAACCCTCCGGGGGATGCGCACCGCGCACATAATGAAAATGGCCGCTAAAGCGACCTCGCTTCGGTGCGAGAGTCTGGCTTGCCAGACTCTTTATTATGAAAGGCGCAGGACGGCTGCCCTGAGTTTTGGTCCGAGAAGTGCAGCAATTATAATTTTAATCAAATCTCCTGCCAGGTAGGGGATGACACCTACACTAAACGCCGCCATGAAAGTCAAGTTCATCTGACGGGCCAGCCAAAGGGTTCCCAGCAAATAACAAACGGCGGCCCCCACTGCCATACCTGCGATGGAAAGAAGTGGTTTCCCGGGAAAAAATTCTATGAAAAAGCCTGCAATCAGTGCCATAAAGATAAAGCCTATCAGATAGCCGCCTGTAGGACCGGCAAGTTTTCCCAGCCCCCCGGAGAAGGAGGAGAATATCGGAAGGCCTACGGCTCCCAGCAGTAAATAGATGATATAGCTTATGGTACCAAATTTCATACCCAATACGAATACAGCCAGATAGATAGCGAGATTCGTAAAGGTAATAGGGACAGGGCTCATGGGCAGGGGAATGGAAAGCGGACCTAAAATACATATAACTGCGGTCATAACTCCCGTTAAAGTCAGGTGTTTTACTGAAATAGAGGGAGTGTTTGAGGATGGGGTTTTCATAGTAGCCTCCTTTTATTTATAACGTTTTCATTTTATCTTGTGTCAGTATAAAAGAAATAAGAAAAATTGTCAACTCTGTATTTTTGGGGGTTAACAATAAGTTTTGTATCAGTAACAATTTAGGTTGGTGATTTTAGTGTGATTAAAGTTTTCAAACTATAGGTAATAAAACCTTTAAAATCAAAGTAATTTTATTGAAAAGGATGGAATTTTGTGGTAGAATGAACACATTATTAAGAAGGAGCCTTTGATTATGCGAAAGAGAAAAAAGGGAAAAGAAAAAGTGCAACGGAGAAGCGGAAAAGGATTCCGGACTATCTCCTCTAAGATTCTGACATTTATTGGTGGGACTATGCTTCTTTCATTTGTAATTCTGCTTTTGATTATCACTAGAATTACATCTGATTCTGTGACGAAACTCCGAGACGATGAACTGGCTGCCCAGTCCGAGGCGGCGGCCAATGATATTAACAGTTATTTTGTACCCTATTTTGAGGCGGCAAGTGTTATTGCAAAAAATAGTGCAGTAGAGGCTCTTGTTACCGAAGCTACCGGGGATAAAAAAATGGCTCAGGTGTCCAGCCTTAAGCAGGTGGTTGATACTCTGTACAACATTCAATCTACGGGCAGTGAATCTGTCATGTCCATTGTTGTTGCAGACGTTGACACCAGCCAGTTTGTAGCGAGTGACGGGTCATTTTCTGAAAAAGACTGGGTTATTACCAGCCGGCCTTGGTTCCAGCAGCTTGAGGCGGCAGGAGAGCCAATCATGTCAGCACCTTATTTGGATGTTATCACGAACAAACAGGTAGTCGGTATTTCAGCTCCTATATTTCAGAAGGGCACCACACAAATCATTGGAGCTGTGAATATAGATTTGGCATTGGATGACCTTGGGAAGATGGCAAGTTCTTATAAGCTTGGAGAGACCGGACGCTTTTTGCTGGCATCCGAAAATGGGCAGATAATCTATCACCCAAATACTGACCTCATCAATAAGAATGTTGAGGAGGCAGGCTTTTCTGAGAATCTCAAACAGGCACTGCTATCCGGCAAAACGGGAAACATTTCGTATAAGGTTGATGGAGAGCAGACTCATGGCTGTGTTTCAGCCGTTGGAAGTACGGGGTGGACACTGACTACCGGTATGCCGGATAAAGAATACAATCAATCATACACTGCAGTTAGAAATACGACACTGATTATCTTTGTTATTGTATTTCTTATTGTAACGATTGTAGTTCTACTTCTGTCAAGACAGATTGTAACACCGATTAAAAGGCTCACGGATACGGCAAATTTGATTGCCGATGGCGATTTGAATGTTACCGTAGATGTAAAGTCGGCAGATGAGACCGGACGTATGGGAGAATCACTGAACCGTACGGTTGTCCAGCTGCGCAGGTACATAGCATACATAAAAGAGATTACAGGTACGCTGGAAAATATGGCTCAGGGAGATATGCGCATTCGTTTGCAGGAGGACTATGTGGGTGAGTTTGCGTCTATCCGGACAGCTTTTGGTGCTATTTCTGCTTCTTTAAATCATGCCCTGCACCTCATTAATGATACTGCAGAGCAGGTAAGTGTAGGTGCAGATCAGGTTTCAAACGGAGCACAGGCACTGGCAGCAGGTTCTTCTGAGCAGGCCGCATCTATTGAAGAGCTCAGCGCTTCTGTCACAACCATTGCGGAACAAGCTGAGGAGAATTCAGGGAATGTCAGAACTGCCACTGAATTTGTTGTAAAGACAAGTATGGATGTTGCTGCCGGAAATGAACATATGACACAGCTTACTGAAGCGATGAGTGAGATTGGTTCTGCTTCTGATGAAATTGCAAATATTACAAAGGTGATTGAGGATATTGCTTTCCAGACCAATATATTAGCTTTGAATGCAGCCATTGAGGCAGCACGTGCAGGAGATGCCGGAAAAGGTTTTGCTGTTGTTGCAGATGAAGTACGAAGCCTTGCTGCCAAGTCCGCTGAAGCTGCAAAGCAGACAGCAGATTTGATTCATCATTCAGTAGTCACAGTATCAAAAGGTACTCAGATTACAACGGAAACAGCAAAAATATTGCAGCAAGTGGAATTAAGTACTTTAAGAGTGACAGAGAGCTTTACAAAGATTGAAGCGGCATCAGAGGAACAGGCTACTGCAATCGAACAGGTAAAACTGGGACTGGCTCAGGTGTCTTCTGTGGTACAGACCAATGCGGCTACTGCGGAAGAAAACTCTGCAACGAGTGAGGAAATGTCGGCTCAGGCAACCACACTGCGCGAAGAAGTTGGAAGGTTTAAGCTGGAAGCAGGAGCAAAAAGCAGTGATTTTTCAATAAATTCCCATGAAAATGAAGAGTCTGAAACAGAAGAATTCACATCAGATACCTCTTTTGATTTTGGTAAGTACTAGAAGGCTCATTTAACAGGATTTAAATAAAAACAAGCATAAATAGCAGGAGATGTTTAGAGATAAACACTTCCTGCTATTTTTATATAATTGGAAACTGGGTTCCCTATTATAATAAAAACCCTTTGTTCTTTTCATCTTGAGACGGGAGAACTTGTCTTTTGGGAACTTAGAATAACAGGAAAATAAAAGTTATAAAAAGTATTGACAGTAAAGAAGATTAGTGATAGTATACCTACTAATCCTATAGGAAAGATATGCTTTGGGAAAATGAATAGGAAAAAATACAGGAGTGAGCTGGGATAGGGGTGTGTATGGATAAAACAGAAGAGCAAATTATAAAGATAATTGATAATAACAGAAGCATGATTTTAGAATTTGCAAATGATATTTATCATCATGGAGAATTAGGGTACAAAGAGTTCAGGACGAGTGAGAAGTTCCGGAAGTTTATGGGGCCACGGACAGAGCGCATAGAAGACGATCTGGCTATTACCGGGATGAAGGCGTATCTGAATTCGGAGAAAAGAGAAAACTTTTCTTTGGCCCTGATTGGGGAATTGGATGCGTTAAGGATTCCCAACCATGCCTGTGCGAATAAGGAAACAGAGGCAGCTCACTGTTGCGGACACCATGCACAGCTTGCAGGAGTTATAGGAGCAGCCCTTGCACTTACCGAAAAGGGTATTTCAGAGAAATTAGATGGCCAAATTGTTTTTCTGGCGGCTCCGGCAGAGGAATATGGAGAAGTGGAATTTAAGAAATCTCTGATGGACGAGGGGAAAATTGGTTATGGCGGCGGGAAATGTGAGTTAATCCGCATAGGTGCATTTGATGATATTGATGCCTGTCTTGTACATCATACTTCCATGGTGGGAATCGCTGCAGGAAGCGGAAGCGGCAACGGTTTTGTCTCAAAGGTCATCACAATAAAAGGAAAAGCAGCGCATGCGGCAGCAGAAAAGGAAAAAGGAGTCAATGCATTATCGGCAGCCTCTCTGGGGCTTCAGGCACTTGCTTTTAACAGGGAGACGTTCCGTGACGAAGATTGTGTCAGAGTTCATCCCATTATGACAAAAGGCGGTAATCTGGTAAATGTGGTGCCAGATGAGGCGGTGATTGAAACCCTGGTAAGAGGAAAAACAAAAGAAGCATTTTCAGATGCTTCCATGAAGACCGACCGCTCCTTCAAGGCAGGGGCAATGGCAATGGGTGCAGGATACAGGATTGAGACAATGCCGGGATATCTTCCTTCTCTTCCGATGGCTATGCCGGAAGAGATTGTAGAAGTGATGAGAGAAGCGGCAGCGCCAAAAAAAGTAAATACGGATGTGCTGGAGAAGCACATGGGGGGATCCACAGATGTAGGTGACGTTCAGCATTTAATGCCGGTATTGACATTTAACACCGGCGGCGTGTCCGGGGGGCTTCATCAGTCAGAGTTTGCGGTTTATGATGAAGAGGAAGCCTATATACTTACGGCAAAAATTTTCGCCCTTGCCGCATACCGTATGCTAAAGGACGGAGCAGCACTTGCTAAAAAGGTAAAAGACGGGTATCATCCGGTATTCCAATCAAAAGAAGAATACATAGAGTTTCTAAATAAGTTTTATTCGGTGGAGGAGAGCGAAATATGGGAAAAGAAAATTACAAAATAACCGGCACTGTCCCAAGAGAGCTGATGGTTGGTGAGATTCGAAAGGCAGCGAGACAGTTTGCGATGCTGTATTTCCATTTCTGTGATGTTCTTCAGAAACTTTATGGCCTGGAAAAGACAAAGGAAATCGTAAGACAGACGGTGTTTGAACTGGGAGCCGACCGCTCTGACCAGTTAAGGGAGAAGGCTTATAAACTGGGAAAAGAGACGGAAACAGTAGAAGATTTTATGTCTGTGATAGACCTTCCATTATGTGGATGGATTCCGGAGTGGGGGGCAGACCACTGTCCTTATGCGGAAACATGGAGAAAATATTACGATGAGTATCCATGGTTCAGAGAACTGGCACCATACTATTGTGATGTTATAGACACTACAACCATTGAGAACTTTTCCCGGCATCTGTCCCACAAGCTTACACAGAATGTATTGATTGAGGGGGAAAGCTGTGAGAGGAATTATTTCGAAAGTGAAGAAGTAAAGAAAGGAAATTATACCTATGGCAGCAAAGAGTAGAGAATCCGTGGTATTACAGCCTGTGAGTAAATCGGGCACGGGAAAAGCCTCAAAGAGAAACATTACATATATTAATGTACTGCAGGTACTGACAGTAGCCGCGCTGCTTGGATATATGGAGTATGCGGTGACATCTGGAAAAATCAACCGGATTTTTATGGCATCACCGTCCAGTATCGTGGAAGAGGCATTTCATATTGCTGCAGATGGAACTCTCTGGCCTCATTTAATTCTTACCCTTCAGGAAGTTCTGGTAGGGTATGCGCTGGCTGCGGGAGTTGGAATTATAGTAGGCTTGATTTGGACGATGTTTCCTAAGACTGAAGCATACGGTAATGTGTTCTGCTCAGCAATTATGGCGATTCCTAAGACGGCAATTCTGCCCCTGCTTATTCTGTGGTTCGGAATTGGCTTTCAATCCAAAGTAGTGCTTATATTCCTTTTTTCTGTATTTCAGATTCTGTACAGTACCGTTACAGGAGCAAAACAGTGCAAGATAGAGTATTTAAAGGTAGCCAGGGTGTTTAATGCAACAAAAATGCAGACTGTGTTCAAAGTCATGATTCCGGCGGCGCTGCCATCTATGTTCAATGGATTGCGGCTGGCGGCGGCAACGGCCTTGACAGGAGTAGTATTTTCAGAAATGCAGTCGGCGAAGGCGGGACTTGGGTATCTTCTTTCCGAATCCCAGAATTTACTGAATACACCCAGAATGTTTTTTATCATCATATTAGTAACGCTGATTTCAGTATGCTTCGTTAAACTGATTGCAGCCATTGAATATTTACTTTGCCACAGATGGAGCAGGGTATAGAGGAAAAATAAAATCCAAGAAAATGAGAGGTATTGTATTATGAAAAGAAGGATTATATCTGTTTTGATTGCAGCAACGTTAACAATTTCAGCTTTGGCCGGATGCTCATCGGCAAAAGGCTCTGAGTCAGCAAAAAAAACTGAAACCGGGGAAACATCCCAATCCTCAGCTTCTGATTCTGAATCAGGAGATGACGACACTATTACAATCCGTTCCTGCTTCGCTACAGGTATGACTGGTGCGGTCAATAATTTTGCGATTGAAAAGGGGCTTTACAAAGAGCTTGGTATTGAATTTGACAATATCCAGTGGAGCAGCAATGATGAGGTACTTTCCTTAATAACCAGAGGAGAGATTGATGTGGCCGACGGCGACCCAAGCGCTTACATCCCTGGCATCTATAATGGCGTGTCTGGAAAACTGGTGGGGAACATGTGGAGATATTCCGGATGCTACTGGCTGGTTGCCAATAATGATATAAAAGATATCAGTGACTTGAAAGGAAAAACAGTCGGTACTGCTGCAGCAGCTGGCGGTATGAGACTTTCGGTTCTGAAGATGCTGGAAGAGAACGGGTTGAGTGAAGATGATGTGACGCTGGTAGCAAATGGTGTTTATCAGTCTGCATATGCCACATTAACATCCGGCGAGGTAGATGCAACTATAATCCATAACCCATACGCTGCACTTGCAGAGGCGGATGGAGTAGGTCATATTCTTGGCCGGGCGTGGGATTATATTCCAGATTACTATACAGGAACAATCATTGCATCAGATGATATCATTGAAAAGGACCCTGAGAAATTACAGCGTTTCCTGACTGCTTACTATAAGGTACATGAAGAAGTGAAAAATGAGCGTTTAGATGAATTCATCTCCTGGGCAGCAACACAGATGAATACCCCTGAGGAAGTAATGAAAAAGGCTATTGAATCTGAAATCGACGTGTGGTTTGACTATCCGGTAATTCCTGAAGATAGAATCAGCAAGACCGTGGAGTATTTGAAGGATTACGGATGGCTTGACAAGGATGTAAAGGCAGAAGGAACCTATACAAATGAATTTTCACAGAAAGCTGCAGATGAGCTGGGTCTTACCAATCCGGAAAGTAAATAGCAGAAACGGAGGGAGCAAAGAAAAGATGCCGACCATAAAAATAAACAAACTGGATAAATATTATCCTGGTGAAAACGGAGAAACAACTCATGCGCTAAAGGACATTAACCTGGAGATTCAGGATGGAGAATTTGTTTGTATTGTAGGTCCCTCCGGCTGCGGAAAAAGTACATTGCTGGAAATTGTTGCCGGTCTTCTTGAGCATACGGACGGGGAAGTCCTGCTGGATGACATTCCTGTAAATGGGACCAGCCGGGATATCGGCGTTGTATTTCAGGATGCTTCTCTTTATCCGTGGAAAACAATTAAGAAAAACATTGCCTTTGGGATGGATATTTCGGGGGTTCCGAAAAAGGAGCAGGAAGAAAGAATCGCAAAATATGTGAAGATGATGAACCTCAGCGGATTTGAAAATAAGTATCCATCACAGCTTTCCGGTGGGATGAGACAGAGAGCCGGAATTGCAAGGGCACTGGTGATGAACCCCAAAGTAATTCTTATGGATGAGCCTTTTAGCGCGGTGGACCATTTGACGAGATGTACATTGCAGGAGGAATTAATCAGGATCAGACAGGAAGAGAAAAAGACAGTTTTGTTTGTAACACATGATATCAATGAGGCAGTGTATCTTGCGGACCGGGTGATTCTTTTAAGTCCAAGGCCCAGCACAGTACAGGAGGAATACGATATTTCTATTCCTCATCCGCGCAAGAGGAGCGATGAATATCTGGTGCAGAAGGCTGCTGAGATTGTAGCGGCTATCAGCATAGGAGCAGATAAACAGGAAGCAGTAGAGTATTATATCTAGGGCAACAACCATGCTGCTAAGTTCGAAAGAACACCCCAAAAGGTTGAACTTTCTCACTAAGCCAGCAGGTTGTGCTTTACAACTAGGTTCGAAAGAACCTCACCAAGTAAGTATAAGCAGGAGGGCGTGATATGTTTAGAGACACAAGTATGGATTATCTTGATAAAGAAGAGGTAAAACAGATATGGAACCGGAATATGCAGATTACAGATGAGGAATTCCTGAATATGGATGAAACAGAGTTTAGAGCCAGAGTACGGGAACGGAGCCATCATACTTTGGAGATTCAGATGTATCATGCGGCATATCGAAATAAGCAGCTCCGCCCCGAACAAGCGGACTATGCAAAGCATCTTTTGGATTTGTGGGTAAAGCGGGGATTAAGTAAGGAATTCCCTGAATATCGGTATGTCAGCTTCTTAATCGAGTCGGCAGAACATCTTGCCAAAGGAGAGCCGGTGGATTTAGCCGCTTATACACCGAAGACTGTTACAAAAGAAATGGAAGAAGATTTCTTTACTATTTTAAAAGAAAGACGTTCAGTCAGAGAATTTAAAGACCAGGAAGTGCCGGATGAAATCATTGACAAAATCCTGGAAGCAGGGTTGTGGGCTGCTCACGGCTGTAACGTGCAATCCATCAGGTACATTGTGGTAAGGGAGAAAAACGAACCTGGATTGTTCCGGGGCAGTGACGTTCCCGGAGGCCCCGTTCATCTGGTAATCTTGCAGGATATGCGGTGCTACCGTGCGAATTCATTTACACCTGTAAGAAACCAGCTTCTGGATGCAGGCGCAGCCGGGCAGAACATTGTGCTTGCTGCTCATGCTGCGGGGCTGGAAGGGGTATGGTTAACATTTCCGAATGAAGAATTTTGTGACAGGTTAAGAAAAAGATTTGATTTGCCTGACTATATCAGACTGGTAACTTATGTGGATGTAGGCTATGGGGACCAGACTCCGTACCCGCCTTTGCGCGCTGGTGTGGAAGATGCGGTAATCGGAAGATACTAGGATATTGTAAAAATATTCTGAAAATGAAGAGCAAAGGGGACAGTCCCTTTTCAAAAGGGACTGTCCCCCATGAAAAAATCAAAAAAATATAAAATATGGTTGACATATCAGAAGGATAGTAATATAATAATAGCAACATAAAACATACTAAACCTATATGAAAGGTAGGGAATGTAAAATGGCAAATATATTTAAGGGAACATTGGATTTAATCGGAAAGACTCCTTTGATGGAGGTAGTAAATTTAGAAAAGAGCTTAGATCTGGAAGCAACTATACTGGTAAAACTAGAATACCTTAACCCGGCAGGAAGTGTCAAGGACAGAATTGCGAAAGCAATGATTGAAGATGCGGAGGAGAAGGGAATTTTAAAAGAAGGCTCTGTTATTATTGAGCCGACTTCCGGTAATACGGGAATTGGTCTTGCATCAATTGCCGCAGCGAAAGGCTATCGTGTTGTTTTAACTATGCCCGAGACAATGAGTATTGAAAGAAGAAATATACTTAAGGCTTACGGTGCAGAATTGGTACTGACAGAAGGCGCAAAAGGAATGAAGGGCGCTATTGCAAAAGCAGATGAGCTGGCAAAAGAGATTCCAAACAGCTTCATCCCCGGGCAGTTTGTAAACCCTGCAAACCCTGCCATTCACAAGAGCACAACAGGACCGGAAATCTGGAATGATACAGATGGAAATGTGGACATTTTCATTGCAGGAGTCGGCACGGGAGGTACTCTTACAGGGGTAGGTGAATACCTGAAGTCTCAGAATCCTGAAATTAAGATTGTAGCATTGGAACCTGCTGCTTCACCGGTTCTTTCAGAAGGCAAGGGCGGACCGCATAAAATTCAGGGAATCGGGGCAGGCTTTGTACCGGAAGTATTGAATACGGAGATTTATGATGAAATTCTGAAAGTAGAAAATGATGATGCATTTGCAGCAGCAAAATCTTTTGCAAAGCAGGAAGGTGTCCTGGTGGGGATTTCCTCAGGAGCGGCACTGCAAGGTGCAATCGAACTGGCAAAACGCCCGGAGAACAAGGGAAAGACCATTGTGACATTGTTACCGGATACAGGAGATAGATATTATTCCACACCTTTGTTTGGGGAGTAGACGAGAAGAGGAGAAAAGATATGGGTGATAAAGTTACAAGAGAAAATAGGAAATTGAAATTTGAGACATTACAGCTTCACGTAGGGCAGGAGCAGCCGGATCCGGTAACGGATGCAAGAGCAGTTCCTATTTATCAGACCTCTTCCTATGTATTCCACAACAGTGAACATGCGGCGGCACGTTTTGGCCTTGCAGATGCGGGCAACATTTACGGACGCCTGACCAATCCCACAGAAGATATATTTGAAAGACGGATTGCAGCACTGGAGGGAGGCGTGGCAGCTCTTGCGGTTGCCTCCGGAGCGGCTGCGGTCACATATACAATTGAGAATCTGGCGCAGAATGGAGATCATATTGTATCTGCGAAGAACATTTACGGGGGTACTTATAACCTGCTGGCTCACACATTGCCTCAGTATGGAATCACAACGAGTTTCATAGATATTTTTGATGACCAGGCAGTAGAAGCGGCAATACAGGAGAACACAAAAGCAATCTTTATAGAAACTTTGGGAAATCCAAATTCAGATGTAGTAGATATTGAAAAGATTGCAAAGATTGCACATGCACACAAGATTCCTCTTGTCATTGATAATACATTTGCAACACCTTACCTGGTGCGCCCTATTGAATTCGGCGCAGATATCGTAATACATTCCGCTACAAAGTTTATTGGAGGCCATGGAACAGCTATCGGCGGAGTGATTGTAGACAGCGGAAAATTTGACTGGGAAGCTTCCGGGAAATTCCCATCATTGACAGAGCCAAATCCCAGCTATCACGGAATCAGTTTTACAAAGGCAGTAGGACCTGCGGCTTTTGTGACAAAGATTCGGGCTATTCTCTTAAGAGATACAGGTGCAACAGTTTCCCCATTCCACTCTTTTTTGTTTTTACAGGGACTTGAGACGTTATCTCTCCGTGTAGAACGCCATGTGGAAAATGCCCTTAAGGTTGTGGAATACTTGAAAAATCACCCTGAGGTTGAAGAAGTACACCACCCGTCTGTAACAGAGGATGAAAGCCAAAAGGCATTATATGCTAAGTATTTCCCCAATGGCGGAGGCTCCATTTTCACATTTGAAATTAAGGGAGATGCAAAGAAGGCCCAGAACTTTATAGATCATTTGGAGCTGTTTTCTCTATTAGCAAACGTTGCCGATGTTAAGTCTTTAGTTATTCACCCGGCGACAACTACACACAGCCAGTGTACAGAAGAAGAGCTTCAGGATCAGGGAATCAAGCCTAATACCATCCGTCTGTCCATTGGTACAGAACATATTGATGATATTATAGAAGATTTAACAGAAGCGTTTAAAGCAGTACAATAATAAAAAGGCTTCAGAGACATGTGGAGGTATTTATGAAGTTTTCAAAGAAAAGCAGGTATGGACTCAGGGCATTAATAGATTTATCTGTAAATTCCAAAAAAGACCATGTGGCATTAAGCAGTATTGCCGAGCGGAACGGCATTTCTCTCCAATACCTGGAACAGGCCTTTGCAAGCCTTAGAAGAGCAGAAATTGTAAAAAGTATCAAAGGGCCGCAGGGCGGGTACCTGCTGAATGACAAGGCAGAAAATATCACGGTAGCTTCCATACTGCAAGCGCTGGACGGAAACTATCGGATTGAACCAGAAGAAAGTTTAGAGGACGGTAGTCAGCGGGAAATTATACAAACAATTCAGAAAGTAATCATTGACAAAGTGAATGAAGAATTAGACGAAATATTAAAAAATATAACACTGGAAGATTTGGAAAAAGAATATCTGGCTTACAGTGGATATGAGCAGGACATGTATTATATATAATTAAGAAGAGAAACGGGAACACTTAGGTATTCCCGTTTTTACTGAATATTCTGACAAAGGAGAGCAAAGGGGACAGTCCCTGTTCAAAAGGGACTGTCCCCCTTTGAACAGGAGGTAAAGAAGATGGGGTATGATATAGAGACACGATGTATTCATGGAGGTGGGGGGAATCAGGAGAAGCACCCGTTTGGGGCAGTTGCTGTGCCGATTTTTCAGACGGCGACATTTTCGCACCCGGGAATCGGAGATTCTACTGGGTACGATTATACAAGAGAGAGTAATCCCACCAGGGCAGAGCTGGAGGAAATGGTTTCATCACTGGAGGGCGCGGTGGATACAGTAGCGTGCGCTACCGGGATGGCGGCAATCGGCCTGTGCCTGGAGCTGTTTGATGCAGGGGATCACATTATTTGCTCAGAGGATTTATACGGCGGTTCCGTGCGTATGTTCCAGACAATAGGTGAACGGAGGGGAATTGAGTTTTCCTATATTAATACATCTGATGTAAAACTTGTTGAACAGACCATCCGGGAGAATACAAGGGCATTGTATATTGAGACGCCCAGTAATCCGACGATGCAGATTACGGATTTGTCAGAAATGAAGCGTCTGGCTGACCAGCACCATCTTCTTTTTATAGTAGATAATACATTTTTGACGCCATATCTTCAAAATCCCCTGTTATTGGGAGCAGATCTTGTTGTCCACAGCGGAACAAAATTCCTTGAGGGACATAACGATACCCTGGCTGGCTTTTTGAGTACAAGCAGAAAAGACCTGGCGGAAAAGATACGTTATTTGTTTAAGACCATCGGCTGTTGTCTGTCACCTTTTGACAGCTTTCTCTTGATAAGAGGGATAAAAACCCTGTCTGTCAGGCTGGAGAAGCAGCAAAAGAGTGCAGCGCAGATTGCAGAATGGCTGAAACAGCAGGAAAAGGTAAAACAAGTATATTATGTAGGACTTCCGGAACATCCCGGATATGAAACGAATTGCAGACAAGCCAGGGGGGCAGGCAGTATGATTTCTTTTCAGACAGACAGTGAGGAGACTGCCAGGACTATATTGGAGAAGGTAAAGCTGATTACCTATGCGGAGAGCCTGGGCGGAGTGGAGTCTCTGATTACTTATCCTATGCTTCAAACTCACGGCGATGTTCCGGTTGCCCTTCGTGAGAAACTGGGCATTACCAGCGACTTTCTGAGATTTTCCGCAGGGATTGAGAACGTGGAGGACTTGATTGCTGATTTGGCACAGGCACTGGGATAGAAAGATAGGTTGGCAGCGAAAGAGAGAGGAGACTGGAAATTAGCTATGAAGTTTGATTTTGATACAGTAGAAGACCGCTACGGAACAAATTGTCTGAAGTACGATTTTGCCCTGGAAAGGGGAAAGAGCAAAGATATTCTGCCGCTATGGGTAGCAGATATGGATTTTAAGACAGCACCTTCCATTCTTGCAAAGCTGGAGCAGGTGGTAAAGCATGGAATATTTGGATATAGTGAAGGAAAGGAAGATTACTTTTTAGCTGTTTCCGGGTGGTATAAAGAACATTTTGGATGGGAAGTCAGGCCAAACTGGCTGGTTAAAACCCCAGGGGTGGTGTTTGCGATTGCAGCAGCCATCCGTGCGTTTACACAAGAGGGTGACGGGGTCCTGATTCAGCAGCCTGTATATTACCCGTTCAGTGAAGTTATCTGCGATAATGGCAGAGTGCTGGTGAATAATCCTCTGAAATTATCAGAGGGGCATTATGAGATTGATTTCCAGGACTTTGAAGATAAAATCAAGGCAAATAGAGTGAAATTATTTCTGCTCTGCAGCCCTCACAACCCTGTAGGACGTGTCTGGAAAGAATGGGAACTAAGAAAACTTGGGGATATCTGTGTAAAATATGGTGTCATTGTGGTTAGTGATGAAATTCATAGTGATTTTACATATCCAGGGCACTCCCATCATGTATTTGCAGCCTTATCTCGGGAATATGCGGATATAACGGTTACATGTACGGCACCCAGCAAAACATTTAATCTGGCAGGACTTCAGATATCCAATATCTTTATTTCGAATTCAGATATCCGCAGGAAGTTTAAAAAAGAGGTTGCAGCCCAGGGGTACAGTCAGGTAAACTTAATGGGACTAATGGCATGCCAGGCCGCTTATGAAGAAGGCTGGGAATGGCTGAGCCAGCTCAAGGAATATCTATCCGGAAACCTGGTCTTTGTAAAAGATTTCCTGAAAGAGCGTCTTCCGGAAATCACTTTAATAGAGCCGGAGGGGACATATCTCATATGGCTGGACTTCCGCAAACTGAATCTGCCGGAAGAAGAGCTGGAAGAGGTGATTGTAAAGAAGGCCAACCTATGGCTGGACAGCGGTGCCATATTTGGAAAAGTCGGGGAAGGTTTTGAGCGTATAAATATTGCCTGCCCGAGAAAAACATTGCAGCAGGCACTTGTGCAGTTAGAGGGTGCAGTTCATCAGATATAATATGTCATGATTTTACGACAGAATGGAGATCGTTAAAATGAGCGGAAAAGAAGAAATGAAACAGCGGATTGCGGAGTTAAAGAAGGAAAAAGATGCGGTAATCCTTGCACATTATTATGTGGATGGAGATGTGCAGGAAGTTGCCGATTATGTAGGTGATTCTTACTATCTGGCTGAAAAGGCTGTCACAGTGCCCGCGGCTACAATTATTTTCTGCGGCGTTTCATTTATGGGAGAAAGTGCAAAAATATTAAATCCCCAAAAGAGAGTCGTTATGGCTGACCAGAAGGCAGACTGCCCGATGGCCCACATGGTTGATATTGAGCGTATTCATGAGGTGCGTGAGCAATACCCGGATGCGGCAGTTGTCTGTTATGTAAATTCTACAGCAGAAATAAAAGCCGAATCCGATGTCTGTGTTACTTCATCTAATGCGATACGTATTGTAAAGAAACTGCCAAATAGAGAGATATTTTTTATACCTGATAATAATCTCGGCCGTTATACCGCAAAGCAGCTGCCGGAGAAAAACTTTATCTTTCACGATGGTTTTTGCCATGTTCACACAAGTATACACAGAGAAGAAGTGCTCCGGGCAAAAGAAGTATACCCTCAGGCCCTGATTCTGGCACACCCGGAATGCACGGAGGAGGTGCTGGAACTGGCAGACTTTATTGGCAGCACGTCACAGATTTTAGATTATGCCACAAAGTCAGAAGAGAAAGTATTTCTTATCTGTACAGAGATGGGCATTTTCTATGAACTTCAACAGAAAAACCCGGATAAAAAATTCTATTCCGTAGGCCACCGGCAATTTTGCCCCAATATGAAGCGTATCAAATTGGAGAGCGTCTTATCTGCATTGGAGAGCGCAGTGCCGGAATTACAGCTTGATGAGGCAATGATCCAGAAAGCAAAGCTCCCTTTGGAGCGAATGTTGCAGTTAGCGGCAGAGTAGAAAGTATTCAGATGCTTATCTCATAATTCTTTTAAGAAGTTTAATATGGTCTTTAAATGGTGGATATCGAAGGGGGATGTCCACCATATTTGATTTTTTTATGATACTTTTCTGATGTGAAAATGTGAAGAAGCTATTGATGCCGTGATACTGTCCCATGCCGCTGTCCCCTACCCCGCCGAAGGGAAGGTTTGGATTCGCCAGGTGAATAATAGTATCATTGATGCAGCCTCCTCCAAAGGAGAGATTTTTCATTACAGCAAGTTCATGCTCTCTTTTTGTGGTAAAAAGATACAGAGCCAGCGGTTTTGGGCGGGCATTTATCATGGAAAAGACATCTTCTAATTGACTGAATTCCAGCATGGGGAGCAGTGGGCCGAAGATTTCTTCCTGCATGACGGCACTTTCCCATGTTACATGCTCCAGTATGGTGGGGGAGATTTGCAGGCTCCCTTCATTATAACGTCCTCCTTCAGTCACATATCCGCTGGGCAGCAGCCCAATGAGACGTTCAAAATGTTTTGGATTAATGATTTTAGGATATTCAGGATTCATTTCCGGTGTATCACCATAGAACATACGGATATATTTTTTCATAGCGCAAATCAGTTTTTCTTTTACTGTGTGATGCACAAGCAAATAATCAGGAGCTACACAAGTCTGACCTGAATTTAAAAACTTGCCCCACACAATTCTCTTTGCTGCACGGTCGATGTCAGTCGTGTCATCTACAATACACGGGCTCTTTCCTCCCAGCTCCAAAGTGACCGGGGTCAGATGCTTTGCGGCAGATTCCATAACAAGTTTTCCTACAGAAACACTTCCGGTAAAAAAGATGTAATCAAAACGTTCTTCTAATAAGGCATGATTTACAGTTCTGCCTCCCCGGACAACAGAGATGTAGTCTTCGGGAAAGCTCTCTTTTATAATTTTCTCAATGATTTCAGACGTATATAAGGAATATTCGGATGGCTTTACAATGGAACAGTTTCCGGCAGCAATGGAGCCAATCAAAGGTGTCATGGCAAGCTGGAATGGATAATTCCAGGGAGACATAATCAGCACAGAGCCATAAGGCTCCCTGTAGAGATAACTGGAGGATGGAAAATGAGTCACCGGAGTTCTCTTTCGTTTGGGCCGGGCCCATTTCGTAAGATGTTTCAAGGTATATTTGAGTTCTTCAAGGACAATCCCCACTTCTGTTTCGTAGGCCTCAAAAGCAGATTTGTTTAAATCAAGCTTCAAGGCGTGCAGGATTTCCTCCTCATGCTTTATAATAGACTCCTTTAGAAGACGAAGCTGTGTGGTGCGAAAAGCGATTTCTTTCGTTTCTCCGCCTGCAAAAAAACTGCGCTGTGCCTGAAGTGTTTTTTTAACATCATACATGGATATGCCCCCTGAAAATGTGGATTTTAATTGAGATTGTAACCGATTTTTTTGATTATAACATAAAAGAGAAGAATTTACGAGATATGCGCCAGGTATGAGGATTACGGTATTGTATTGACAGCTCCGTGGAGATATAATAAGACAAGAAAGAAAATCTTGGAGGGAAAAAGATGAAAGCAGCGGTTTTTTACGAAAAAGGAAAGATTCTCGTAGAGGATCATGAATGCCGTCACCCGAAAGCAGGTGAAGTGCTGATACGGGTAAAGGCAGCGGGGGTATGCGGGACGGACATGCACATTTATGGGGGTGCAAAAGGAGCTTCTGAATGCTATCCGCCGGTGGTGTTAGGCCATGAGTTTGCCGGTGTTGTTGCAGAAGTAGGCGATAAAGTAAAAAAGGTGAAAGTTGGGGACCATGTAACGGTTGATCCAAGTATTATGTGCGATAATTGCTGGGAATGTCAAATCGGAACACCTCATTTTTGTGAAGGGTATTCTGCAACAGGAGTTACATATGACGGGGGATTTGCAGAGTATTGTACGGTTCTGGAAAAACAGATATACCGTTTAAAGGAGGATATTCCATTTGAAGAGGCTGCTATGTGTGAACCGGTGGGCTGCTGTCTGCACGGAATTGACCGGGCGCATATTAGAGCTGGTGATGTAGTTTTGATTATCGGTGGCGGTACAATTGGATTGATTATGATGCAGCTTGCCAAAATTTCAGGGGCATCTGTGGTGATTGTATCAGAGCCGATGGAATCAAAAAGAAAAATGGCATTGGAGTTGGGGGCTGACTATGTTGTAAACCCTATGCAAGAAGATTTATTTGAAGTCCTGAAGCTGAATCAAATTCGGAAAGTTAACGTCTCCATTGAATGTGTAGGGAGGGCAGAAACCATGAAAGATGCCGTCAAATATGCAGGTCAAGGTGCTCACATTGTATTTTTTGGTGTTTCGAACCCAGATTGTGAAATACCAATTAAACCTTATGAAGTTTTCCAAAGAGAACTGACGATTACAGCTTCTTATGTAAACCCATTTACCCATGGAAGAGCAGTGGAGTTGATAAATAACCGTAAGTTAAAATTGAAGGAACTGATATCAGATATGATTCCGCTGGATGAAATTGAAAGGGCTTTTGAAATTGGCGGGAAAAACGGAAAGATGATGATTATTCCATAAGAAAAAGGCGGAAATGAAAAATAAATTAGAAATAAAACAAATGTTTTCGGACAGGAGTGCAAAATGAATATTGTTTTAATCCACGGACAAGGACATAAAGGCATTACCTACACGATGTCACATGCTGTATTGAAATACTTAATGAAGGAGGATGCTCAGCTAAAAGAGTTCTTTCTCCCCAAGGATGGGCCGGCATTTTGCGTGGGCTGTAACCTGTGTTTTGTGAAAGGTGAAAACAACTGTCCGGAAGCCGAAAAAGTACAGCCAATAGCCCTGGCAATGGAATGGGCAGACATTATTATACTGGATACGCCAAACTATGTTATGGATATGAGTGGTGCAATGAAGAACCTCCTCGACCATCTGGCATACCGCTGGGTAACTCACAGACCCCACGGAAGCATGTTTTCTAAGATAGGAATTGTCGTATCATCTTCCGCCGGAGCACCTCCAAATGGGATTTTAAAATCCTTAGCTAAAAAATTAAAATGGATGTGTGTTCCGGAAATATACCGTTTCCCCTTAATCTCCCAAGCTATGGGGGTGAAAGACCTGTCTCCGGCTAAAAAGGCGGAAATAGAAAAGAAGGCAAGGCGGATTGCCCAAAAAGTGAGTAAAGCTGCCCGGCATCCCAGGACGACGCTTCGTGTTAAACTTTTGTTCCAGTTATTTAGGAAAATGCAAAAAGGAGAAGCGTCTGCATGGAATCCCGTAGATCAAAGCTGGTGGAAAGAGCAGGGATGGCTGGATAAAACCTTGCCCTGGAAGGGATAAGTTAGAGAAACGATAGCTGGGATGCAGCACAGTATAGTTAAAGCCCGATAGCCTGCCTTACTGCCTGGATATCTCCAGTGAATACGATACCGTCCATGCCCAGCTTCTGCCCGGCTTTTACATTCTCCGCCTTGTCGTCAAGGAAGAAGCAGTCCTTAGGATTAAGCTGATATTTGTCGAATAAATAGCGGTAGATACCAGGCTCTGGTTTTAGCATCTGAAGGTATCCCGAAAATACGATGCCGTCAAATTCCCTGGTAATCTCATAACAGTCTATGTGCTCTGCAAAAAACGTGGAAGCATTTGAAAGAATATAAAGGGAAAACCCCTGTTCTTTCAGTTCTCTGATAAAATCCCATGTCTTCTGTAGTGGAGACAGGTACCGGCACCATTCAAGAGAAATCTGCCGGAGGCAGGGATGCAGGCGTTTAGGAAGCAGAGAAGCAGCCTGTTCCATGTATTCACCATAATCAATTGTGCCCCGGTCTAATTCCTCCCAGTTATGAAAAATAGCGCCTTTCATAAGGGGAAAGTCCTCCGGGGCGGGGCAGAACCTTCCGATGACCTGCTGCTCATCAAATTTTACAAGTACATTTCCAAAATCAAAAATAATATTTTGGTATTTCATTTATGTAGATTCCTTTCTTAGTATTTCTTTCATTTTACTACAAATTTTAAAACCTGTACATTGCATGAACGGAGAAATGAAGATAGGAGAAATTGGCCTTTGGTACTGCTTTTGAATATGAGATTACTTTTGAAAAGTCAAAAATATATTGGTATAATCTGAATAAGAAGATGAATGATAAAGGAGAAGTTCTGTATGAACAAGTTGGAGAAAAGCTGGATACTTTACGATGTGGGTAATTCGGCGTTTATTATGCTGGTGTCTACAATTATACCGATTTATTTTAAAAATATCGCATCAGCCGATGGAATCAGCAACGCCGTATCAACTGCATACTGGGGGTACGCTACCAGCATTGCGACAATCATCATAGCCATTCTGGGTCCCATACTTGGTCCGGTAGGTGATTTGCGTGGATATAAGAAAAGGCTGTTTCTTACCTTCATGTCTATAGGGATCATAGGATGTCTGGGCCTTGCTCTGCCCATCGGCTGGCTTGCCTTTCTAATCATTTTCGTTATCGCTAAATCAGGATTTTCCGGAAGCGTGATTTTTTATGACGCGATGCTGCCGGATATTACGGATGAGAAACGTGTGGATATCATAAGCACGCACGGTTATGCCTGGGGTTATATTGGCAGTTGTATACCGTTTGTAGTCTGTCTGGGATTAATCCTTACCGCTGATGTAACAGGAATCGGCGTAACTACTGCCACTATGCTATCTTTTATTGTAACTGCTCTGTGGTGGTTTTTATGTGCTCTTCCGATTCTTCGTGGATACCGTCAGATATATGCTGTGGAAAGTGGCGGCCGCCCAATACATGAAAGTCTATCACGCTTATGGCATACGGTTACCCATGTTCGCGAAAACAAAGAAATCTTCTCATTTCTGTTTGCTTTTTTTCTTTATATTGATGGCGTATATACGATTATAACAATGGCGACATCTTACGGAAAAGATGTAGGGATTTCTGACAATAATCTGCTGCTGGCGTTGCTGCTCACCCAGGTGATAGCCTTTCCATGTGCCATACTGTTTGCGAGATTGAGTAAAAAGGTTAAAACAGAAAGATTGATTTCTCTGTCTATTTTAGGATATTTAGCAATCGCTTTATTTGCTGTTCAATTGGATCAAGCGTGGGAATTTTGGCTGCTTGCTGTGGGGGTAGCTGTATTTCAGGGAGGTATACAGGCGCTTTCACGTTCCTATTTTGCGCGCATTATTCCGAAAGAAAAAGCCAATGAGTTTTTTGGTATATTTGATGTATTTGGAAAAGGAGCAGCCTTTTTTGGTACGCTTCTGGTAAGTGTCGTTACGCAGGTGACGGGGCATTCCCGTTACGGAGTATTGGGAATTGCGCTGCTGTTTGCCGTAGGATTATTAGCCTTTAGCTGCCACATTCGGACATCGAGAAGACAAAGGCCATAAAGATTTATAAAAAGGTCGAATAGATATAATAAGCTTAGCAAAGAGAATATTGGTGGAAAAAGAGGAAAGCAGCAGTTTTTTTACGAAAAAGGAAAGATTACTGTAGAGGAACATGCACTCCGTATATTATGGAGCTGAGAGCTCAAAGCTGGAATTATAAAGTACAGGGAAGGGAAACGCATTATGGAAAAGCAGCAAAAAGCCTATGCAGGTGTTGTTGAATATTTCAGAAAAAAAATTATGACAGGAGAACTCCGGCAGGGAGAGAAGCTGCCGCCGGAGAGAGAGATTGCAGATACTCTTGGGGTAAGCAGACATTCAGTCCGTGAGGCGATACGCATTATGGACATGACAGGGGTAATATCTTCCCAGCAAGGCTCCGGAAATTATATTACCTGTGAATTTCAAAAAAGCATAACAGAGACTATGGCTATGATGTTTGCCATGGATCAGATTGACTACAGGCAGATTAGCCAGGTCCGATATTCGTTGGAGATGCTGGCATTTTCCCTGGCCCTGGGAAAGGCAGATGATACAAAAATCCGCAGGATGGAGGAGTATGTTAATAAGCTGGATAAGAGCGCAGACGATGAAGTCAATACAGAGCTGGATAAAAGGATACATTATACTCTCGCTGAGGCATCCGGAAATACATTGCTTTTTGATATTCTGGAAGCATGTTCGGGGGTAATCGATAACTTCATCAAGGATATGCGCTATGAGATTCTGCGAACGGAGAAGCGGAAGGGAATGTTGAATGAATGTCACAGGCAGCTTGTGGCGGCAATGCGGGAAGAGGACGAGGAAAAGGGGCTGGAAGCCCTGAAAAGGCACTTCGACATGATAAATCAAATATTGGATAAGAAAATGTGATAGTGAAAACATACAAATGAAATGTGAAAAAATAGACATAATTGTTAAAAAATAAATAAAGATGTGAAAAAATAAACAAATATTGACATTGAAATATAATCATTCTATACTAAATTCATAAATAATTGGTGGAACCAATTAAAAAGTAACTTCAGCAGGCCGGTGGCTGAAGTTATATTTTTAATGCAATTGGTCCAACCAATCCTATAAAAATTTATAGTGGGTATGGAGGGAATTTAAATGGAAATCATAGGATTTGTGCTGGCACTTGTGCCGATATTGTGGCTGATGCTGGCATTAAGTGTTTTGAAGAAGCCGGCATATAAGGCATGTCCTGCAGCATTAGCAATTGCAGCCATTTTGGCGCTGCTGTATTGGAGGATGCCGGTTTTAGACTGTGTGACAGGCGGTATAGAAGGCGTTGCGCTGGCAGTTTGGCCAATTAGCCTGGTAATTATTGCGGCGGTATTTACGTATAATTTGTGTATTGCGACTGGAAGTATGGACGTTATCAAACAGATTCTAACGGGAGTATCAAAGGATAAGAGGATTCTGCTGTTAATTATAGGATGGGGGTTTGGTGGTTTTCTGGAGGGGATGGCAGGATTTGGAACAGCAGTAGCTATTCCTGCAAGCATGCTGTGCGGACTGGGTTTCTCCCCGATTCTGGCAACAGCAGCCTGCTTAGTTGCTAATGCCACCCCGACTGCTTTTGGGTCTGTAGGTATTCCAACAGTTACTCTTGCTCAGATTACCGGGCTTTCCAGTGAAGCTGTGACATGGAATACTGCAATTCAGCTTATGCCTTTGGTTTTGATTACACCGTTTATCATGGTAATCATTCTGGGAAAGTCAATGAAGGCATTGAAAGATATCTGGCCTGTCGCTCTGGCATCGGGAGTATCTTTTGCGGTGACGGAGCTTTTGGCTGCCAGATTCCTGGGAGCAGAGCTGCCGGTTATTATCGGTTCCATCTGTTCCATGATAGTGACTATCGTCATAGCGAAGAAGTGGTATAAAAAGACGGACCCGGAATATGAGATCGATGCAGAAAATCATGAGAGCGGACGCCGCATTACAATCTCAGAAGCAGGAAAAGCATGGATGCCCTTTATTTTAATCTTTGTTTTTCTGCTCCTTACATCAAAAATGATACCATCTCTGCACGATATGCTTGCATCTGTAAAGACAGCAGTTGTTATCTACGCAGGAGCAGGAGCTGAACCTTATACCTTCACATGGCTTGCAACGCCGGGAGTACTGATACTGGCGGCGGCAGTCATCGGAGGGAAAATACAGGGTGCAGGATTTAAACAAATGTGGAAAGTTCTGCTGGATACAATAAAACAGATGTGGAAAACGATTCTAACAATTGTTTCAATTATGACTATGGCAAAGATTATGAGTTACAGCGGAATGATTGCCGCTATAGCCGGAATGCTGGTTGCGATTACCGGAAGCTTCTACCCGTTTGTGGCGCCTTTTGTGGGAGCAATCGGAACATTTATAACCGGAAGCGGAACTTCTGCCAATGTATTGTTCGGAAGCCTGCAGGCAGAGACGGCAGCTAGTCTGGGAATCAGCCAGGCCTGGCTTGCGGCATCCAATACGGTGGGAGCGACTATTGGAAAAATGATTTCTCCTCAGAGTATTGCCATTGGAGTAGCTGCTACGAATCTCATGGGAAGTGAAAGTAAAATATTGAACACGGTAATAAAGTACTGTGCATTGTTTATTATAATTGCAGGCTGTGTTGCCTTTGCAGGCAATTTGCTGATATAAGAAAGGAAGGTAAGATGTATGAAAATTTTTGTTTGTATTAAACAGGTACCCGAGAGCAATAAGGTGGAAGTGGATCCGGTGACAGGCGTACTCAAGAGAGACGGAGCGGCATCAAAGATGAATCCTTATGACTTATATAATCTGGAGACTGCGCTGCGTATCCGTGAAGAGGTGGGAGGAAGTATACATGTAATTACCATGGGACCGCCACAGGCAGAGCAAGTGATACGAGAAGCGTTTGCAATGGGGGCGGATGAAGGCACACTTCTGTCAGACAGAAGATTCGGTGGTGCGGATGTCCTGGCCACCAGCTATACCCTGGCACAGGGTATCAAATCCTGCGGAGATTTTGATTTGATTCTCTGTGGAAAACAGACAACGGACGGAGATACGGCCCAGGTAGGACCGGAAATATCAGAATGGCTGAATATCCCTAGTGTGGCAGATGTAGTGCAGATATGTAAAATTGAAAAGGATGGAATTACAGTCAATATGGACCTTCCCGGGGAAGTGGAAGTAGCAAAAGTACAGTTTCCCTGTCTGCTGGCTGTGAATAAGGATATTTTTCAGCCAAGGCTTCCCTCTTACATAAAAAAGCTAGAGACGAAAGAGCGCAGAATTCAGATACTTTCTCTGGATGACATGCCAGACAAGGATGAGACGCATTATGGATTGAACGGATCACCTACGCAGGTGCAGAAGATATTTCCACCGGAGGCAAATGATAAAAAAGAAGTATGGGAAGACAGCAGTGAAGTACTGGCAGAAAAGCTGTTTGACAAGATTGTAGAAATGAAATTTGCATAGGAGGATAAGATTATGGCAAAGTTAATCGTACATCAGGAAAAGATTACAGATAATCAGAAATTAATAGAGGTATGTCCTTTCGGGGCCATGGAAGAAAAAGAAGGTAAAGTGACAATCAATGCAGCCTGCAAAATGTGCCGGCTCTGTGTAAAGAAAGGACCACAGGGTGCAGTAGAATATGTGGAGGATGAAGTCAGGGAAGAGATAAATAAGGATGAGTGGAAGGGAATTGCTGTCTATGTGGACCATGTGGACGGCGTCATTCACCCGGTTACCTATGAACTTCTTGGAAAAGCAAGGGAATTGGCGGCAGTGACAGGGCATCCAGTGTATGCTCTTTTTATGGGAAAGAATATATCAGAAAGAAGCAGGGAGCTTCAGCACTATGGGGCGGACAAAATTTTCGTCTATGACGAGCCGGAGCTGGACCGTTTCAAGATAGAGCCCTATACAGCAGTTTTTGAAGATTTTATTAACCGTATAAAACCATCCTCCGTTTTGGTTGGTGCAACTACAGTGGGACGCCAGCTTGCCCCCAGAGTTGCGGCCAGAATGAGAACCGGGCTGACGGCAGACTGCACAGTCCTTCAAATGAATGAGAACACAGATTTGTCTCAGATAAGACCGGCATTCGGAGGGAATATTATGGCACATATCAAAACGCCCTATCACCGTCCGCAAATGGCTACAGTCAGATATAAGATTATGAATGCACCGAAACGTATGGAGCAGGAGTCGGGGGAGATCGTGAATTGTACGATTGGCCGGGAAAAATTAAAAGCAAATGTAGAGGTTCTGGATATTGTTCTGAAGGAAAAAGAAAAATTTATAGAGAACTCAGATGTACTCGTTGTAGCAGGCCGTGGAGTGAAAAAACAGGAAGATTTGAATATGCTTCACCGGCTGGCAGAGCTTTTGGGCGGGCAGCTTGCGTGTACAAGGCCGATGGCGGAAGCCGGATGGATGGATGCTAAGTATCAGATTGGTCTGAGCGGGCGGACGGTACGGCCAAAGCTCATTATCACCTGCGGTGTGTCAGGTTCAGTGCAGTTTGCTGCCGGCATGAATCATTCGGAAAATATATTTGCCATTAATAAAGATGCGAAAGCACCTATTTTCAAGACAGCCCATTATTGCATGGTGGGAGACCTTTACGAAGTGATTCCACAGCTTATTAAAAAGGTGGAAGAGAAGAAAGGAGCATAATTATGAACGGTTATAAGAAGATAGATGAAAAGGATATTACATATATTAGAGAGATTGTAAAGGATGACGAACGTGTTCTAGCAGGAGATAACATCAATGAGGAATACAGCCATGATGAGCTGAGCGGCACCAGCAGTTATCCTGATATCGTTGTAAAGGCAGAATCGGCAGAGGAGATATCCCGTATAATGCAATATGCATATGAGCATACCATTCCGGTAACACCCAGAGGTGCGGGAACAGGGCTGGTAGGGTCTTCGGTGGCAATGGAACATGGAATCATGATTGATACAAGTCTGATGAACAGGATTCTGGAACTGGACGAAGAGAATCTGACGGTTACAGTAGAGCCTGGTGTACTGCTGATGGAGTTGGCCGCATATGTGGAGGAGCATGATTTCTTTTATCCGCCGGACCCAGGTGAAAAATCAGCTACAATAGGAGGGAATATCAGTACCAATGCAGGGGGTATGCGTGCTGTAAAATACGGAGTTACCCGGGATTATGTGATGGGATTGGAGGTAGTCCTTCCCAACGGTGAGATTACACAGTTTGGGGGAAAAGTAGTAAAGAACAGTTCAGGATATGATTTAAAGGATTTGATTGTTGGTTCAGAAGGGACACTTGGTTTCATCACGAAGGCAATTCTTAAGCTGATGCCGCTTCCTAAAAGGGTTATCAGTCTTCTGATTCCGTTCCCCACACTGAGGCAGGCCATTGATACTGTTCCGCTGATTATTAAATCAAAATCCATTCCTACGGCGATAGAGTTCATGCAGAGGGAGGTTATTATGGACGCAGAAGAATATCTGGGCAGGGCATTTCCGGATAAACAATCTGACGCATATCTTCTGCTGAAATTCGATGGAAACTCCTCAGAGGAGGTAGAAGAGGCTTATGACAAGGTAGCAAAGCTTTGTCTGGAGCAGGGAGCTCTTGATGTACTCATTTCAAATACAGAGGAGAGGGAGGAGTCCATCTGGAAAGCCAGAGGTGCTTTCCTGGAGGCAATCAAAGGCTCCACTACCTATATGGATGAGGTAGATATGGTAGTTCCCAGAAACTGTGTGAATGAGATGGTGACATACCTTCATAATCTCCACAATGAAGTGGATATCAGAATAAAGAGCTTTGGACATGCGGGTGACGGAAACCTTCATGCTTACATTCTGAAAGATGATTTAAGCGATGAGGAATGGGAAAAACGGATGAAAGCAGCTATGGAAAAAATTTATCAGAAGGCCTATGAGCTGAAAGGGCAAGTATCTGGAGAACATGGCATCGGATATGCAAAGAAACCGTATTTAAGAGAGTCTCTTCCAAATGAAAATATCAGCCTGATGAATGGAATCAAAAAAGTATTTGATCCTAAGAATATTTTAAACCCGCATAAAGTGGCGCAGATGTAGAGGGGGGTATCATAAATCTGAATTATTCATAATGATTTATCAGCCCTTGGTACGATGGGGAATTTCACAAAAAATCAAAAAAGCCCTTGAAATCACCATTCTAACGAGTTATAATAATTCATAGAATAGAATGAATTCTTCGGGGTCGAAATGACTATTATAAGTTCTAGGAGTTTGTAAAATAAGGATTTGTAGCATCTTTAGATTGTAAAATGTGTGAGTTTACGACAAATTTACGACAAATGAGTTAGAGTCTTGATGTGATAATACGGATATTAAAATAAGAACCTGTAATGTACAGGTTCTTATTTTAGTGTCTATTGACGAGAACGTAATTTCTGCATTAAAGCGTCCTGTAAAACCTGAGAGAAATTTATGCCTGCGGCAATGGCTTCTTCATCCATCCATCCAGGAATGCTTAAAGTTTTTTTGACTGATTTTGAATTATGCTTCTTTAAATATTCTGCCATATCAAAATTTATGACTGTTAGAATTCCGTTCTCCAAAACGATATTTTCAGGAGAAGAAGGTGCAGGTATTTCTTCCCCTTCGGTCTTTCTGCTCGTCAGTGCCAATCCGAGAGCATCAACGGCCATTTCATAGGCTTGCTCCAGATTGTCCCCTTCTGTGAAGCATTCCGGCAAATCCGGGAATGATACCCAAAAGCCCCCTTCTTCCGCTTTGTGGAAAATGGCTGGATAAAATAATTTATTCATGCGGATACCTCCATTCCATACATGGCTATTTAAGCCCTGCTTGTTTTAAGATTGCTTGTTCTAACCCTTTCTTCATTGGTTTAGAGTGATAAGGAACTATTGTCTGTTTTCCGGTTTCGTTGTTTCTCATTTTTATATGAGAACCGTTTTGACTTATTTCTTCAAAACCATTCTTCTTGAGGTGCTTAATCATCTCTTTAGGTGTCATTGGCATCTTTTTGTGTCTCCCTTCCTTATCATAACTATATCATAGCACGTAATAATACGTATGTCAATAGAAATACATAATATTACGTATAGTTTTTGCTGCTTGACTTTAATTAATCCACCTTTCCAAGGACTTTCCCTATACACTGTATCGATTCTGAACCTGGAATTAGTTCATATTTGGGATTGTGAGAAATCAAACCGTCTTTCCCCGCTTCTTTGATATAGCATTCATTATTCACCATGAAAATGCCTATCTCACCAATTTCTATTAGCTGTCTTTTTTCCACGTATACCTTTTCGCCATCAGAATAGGTTGGCTCCATACTGTCTCCGCTGACTCCAATAATGAAATCGGCATCTTCCATATAAGGAGCTTCTATGATATCTGTCGGGATATCATCAAAGTAGAAGCCAGTTCCTGCACAAGCTATCTTATTCATGTAGGAGTAGAGATGAATAGATTTATTTTTGGTGTCATTTGTAAAGGAATTTTTAGGGAAATTAGACCTTTCAAGTTCGGCAATGTGGTCATTGCATTTAGCCAATGCTTCTATTCTTTTTAATTCTCTGTCTAGTATTATATTTAATGTTTCTTGACCAAAAGTATCTAAAGAGCGAAATTTTTTGATTAACGATTTCTCTATGGGTGTGAAATCGTTGGAAGTTGATGTTAATAGATAATTTGGTGTTATCTCTAATACTCCACACAGCAATTCTATTGTGTCAGGGTCTGGTTTATTTTTGTCGTTTTCCCAGTCGCTAATAGAATTATGTTTTGCTCCGACTTTTTCCGCAAGTTGTTTTTGGGTAAGACCTTTTAATTTTCTGGCATCCTTTATTTTTTCTCCAAATGTTAATTCCATAGTATATACCCTCCTTTATTTTGAAGTATATCACTGGATTTCGATTTTGTAAATAATATTTTCGAAAAAGTCGAAAGTTAAATATTGACAATTCGAATAAACCGATGTATTATAATATTAACTTCGAAATGTTCGAATAAAGTAAGGAGGAAAAGATGGAGGTTGGATTAAAAATTAAAGAATATTTGGAAAAAAACGGTATATCACAGGCTTATGTAAGTAGGACAGCCAAAATAAACGCTGTGAAATTAAATCTTGGTTTAAATGGAAAAAGACGTTTTACTTTCCAGGAATATTCCTTTATTTGCGGGGTACTGGGTGTGAACACGGATAGGTTTTTACAACCAAGATTACCAAATGGGAATAAGAAAGAGGGGAATATAGAATGACATTTGAGATAAGATGCAGGCAAAGATAAGCGAACGGAGGTTTATAGGATGAGAAGGATACATAAAACGGTGTGGTGTTATTTGGATGGTAAAAAGCATTGTGATGTTGTGAAATGGGCATTAGCGGCAAATGTTATGTTGCCGGAAGCTAAAAGGATGCTTACAGCACAATATCCAGATATGGAGGTTACCTTTAAAAGTGAATAGGAGCAGGCGGGAACCACCGCCTCCTTAATGCAGCCGGAGCAGTAAAGTCCGAAGGTCACAAGCCCTTATAAATGCAGAGTGAGGAATGACAAGTTCTTTTCATCATCTTTTCTATTAGTATTTGTACAAAAGTACAAAAGCAAAAAGAGTGAAAGTGGATGAAATATAGAAATGAAAGTCATATCGTACCTTGACAATTTAATCCGTCCGTGGAAGCTCCTTACGGGGAGTTGTAAGGGGTGTACTCTTTGGAATCCTCTGCGAAGTGCGTTGAGTATGTTTTAACTGTAACCTGTGGCAATAACACAGGATAATTGTAATAAAATTTATGGGTTTAGTAGGTAAGAAGGCAGGTTTATTTTGGTAAAATAGGTAAGGTGTTTAGCAGGAGGGACTATGGAGGTTTGGTTAAGAGATGAAAGGACAGGGACAGAAGCCGGGATCAATGATGATGGTGAGCTGTTTATCGGAAACAAAGATAGTGGAGGAAATTTTCCTGATACGCCGGAAAACAGAAGAATGTTAATCCGGGATTTTTGCAGATATACAGGAAGGAAGATAATAATATGACGTTTGGAGAATTTAAGGAAAAACATGCTGGAGGGCTTTATCTTTATGCCGTCTGCGATATTCCCGGCTTTGCGAAGAAAGGCAATTCGCTGTATGGAAATTGTGATGATATGGAAGTCGAAAACTACTTGTATCAGCCGCTTAATGGTATCTATACAGTTTATCTGAAAAATGCAAAAATGCCCATATTTTAAGTTGATAAATTGAAACTTTAGCGGAAAAAGTGCGGAAAACAAGGGGTGTTAGCGTAAGCGTGGCCTTTGGTTTCTGCGCTTATACCAAGCGATAGCGCGGTCAGCAA
Source organism: Ruminococcus sp. (assembly GCA_013911065.1). Taxonomy (GTDB): domain Bacteria; phylum Bacillota; class Clostridia; order Lachnospirales; family Lachnospiraceae; genus Muricomes. Next base: position 30,008 of record JACERV010000020.1, on the reverse strand, counting down.
TCGGTAACATATAAATATTGGAATAAAATAACAAAATGGAGGTAATGAAATGTCTGATTATAAGAAATTCGTACCGGACGTAGAAAAAATGTTCGGGAAATTGACCTTTGCAGGTGCGTCAAAGGAAACCAGCCGGAGAGTCAACGGCAGAGTAAAAATACTGGAGAGAGAGTATAATCTGTTTTCTTCAAAGCTGCTCTCTGAAAATGTGGAGGTGCGTATTCCCGGAGTGGCCGGGGTGAAAACCTTTGAGTATGAAGGAGAGGTAAGATTAGTGAATCCTTATCTGGTTGCAGAAGGGTATGCCATTGAAAACCGTGGCTATGTGAATTATGTATTACTGGCAGATGATATTTTAAAAGCATAGGGAGGAAGTAAGAATATGAGATTACCGAATGGAGCAATTCCAAAGAAAGAGGAAACTTATGGAGTGTTGAAGTTTTCAGCATTACGTAGAGAAAAAATGAAAACGAACGATAACGGTACTGTGTCGGATGAAGTAACAGAGCGTGTATATGACATGAGGTGTAAGGCCCAGGGCTGTCTGCTTAGTGTGGGTATTCCGGCAGATGTTCCCTTAAAAGACTTTAAGCCTGGTGATGAGGTGGAATTAGTGAATCCGGTTTCGGGTGCAATGGCTACACCTACATTTGGCAATGCGGCAGAGGTGCACTGGTGGACAAAGGCAGATGATATCATTTTGCGCGGAAAAGGCCAGACAAGCCCACAGGGAGGGCCGTCACGCTCAGAACCTGGAAAGAATGACGGGAAGTAATAACTTTATGAGGGATTATGTTGTAAGAAGAGAAAAGCAGCATGAAAAATGGGGAAAACCACGGCGGGCGGAACGCAAAAGCCAGGGGATTTTCCCCATTTTTGCAGGCGGCGCTTGCGCCGCCTGCAAACCGTTAACCTCCCATACCTAACAGGGAGGTACAAAACGGAAAATTCACATAGGCACTAACGCTTGTAAGCCTGATTCTATAGGGTTTTAAGCACATTTTCAAAGTGTCGGAAATTTATATCAAAATCCGACACTTCCCAAACAAGACACCTGAAATCATTGAAAAATGCGGGGGTTTAGCCGTATGGATACGCAAATACAGGATTTTCACTGGTTTCACATCAAGTATCAGCATATACTTGCAAGGTGCAAAGCTCGGAATCGGGGGCAGGCTAAAAAATAAGGTGTCGGAAAGAAATAAGAAAATCCGACACTTGAAGATGGAGTAGGTCAATGATAACAAGCAATATAAGACAGACAGATGAAAAAGCAGAGTGGTTGGAAGATACTGCTGAACAGATAGAAGATGGGATAGAGCAGTTAAAGCAATGCAGGAAAGATTTTGGCCTTTCTCAACAGGAAGTCGCAAAGCAGGCTGGTATTTCAAGGACTTATTTAGCTGATTTAGAATCCGGCAGAAGTAAGCTCACCGATTCTATGAAGGAAAGACTAAAGGCAGCATTAGAACGGCTTGACCCTGACCACGGTTTATACTTGTTGGTAGATTATGTCAGAATCCGATTTAAAACAACGGATACCCAGTACGTTATAAACCATATCTTAGGCATGAAGATAGAACACATGATTTATGAAGAGTATGGGCGTTACGGTTATGAAGAGCATTACGCTTTTGGAAATATCGTGGTGTATTCTACCGTAGATGAGGAAAAAGGTACTCTTCTGGAATTGAAGGGACAGGGAAGCAGGGAGTTTGAAGGAATCCTGGAAGCACAAGGAAGAAACTGGTTTGATTTTTTTTTGAAATGTATCAATGAAGGATGCGTTTTTAAGAGAATTGATTTAGCAATCAATGATGTCCGGGGAATCTTAAATATCCCGGAATTGACAGAGAAATGTTATGAGAAGGAATGTAAGACCTTATTCCGCACTTTTAAAAGCTACAGAAGCGGCGAATTAATCAAGCGGGAAGAAAAAATAGGAATGGGACATACCCTCTATATCGGTTCTCTAAGCAGTGATGCATATTTCTGTCTGTACGAAAAAGATTATGAGCAGTACATAAAAGCCGGAATCCCCATAGATGAGGTTCCTGTAAAAAATCGTTTTGAAATCCGCCTGATGAATGACCGGGCAGAACATGCAGTAATGGACTTGTTGGAGCGTAGAGACGCAGATAGTACGGCATTTGATATCATCAACCGATACATTCGTTTCCTTGACAGGGATGATACAAAAGAAAAAGACGAATGGGAAGTCAATGACCGCTGGGCGTGGTTCCTTGGAGAGAACCGGGGCAAGCTGAAATTAACAAGTGACCCGAAACCCTTCTCCATACGGCGTACCCTAAACTGGTTTTCCCATCAGGTATGCCCTACCTGGAAGTTTCTGGAGGAAAAAGACAAACTGGAGGAAACAAGCGTAATGAAGGACATGTTTGATAATGCACAGATGTCTAAGCGGCATGAAACGTTTTTGAAGCAAAGCCAGTTAAAGCCAGCGGAAGTGATTTATCAGGAGTGGGAGCTTTAAATTGTAATAAATACGGAGGACAGATACAGTGAAGGAAAAAAGGTGCAGATATTTAGAGAATATTACAACACAGGCAGACCGGGACGCATACAGAAAGTTTAAAAATGATGCGTACCAGAAAAGTGCATTATCTCCAAAGACAAAATCCATGATAAGAAGTGGAATCCGGGGGAAGTAAGGAGATGAAGAATATAACATTAGACGAAATGTTTGGAAGGGTAGAAGCGCAGATGCCGCTTATGTATGTAAGTGCAGTACTATGTTTCTCAGGCTTTCTGATTCTGTTTATTATCGTGTTGGATTTAATATCTTCATGGAAGCGGTTATTAAGATGGGAAAAAAGACAGACGGTTGTTTTAGGCATTGTTCTTTTATTACAGATAGCGGGAGTCAGCATGTATTTTTATTCGACACTGAAAATTTTTAGTTGACTTGCCATAAATAAAAGTAACTTATTGAAAGGTTTGAAAGGAAGGTAAAAAGAATGAGGATAAAGGAAATCAGAGAAATAAAAGGAATGTCACAGCAGGAATTAGCGGATAAGGTGGGAATTTCTATCAGGACCATGAAGCGATATGAAAACGGGGAAACGAAGCCAGATGTAAATAAAATGTTTCAGATAGCGGAAGCTCTGGAAGTACAATTGACGGAACTGCTCTCGGAAGAGTCGGCTTTAGAGACTGGTAATGAAACGTCTTCCAGTGCAGGAAAATCCCAAGCAGGACAAGCTAGGGGTAACTCGGAAAGAAAAATGTGTCCATATCGGAAATTTACACGGAAGAGTCCAGACGGGTATACAGCCGAGCGGTTTAGTGAATGCCTGTACAAAAGCTGTATGATGTATGACTCTCTGTATGGAACCTGTAGGATGTGTAAAAGCGGTGAATAGTTTTCTATTAGAAACAAAACTGCTGATTAAAGAAGGTAGGGAGATATTATTATGGCAGGCAGTAAGATGAAGCGAAGGTTTCCCAGCCAGGGAGTAGAGAAGGTATGTTGCCTGTGCGGTGGCATTATTGATGGGGAATACGATTATATAAAAACCAGAAGAAAGAGTGAGTTTTATTTTCATAAGGATATGAATTGTATGGGTAGGAAAAAGAAGAATGATGCTAGTTAGAAAATAACAGGAAAATCACAAAATAACTGGTAAAAACTTCTAAAAAATGGTATGGTAAGGATAAGTTAAGGTAATGGTTTTTATAGAGGTAGAATCAGGAGATAATATGAAACACAGGAGGAATGAAAAATGAGTGAGAATAACAAATATAACCCAAATGAAGCAAACATAGAAGAAACAGCAACAAAGACAGGTTTTGCGCAGTTTTTTGATAATCATAAGAAAGCGATTGTAGCTACATCTCTTGCAGTGGTCTTATTTGCAGGAGCAGGCATTACGGCTTTGCAGCTTTCAGGAAATGCGGAATCTGTGGAAAAAGCAAAGTCGCATACAACCACAGTAAAAACGAATGCAAAAGTGGATACCAAAAAGAAAATAGAAACTAGTATGACTTCCGAAAAGAAGGACACGGATAAAAAGACATCTGTAAAAGCGGATAAGGAAGCGGCGGCAAAAGAGACAGAGAAGAAGGATAAAACTGCTTCTGTTGAGACGAAGAGTGCACAAGAGAATACGACAGAAACCCAGGCTCAAGCATCAGGAGGTCAAGCGGAAAGTGCAGATTCTAACCAAACAGTCGGGACAGCGTCCGCACCTCAAACAGCAGCCCCAGCACAAGAACCCGCACCAGCTCCGGCCCCAGAGCCTGCACCGGCTCCGACCCCGGAACCTACTCCTGAACCAGTTTATACGGAACCCGCACCAGCCCCGAGCGGTGGTGGAATGACCTTGGAGGTTGATGAAACTTATTATGGTGAAAACGAATATGGCGGCCATGATTATGGCGGTGGTGGTGAAGGTAGTCTGTATGATATCCTTGGAGCACAATAATTGATAATAAATGTAACTACTAAAAAGAACATTCTCAAAAATATATAAGAGAGTGTTCTTTTTTTGCGAAATGAAAGGAGTAAAAAGTGAATCGAAAAACCTATCAACGGGTATTAAGTGGATTTCTGGCTTGTGTAATGGCTGTGTTATCCGCTGTTTCTGTTTCTGGATTATTTTCGGGAGAAAGTAAAGCGGCAGAGCCGGGAACTATACATCTTGAAATTGGGGAACGGGTAGAATATAGTGGCTATAGCACTAATCTTTTCTATCTCAATGGAAATTTAACCTATTGTTTGGAACCTGCAAAATCAACGCCAATGTATGGAGATTATGCGTATGATGTACTCGCTAATAATGAGTTGTTGGCAAAAGCACTATATTATGTTGAGGGTGCACCTGGGGCAGAGGAATTAGGAGAGGGCTTTTGGCAGATGCCAAACCCGGAAATCTGGGGTGTATCTCCTTTTGGGGAGCGTTATGCTTATTGTCATATGTTTCTGGCTTGGATTTACAGTGGTTATGATTTTAATGCGGCCTTTGCCGGGACGAATCTGACGAGTGATCCAGATTTAATCGCTGCATTGAAAAGTGATTTTGAGTATCGGAAAACAGTTATTGAGAAAAAGACGGTCCCGGATGCTTCTTTGGTAATCACCCCGGAAGTCGGAAAAGCTACATGGAAGATGGTGAATGGGAAACTAATCCAACAGACCCCGGATTTTACTTTACAGGGTGACAGCCGCAATTCAGACACCATTCCTGCACCAACTGGGACAACTATCTACAACAAGGAAACCGGGCAAAGCGGAAGCAGCATCACAGTTAAAGGTGGACAGCATTTTTATATGACGGCAGATGCCAATACATCAGGTACTTATACCTCCAGTGAGATTGCAGGGGCTATGCGAAATCAATGGAGGAGTATTATATTTAACAAAAACAGTTCTAGTCAGACAATGGGCGGTTGGTCATATGCTAGAGACCCCGTTGACCCAGTTACTTTCAAAGTTCAATGGGCTGACCGTGGTCAAATACGTATCAAAAAGGAAAGTTCCAATCCTTCCGCAACTCATGATGGCGTAGATGATGACCAGTATACCTTACAGGGTGCACGTTTCGGAATTTTTCAAGGTGACCCCGCAAATGGCGGAACCTTGATGGAAGAAGTAATCACGGATGCAAACGGGGAAGCTACTTCAAATCAGTTGCCAGCCCCATTTACTTACTATGTTAAAGAATTATCTCCCTCTAAAGGGTATCTAGTGAATACAAACTCTTATAAAGTAAATACCATAGCAGACCAGACGCAAACCGTAACAGTAAAAGAGACACCCCAGTTAGGAAAAATCATCCTACATAAGCGAAATGCTAGAACCAGTGATACGAACGTCTATGGAGGAAAGTATTCCCTAAAGGGGGCAATTTACGATATCAAGAACAGTAAGGGACAGGTTTTGTTACCTATGACTACAGACCAAAACGGGGATGCTGTCTCAAGTCTCCTCGCTTGTGGAACTTATACTGTACAGGAAAGGACTCCTCCAATTGGTTTTCTGAAAGACCCAACGGAATATACAGTTACAATCACTAGTACCGATACGGTAACAGAGGTCTTTACTCGTGAAGTCACATCCTTAGAGAAGGAGCAAAAAGGTAAAATCACTATTCAAAAGATGGATTCGGAAACCGGAGAAGCAGAACCTCAAGGTAGTGCATCCCTGAAAAATGCTATCTATGATGTGTTTAAGGTAGCAGACTATAAAGAGAATGATAGCACCACGTCTCTATCTTATGTATGTTCTGCCACTACGAACGAAAAAGGAATCGCAGAAACCCCGGAACTCTTTCTGGATGATTATTATGTGATAGAGCGTACCCCATCAGCCGGGTATCTTCTTGACAAGACCAGATATAAGGTGAGTTTAACCAGTGAAAACCGGACGGATGCCATTTTTACGAAAAGCGTCACCTCAAAAGAAGATGTCATTCGTGGGGATGTGCAGCTTGCGAAGTTTGCTTCTACGCTGGACGGAGAGGATGAACTGGAATTGATGAATCCTCTGGAGGGAATCAAGTTCTCTTTTAAGAGCTTGACCACAAATAAGGTAGTCTGCACCATCACAACAGACAAGTACGGTTTTGCCAGCACCAAAGACGAAAAGTATCCCAGGGGGCGCCTGCCTTATGATACTTATGAAGTCACCGAAACAAATACACCGGCCGGGTTTAAGGTAATCAAGCCTTTTATCGTTACGATATCGGAGGAAGGAGCCACTTTAGGCTATATCGTAGAAAACGACCATATCGTATCCGGTGTATCGGTGATGAAGAAAGATGCAGACACCGGGGATACGGTCCCACAGGCAGGGACAGAGTTCCGGCTCCTGAATCAGAAAAAAGAACCGATTACTATGAAAACCCATTACCCCAAAAATGAGACTCATAAGACCTTTTTTACAGATGAAAGAGGTTCTTTTATCTTCCCGGAAAGGTTAGCGGCTGGAATATATTACCTGGAAGAAGTGAATGCGCCGGAAGGGATGTTGCGGGGGGAACTGTTAAAATTTGAAGTCGCAGAAGGGGGTACATGGGAAGAACCGTTGATTGTAGAGTATTACAATAAAAACGTGAAAGGACAGATTACCCTGAAAAAGACCGATTCTGATACGAAACACCCAGTACCGGAAGCTGTTTATGGTCTGTATGCAGCGAAGGATATCATCACCGCAGACACGACTATCCGGGCACAAAAAGGCGATTTGGTCGCAAAAGGCACGACGAATGAAAAGGGAGAGATTGTTTACGAGAATCTTTATCTTGGGGATTATTATCTAAAAGAAATCACTCCGGCTCCCGGCTATACCCTGGATGAAACAAAATACCCGGTCACGCTGGAATACATTGACCAGGAAACACCGCTTGTAAAGGAAACTGTGAAAGTCAAGAATACGCCCACAAAGGTAAACATCTTAAAAGTGGATGAAGAGACAAATGTACCATTGGAAGGTGCTGTTTTTGAAGTTTGGAGAGAAGATATAAAAGGGGAAGATGGGAACCCCATTAAGACAGAGTATACCACAGAATTAGACGGAATCATTGAGTTACTTTATTTGAATCCGGGAACTTACAGTGTGCAGGAAAAGATACCACCTGTAGGATATGGAAGAAATGATATGGTATATGAGTTTACCGTTGGTATAGATGGTCTGGTGAAAAGGCAAAATTCTTATGCCATTATAGTAAAAGACAGAAAGAGCAAGATTCAGACCACGGCTGAAGATAAGGCTACAGGTACGAATCAGGCAGTGACAGCAAAGGAAACTACTATCATTGATACGGTTGCTTATGAGGGGTTAACGCCTGGCAAGGAATACACTTTAAAGGGAATCTTAATGAACCGGGATACCAAAGAAATCCTGCTGATAAATGGAAAGGAAGTGACCGCAGAGCTTACCTTTACCCCGGAGAAGTCAAGCGGCAAGGTGGACATGGAATTTACCTTTGACGGTTCAAAGCTACAGGGAAAAAGCATTGTTGTATTTGAACGACTTTATCTAGACGGTGTAGAGGTTGCGGTTCATGCGGATATCAAAGACAAAGGTCAGACCATAGAATTTCCAGAGCACAAGATTCAGACCACTGCTAAAGACAAAGCCACAGACTCTCACCAGGCCATAGCAGTAAAGGAGATAACTGTTGTAGATACCGTATCCTATGAAGGGCTGATTCCGGGGCAGGAATATACCCTGAAAGGAGTCCTGATGGAGCGGACCACTGTGGAGGATTCCAAGAAAGAAGCAGAGAAAGAGACCGGGAAGCAGACGGAGCAGGAAGCAGAGAAGGAACTCGGAAGAGAGCTTCTCATAGATGGGAAACCAGTGACCGCAGAAGTCACATTCACCCCGGAAAAGCCAAACGGTGAAATCGACATGGAATTTACCTTTGATGCTTCAAAGCTACAGGGAAAGAGTATTGTCATATTTGAACGGCTCTATCAAGATGGTACGGAGGTTGCGGCTCATGCGGATATTAATGACAAGGGGCAGACTGTTGAGTTCCCGAAGCATTCTATCAAAACCCAGGCAAGAGGAAAGCATACGAATAGCCATGAGGTTTCACCGGAGGAAAAAACCGTTCTGATTGATACTGTATCTTATGAGGGGCTGCTTCCAAGTATGGAATATGTGGTAAAAGGTATCGTGATGGAGAAGGAAACCGGAGAGCCTTTCTTAAATGACGGAAAGGAAGTTCTTGCGGCGACCATCTTTACACCGGAAGAGACGGAAGGGACTGTAGAGGTAGAGTTTACCCTAAACACAGAGGGCTTAGAGGGCAAGGAGCTTGTAATCTTTGAAAAGCTCTATGCAATAGCCAAAAAGGGAAACACGCATGAAGTCGCATCTCATGAGGATATCAAGGATAAAGGGCAGACTATTAAAGTCGTACAAGAACCGAAAATCATTAAAACGGGAGATAGTGCAGACACAAGAAAAATTGCTCTCTTAATCGGTTTAGCCACAGCTTCATCAATTGCCGGATTTTCTGCATGGAAGAAAAAGAAAGGGAAGAATGAACGGAAAAAGAGGAAGTTTAAGAAGCAGAAAACCAGGAAAAAGTAAAAAGAAATATTGGCCCTCAGAAAAACAGTGATTTGTTTTCCGGGGGCCTTATTTAGAAGTGTATTACAGGGAGGACAGTGGAGAAATAGGGACTTTTCTTATGAATGGGTTTTTGAAGGGATATGCATATAAAGAAGGGTTATCCCGTTCTTTGGTAGAGCTGGATATCGGAAAGGTATTGCTGCCATATTCTTCACAGTATGGGGAAATGTGATGTAATATGTGTAGCCAGGAGGTGGTATTGTGATAGAGAATTTTGGTAAGAATGTGGCGCGTTTAAGAAAAGAGCGGGATATGACACAGATTGAATTAGCCCAGGCAATTGGCGTTAATAAACAAACGATTTCTAATATTGAAAAGGGAAAAGGATATCCATCATTCAATAACCTAGAAAAAATAAGCCAGGTTTTAAAGGCTACACCAATTGAGTTATTTGGGACGCTAAAAGAGATTGCTTTACAAGATACTCCGGGAATTATGGATAGGATTGATAGATATAGTGATAAAATCCAAGAAATATTTCAGGCAGAAGCCTTTCTTGAAGCTATGATGTATGATGAGGAGGTTAAAAAAACAGTAGAAATGGTCGCAATGTTATACCATATGTTTCAGCAACCGATTATGAGGGACGAATTTTGATTCGTTATTGAAAATGAAGGAAGGGGGCGAAGGATTGCAGACGAAGGAAAAGCGAGAATCTCTGATAGAGGAAATTTGGAAGCGAAGCGGTTTAGACTATGTTTCCGACATGGTGTACATAACAAATTGTTATACTGTTCTCTATGCAGTGAAACAGCTTCCGGCAAGAAGTTATTCCGAGGAGCAGTGGGAAAGGCTCTATGAATATTTGTTCTGTGAGTCAGGAGAAGGAAAGCATAAGGCAGACATTTTAGAAGTCCTTCTTTTATTTTCAGATTTCAGATATCATTTGGGGAGGTGGGGACGATAAAACTTAATAGAATCCGGTTTATAGATTTACATTATAAGGGTGTGCAGATAAAAAAAGGATGGAAATACTTGTTTCGCGATACACTTTTAATCTTATGGCTTCTGATTGCAGTACTGTTTTTCCTGTTGTTTTTCGGTGTGCAGGGTGGTTTTTCCATTTTGAAAGCGGGACAGTTTAAAAAGTTGTTTTTAGAAGGTGTGCTGCCTGCATTGGTATTATCCGGCCTATTCATGGGAATTTCCGTATTTGCAGTATATCCGTTATGGAATTATCTGTCGGATTTACAAAGGCTTTGCCGGATGATTTACACTTATCCATTATATTTAGTCAGAAATTATATAGAGAGTGGCGGTGCTGTGGATACAGGCCAGGTGCAGGTTGTGAGGGAGATTGAATATTTCCCTCATTTTTATTATCGGGTGCACCGGGGAAATGTGGAAATTACGGTGGAATTAGACGGCAGTAAATTCCATCAGGACGGCAGCTTTGAAGATTTAACGAAGGTCTTAGAAGATAGATATACGTTAAATGTGATTGATATAACCCAGCGCAGGGAGTATTTGACCTATCATTTATTCCGGGATGCAGAACAAAACAGATTAAATTTAGAAGATATTGCACCAAATGGTTATACAATCCCTTTAATGAAAGGGGTGGCATGGGAAATTAATAAAATTCCCCACGCTTTGATTGTCGGCGTAACGGGCGGGGGAAAGACAGTGATGTTAAATATCTTGATACAAGCCTTTTTATTAATGGGAGCAACCCTTTATATCTGTGACCCCAAAAACTCGGCCTTGGCTGATTATGGAAGGATTATACCTAATGTAAGGTCAGAAATAGACGGTATTCAGGATAATATTGCGGAGTGTGTAGAAACCATGGGTGAAAGGTACAAAGAAATGAAAGGAAAGCCTGGCTATATTTCGGGTCAGGATTTTACCCACTATAATATGAAGCCTGTTGTATTAATCATGGATGAATATGCCGCTTATGCATCAACACTGGACCGGAAGGAATTAGGAGAATTTAAAACCAATTTGTCACAGATTGTATTCAAAGGCAGGGAAGCCGGAGTATTTACGGTTCTTGCTACCCAGCGGCCGGATGCAGTTTATTTAGATGGAAGCGTCCGTGATCAGTTAGGCTTGCGCATTACATTAGGGAAAATGTCAGATGAGGGATACCGTATGGTATTTGGGAATACACAGCAGAAATTAAAGAAATCTTATGGTGGTGCAGGGAAGGGGTATATGGATATGGACGGGAAAGCATTTATTCAAAAGTTCTGTGCAGCGTTAGTACCGAAAGGTTATCGGTTTATTGACGAAGCGGAGAAGATATGCAGACATGCTAATGAAGGAAGGGAGGAAGAAAATATTGAATACTGTAATAATTGATTATGATAAGTTAAGTAAGGTGCTGGCAGACAGGGGAAAAACTAAAAAATGGTTATCTATTGAACTTGGCAGGTCAGGCACATACATAGTACAGATGAAGCAGAACCCGGAACAGCCGGAACAGATAGAGAAATTAATCTGCATGGTGTTGGGAATGGATGCGGGGAGTCTGGTCGTACAGAAGAAGGCGGAAGCTACAGGAGAGGTTGCTATTTTAACGAACCTGTACCGTGAGATACAGAAAGTAGCCCAGCTTGTAGAGGGATTGCAAGGGGACATTGAAAAGATTCGGAACAAGTCAAATGCGAACACGATACAGTTAGAGCGTATCAGGGATTGCGTAAAACGGTTTGAAAAATCAGACTGTGAGAACGCAATGGATTTTCTAAAAAGGATACTTGCTGATGGGAAGATAAAAGGGGAGGAAGTACTTTTGAGGGCTGATGCGGCAGAGATTAAGAGAGCAGACCTCATGAAAGCAAAAAATGATATTGGAGTAGAAATTGTGACAACAGGATACGGAAAAAATCAAAAAACGTGGTGGTTCATTCCAAATTAGGTGGTACATTACGGTGATGGCTGGATACTTAATGTTATACCGTATTTCTAGTTATTTATATTAAAATTTGTGAAGGAGTAAGATATGGAAAAATTAAACAGATGTGCAATGGAAAATGTCAAGAATCATCTGGTTGTACAGATGAGTATGTGTGAAAAAGCAGAGAAAAAGGCAAAAGAAGAAGGAATGACAACGGAATGTATTGAGATGCATCACGATATGTTCTGTCTGTATGCCGGGTTCTTAGCACAGCTAGATTAAAATTTAGTTGATTTATTGTACATTGAAAACTTAATATTGATAGTTAGTAGAAATTCCTGTATCCTAAATGTATAAATCTGAAATTGTAGGAGGGAAGGTTATGGTATTTGATTTTGAACCGTGGAAATTAGATATAGATATTGATTCAACAAAAGAACTGTATCGTAATAATGAATGTAATAGGAATATAAACCTTACCAATAAAGTAATGCAATTACTTTCTGAAGAACAAAGGTATTTCTTCAAATCGTTAAGTATAGATATATCGAAAGTAGATATAAAAGAAAACATTTATGATTTTTCAGAAGAGAATCCACCAGAGAAAACACTTAGTATACGGATTCGGTTTATGATGTGTGGAAGATTCTTTGCGATTCCTGAATTTCAGAATGATTTGTATTGGAAAGAGAAAATTTTTATTGAGCGGTACCCAACAGATTTAACTGTTGTGAATGTATCCGACTACTTTACATTTTATGATGTTGATAATATGTCAGTAATTTTCAAGCATCCATATACTTCGATGCAGAATGAAAAATTTAAAAAGTGGGAATGTGGGTATGTACTTGGTGATGCTATTATCAAAGTCGAATTATAAATGGCAAATTCCAATTTAATATAAAAAACAAATAAGCAACTACTAACTATAGAAATATTAAGTTAGTGGTTTTTTTATTGCAGCAAAACTGATATTTAACCGTTTTGTCAGAGAGACATATACTGTTATGAAAGCGTATTGCAGGTGAATTATGATTACTGAAAATTACTCTGTTTCATTTTTTGGACTTGATCCCCGATATTACTCAATAGCTATAATCGGAAATATCTGGAATATAGCTGCAGATAAAGTTTATGAAGAAACCGGTATTCGCATTTCAGGGGAGATACAAGAAAGTTATATTGTTGGTCAAGATGATGAAGAACTTAACAACACTATTATTTTTACGATTCAAAGTACAAGAGTTCCCCATGAAATAGCAACTTCAACGGAATACTGGAATGCATATGAAGCAGTTCTTGAAGAGGTTAGGTATAGATTGGGTAATCCAAGGATGAATTTAACAGTAGCGGATATTAATGTCACCAATTTTGAACTGATTTGACATGAATCGAGTGGTAGAGCGTACCACTCAATCAAAAAATGTACAAGCAATATAAGAGCGTCCGGCTGCTGAGCCGGGGAAAGAGGTAGATATGTGGTTAGTTTATTTGCAATGGGTTATTGGTAATCAAATAGAACCTTGTGCCATTGCCAAAAGTGAGGAAGACGCTAAAGGATACATAGCAGAGGTGATGGAAGGCAAACAGTATAGTGGATTGGGCGTTTATAAAATAAAAGAATTGCCGTTGGTTTAGTAAACCGACATTTAGAAACTAGAAAGGAGTGGTAAAACTTGAAACAAGGGTATATCTCTTGTACGGTTCTGGAATATTTATCCATGAAATTTTTGATTCCGGTTTCCGAAGAGGAACAGCAAGAGAAAATAGAGCAAAAGGAAGCATATTGTAGACTTTTTTCTAAAGGAGGTGGTAAAAATGGTGAACCAAAAGAAACCATAGCTTGTAAAAATGAGTTGTAACATAGTGGAGCAAAGAGACAAGGGAACGGATAAAAACCGCTCTCTTATTTTTTGTAAAAATGCAGAAATGAAAAGTGAGGAAAAACATATGAACTTTGGTTTAAATATTTACAACTGGCTTGTAACAAACTTGCAGTATTTAGCATTAGCAGCGATTTTGGCGGTAGGTATTTATTTTGCAGTCAGTCATAAATTCGCAAAGATGTTCGGTATGCTCGCGGTACTGATAATCGCAATCGGCTTTGTCTTTAATCCGGGTGGTGTCAAAGACTTGCTCTTAGAGTTGTTCAATACGGTATTCGGAGTATAGGGGGAGATATGGTGTGAAAAGATTAAAAAGCTACAGCAATATCTGGAAGGTGGAAAAAATCATGTATGCGTTTAATGATTTTAAGTTACCCTTTCCAGTTACCTTTAATCAGATAGCCTGGTTTGTCGTAACGTTTTTATTTGTGATGAACTTTGGAAAAGAGCTGATACCAAATTGGGGAATCCGAAATGTTGGAATTCCCCTTGCAGTTACATTATTTATGTCGAAGCTGACTTTTGATGGGAAGAAGCCCTATCGATATCTGCTCACATGCATTCAATATGTATGCCGCCCCAAAGTAACCTATGCGGGGAAAAAGGTGGTTTATGAAAAGCAGATACTGGAAGAACAGATTACGGCAGTAAGGAGTGAACGATATGAGCCAGAAATTTCCAATTAAATATATAGAAGACAACCTTGTTTTTAATAAGGACGGGGAGTGCTATGCATATTTCGAACTGATTCCTTATAATTATGGCTTTTTGTCTGTACAGCAAAAGGTGGCGATTCATGAAAATTTCCGGCAGATGGTAGTGCAAAGCCGAAATGGAAAAATCCATGCGCTGGAGATTGCAGCAGAAACAAATATCAGAAGGATTCAGGGGGAGACAAAGAAGTTAATCAAGGGGAAATTAGCAAAGGTAGCAAGACAAAAGATAGACGAGCAGACGGAAGCTCTGGTAGAGCTTTTAGGAGAAGAAAACCAGGTGGATTACCGTTTTTTTCTTGGATTTAAGCTGTCCTTGACACAGGAAGGTTTTTCCCCCCGACTAGCATTTGAGCAGTTTAAGATTGCGTTCATGGACTGGTTGGGAGAAGTAAACCATGAAGCAATGGGAGATTTCCTCACTATGGATAACGGGGAAATCAGACGGTATAAAGCAGTAGAGCGTATGCTTTCTGCAAAATTGGGGCGTAAGTTTAAAGTGCGCCCCTTAAAGTCAGATGATTTCGGATACATCATTGAACATCTTTATGGGATGGAGGGGATATCCTATGAAGATTATTCCTGCCATCTGCCTGTAAAGAAGTACAAAAAAGAAACATTGGTGAAAGAGTATGAATATTTGAAATTAACCAGGGCGAAGCTGACGGAAAAGCCTTATTATCTTGAAATCAACCGTGAGGGCGTGACAAGTTATGCGGCTTGTTTTGCGATACAGGAAATTATAGATGATTTAGACCCCTTTAACAGTGCCATCTTTTATCAGCAGCAAAGCGATTTCAGGTTTCCTGTAGATACCAGCATGAATATTGAGGTGATTGAGAATCGAAAAGCACTCTCTACTGTACGCAATAAAAGAAAAGAATTAAAGGACTTGGATGAACATGCTGCTAATTCAGAGAATGAAACCTCGGATTCTGTTGTAACCGCTCTGGTGGATGCAAAGGAGCTGGAATCAGACTTACAGCAGACAAAGGAAGCCTTATATAAGTTGAGTTTTGTAATACGTGTCAGTGCTTCTACTTTGGAGGAACTGGAAAAACGTTGTGATGAAGTAAAGGATTTCTATGACGAAAAGGGGATAAAATTAGTCCGTCCGGCAAGGGATATGCTGGGGTTACATAGTGAATTTATTCCCTCGGCAAAGCGTTTTCAGGATGATTATATTCAGTATGTAAAAGCGGATTTGTTAGGTGGCCTTGGCTTTGGTGCTACACAAATGTTAGGGGAGCGTTACGGTATCTATATCGGCTACAACAGAGACAATGACAAAAACGTATATATTATTCCCTGGCTCGCAGCACAAGGAGTTATGGGAGCCGTCACAAATGCACTATCGGCGGCTTTTCTTGGTGCTCTTGGGTGGGGGAAGTCCTTTTTTAATAACCTTGTTATTTATTATGTTGTTCTCTTTGGCGGCAAGGTCATTATCTTAGACCCGAAATCGGAGCGCGGCGGCTGGGCAAAACACTTGCCAGAAATAGCAAGTGAAATGAATGTCCTCAATCTAACCTCGGAAAAGGGGATGAAAGGCGTAATAGACCCATTTTTAATCATGTCGGACAAGGAAAACAAGGTGAGCGTGGTTGTGGATGTCCTGACCTATCTAACGGGTGTGGGTATCCGGGACGGGGAAAGAATGCCTGTTTTAATGAAAGTGATTCATGCAGTAGCGGCTATGGAAAAGCCGGGTATGTTAAAAGTAATTGAGTATTTGAAAAAGGAAGGAACGGAAGTTGCTGTTTCTTTGGCAAACCACATAGAAAGTTTTGTAGACTATGGACTTGGACAATTATTTTTTGGTGACGGAACACAGGAAACGCGGCTGAACATGGATAAGATGCTAAACATCATTCAGGTCCAGGATTTGGTATTGCCGGATGAACATGCAAACCCGGAAGAGTATACCGCAACAGAGATGTTATCCGTAGCGGTGATGCTGATATTAAGTTCCTATTCCCTTGAATTTATCAAACAGGACAGGAGTCTTTTTAAGGTTGTGGACTTAGACGAAGCCTGGACATTTTTAAATGTGGCCCAGGGAAAAACACTGGCAAATAAGCTGGTGCGTGAGGGCCGTTCCAGAAATTCAGGGATTTATTTTGTGACACAGAATGCAGATGATTTAATTGATGAAAAGATAAAAAACAATCTTGGTATGAAATTCGCCTTCCGTAGTACAGATATCCATGAGATTAAAAAGATACTGGAATTGTTTAATCTTGACCCGGAGGATGAAGGATTACAGAACATCATCAGAGGATTAGGACAAGGGGAATGCTTGTATGAAGATGGTTATGGACGTGTTGGTGTATTAAAGGTTCATCCGGTGTTTGAACGGTTCTTACGGGCATATGATACAAAACCCCCAGTGAAAGAGGAAGTTGAAGAACAGGAGGAAGCTATAGAAGTAGAAGCAATAGAGCCGGGAGAAATCATAGGAACAAAGGAGGAGTAAGGATGGAGAAGAAAAAGACAGTAGTGATATTTACGGGGCTTATCCTTTTGGGTGTGGCTGTATTGTTTCTAAGATTGGATATTCCTGTACGTGCTGCTGGTTTTATTGATAATACGCTAAATGATGCGCACCTTTATTCCCGTTATGATATCTCAAATTATCAGTTGGACTTTTATGTAGATTCATCCGGGGGATGGCTTCCCTGGAACTGGGACGAAACAATCGGTCAGTCTGCCATGTATGCGATTTATGCTCTGACCAATGTGCTTTGGCTCTTAAACTGCCAATTGGCACAGGGGGCCGGATATATCGTACAGGAAGCCTTTAAGCTGGATTTTATCGGACAGATGGCGGGGCGTGTTGGAAAGAACATCCAGACTCTTGCAGGGGTGAGTCCTTCCGGGATTTCTACAGAGGGCTTTTATTCGGGATGCCTCCTTTTGCTGATTGTGATAGTCGGTGCATATGTACTGTATGTGGGAGCAATGAAGCGGGAAACAACAAAGGCTGTTTCAGCCGTGACCAGCTTTTTAGTTATTTTTGTTGTATCGGCTGTTTTAATTGGCTATGCCCCGGAAATGATTACGAACTTGAATGAATTTTCAAGGGATATGACGGATACAACTATGAACCTTGGCTTAAAGATGATGGGAGAAGATACGGGGACAGATGGGACAGCGGACGGTGCTACTGGTACAATCCGTGATACCTTGTGGAGAATCCAGGTAGATGCACCATGGGAGTTGTTACAGTTTGGCTCTGTGGGAGAAGTAGACGGAACAAGGGTAAATAGCTTGAAAGACGTTTCCCCGGAGGAAGAGGACGGAAAAGCAAGGGAAGACGCTGTAAAGGCAGAGGTAACAGAACAAAAAAACATGAATTTAAGTATTCCAAAGGTTATGGAAAGATTGGGAACCGTGTTATTTTTATTTCTGATGGATTTAGTGATATCTATCTTTGTCTTTCTTTTCTCTGGAAGCATGATACTGTCACAGATTTTATTTATCGTGTTTGCAATTTATCTGCCGATTAGTTTTCTAGTCAGTATGATACCTACCTTTAGTGGAATGGCAAAAAAGGCGGTTTTATCTCTGTTTAATACGATTATGCTACGTGTGGGTATCACATTAATTGTGGTGACAACATTCAGCATTTCTTACCTGGTGTACACCATGGTAGGGGACTATCCATTTTTCTTAATCATGTTTGTGCAGATTGTAGTGTTTGTGGGAACCTTTTTTGCGTTGCCTAATATTTTGGGTATGATTTTATTGCCCTCTGGTGCATCAGGAGCGCAAGGCTTAACACGTCTCATGATGACGAATATGTTAAGGCAGGGACGGGGATTCAGTAGATTCAGGAAATATACCGGGGGAAGCAAAAACGAAAGTAGCAGGCCGGATGCACCAAAGCAGGAACCGGGAGCAGGAAACCCAGCAAAAGGTGGAACGCAAGGGCGGGACAACCTTTCAGATGCTCCTGTAAATCCCGGAGAAGCTACTGGAAGGAAGCTTGGTGCTTTAAGAGATATGCCAAACAAAGCAAAGGACAAGGCGCGGGATATCGTAGATTCTGCAAAGGATATGCCAACCAATGCAAAGTACGCAGTGCATCAGGGCAAGGAAAATTTACGGCAGAATGTAGATGGCTTCAAGGATGGGGTGACCAAATATCCACGGCACTTACAGGATGAACGGGAACGAAAACGGGAAGCAAGAAAAAATGTCATGGATACAAAACGGGATACCTTAAAAGGGGAGCCTAAAGAATCCCCTTCACGCGCTACTTTTGATAATAACTGGAAGCCAAAGAATACAGGAGTAAAAGAAAAAGCTCCGGCTCGCAGGAATGTGTCAGACGTATCAAATAAGCAGGAAAAAGCTGGTTCATCCATCCGGGAGAATGTAAAGGATACACCAAGGCAGTATGAAAGTCCGTTTTTATTAAAATCAAGGTCAGATACAAAAGAGAGTGGATATAGTGCAGGAGGTTTGCGGGAGTCTGCAACTGGAAATAGCAGGGACAGGCAGAATGTGAACCCGGAAGAAAAAGTATATGGAGCTGTTCCTTCTGGTTCATCAGGAAGAGAGGAACGGCCAAATCAGAGAATCTTTAAGAGCCGTGATGATATATCCCCAG
This sequence comes from Ruminococcus sp., assembly GCA_013911065.1. Taxonomy (GTDB): domain Bacteria; phylum Bacillota; class Clostridia; order Lachnospirales; family Lachnospiraceae; genus Muricomes. Next base: position 10,843 of record JACERV010000020.1, on the reverse strand, counting down.
CCCGTGAAATAAGGGAACGTCATAAAACAAATCAGAACGACAGGGGGAAAAAGGATTGAAAAGAGGACTTATTGTAATGTTTGCATCCGTCCTGTTTCCCTTGCTCCTTATTATGTTCCTGTTTATAACAGTGATACCCGATGAAGATGAAAAGAAAGTCACAAGTGAAGGAGCAGGCTATAGTCTGCCGGCTTTCATCACGGCTGATATGATGGAAGCATTTTTTGAGACACAAAAGGAAAACGGGATTCCGGTATCATCAGGGGTAGCCCAGGTGATTGCAGAGTCTGGCTTCGGGATATATGGGCCAAATGGGGACAGCGGCCAGGGTTTATCTATGCTTGCTTACCAATGTAAAAATCTGTTCGGAATTAAATATTTTTCCGGGGATGCTTACGCAACAGGGGCGAAGGACTTTTCTACGGGAGAGCAGACCTCTACAGGGGACGGATATACGGTAACAGCAGGATTTTCTATCTATCCTGATTATGGTTCTTGCATCCGTCAGCGGGCAAACATGTTGATTCAGGAACCGTACTACAGTAAAACGATTGCGAAATATCCAAATAAGAATGATGGAAAGTACACAAGGGCAGATGCCGACAATTTTGTTAGCGGAATCCGGGAAGCTGGCTGGGCTACAGATGTTACCTATGTAACAAAACTGCAAAAGCATATGACTACATATAACCTGTATCAGTTCGATAACATGACCTGGGTGCAGTATAAGGCTGGCAAAGGAGCAGGCGGCAATATCAATTATGATGGAACTGTAACACCCCTAATGCAGAGAATCGCAGAGGTTGCAGGAAATAATCAAGGAGCCTATCCTTGTACACCGGATATGTGTGCGGCCTGGGTAACAGGAGTATATCAGGCGGCGGGTGCTCCTGTAATTCCTTATGGCAATGCAATAGATATGTGGAATACCTACTCTTATACAGGCTCTACCAGTAAAGAAAACATACCACCGGGGGCGATTGTATGCGGCAGTGGAAGCGGGTATATGGGGTCGCTGTATGGACACGTAGGTATATATATCGGAAACGGCATGGTGGCAAATAATATCGGGGCGTTTAGCATGGAAACATTAGATAGCTGGTGTTCTTGGCAAAGTGCAACTTGTCAGGGACATACAGGCTGGATAGGCTGGGTGTATCCCGGTGGCATACCGAACTAAGGAAAGGGGCAAAAGAAATGAAATTAGATAAAACGGTTCTGTTCATTCTAATTATTTTGATTATTATATTAGGGGGGCGGGCATGTGCCATGCGAAATGAACCCCAAGAATCTGATGAACAGGCACCATCAAAAACGGAGCAGGTACAGGATACGAAACAGGAACAAAAGGAAGATATCCCGAAAGAAACAGAAGATTCAGGAGTTCAGGAACAAGAGACTGTAGAAGATGGCAGCCAGACGGAAGCCGGGGAGAAATTGGAAAACCCAGTCATAGAGGGAACTAGAATTTCTGGTTATACAGGAGAGCTGGAGAGGATTTTAGAAGCAGATGTAGAAACCGTTACAAAGAAATGCCGTACCTGGCTGGATGAGAACGGCTATTCCGGGGTAACAGGGCTTGCTTTTTATGATACGGTGCAGGTGACGTTAGCGGAACAAAAATATTCCGTAGAATTCCAGCTTGTCTATGATGATAGTCAAGGAAACGGGATACAGCCGAAAGGAAGCGTAATTGTCATGGACTACTATAAAAACCGGGGCTTGTATCAGTTTCATGCATAAAGGAGGGCTTACATGTTTAAGAAAAAAGAAAAGATAGAAGGAGCAGTTAAAACCAAAGAAAAGCGGATACGGACAGTAAAAGTCAATACTCATAAGAAGTGCGTACTGTTTTTGTGGATTTTATTATTAGGCAGCCTTGCATTTGCTGTGTATAAGAATTTTACGGCTGTGGATAGTCATACTGTCCATGAAACAGAACGGATTGAGGAAAAGCTGGTGGATACCAATGCGGTAGAAACCTTTACCCGTAGTTTTGCATGGAATTATTATGGATGGGAGAATAGCCGGGAGGGGTTGGAAAAGTGGCAGGAGTCTTTAAAAAACTATATGACAGAGGATTTGCAGAAACTAAATATGTCCTCTATGCCATCAGGCTTATCTACCCTTTCCAGAGTTACCAGTGTTGACATTTGGAGTGTAAAAAAAGCCGGAAAAAGTGAATATGAGGTTGTATATTCCGTATGGCAGGAGATTACAGAAGGAAAGGAAGTACAATACATACCGGGAACTTACCTTACCCGCGTCCATGAGGATTCCAAAGGGAACCTTGTAATTGTGCAAAATCCATCCCTGTACCGCTCACCGGAGGTATCGGATTATCGGCCCAAAGAGCCAGTTTCGGATAGTAATCTGATGGATAAGCAGGATGAAATTGTTGTGTTTTTAGATACATTCTTTAAGATGTATCCTGTTGCTACAGACAATGAACTGGAATTTTATGTAGCAGACAGCGCGCTGCCAAGCGTAAATATGGAAAGATACCAGTATAATAAGCTGGAACAGGTTGCTTTAAATGAAGGAGCTGACGATACCGTAAAAGCGGCAGTAACAGTCTCTTATCTGGATACGGTGACGAAGTTGACGCAATACAATCAGTTTGAACTGATTCTAAAGAAGGGCGATAACTGGAAGATAATCGGAACAGGCTTTACAGGCCAGTAACTTTATAAGCAAGTAAAATATAATTGTACACACAATAACAAAAGTATCCGGTTCTGCAGAGCGGAATTGTCAGATAATTTCTCTCTATGAACTGGATATTTTCTAAATGGCGAAAAGGCGGTGAAAAGAACATGAAGGAAAGAACGACAGACGTAGATTCATTTATGGATTTTCTAAATGAATATGGTATTTTATGCCGGAAGTATTGGGAAGTAAAAAAATGTGATTCTTATTGGGAGCAACTGATTGAGGAAGTCGGCTTACAATATAAAAAGTATCCGGGAGAATTTGAAAAGAAGCTGCTTGTGCTTTTGATGGAGGAATTATCCAGAAGGGAAAAGAAATTGGGAACAGGTTCTGGAAAGGAACAGATAGAGAAACCAGAAAGCGTTCTTCCTCCATGTTATGAAAAGATGCTAACAGACGCATACCGGATGATTAACAGAATGAAAAACGATTCTATGATGCGGAAGGTGTACTCTGATGTGAATTTTTACAAAGTCGTTGATGAAATAGAGGGACATAAACAGAATATAGAGGATTTAGCAGTTGCTGATTCTCTATTTCAGGAGGGGGCGTAAGATATCATTCTTCTATGTAAATAATGATATCCTGTACCCGACATGATAGAATTTTACAGAGCCTATTAATCGTATGTGTAGAAACATTCTGGTTAGCCCTTAATCTTGATAACTGTCCGGCCGATACACCGTATTCTTTAATCAATGCATATTGAGAAATGCCTTTTTCTTCTAAGGTATTCCAAAGTGGTTCGTATGAAATCATATTATAATCCTCCTGCTTGAATAATACCCGAATATTGGCTATAATAACATTAGCCATAAATGGCTAATACATATATAATACGGGAGGAAAATATGAAGTATATGGAAATGGCAAGATATATGAATGAGAAGGAAATTGAATTTGTTTTAAAAATGGTTTATCCTTATGCCAATTTAGTACATTTTGGGAGAATGCTCGACCAGAACTTTATTCGAGTTTCTTTTACTCTTTTTTCAGAAATGGGACAATTGCAAGTGGATTTTCTGCCAGATGATATATATGTATACTCTTTTCGGGATTCAGATTTGCTGGATGGGGAGCTACTTGAAAACGTAAATATCTTATTTGAATATAGACAGTTTATGATTGCCAGAGGGTACAGTGAAATATGGCTTAATAATCCTTATGTTTTATTTTAATTACGTATATAGACATCATGAATAGTGAGGTGAGAATATGAAAAGGAAAGAAGTACCAATATGGGAAAAGTCAAATCTTACAGTGGAAGAAGCGGCGGCGTATTCCGGTATTGGAATAAATAAGTTGAAAGAAATAACAAGTAGTGAAAAATGTGAGTTTGTTTTGTGGATTGGAACAAAGCGATTAATAAAAAGACGCTTGTTTGATAAATATATTGAAAGATGTTATTCGCTGTAGGAAGACATTGGACTATGAGCCTTGAATGTGGTATTTTATTAATATCATATCAAGGCTCTTTTTTATGGAAAGGAGTGTATTAATATGTCCAGTAAGAGAAAAGATAGTAAGGGTAGATTACTTAGGACAGGAGAGAGCCAGAGAAAAGATGGAAGTTATGAGTATAAGTATGATGATTTAGACGGAGTAAGACGTTCGTTGTATAGTTGGAAGTTAGTGGCAACGGATAGAACTCCCCAGGGCAAACGTGATAAATTGTCACTGCGGGAACAGGAGAAAGAACTAGAAGAAAAGCTGAGTGATGGCTATCATATCAGGGCATCAATGATTACCTTGTCTGATTGTATAAAAAAATATTTGAGTATAAAACGATTTGCCAATGCTACATATACTAATTATATGTATTACTTCGAGAAAGATATTGAAAATTCTGTATTAGGGAGAAAACAAGTTATTGATATTAGAAAGTCGGATATAAAACAGTTTTATTCCCTGAAATCAAAAGGTGGATATTCTAATGGAACAATACAGATATTGCATAAGATAATAAGACCATCATTACAGCTGTTGGTTGATGATGAAGTGATCGGGCGTAATCCGGCAGATAGTTGTTGTAGTGATTATACAAAAACGGTGCCACGTGATGCCATGTCTCCCATAGAACAGCAGATTTTTTTTAATGAGATTTTAAAATATCATAGGAATGGCCGTAAGTATGGATTATTGTTTACCATTATTCAGGAGACATCTACACGTCCTAATGAGATTATCGGTTTGGATTGGTCAAATGTGGATATGAGAAAAAGGGAAATAAAGGTAAATCATGGTATCGTTTATAGGAAAAAGAATGGTAAAATGCAGTTTTATGCGACATATGGAACCGATAAAAATAGGGAAAGAATCATACCTATGACGGATTTGGCTTATGAATGTTTTAAAATATTACATGCTGGAAGGTTGACAAACAAATCAACTTTAGTAGTGGATGGATATTCTGATTTTGTTTTTGTTTCTGAAAGTGGAACACCCCTTTATGCTGTGAGTGTTAATAAGCAACTGTATGCTATGGTTAATCGTTATAATAAAGCTACTAATAATGATTTTCCTATAATATCCATCAACACCTTTCGTCATAATGGATGCACTAATATGGCAGAAAATGAAGTTGACATAAAGACAATGCAATATATTATGGGGCATAAGAATCCGAAAATGATTTTAAAAGTATATGATAAGTTGAATATGGACAGGGTAAAGAAACAGATGGATAAAATGAATCATAAGGAAAAGCGCGGAGTTTTACGACAAATGATTATTTGAGACTGTCTTTAAACGTTGAAATTTAAGGTTTGATTGATGATATGTTTTACGACAAATATACGACAAATGACCGTTTAGTTATAATCAGTAGTAATAGAATATGTACTGAAATTTGTGCAAAATGCCTAAAAAAACCACTTGTATAATTCTTTATAATCGGTTATAATGAACTACATAAAAAGATTGAATTCTTCGGGGTCGGGTGCAAGTCCCAACCGGCGGTATAGTCCGCGACCCGTTATTTTGGAATAACGGCTGAACTGGTGCAATTCCAGTACCGACAGTAAAGTCTGGATGAGAGAAGAAATTTTGGCATACGCGTACAAGTATGATTTAATCCCCGGATATGTAATTCGGGGATTTTTTTATGTAATGGGAAACTGTGTTTTCCATTACATAAAAGCCTCTGGGAGATCACACTGTATCGCCAGCATAATTTCCAAGAAGATTTTCTTTCTTTTCAATTTAAAATTTTTTAATTAAAGGAGAGAAGCAAAATGAGTACAGAAACAAATGTAGTATCAAGAACACAATCCAGGAGTAAAATCCGCACCATCGCGCAGATTAGTATGTTATCTGCCATTGCCGTAATATTAATGTTATTTGAAATTCCACTTCCCTTTGCACCTGCATTTTACGAGATTGACTTCAGTGAGGTTCCGGTGTTAGTCGGCTGTTTTGTAATGGGACCGCTGGCAGGAGTTGTCATTGAATTTGTGAAAATTCTTCTGAATTTTGTTATAAATGGAACGATTACAGCGGGAGTTGGAGAAATCGCTAACTTTTTGATAGGCTGTTCACTGTGTGTTCCTGCGGGACTGATTTACAGAAGGAATCGGACCAGAAAGGGCGCAATTACAGGAATGGCTGTGGGTACGATATGTATGACCGCACTCGGATGTGTGTTGAATGCGTATGTCTTGCTCCCGGTTTATGCAGCAGCGTTCGGTATGCCTATAGATTCACTGGTACAGATGGGAACCGCTGTAAATGCAAATATTACGAGCCTTTCCACTCTTGTATTGTTTGCAGTAGCGCCATTTAACTTGTTAAAGGGGGTGCTGGTATCCCTGGTTGTATTGCTGATTTATAAGAAAATCAGTCCGGTATTCAGGATGAGATAGGACCTCAGGAATTCGGATATAAAAAAGTGCAGTGACAGAACGAAATGGTTCATGATAAAAAATGCCTTATGGATAGAAGATATGACGCAGTGCTAAAAGCCATTGTCTTCTGAACCATAAGGTATTTTTTTGATTATCCTCTGCCCTCTTAAGACAAAACGCTCAAAAAGAAAAAAATATGATATAATCTAGAAAATTGGAAAAAGAAGGGAGCAGAATCATGACGCAAATTAGAAGAAAAGACCGAGAAATGAAAGGACAGGAGGATATACTGCATGTATTGGATACCTGTAAGGTAATGCGTATAGGAATGTATGATGAGGATGGGATTTATATATTGCCTCTGAACTTTGGATATACATATCAAGAAGATAAATTGGTCTTCTATGTTCATGCTGCGCTGAAAGGAAAAAAGTTAGACTTATTAAAAGCGAATCCAAAGGTAGGATTTGAATTAGACTGTGATCATGAATTGGTTGAAGATAAAACAGCATGCCAATATGGATTCAGGTATGCCAGCCTTGTAGGAAAGGGCCGGGCAGAGATTGTAGAGGAAACTGAGGAAAAAATGGAGGCGCTAAGTATCCTGATGAAATGCCAGACAGGAAAACATTTTGAGTTTAACGAAAAGATGACATCCATAGTAGCAGTGATAAAAATAATGGCAGAAGAATTCAGCGGAAAACAAAGAAAATAAAGAGGATAAATAAAGGGGTCAGTCCCTTTTCAAAAGGGACTGACCCCTTTGCGGTTCATTTTCAGAATTGTTTTAAAACTTCGGAAAAACCCGGGAAAATACGGGTGGGAAATAAAAAAGTTGACAGAATGCTAATTTTGTATTAGAATAATTCTTGTAACAATTTTGTAATATCTGTAATAAGTTCGAAATCTTAAGCGTATAGTTTATTACGGGCTTATTACGAACTCGTGAAGATATTACGATAATCAGGAGGTTAAAGTATATGTTACAAGGTAAAAAATTTATGGCGGTATTGACAAGTGTGACGGTATGCACACTGTTCGCAGCTGGATTTACCGCACATGCGGCATCTTTGATGCCGGAGGCAGTTACAATTGAAAGCTTGGACAAGGGTAATAGAAATACGATATTAGCTGAAACGGCGGAAAGCATTCCTGCTTCAGGGACAATTCAGACGAAAAAAGCTGCAAAAGAAGCAAAGGCGGCTTATGAGGAAGAACAGAAAAAAGAAGAGCAGAGAAAAATAGAAGAACAGAAAAAGAAAGAGGAAGAAGCAAGACTGGCTGCAGAAGAAGCACAGAGGGTTGCGGAGGAAGCAGCGGCAGCAGAAGCAGCAGCGGCAGAAGCAACAGCGGCGGAAGCGGCAAGCGTACCGGTAATGGCGGGAGAGCAGGAATTACTGGCAGCTATCATTTTCTGTGAGGCAGGTAATCAGCCCTATGACGGGCAGGTAGCGGTAGGAGCTGTTATCATGAACCGTGTCAACAGTGGTGTTTACCCAGGCAGTATTTCAGAGGTTATCTATCAGCCGGGACAGTTTGGACCTGCAATGACAGGCTGGCTGGATAGTGTACTGGCAAGCGGCGGATATACGGATACTGCTATGCAGGCCGCAGCAGATGCACTTGCAGGGGCTAACCCAATCGGAGATTGTCTGTACTTCGGAAATGGAGATTATGGGATTCAGATAGGAGACCATTTCTTCCATTAAGAATAAGTAAATAAGAGTTTACCGGAAAAATTACTGGTAACAGGTTTTACCCAAATCTGAACGATATATAAAAAATATTGTTTTGATTTGGGTTTTTATTATAAAAAGGGAGCATTGCCGGAACCTTAGATACTATGAAATCCTTTTCCGATAATTTCACTCGTGTTAGAGATTAAAATAAATGCTTCTGGCTGAGTTGCTTTAATATAATTACGAAGCTTTATAGCCTGATGGCGGTTAAGCGCAGTGAAAATAATATATTTATCCTTTCCAGAAAAGGCCCCCTGGGCATGACAGACTGTGGCACTGCGGTGCAGCGTATTTACAATATAATTACAGATGGGTTCTGGCTCATCACAAACAACATTAAAATACTTGGATAAGTTAAAACTTTCAATAAATGTATCAATCATGAAAGAACGGATAGCCAGGCCCAGGAAGGAATAAAGGCCGGTTTTGATCCCAAACACAAAACAGCCTGCTACGGCAATCAGAATATCTGTAACAAGCAGCGCACGTCCGATGTCAAAGCTGGAATATTTTTTTAGAATCATAGCAATAATATCCGTACCCCCGCTGGAGGAACCGATATTAAATAAAATGGCGGAGCCAAGAGAAGGAAGAGCGATGGCAAAACACAACTCCAGCATAGGCTGGTCAGTCAAAGGCTGAGACATTGGATAAATACGTTCCAGGCCGGAAAGCACCACAGAAAGCAAAATACTGCAATAGGCAGTCTTTGCAGCAAACTTACGCCCTAAGACAATGAAACCAATGACCAGCAATAGCATATTCATGATAAAAGTAAAGTCACCGGCAGACAGAACCCGTGTCTTGGCAACCAGGACGGCAAGGCCGGTAATACCGCCAAAAGTAAAGTTATTTGCAAATTTAAAAAAGTAAGTTCCTACAGCCATAACAAGTGTGCTGCATGTCAATAAAAGAAAATATTTTATTTTGTCTTTCATGGGTCTAGTTCCTATCTTATATATCATGTATTTGATATCTGCATATTCTATCCGAATTGTAACGCTGGGAATATCAAAAGTCAACGCATTAAGAGCAGATATTTGGAAATACTACTTTCCCATAAGGAGGAAATAAAATATGTATCAGTATTTACCGATTCGTGATGTATACGCAAGAGAAATTATAGATTCCAGAGGGAATCCTACAATAGAAGTAGAAGTGCTGGCAGGAGAGGACATCGTGGGCCGCGCTGCTGTACCTTCCGGGGCATCTACGGGAAAATACGAGGCAGTGGAGCTGCGTGACAATGAAGAGCGCTATGGAGGCAAAGGAGTGGAGCGGGCTGTGGAACATGTCAACGACCAGCTGGCCAGAGCTGTGATAGGTGTTAATGTATTTGACCAGGCTGCATTGGACGCAGTGCTGATTAAAGCTGACGGAAGCAAGAACAAGAAAAACCTGGGCGCCAATGCTCTGCTGGGAGTATCCCTGGCAGCATCAAAGACGGCGGCAAACGCGCTGAAAATGCCGCTCTACCGGTACCTTGGAGGAGTAAATGCATGTAAACTTCCTGTTCCGATGATGAACATCCTGAACGGAGGCGCTCATGCGGATAATACATTGGATATCCAGGAATTTATGATAATGCCCGTGGGGGCGGAGAACTTTAAAGAAGGACTTCGCATGTGCGCAGAAATCTATCAGACCTTAAAGAAGCTGCTGAAAGAAAATGGATTAAACACAGCGGTGGGAGATGAAGGTGGATTTGCACCGGATCTGCCGGATGCAAAAGAAGCATTGAGATTTTTAAAACAAGCGGTAGAAGCAGCCGGATACGAGATGGAAAAAGATATTGCAATAGCTTTAGATGTAGCCGCGTCTGAACTATACAATAAGGACTTTAAGAAGTATGTATTTCCTGGAGAGAGCAAAATGCGGGGGGAGAAAATTATACGTTCGGCGGAGGAATTGATTGAGTATTATGAAGACCTGGCAATGGAGTTTCCAATCCGTTCTATTGAAGACCCTCTGGATGAAGAAGACTGGGATGGATGGGAACTGTTGACCACAAGATTGGGAAATGATATTCAACTAGTAGGGGACGACCTCTTTGTCACAAATGTAGAACGTCTGAGCAAAGGAATTGAGCAGCATGTGGCAAATGCAATTTTAGTGAAAGTAAACCAGATTGGAACTCTGACGGAAGCTATAGCTGCAATTGAAATGGCGCAGAGAGCAGGATATAATGCTATTATATCTCACAGGTCGGGGGAGACAGAAGATACTACAATTGCAGATATTGCAGTGGCTTTTAATACCGGACAGATAAAAACCGGAGCACCCTGCCGTTCAGAGAGGGTGGCAAAATATAATCAGCTCTTAAGAATAGAAGAACAATTGAAAAAGTAATTTAGGGTATAGAATGAGGGCATATTAAGAAACAGGGGGCTGTAAAATAAGTTCTTAATTAAGAATCGCCAGAACCGGCAAATGCCGGTTCTGGTGATTCTTCGTTTTTTTATCTACTTTTTATGATAATGATTGATTTTTCCATAAAAAAGCGTACACTTAATAAAGCTATGAATATAGTTCTTGGATTTTAAGCAGCCA
>JACERV010000050.1 GCA_013911065.1 Ruminococcus sp. | reverse complement strand
CGAAGCCCAGGAAAGGAAGCCGATATACCGATTGCTCCATCATTATAACAGCTTAAGCAACAAGATGGATAATTCCTTACTGGCTGTAAGGGATATTAACCATAAATATATTGTAGTAGAAAAGGAGTGATGTTATTTTGGTAGAAATAATTAGGCGTATACCGCTGTTTGAACAGCTGCCATTGGATCAATTGGAGTCGTTGATTTCCGATAATCAGTTATACTTAAAGAACTATTCAAAAGGTACAACAGTTTATAATCAAAAGGAGCACTGTAATACATTTGATATTGTCATATTGGGTGGTCTTGTCGTGTACTCCCTTTTAGAGAACGGCTCGGCAATGATGATGTTTGAATTCGCCCAAGGGCATATGCTAGGGGCAAATTTATTGTTTGGTGATACTCATACATACCCGTTCACGATTTACTGTCTGTCCGACGCGCAGCTTTTACATATCACCAAAAAAGCGGTATCACATTTTTTACATGACTATCACTTTACAATGCAGTTTATCGGAATGTTATCGCTTAACTCTCAGAAACTTAACCAAAAAATTACGATGGCAACACAAAAGACTCTCAGAGAAAACCTTTTAGAATACTTTAGACAACAATCAAGACTGCAACATTCTAATAGCATAATATTGCCAATCAGCAAAAAGCAGCTTGCTGATTATCTTGGTGTGCAACGTCCGTCTTTATTTCGGGAGTTGAAAAATCTTAAAGACGAAGGCATAATAGATGTTTCCAATCGGATGATTCGGCTACATCATATGCATAATTCTGTCTGAACGTTAAACGGCAAATTGCTTGTTGAGGTAGCCACTCCAACCCCGGTTTATGTTGTGTCATTTGCTGTCGCTCATCAAAAAGCCAGACGCACAGATGCAGAACGTATAAACAGAAAACGACGGTTTTGGAAAATCAAAGTCGTCATTTTCTGCTTATCAGGGTTATTGACGGATGTGATACTTTAGCAAGGAATATCTCGCCTCTAACGAAGAAACCGTCAGTGTTGGAGTAACACCCCTTAAAGCATCGATTTACAATTTGTTCTTTAATTGCCTCATTTAAATTGATTACACCAGGTACGTATCATCTTCGTGCATCATGTAGTCAATCATTGCGTACACACCTGCCCATAAAAATATGTCGCTTCTGTCGGGAAGTTCAAATGCTTGGGCACGGAGGGAGAAGAAATCCGGTAGTTTACCCACTCCATCCGGCGTCCATATTTTAACGGTATTCTTTTTGCTACGCTTTACCCGCCACTGCGGTCCGTCTTGTATTTGAATTGCCAGTCCTACAGAGCGCGGAGGGTTCGGAATAGCAAAATGATCGGCATCGGCAGCGTATACTGGCCGTGCGGTTACCACTGTCATACCGCCCTGCTTAATTATATACCGCCGATTCTCTCCAGCTGGCTTTTGGGGCAGGTTTTGAATGCCTGTTTCATGCTTCACTATTTTATCGGGGCCGATCACCACCTTTTCTGCCCCGAACAGCTTTGCTCTTCTCAAGATGGCGAGCTGTTTACCGGCTTCATCCAAAAATAACTTTTTACAAAATCGATTTTTTACTATGATGATCATTTCTATTACCCCCTTAAATCAGAAGATAGCAGGTCCCACCAATTACACCACTGCCCAGCATGATAAGGATAGGGTTCAGCTTGAACCGCCGTAGCAGGAAAAGCCCCGCTGCAAATAGAGCAATGGCGATGAAATCAATAGAGGTTACATTCCCTGTGAAACCATCTGTCCCCCAGAAGGACAGTACAAGGATGGACAGCCCGGCCGACAGAATCAGGGCGACCACTGTAGGCCGCAAGCCTGCAAGCACACCCCTTATTACCACCATCTCATTATATCTGCTGTATAGCCATGCCAGCAGCAACACAATAAAACATGAGGGCAGGATACAACCCAAGGTAGATACTAAGGCCCCACCCATGCCTGCGATTCGAGTTCCCACGAATGTGGCTGAGTTGACAGCGATGGGTCCTGGTGTCATTTCCGAAATGGTGATAAGGTCCGTAAATTCCGTAAGAGAAAGCCAACCGTGGAGAACAACCACCTGATTTTGTATTAACGGCATAGCGGCCATACCACCACCAAAACTGAACAAACCGATTTGGAAAAAACTCCAAAATAGTTGAAGATAAATCATATCCTATATGTGCTCCTTTCCAGTTCGTTTATCATGCAGGCTCACCAGTGCGCCCAGAGTACCGCAGAACAGAATAATGTAAATGATTTTGATGTGCAGGAAAAAGTATACAGCGAAAGTACCTGCCATGATGAGAATGGGCAACCACTTTTTTGCCTTGATGATGTTACCGCCCATTATGAACACGACATCGAAAATCACTGCACATACGCCGGCCATCATGCCCTTGAGCACAGCGCTCACAACGGCATTGTCACGAAAGGCCGCGTAGAACAACGAGATGACGGAGAGAATAATGAACGGTGGCAACGCGGTGCCAACAATCGCCACCAGTGCGCCTGATAGGTCCATCATCCGCCAGCCCACCAGAATTGAAGCATTGACCGCCATTGCTCCTGGCGAGGATTGGGCGATTGCTGCCATGTTCAGCATTTCCTCTTCCTTCAGCCATTCCAATTCATCTACAAATTTTTTCTTCATCAATGGGATGATGACATATCCACCGCCAAAAGTGGAGGCGCTTAGAAAGAACATGGATTTGAACAATTTAAAATAATTTTTTAGATTTTTTTCCACAGATATCCTCCTTTACTATTTACATTATAAGCCTTGCTTTCGTATAATAAAAATAGTATTATTAAATGAATATCATAGTTGTTTAACTATGTATAGGGAGAAGGGAAGAAATATGACCATTCGGCATTTGAAGATCTTTGTGGCGGTATGTGAAGAAGGCAGTATCACCAAAGCCGGTGAAAAACTGTTTATGGCGCAGCCTACTGTCAGTTTCGCAGTGTCGCAGTTGGAAAAGCACTATGGAGTCAAGTTATTTGACCGGCTCTCCAAGCGGCTATATTTGACTGATGCCGGAAGGAAACTACTGCCTTACGCGCAGCACATTGTTTTGATGTTCGACGAAATGGAAGTCGAAGCACAGAACTTGGATAACAGCGGAACTCTGCATATTGGGGCCAGCGTAACCATAGGAAACTATCTAATACCGGGTTTATTGAAAGCCTTTGCCAAAAATCGACCTGATGTAGTCATAAAAATGCAGGTGGACAATTCCGAAAAAATTGAGCAGTCTGTATTGGATAACCAAATCGATCTGGGTCTGATCGAGGGGGTGGCTCACAGTTCACAGCTTGTCAGTGAGGCGTTCCGGGATGATGAGTTGGTATTAATATTTGCCCCTGGTCACCCTTGGGAAACGCAGATATCGGTGACACCGGGCCAGTTGAAAGAGGAACCCTTTCTGATGCGGGAGCGTGGCAGCGGAGGACGGGAGATATTGGAGAGTGCCCTGCTGCTGCATGACATCGCCATCAAGCCCGCATGGGAAAGTATCAGCACTCAGACCATTGTGCAGGCAGTAGTCAATGGCTTGGGGGTAGCAGTATTGCCTCTCATGGTGGTGGAACCCCTTTTGGTGCAAGGTAGTCTTGTTACCAGGCCGATTGAAGGGATATCCCTCAAACGGAAGTTTTTCATCATCCACCACAAAAACAAATATATCGCAGGCATCATGAGAGAGTTTATCAGCCTATGCCATATTGACCTTGATGAGGTGACTCCATCGGTATCTTTCCTATATCATTGAAAAAGGAGATTAAGGTAATATGTATCCTGAATTATTTTCCATCAGTCCCATTACCATTCATAGTTATGGTTTGATGATAGCAGTCGGCTTTCTTGCAGTGATTTGCACTGGTAGCTATCGAGCTAAATATAAAAGATATAGTATGGGGTATTACACTGTTTGGCATTCTCGGTGGTTTGGTGGGTGCGAAGCTGCTATTCTATATAACCGAAATAAGGAACATCATCTAAAGCCCCAGCATGCATATTGAGATTATGAACAATAGGAAAAGGAAAAATGCGGGGGAAGGAGGTCTCTCCCCATAATACTTATAAAGGGGCTGTAAAATAAGTTCTTAATTAAGAATCGCCAGTTCCGGCAAATGCCGGTTCTGGTGATTCTTCGTTTTTTTATCTACTTTTTATGATAATGATTGATTTTTCCATAAAAAAGCGTACAC
>JACERV010000019.1 GCA_013911065.1 Ruminococcus sp. | reverse complement strand
CTTCAAAATAAAGTGAAATGCTCGCTTCCAGTACAACAGGTGCGGTGAAATGTTAGCATTTCCTAGCAATCATTATAAAGATAAATTCGGGGTAAGAAAATCTACCCCGAAATTAAACGCTTACCTTGTATCGCTGTAAGTATTTGAAGTGGGTTTTATATACTAGGAAACGCGCAGTTTCCTAGTATATAAAAAAGCGCCCCACCTGATCAGTGCAGCGCTATTTGGCAATACATATTTGCTGGGACCGCTAGATATCGACTAGCTTTCCGGCTCTCTTGTTAAGTGTGTAACAGTAGATACTATAAAGTGTATCAATCTTTCTTCTTGTCCTTGTGTTTCTTTTTTTCTTTATCCTCGTGTTTATCTTTCTTTTTATTCTTACGGTCACTTTTATCCTTCTTCTTACCTTCATGACCATTCTTTTTCTTATGTTTCTTTTCCTTTTCTTCTTTGGAAGTCTTACCTTCCAATTTCTCAAAATATTTTCTTCCCCTGCTGCATTTCAGTTTTTCCCGGGGACAATGATTTCCACATATTGGACAATTTTTTTCTTTTTCCTTTTCTTTTCCCATAGCTTTCCCTCAAGGGGTTACAGTTCATCCATAAACCCGGTTATGCTTTGCCTCATGATAGAAATCCAGACTTAACTTCTAGTCTATTTGCCAGTCCACAGGTTCTATTCCATTTTGTTTCAAGAATTCATTTGTCTGGCTAAAGGGCCTGCTGCCGAAAAATCCCCGGTATGCCGACAGCGGACTGGGATGAGGCGCCTGCAGTATCAGGTGCCTGGGGTTATTCAACATCGCTTTCTTACGCTGTGCAGGGCTTCCCCATAAAATAAACACAATAGGCTTATCCTGGCTGTTCAGAGCCATGATGGCCGCATCGGTAAACTCCTCCCAGCCAATTCCGCGAAGCGAGTTTGCCTGATGTGCCCGTACAGTAAGTACTGTATTCAGCATTAACACACCCTGCTCTGCCCATTTTGTCAGACATCCGTGGTTTGGAATTGTACATCCCAAATCATCATGCAGTTCCTGATAAATATTAACCAGGGAAGGTGGAACGTCCACTCCCTTTTTCACAGAAAAACAAAGTCCGTGGGCCTGCCCATTATTATGATAAGGGTCCTGTCCTAAAATTACCACTTTTACATCCTTCAGCGGTGTCAGATGGAATGCATTAAAAACATCACTTGCCGGAGGAAATATCTTGTGGGTACGATACTCCTCATTTACCCGGTCAAATAATTTTTTATAATAAGGCTTTTTAAACTCATCTTTTAAAGCTTCATACCAATCACCACTTAGTCCTGACATATGTATACACTCCTATCTCCGCTTATGTAACTCATTATTACTGAATCATTCGTATTCGATAAGGGGCCTGTCTTTCAGACCCCTTCCATATTTACATCCTTACAGAAACACCTTCTTTTCTCAGGTATTCTTTTACTTCCCGGATTTCCAGCTCCTTATAATGGAAAAGTGAAGCAGCCAATGCCGCATCTGCTTTCCCATCCGTCAGCGCTTCTTTAAAATGCTCCAGTGTACCCGCACCGCCTGATGCAATGACTGGTATGGATACGTTTTCTGCTATCGTGCGGGTCAGCTCCAGGTCATAACCAGCCTTTGTGCCGTCACAGTCCATGCTTGTAAGCAAAATTTCTCCCGCTCCCAGGCTTTCTGCCTTCTTTGCCCACTCTACTGCATCTATCCCTACATCTATCCTGCCGCCATTTTTATAAATATTCCAGCCGCTTCCGTCTGCCCTTCTCTTTGCATCAATTGCCACGACTACGCACTGGCTGCCAAATTTCCCGGCGGCATCTTGTATCAGATTCGGGGTGTTGATTGCGGAAGAGTTGATAGATATCTTATCCGCACCTTCCCTGAGCAGAGCTTTGAAATCGTCCACTGTCCGGATTCCTCCGCCTACTGTAAACGGGATGAAGACACATTGTGCTACCTTCCTCACCATATCCACGACAGTCTCTCTTGCATCAGAAGAGGCAGTTATATCCAGAAATACCAACTCATCCGCACCGGCTTTATCATACGCCTTTGCTATCTCCACCGGATCACCGGCATCCCGCAAATCCACAAAATTAACGCCCTTTACAACCCTGCCTGCATTTACATCCAGGCAGGGGATAATCCTTTTCGTAAACATCACATTTCCTCCTGATCCAGTTCCACAAAATTCCTCAGTATCTGCATTCCAACATCACTGCTCTTCTCCGGATGGAACTGGCAGGCAAACACATTATCTTTCTCCACAGAAGCGTGAATATGAGTGCTGTATTCTGTGGAAGCTTTCACAATAGTTTCTTCTTTTGCCTTTAAATAATAAGAATGTACAAAGTAAACATATGACTGCTGTGGGATTCCCGCAAACAGCTTTCCGTCATTTTCCAGGCAAAGGGAGTTCCAGCCCATGTGAGGGATTTTAAGCCCCTCCTGCATGGGAATCTTCAGAATCTCCCCTTCCAGTATCCCCAGTCCCGAAATGCCCGGTGCCTCATCACTTCTCTCAAACAAAAGCTGCAGTCCAAGACAAATTCCCATAAACGGGGTTCCTTTTTCAACCACCTGATGGATCACCCCATCAAGCCCCGACTTCCGCAGATTTTTCATTGCATCCCCAAAGGCCCCCACACCAGGAAGAATGACTTTATCTGCTTTTAAAATTTGCTCCTTATCCCCGGTGCTTACAACCTCCTGCCCTAAAAAGAGCAGTGCTTTCTCCACGCTTTTTATATTCCCCGCATCGTAGTCAATAATTGCTATCATATGTAACTCCTTTATTTTTTCACTCTTTCTTTCCCCGTCCGGTCTTGATGACAGGTACCGGAGTTTCATCTACAGCATCCAGATTATTGATATACTTTTTCGTCTCCTTCACAATAATCGGTGACAAAAGCAATACCGCAATCAAGTTCGGTATGGCCATCAGCGCATTCAGCGTGTCTGCAACAAGCCAAACCAAATCCAGCGCCAGAACCGGTGCAATCGCAGCCACAAGTACATAAAGAACACGATAAGGAATAAGACCTTTCTTTCCCGCAAAATACTCTACGCATCGTTCTCCATAATATGCCCAGCCTAAAACCGTAGAATAAGCAAATGAAATAATTCCTACAACCAGAATGACAGGACCTACATAAGGAATCTGTGCAAATGCCATTGAAGTCAGTATTCCGCCGTTGGCTACTTCGTCTGCATTGATTGCTGGATTTTTCATAATAGTTGAAACAAGCACGAGACCGGTCATCAGGCATACTACAACCGTATCCCAAAACGTACCTGTGGAAGATACCAGTGCCTGACGCACCGGGTTCCTTGTCTGAGCTGCTGCCGCCGCAATCGGTGCAGAACCCATACCTGATTCATTGGAAAACAGCCCTCTTGCCACGCCATACCGCATTGCCAGACGGATTCCTCCCCCGACCAGCCCTCCTGCAGCTGCTCCCGGTGTAAATGCAAGCTTGCAGATTGTTACAATTGCAGGCACAATGAAATCATAATTAATTACTAAAATAATCAGGCAGCCCAAAACATAGAATACAGCCATGAACGGAACCAGTCTTTCACATACTCTTGCAATACTCTTAATTCCTCCGAATATGACTATTGCAGTTAAAAATGCAATCACCACTCCTACAATCCAGGGCGGAACCCCCAGATTCTCCTGGCAGACCGCAGCGATTGCATTTACCTGAGTGGCACAGCCAATTCCAAAAGAAGCAAATCCTGCGAAAACTGCAAAAATCATTCCCAGCCAACGCATATTCAGACCGCGTTCCAATGCATACATTGCACCGCCCTGCATTCTGCCGTCTTCTGTCTTGACTCTGTATTTTACGGCAATGAGGGATTCTGCATATTTTGTGGCAATCCCAAATACGCCGGTCAGCCAGCACCAAAGTACGGCTCCCGGTCCTCCCATTGCAACCGCAGTCCCTACTCCGATAATGTTCCCTGTACCGATGGTAGATGCAAGCGCCGTAGTCAATGCCCCAAACTGACTAACCTCGCCTTCTGCCTCCGGATCTTTTGTAACAGATAATTTGATTCCCTTCGAAATTGCTTTGTTCTGGATAAATCCTGTACGGATTGTGAGAAATATATGGGTTCCAAACAATAAAATGATCATCCCCCATCCCCACACTACACCATTTACTGACTCTACTACCGCATTCACTTTGTCAAACATATCCTTCTCCTCTCTCTTTTCTCCCAATGACTGTCAGAAATGAAACAGAAATACCAAAATAAGGCACACATGATAGCGACCGCTGCCAGCTAGCACATTGTATGCCCTAGTAATAATATTTTATCCTATTTCGAAGTGTTTTACAAGATATTTTAGACTAACGTACCTCCAGTTTTCCTGTGTCTTTTTCCTCAGCTGCTTCCCTGTCCAGCTCAAACCAAAACTCCACTCCATTTTCAAAGCTTTTTACACCATATTCCTGATGGAAGGATTCCATGATTGCTTTTACAATAGACAGTCCAATCCCATTTCCTCCATATTCTCTTGTATGGGCCTTATCTACCTTATAGAACTTATCCCAAAGTTTATCCAGATCCTCTTCCGGTATGGGCTTTCCACTGTTAAACACCGTAATCCTCACAGTTTTTTCTTTGGAGATCACACGGACTTCAATCCGTTTTTCATTCTCCGCATGATGAATTGCATTCGTCAGATAGTTGCGTATTACCTGCTCTGTCTTAAACTCATCTGCCCACACATACACCTTCTCGTCGGCAACAAAATCCACAGACGCCTCCGCCTGCTGTATCAGAATTTCACAGCTTGCCAGAACACCGCATATCATTCCCACGATGTCGAAACGCTTAAACTCCAGCTCCTGGGCTCCAAATTCCAGCTGGTTCAGTATCAGCAGATTTCTCACCATCTGGTTCATCTTATTTGCTTCATCCATAATGACATCACAGTAAAATTCACGGCTCTCCGGGTCATCATTGACCCCTTCTTTCAATCCTTCTGCATAGCCCTGAATCAACGCAATGGGGGTTTTTAATTCATGAGATACGTTACCAAGAAACTCATTGCGCATATTCTCAAGCCTTTCCTTCTGTTCGATATCCGCCTGCAGCCGGTTATTCGCACTTTTCAGCTCTGAGATTGTCTTTTCCAGACGCGATGACATTGCATTGAAATTCCGCCCTAAAACCCCGATTTCATGGTCTCCTCCGCTGGTATACATGGCTTCAAAGTCAAGATTTGCCATGCGCTGGGACAACACTGCCAGTTCCTTAATAGGCTCTGTAATTCTCCTGGAAAAATAGCTCACCAGAATGCCTCCCAGAACAATTGCAAGCGCTCCCATGTATACAAGAAACTTATTCGCCAGGCCCGCACTTTCCCGGATGCTCTCAAGAGGGCTTCGCATTACAAAAATAGAGTTGTCTGAAAGCACTCCCCACATCTCCAGGTATTCTGTCTGCGTCATAAAGTCTCTTGTTTTATAAATCTGATAAGAATCTGTAGTCCTCAGTATTCTTCCCGTGTCCTTGTTTTTGTTGAACATATACGCCAGCAGTTTCAGATAAAGGGGGCTGCTTTCATCTTTCACTGTAGAAAACGTAATTGTTCCGTCAGTCTGCATAACAACTGCTGAAATATTTGCCTTTTCTGTCTGACGGGTCAGTTTTGCAATCACGGAATCTGTATCAATATTCTTATCTGTAAGAGCCTTATCTATTGCATTGTAAGTATTGGTCAGATCGGCCTGCTTGTGGACAATATAATACTCTTCCAGGAAACCGGAATTTACCGCAAATATCAATACAAATATAAAAACAATCAGTCCGACAAACACAACCATCATCTGCCGCCTTATGGAATGTTTCATGACTCTACCTCAAATTTGTATCCCATCCCCCAGATAGTTTTAATATATTCCCCCTTATCTTCCAGTTTGCTTCTTAACTTCTTCACATGAGTATCAATTGTACGCGCATCTCCAAAATAATCATAGTTCCACACGTTATTTAATATTTTCTCTCTGGATAGGGCAATCCCTTGATTTTCCACAAAATAGGACAAAAGCTCAAACTCTTTATAACTTAAATCTATCGTCTTATCATCTATCTTCACAATATGAGCCGCTTTATCGATCACAATGCCACCGGCATCTATCACATCCTCCACGACTGCCCCCTGTGCCCTGCGGAGAATGGCTCCCACTCTCGCTACCAGAATCTTGGGACTGAATGGTTTAGATATATATTCATCTACCCCCAGCTCAAATCCCTGAAGTTCATCCCTCTCTTCAGAGCGTGCTGTCAGCATAATAACCGGCACCTTGGAGTTTTCACGTACCTCCCGGCAAACCTGCCAGCCATCCATATTAGGCATCATAACATCCAGTATGATTAAAGAAATTTCTTTATCTTTATAAAAAAGATCCATGGCCTCCATGCCGTCTCCGGCTTCCAAAACCATATACCCTTCCCTTGTAAGAAAGTCTTTCACCAGCTTACGCATTCTGCTTTCATCATCAACAACTAAAATTTTCGCTTTCTCCATCCTAATCGTCTCCCATCTGTACTTAATCGAACTGCTAACATTCAATAGGGCATACTTCCTAATTATTCATGTTCAATAAAGTATACTTCTTGAACTGCTAATATTCAAGAAGGTGCCCTTCTTTAAATGTATCATAGCAGGGAAGTATGTAAAAAATGTGAATACTATGAGGAATTCCAATGTTTTTGCCTCTACTCTACACTCTTCAAAGATTCCACCATATCAATTCTCCTGAGTTTAAAGTACATCACTCCATTTACAAAAAAGGAGAAGCCCATTGTAATCAAAAAGCTATAGACAAAACTGCTGAAATCAATATTTCTTCCAAACATGGTTGAATCAATTTCCACTGTCACAATGACAAACTGATGAAGGATTCTTCCCATCAAAATTCCGGCTAAAGAACCCGCTATAGTCAGTATGATATTCTCACGGTACACGTATGCCGACACTTCATTATCATAGAACCCCAGAACCTTCAGAGTTGCCAGTTCCCGCTGACGCTCAGTGATATTGATATTATTTAAGTTATACAGCACTACAAAAGCAAGCATTCCCGCTGATATTACAAGAACGACCAGTACAATATTCAAACTGCTCAGCATATCATCTAATTGTGCCTGTATATCATTGGTATAACTCACACTCAGAGCACCTTTTGACTCAAGAATAGACTCTCCCACTTTTTCCAGGTCATTCATCTTATCTGCTTTCATTTTATAGTATACCGAATTGTACTCCGGTACTTTGTCATACAACTGTTCATAGTACCCTGCTGACATGTAAAGATAGTGCCCCAAATAATTTTCGCAGATGTTCTCCACCTTAACCTCAAGCTCTCCCTTGACATCATCCTTTATTGTAATGCTGTCACCTGCCTTTACATCCAGCATTTTTGCCATCTTCTCAGTCAAAATAATACCGGAATCGCTCAGTTCGTAATGCTCTTTGGTTATACGGTTCTGGAGCACAGCAAAATCAGAAAACACCTTCACATTTTCCGGCACGTTCATATATACATCCTTTGTTGTCTTCCCGTGGGAAACTTCCACCTGCTGTAAAAAGTTCTTTGCAGTACTCTCCACTCTGTTATCAGAAGTCAGTTCATTGAATGACTCTTCTTTTTCCTCTTCTGAGGCGTCTTCATTGAGAATAATGTTACCGTCATATAACTGGATTTCACTATATTGCAGCAATGCAATATCAAATATGGAATCCTTTAATCCAAATCCCACCAAAAGCAATGCCATACATCCTCCGATGCCAAAGACTGTCATAAAGAACCGCTTCTTGTAACGGATCAGATTCCTCACCGTTGCCTTCCATATAAAGTTCAATCTTTTCCAAAGAAATGGAATCCGCTCCATGAATACTCTTTTGCCCTGCTTTGGTGTAGGCGGGCGCATCAGCTCCGCCGCCTGCTGCCGCAGTTCATTAAAGCAGGAGAAAATAGTTGCAAGCAGCGTACATGCCAATGCCGCCAGTGTAGCTGCCAGCCCGTAATACAGATTATAGGGAATCAGCACAACATCCATATGCCGGTATAGTATTCCATACGCTGTAATTATAATATACGGCAGAATCTTCTCTCCAACCAACATCCCGAATATACTGCCGCCGACAGTTGCCAGACTTGCATACCCTATATATTTCCCTGCTATAGAATGACGTTCATAACCGAGAGCTTTCAAAGTTCCAATCTGTGTTCTATGCTCTTCCACCATTCGGGTCATAGTTGTCAGGCTGATAAGTGCCGCAACCAGAAAAAACAGCGCAGGGAACACCTTCCCAATTGCTTTTATACGGTCTGCATTGTCTCCATAGCTTGTATATTCCGGCAAATGACTTCTGTCCGAAATGTACCATTTTGCATGTTCTATCTTGCTGATATCGTCCTCGGCATCCCGGATTTTCTTTTCACCATCTGCAATCTTACTGTCCGCTTCCGCTTTTCCATCTTCATATTCTTTTTGGGCATCATTCAGTTCCTGCTCCTTTGACGACAGTTTCGCCTCTCCGGATGCCAGTTCTGCCTGGGCCCGCTCCATCTGCGCCCAGCCGTCATTAATCTGCCTCTGGCCGTCATCCAACTGGTTTTTTGCTGCATCAAGCTGAGCGCGGGCAGCTTCAATCTGTGCTTCTCCCTCCGTGATCTGGGCATACATAAACTGCAGGGTCTGCTGGGTCTGTTCATCACTTAGACCGCTTGCCGCCAAAGCATCATATTGAGCCTTGGCCCGATTGAGCTCATTTATATTCTCATTCAATACATTCAACTGGGCATTTAATTCCTCATATCCTAAAGTGACCTCATCCTGCTTCTGAATCAGTTGATTCCTGGAATCCTCCAGCCGTGCATACCCATTTGCAATTTCCACCCTGGCATCTTCTATCTGTTTCCTGCCATTCTCAAGCTGTACTCTGGCATCTTCTAACTTTTTATTTGCTTCGGCTTTGGAATCCGCCAGCTCCTTTTTTGCATCATTCAGCTTATCCACTGCCTCATCAACAATTTCCTGATACCGGGCTTCCTGCCTCTCTTTGCGGATTTTTTCAACCTCATCTATGATACCTTCCACTTTATCATCATAAGCATCCGTAAATGCCGTCAGTTCCTTTGCCCCATCTACCGAAGCGTACAGCTCCGTATATACCTCCATATCAAAGCTGTCTTCCGGTACACATACAAATCCGCTGACTACACCTGTTCCTATGGTACTGCTCCCCCTTTGAAAAGAGATATAGCCCGGACTGCTTGCTGCTCCTACAATCGTAAAGGCATCTTTTTTCAGAGTGTCTTTTATATTCTCCTCAGTCCCTGAAAGAAAGGTAATCTTATCTCCGATTTTATATCCGCTGCCGGACAGAAAGTCCACATCCACCAGACACTCATCTGCCGCCTCCGGCATCCTTCCTTTCTCCACAGTTACTTTATTCATAGAAGGGAGAAGAGAGACAATATGTACTACTTCCCTGCTGTCCTTCACGGTACACAGAGCATCCACTGAGTATCCTGCTTCCACCTTCTCAATACCATCTACCTCTTCCATTGCTTCCAGGTCATCTTCTGTCAGCCCTAATGTACTAACGACCTTAATATCCATCAGGTTTTTCGAATCGAAATAGGCATCCCCTGACAGCCGCATATCCGGTTCCGTCGAGCGAATACCAGAGAAAAATGCAACTCCGATTGCCACAATAAAGAAAATGGATAAAAAGCGTCCCAGGCTCCTTCGGATTTCCATATAAAAGTCTTTTCTTAATGCTTTTTTGCTCATATGCTGACCTACCATTCTATCTTCTCAATGGATACCGGATTCTCATTTACTTCCATACTTGATACCTTTCCGTTCTTAATCCGAATCAGACGGTCTGCCATAGGTGCCAGAACCGAATTGTGTGTAATGACGATAACCGTCATTCCTCTTTCCCGGCACATGTCCTGAAGCAGCTTTAAAATAGACCTTCCTGTATTATAATCCAAAGCACCGGTGGGCTCATCACAAAGTAAAAGCTTGGGATTCTTTGCAAGAGCACGTGCAATAGACACACGCTGCTGCTCCCCGCCGGAAAGCTGTGCCGGGAAATTATCCAGCCTGTTTCCCAGTCCCACATCCTCCAGCACCTCTCTGGCATCCAGCGGATCTTTGCATATCTGAAGGGCAAGCTCCACATTCTCCAGAGCTGTCAGATTAGGAACCAAATTATAGAATTGGAATACAAACCCAATGTCGTTTCTCCGGTAACCAGTCAGCTGCCTTGCATTGCAGCCTGTGATGTCAGCTCCGTCTACTGTAATTTTCCCGCTTGTAGCTGTATCCATCCCTCCCAGGATATTCAGGACAGTCGTCTTCCCTGCACCGCTGGGACCTACGATAATGACAAATTCACCCTTTTGAATCGCAAAATCAATCCCATCAACCGCACAGATTTCCACCTCCCCCATCTTGTATACCTTAGTTATTCCCTCTAATTTTACGAAATCCTCCATACTGCATCTCCTTAATGGTATATTCTTGCTTCCTACAGCGGCAATTCTTCCCAGTGCTCCCCTGCCCCGAATGTCTCATGAAACCGTACCGGCAGTTCCGCATTCTGGAACAATACCTTTTGAAATTTAATAATCAAATCCACAGCCAATGGCACAGCCCCGGCATACAGTTTTTTTAATAAAAGGCAATAGTTTTCACACTGAGGATTGGCCTGTTCATTCATTACCATCCCATGCATAGAGTTGTATTTTCCTATCAGCTTCATGCCGCCAAATAATAACTTTCGTTTTCCCTGGCCAGGCGCTAAAAGCAGCTTATGATAAAATATCATGGAGCTTAATGCCTTCTTCACCATCTCTGCCGGCATATCTTCAAAAAACGGAGCAATCACCCTGGCATTTTCAAAACTTGGGTGAATGTGCTTTGTAGCAAGGTGGGTCATCGGATTGATGTGATCCTCTGTCAGGAGATATCGGTCAAACTCTTTCTCAATCTCCGAATGGGTAATTCCGCTGGTATGAATCATCTTCTCAATATACTTATGGCATTCACTGTCCAGAGCAAAGTGGCAGATAAATCCATACATATACGCCCTGGCCGCTGCGACATTTTCCGCCTTCTCAATTACACCTGCCGCATGTCTGAAAAACTCGTCTGCCATCTTATCATGAAGTGCATATCCCTGTGCACTTACTGGATTCGGCATAAATGCTCTATAGTAAAATAAGATATCCGGTCCATGAAGACCAATATCAAATAATTCCCGGTTATTTTTCACCGCTTGCTCCAGCGGCCTTGGAAGGGCACCGATTACATCCTTTCCAAATTTGTAATGTGCATATGTTGTTGGCATAACAAAAACCTCTTTTCTTCTTATTTTTTATTACAAATCAGTTATGCAGCTGTAACTATTTTATATATCCCCCTCCAAAGAGAACCACATCCTCCGCTGCCGGAAGAATTCCATCCTCATCCCATGTATGAAAACAAAGGTTCCCAATCATTATATATTATCACAGAAATCGGATAAAGAAACCAATATATAAAGGAAAAATTTGTTTATATTTTAAAATATATGTGAACTATACTGAATGCCTTGACTTTGCAGTTTCTTTTATATAGAATAGCAATATAGAAACATACAGTAAATTATAGCATTCTGCGTATGTTCTATAAACATTATTCAGGGGCTTGTACTGGTTTCGACAGGGATCTTGAAGATGGAGAAGCTATCCGTAGGAAGATGCGTCAAATCGCAAACTTAAAATTAAACGCTAACGATAATTTCGAATTAGCTGCAGCCTAAATGCTGCATGTCAGCCCCAGGGTACCCGCACCTTGGGAATCTGGCACCGACTATGCGGGAAACGATATTGGCAAAGCTTTGAACCAATAGGCGTATTATGAAGCTACTGAAACCGTAAGGGTGTTAGTTCCCGTACGGCAGAGGGAATGAAAAAGAACTGACTATGATAGTAGAAGTACATGGGATAGGTTTTTGGACGCGGGTTCGACTCCCGCCAGGTCCATCAAAAACAAAAGGTAAAAAAGATTTATTGCTTACCAAGCCAGTAAATCCGCGCCTTTCGAGAGCTTCCACGATGAAAAGTGGAAGCTCTTTTTTCGTAGATTTATTAGGGTAAAAGCTTCACTCAGGCAGGATTCAAACCTACAAGTAAAAACGAATGGAAAAGGGCGCCACTCAAAATACAATCAAAGAAACAAGCTCAAAATAAAAAGGGCGCTGATTTTTAAGGCTGAATGAAAGCCGATAAGGTTAGCGCCCTTTTTAATAATCACCAAAATCACATTAAAATTGAAAGCATCGGAAAGCCGGAGAATTGGAGTGCAGGAATGCACTTTATTCTCCGGCTTTTTTTGTTTTCTGGAAAGGAGTAGTCATGTTGGTACGCTATAAGAGAAATAAGCAAACTGCCTGTTACGACTCGGACAATCTAACTACTTTCGGCAGGACACCACCGGACGAACGACCTCGCGGTCCGTTCCAAAGCTGCGGCGGCTGCCCATACCCGTCCCACGGCTTCATCTGCTACAGCACGGAGGGAGATTGCCTCAGAACGGATATGCAAAAAATTGCAAAACGCAGAAAGGAAGGTGCAAGATGAAACATGGAAGCCGAATTAACAAAACGGATTAAGGCACTTACCCATCACTACCGCCCAAGACTGCATACCGAGAAGCGCACCGTCCGGTGGGCGGACGAGGTGTGGACGCCGTCAGGGATTGTAGACAGCCTTCGCTTTGAGGACTATTACGAGGATGAGGAATATCTCTGCAGGCTTTTGGATGCGGACCGATTTTCCGAAAAGGAACCGTGCCTGACTGCGCAGGCGCACGAACCCGGAAGGTGCTTTCGGGATGGCAGTAAAGATAAGAACGCACAGAAATGCCGTGGCTGCATCCTGCGGTGCCACAACTGGCGCATCGGGATGATGGTCACCTGTTTCGAGGTCAAAATTACCTATCAGGATTTCAAAAGCAAAAACGGTCATAACTTTCATGGGAATGAAAATTACTATTGCGTGCCGAAAGCTCTTGCCGTCAGAATCGCCGGGGAAGTTCCCGACCACATCGGCATCCTCGCATATTTTGAGGGAGAACGCCAATACGGGCTCCGGCAGTTCAAACCGGCCATATGGCAAGAGGTATCCGATCAAACCAAGGTACCGCTGCTGTATAACGCCATGAAAAAATGGTGCGACGGAGCGGTTTTTGTGTAACTGTCCCGTGATGGCATGGAAATGAAATGGCAAATCTTTGTTGGGTTTTGGTATAGCTATTCTCATGAAGCTGTGGCATTGTGTTGTGCTGAAGGGAGGCGAAGAAGATGGATGAAAAGCTCTTGGATTTACTGGATATGGCGCTTGCGGAACGGTTTCAGCTTGCATATGCTGCCCTGCGTGAATCAGACCCTCAGTCGGAAAATCTGGCGCAGGAATTAATGTCACTCAGTGACAGCATTCGGGACGGCACTGAAATCAGTCAAAATATGAAAGACAGGATCGAGTATTATCTGAGTCAAAATTCGGATTTGGAGGTAGCGTTTCAGAAGCATCTGTACATTCAGGGCGCCAAGGACTGCGTGGCAGTGTTAAGAGAGCTTGGCGTAATCCGGTAGCGCAGGCAAGAATGCCTGTGCTTTTTTAGACCCATATCAAAACAGGGCCGTTTCCCCAACAGGAGGCGGCCCTGTTTTTTTGTGCCCTTTTTGCCTTTCTTTCCGGGGAAACGGCCGGAAAGGAGGACCCATGCAGAAAGAACAGCTTGCAGAGCATCTGCGCCGGTATCACCACGGTGCGCAGCACGCCGTCTTAAGCAAAGAGTTGGAGCGCAGCTTCGGCGTTTCGGGCAAGGAGCTTCGGGATCAGGTCAATGCCCTGCGCCGGGAGGGTGTTCCCATTGCCAGTGACCAGAACGGGTATTTTTATGCGAAAACCGAAGCCGAGGTGCGCATGACCATTCGGCACATGAGAAACCGCATCAGCGGAATCAGCGCCGCCATCACCGGTCTGCGCCGCTCCCTTACGGCCTTTGACGATACCCAGCTGCGCCTGCCGCTGGAGAAAGGCGGTGATGAACCCTGAACAGCTTCATGTCCTGGATCGGCGGCAAGAAATCCCTGCGGGAGCTGATCGTCACCCTGTTTCCCCTCTATTATGAGCGGTACATCGAGGTGTTTGGTGGAGGCGGCTGGGTGCTGTTTCACAAGCAGCCCGGCAACGATTTTGAGGTCTACAACGACTTCAACGGCCTGCTGGTCAATCTCTACCGCTGCGTGCGGGAAAAACCGCAGGAGCTGATGGCGGCCCTTGCCTACTGCCTCAACTCCCGTGTGGATTTTGAGCTTGTGAAAAATGCTCTCGCCCGTGATTCTCCCGCATCGGATGTGCAAAGGGCAGCGTGGTTTTACCAGCTCATCCGCTACAGCTACGCGTCAGGGCTGACCAGCTACGGCAGCCAGCCCCACGACATCCGCAGTAACTTTCCCCTCATTGAGCAGGCACACCGTCGGCTTGCCAAAGTGGTCATCGAAAACAAGGATTTCGAGAAGCTCATCGGGCAGTATGACCGACCTGTCAGCTTTTTCTACTGTGACCCGCCGTATTTTGAAACCGAAAGCTACTACAAAAACGTGGGCGAGGACGGCTTCACGGAAAAAGACCATATCCGTCTGCGGGATGCGCTCCTGCGGATCGACGGCAAATTTCTGCTGTCCTACAACGACTGTGAGTTTATCCGCAGCCTCTATGATACGCCGGGCATTCAGACGGAAGCCTTTACCCGCATCAACAATATCAAGCAGCGGTACGACAATGGTGCGCAGTTCCCTGAAATTCTCATTGCCAACTACGATCTTCATGAGCGTGAGAAAAACGCTCCGTCACAGCTGAATTTGTTTGGGGAAGGAGGTTTCATGGAATAGGCAAAAACGCCCTTGGCACAGCATTGCGTGAATATCAAAATCAATCTTTTATAGGAGGATCCCGTTTATGAAAAAGAATCAACTGCCCCAAATCGGCCTCCCCGCCGACGCCTGCGAGCAATCTGGCTTCACCGACAAGGATACGCTGGAGCTTCATACCGGACCGAATGCCCTTGTGTTTTTGAAGGACAAAATGACGGTACTGGAGGTGATAAACGCCATTCAGAGCCTCAGCGCCCTCGCCGCGGATTTGACCGTCGTCCTTGCCTCGGCCTGCGGTCTTTGCAGCAACTGCGGTGAGGGCTGCGAGGACGGCTGCCCTGCTGGATGGATTGCCGGTTGCTCTCTCTGCCATGATCTGCTGGATGAAAGCCAGAGTATCCGCATCCCCGGCTATCTGCTGGAGGAATCGGGCATCCTCGCGGACGCCAAGCTGGAAGCCTATACGGACGAGGACAGCGGCGAAATCACGGTGGTGGAGGCAGATGTCCAGCAGGACATTACCGATGTGCCGCCCGGTATTCTGTCGGTGCTAGCCCAAAGCGGTGTGTGCCTCGCGGAGCTGGATGAGCTGATTATGCTGGAGGAAATCGTCTACGGTAAATAACCCGTTTTGGATTCCCAATACACGATCCGGGAGGTGAGCATATGCCGGGAATCACCCTGAAAAACGGCCTCATTTCCTACTATGGAAACCCGGCCGGATATACAGAAAAAGAAAAAGCTGTGGTGGATAGCATCTTCCGAAACGATGAGTTGACCAACTGGCTCAAAAGCCGCAGCCTGACCCCGCACTGGACGGACGGCGTGATGGAACGCCTTGCCGCAGGGGAACGGATGGGCGGCATGGCTGAAACCGCCGCACCGCTTAAAAATGTCCGCATTTGGCAGCTGAAGCCGGAAACGGACGTGTATATGAAGTTTATCTCTTATGAGGAAACGGTGCGGCAGTTCGGGGAGCCATCCCCGGAGCATTACCGCGTCGCCTATGACGGCCAGCTGGACACCAACGACCTCGAAGCCATCTACACAAGGTGCAATGTGGATCATCCGCCCGGCTATGACGGGCACTCCCTGTCCATGTCCGATGTGGTGGAGCTGTATGACGCAGAGGGCAGTGAATTTCACTTCTGTGACCGCTTCGGATTCCAGAAAATCAGCTTCGGGGAACCGGAGCAAACCCAAACCATGGGCATGAGCATGTAGGCAGCCATCGGCTGTCTTTTTTCATGCCCTCACCAATAGAACGGAGGAAAAATATATGGTTCAGCTTATGAAAAAGGCAAAAGCCGCAATTTCACACAAGGCCACGGCGGTAAAAAATGCCGCCGGTCTCGCATTGCGCAGCAGACACATCCTTTCCCAAAACGCCGGGGAAGGCTACATTGACACCGCGATCAAAATCCTGATTGCTGTGGTTTTGGGCGCTCTGCTCCTTGCGGGGCTATACGCTTTGTTCGGGGAAACGGTGCTGCCGACCCTGGTCCAGCGCATTAAGGAAATGTTCAACTACGCCGGTTAACGACGCCGGACATTTTAAGAAGGAGGAAAAATCATGCCTAAGAATACAACACCGGCTGTCCCCAAATACGATGTGAAAATCCACTCCATTCGCCCGGAGGGCAGCTGCAAGGCCACCGCCTCGGTCAATGTCTACGGCGATTTTGCCGTGCGGGGCATCAAAATCATGGAGGGCTCTAAGGGGCTGTTTATCTCCATGCCAAGCTACCGGGCCGGAAACGGCGAATACAAGGATATCTGCTTTCCCTGCACCAAGGAGGCCAAGGCGGAATTTGATAAGGCTGTCCTCGGCGCCTACCAGCAGGCACTGACTCAGGGGCAGACCACCGCGCTGAAACAGGAATCCCCCGCCCAGCAGCAGGAGCAAGGCCAGCCTGTCATGGGCGGGATGTAGGAGGTGCCTATGAACAAGAACATGAAAAAGCCGCTGGGTCTTGTCCTCGCCGTCTGCCTTTTGCTTTCCCTGCTGGCGGGCAGCGCCTACGCGGTAAACCGGTATTTTGAGGATGCCAAGGGCCATTGGGCGGAGGAAGCCATTCAAATCCTAACAGAAAAAGGCGTCATCAGTGGCTATCCCGATGGGCTGGCGCACCCGAATGAAATCATCACCAGAGGGGAATTTGCCGCTCTCGTTGCCAGAACCATGGAGTTGCCGAAACCGGAGGAAAGCGAGGTTACTATTCGCTTCACCGACATTGCCGGACACTGGTCCGAGCAGCACATTGAGGCGCTCATCATTGCGGGAATCATCCAAAAGGACGATTTCGGCACAGAATTTCAACCGGACCAGCCCATTACCCGTATGGAAATGATCCGTATGCTGGTGCGGGCCATCGGCAAGGGGGAACATGACGCCTCCTGCACCTGCGCCACCGGCTTTTCCGATGACGGCACACTTTCCGAGGCGGACAAATCCAGTATCTGCACCGGCAAGGAATACGGCATTGTAGATGGCTACCCGGACGGCACGGTCAAGCCGGACGGCGAGGCCACCCGCGCCGAAGCCTTTGAAATGCTGGTGGATACGGAAAAGGCAAAGGAGCAGATTGAAAAGGAAGAACCGCCCAAGCCGACCGTTCCTACCCAACCAACCGTTCCCGCCAAGCCTACGGATAAACCCACCGACGGGAATTCCGGCGGAAGCAGCTCCAGCGGCGGTTCCGGTGGCGGCAGCTCTCATGTTCCCGCCCCGCAGTTCAGCTTCACCTTGCCGAAAACCGCCTATACCGCCGATGAAATTGAGATCAAGCCGAAAAGCCGCTATGTGAGCGGTGTGACATGGTCCGCCCTGAAAAACGGCCTGCCCGTGGAGCTTTCCGGGCTGACAGACGGTACCCTTGACCACAACGGCGGCAAGGTGAAATTCACACAGACCGGCAGCATCACCCTGATTGCCACGGCAAAAAACAGCCGGGGCGTCACGGTGACCCATGAGCAGACCATCAGCATCTACCCGGTGGTGACAGCGGCGTTCACACTGCCGGAAACCACCCATACCGATAAATCCGTAGCCGTGGAGCTGTCCACTGAAAATCTCGGCTCCAATGCGGTGGTGTGGTCACTCGAAAAGGACAGCGCTGCCGTGGATATCGAAACGGCTCTCTCCGGCGAGTTGACCGCTACAGGCGGTACGGTTCTGTTCAAGGAAAAGGGCAGTTATACACTGACAGCCGCTATTACAGATGAGTTGGGTAAGGTTATCACCGCACAGGATAGCATCACGGTTTATCCTGTGGCGGAGGTCAAGCTGACACTCCCAGCCGTTTTCCATACCGACAAAACCGTTGCACTTAAGACAGAAATAAAAGAAACGGACGGACTTGCGCTTTCTTATACCCTGACCCGGAACGGCGAGCCTGCCGAAACCGGCGCCTTTATTGAGGGGACGCTCTCCGACTGCAGTATTCGCTTTAAGGAAAAGGGCGTATATGCCCTGACGGCCTCTGTCACCGACGCCACCGGCCGAGTGTTTGCCGATACCGCCAATATTACCGTCTACCCGGTAGGTTCCGCGGGCTTCTATCTGCCGGAAATTTTCCACACCGACAACACCGTGATGGTAGAGGCAGTGTTCGGGGAAATCGGCAGCCATACCGCCAAATGGACACTGTTTCGTGACGGCAAGGAGGTATCTCTGACCGATGCAGCCGAGGGTACGCTGGGCAACAACGGCGGTGAGCTGAAAGTCCGCACCAAGGGCAGCTATGTTCTGAAAGCGGAATTCACCGACGGCGGCGGCAGAACCTATAGCTATGAGCAGGGCTTCAAGGTGTATCCTGTGCCTGCCGTCCGCTACAGCCTGCCGGAGTATGTCCACACCGATACGGATATCGCGGTCAAAACCGAAACAGCTGATCTGGACGGTCTTACCGTCGAATGGCTGGTGGATAACACTTATGGGTTTCAGGACTGGCCGACCTATGTGGACGGAACGCTCACAAACGGCGGCGGAACCATCCGATTCAAACGGGCCGGTGTCTATGAGCTGGCAGCCAGAGTCACCGATGAAACCGGGCGGGTATTCCTGTACGAAAGCCATGACAAATGCGAGGTTCTGCCTGTGCTGACCATCGGCTTTGAGCTTCCCGAATTTGCCTACACTGATACCGCCCTCGACCTCAGAACCCACGGCAACAATCAAGTTCTGCCGGTGGAGTGGTCCGTGACAAAGGACGGTAAGAGCCTTCCGCTCTCGGAGGCGTTCAGCGGCGGGCTCAACGCACAGGGCGGCAAAATTACCTTTCTGGACGATGGCGAATATGTTCTCACCGCCACCATGACCGATTACCTGAAACGAAGCTATTCCCACGGCGAGAGCATTCGTATCCTGCCGGTAGTGCAGTACGCATTTACCATGCCGCAGACCGTTCACTACGGCACGGAGTTTGAGGTTGCCGCAAAGGATGTGCAGCACCTCGGCAGCTATACCGTGGCTTGGACACTGGAAAAGGACGGCAATCCCGCACAATATCAGGGCACCCTCGGCAATGATGGCGGGAAAATCGCCATCCGTGACACCGGCGCATTTACCCTGACCGCCTCCGTCACCGACAGCGAAGGACGAGTCACCACCCATTCGGAGCGCATCACGGTCACCAACACCGCGCCGAACGCTCCCGTGGCAGAGACCGAACCCACCCGTACCTCCAAGGACGGCAAATTCCTTGTGAACATTAACGCCAGTGCTACAGACCCCGATGGGGATGCGGTGACCTTGGAGTACGCGGATACTGCGGCTGACAGCTACTATGCACCCGGCGCCCACACCATCCGTGTCCGGGCAAAGGATATTGCCGGAGCGTATTCCCCATGGACAGAAAAGACCTTTACCGTGACCAATGCCGCGCCCACCGTGACCCTGACTGCAGAGCCGACCCGCACCGTCAAGGATGGTAAGTTCCTTGTCAATATCAGTGCCACAGCCGCTGATGCGGATGGCGACGCCACCACGCTGGAATGGGAGAACAAGACGGCGGACAGCTATTATGCGCCGGGAACCCACATCGTTAAAGTCCGTGCAAAGGACATCGCCGGAGCATATTCTCCGTGGACAGAAAAGACCT
This sequence comes from Ruminococcus sp., assembly GCA_013911065.1. GTDB lineage: Bacteria > Bacillota > Clostridia > Lachnospirales > Lachnospiraceae > Muricomes. The sequence goes on along the minus strand of JACERV010000019.1, from coordinate 80,721 downwards.
TCACCATCACCAGCGCCGCACCCACGGTCACCTTGACTGCCACTCCGACCCGCACAGCGAAAAGCGGCAAATTCCTTGTCAATATCAGTGCTAAAGCCGCTGATGCGGATGGCGATGCCACCACGTTGGAGTGGGATAACAAGGCGGCGGATGGTTACTATGCGCCCGGCACGCATACCGTAAAGGTTCGTGCCAAGGACGCAACGGGACTGTACTCGCAGTGGGTTTCCAAGACCTTTACTGTGGCAAACTCTGCGCCGACAGCGCCGGTCATCACCCGAACGCCGAACGGCAACAGCGTAACGCCGGGAACGCCGGTCACCATCACGGCCGCCAGCTCCGACCCGAACGGCGATCCCGTCACCCTGATTTGGGAAGGCCGAAACGCCGAAACCCAGACCTATCCCCGCGGAAAGAACGTAGTCCGTGTCAAAGCGGTGGATTCCGCAGGGGCTGAATCGCCCTGGGCCGCCATCGTGTTCTTTGTGGCGGATTCCAACGGCGGCGGTGGCATGACGCTCACCGGCCCTGATTCCGTCATCATGGAAAACGGCATTGAAGGCGCCACCATCACGGAATACACCTTTACCGTGCCGCCTGTTGACGGTCACAGCGGCTCGGATTTTGGCAGAGTGCGCGGCTACAACAGGCTGACCGACCAGTGGGATCAGCTGGACTACGGCACCACCTCCAACGGCATCACCTTCACCCGTGCCCTCGGCGCAGGCGTATACACGCAGTTGGAGTTCTATTATTACACCAACCACTCGTGCATGTACGTGCGTCCGCAAGGACTCTATAGTATCGCTCGTATGTGAGCATTAGATTAAAGAGAAATCTAATTGGTCAGCCGACTTACCAGTAGCCGAAAGGTCAATGGGAACAAAGCACGTCGGAAAAGCATATTTGTTTTGAAGTCAGAAAGAAGCAAGATATGCAAGACCACAGCGCAATATGGCTAAAGCTATACTGCTTCAATCCCAGTTTCTTCGCTTTAACACGTTGGGCAAACACACTCTGACTTATGTGTTTGAGGATAAATCTATGAAGATATTTGTACATTGTCTTCATACTCTTTGGTTTATCCCGGTGTACGATAAGTACGCAAAAGAAACGAAAAGGAAGCCTAAGTTGCGCCAAAAAGTACTATGGAGTTTAAACGGAGATTGCCTAAGTTAGAATGCCGTCAAAACGGCTATATGTAATGCCTTTAAGGTGATAAATCTCAAGGATAAAACCAAGAGAGATGACATTGAATATCTAATATGGCAACGGAGCTTTCATAGTAGTCTGAGCAAGGGAAAGCCTTGTACATGGCGAAGGAAAGCAGATTGTTTTATTGATAAAGAATGGAGGTATGCGAAATGCAGAACGCTAACACGATTTTATCAATGCTAAATCAGAAATCGCAAAATGATGAACACTATGTATTCCAAAGAATATATAGGAATTTGTACAACCGGGAATTTTATGTCAATGCATATGCCAGAATCCAATCCAAAGAAGGAAATATGACAGAGGGTGTTGATAACCGGACCATTGACGGTTTTAAATATGAAATGATTGATACTCTGATTGAAAAGCTAAAAACGGAACAGTATTATCCCAAACCCGTTAGAAGAACCTATATTCCGAAAAAGAATGGTAAAACAAGGCCGCTTGGAATACCGTCCTTTGAAGACAAACTGTTGCAGGAAGTCATTAGGCAACTCCTGGAATCAATCTATGAACCAATTTTTAGTGACAATTCACACGGGTTCAGACCGGACAGAAGCTGTCATACCGCATTGTGTCAAATAAAAAACACAATGAGAGGTGCAAACTGGGTCATAGAGGGAGACATTACAGGGTGCTTTGATAACATTGACCACACTATCTTACTGAATATTTTATCTCAGAAGATAGAAGATGGCCGATTTATTGAGTTAATCAGACGATTTTTAAAAGCAGGATACCTTGAATTTAAGCAAATGCACAGGTCCTTATCAGGCTGTCCCCAGGGTGGAATTATTAGTCCAATTCTATCGAATATCTATCTAACAGAATTTGATAAATACATGGACGAAATCATCAATAAAAATACCAAGGGCAAGAAAAGAAAAAGTAATCCTGAATATCAAAGACTGCGCGGTAAAAGATATACAGCAATAAAAAAAGGGAATCTTGAAGAAATCAAAAGATTGACAAAGGTGATACAGAGCATACCGTCATTAGACCCCATGGACAGTAACTTTACGAGGGTAAAGTATGTGCGTTATGCCGATGACTTTGTAATTGAGGTTATTGGAAGTAAAGAAATGGCGGAATCTATTAAGGAAGATGTAGCTACGTTTCTGAAAGAAAAATTAAATCTTGAATTAAATCAAGAGAAAACGTTAATTACGAATCTCGGAAATGAAAAAGCAAACTTTCTAGGCTATGAATTTACGAAAGCGCACTGTAACACCAAAATGGGTAAGGATAAACAGGGGAACAGAAAACGTTCTGTAAATGGTCAGATTCAATTATTAGTGCCACATAAAGTAATCAGTCAAAAAATCAGAGAATTCACTCAATATGGCGAATCGTACGTTTTTAAGCCAAGACTAAAATTGCCTGTACTTGATATCATTAACGAGTATAATGCAGAAATCAGAGGGCTATACAATTATTATTGTCTGGCAACCAATGTAAGTCAAAGGCTGTACAAATTTAAGTATTATCACTATTTCAGTATGGTGCACACCATTGCAAGAAAAGAAAATATATCTGTAAAAAAGGTCATTAAAAAATATGGAATTGATGTGCCGGTTAAAGATGGCACAGGAACACGCCGGATTGTTGGAGTAAAATACCATACAAAAAAAGGCGAGAAAACAATGACGTACTTTAATGACCGGATTGTGAAAAAAGACTTTCCAGAGGCTAATGTTTATGACAGCTTTGGATATGATATTTCCTTTAACTCACAGCTAATTACAAGGTTAAATGCAAACAAATGTGAATTGTGCGGAAGTACTGAAAATATTGAAGTTCATCATGTAAGAAAACTTAAGGATATCAAAGACAAGTATAAAAAACGTGGCAGGCATATACCGAATTGGGTTTTAACAATGTCAAAAATGAACAGAAAGACCTTAATCGTATGCAAAAACTGTCACTGGGATATCCATGGCGGAAAATGATTTAGAAACAATTGGAGAGCCGTATACATTGAAAGGTGTACGTACGGTTCGGAGGGGGGCAGACAAAAACCTGCCATAGAAATATGGCGTGGCGTTGGCTGCCTACCCTACAACAAGTCCAACATCACCTACTCGGTGACCTACCACTTTGAATAGGAGGAAAATCCATGAAATATCTGTTTTGCAAGCTGAAAAGCAAGACTGCCACAGCCATCTCTAAAACTCATGGCATGCTTTCAAGCAATTGCGGGGAGGGCTATATTGACACGGCCATCAAAATTCTGCTGGCGGTTGTCATTGGCGCCCTGCTGCTGGCAGGGCTTTACGCACTGTTCGGAGAAACGGTGCTCCCGACATTGACCCAGCGCATCAAGGAAATGTTCAACTATGGAGGTTAACAACACCCTTCAAACGGTGCTTTTTTCTTTCCTGCTTATAGCAGCTTCTGTGTGGGATATCCGCAAACGGATCATCCCGGACAGTACCTGTATCTTGATTGCATTGACGGGGCTGATTGATTTCAGTCCCGTCAATTTTTTGGGAATCCTTGCGGCGCTTCCGTTTTTGACCGCTGCTTTATGTAAGCCTGACAGTATTGGAGGCGGGGATATAAAGTTCACTGCCGCCGCTGGCCTTGCCATCGGCTTTTGGGGATGCGTGGTCGGACTGATACTCGGTCTGACCGCCTCCCTCATTTTTTACATCTTAAATCAGGCTATCAGAAAGCTCAAAAAACTGGATCCGCAGAGAGCGTCACAGTTAACCCTGCCTATGGCACCGTTTTTATCCCTCGGCTTTCTTGCTGCAGCCATTATGAATATTGGAGGAACCATCCTATGAAAAAAATCCTTACCGATAGGAGGAAAATTTATGAGCCTATTTAAAAACCGCACGGTTGTCGGCGTAATCTGCATTCTTTTATCCCTTCTCATCTGTTTCGGAGTGACACCGCTATTCAATAAATCCATCAGCCAGAAAACAGAGATTGTCCGTGTAACAAAGGAAATTAAAGCAGGTGATGAAATCACCAAAGACATGATTCAAACCGTGGAAGTGGGCGGCTTCGGACTTCCCGAAAATGTCATACGCCAGAGCGAAACAGTTATTGGCAAGTACGCTAAAGCCGACCTTTCCGTTGGTGACTATATTCTGAATACCAAATTGTCCGACACTCCCGCCGCTGAGAACGCCTATCTGTACAATCTGGACGGCACCAAACAAGCCATGTCGGTGACCATCAAGAGCTTTGCAAACGGCCTTTCCGGAAAGCTTCAGAGCGGCGATATCGTGTCGGTCATAGCACCTGACTATAAAAAGCAGGGTGCCACCGTTATCCCTGCCGAGTTGAAATATGTTGAAGTGATCAGCGTAACCGCATCCTCCGGCTATGACGCTAATACCGGGGAAGCTCCTGCAGGGGATGATGAACGGGAACTGCCCTCCACGGTGACCCTGCTTGTCTCTCCCGAACAAAGCAAGATACTGGCAGAGCTGGAGTCTGACGGCAAGCTCCACCTGTCCCTTGTTTACCGGGGCTCCCATGCCAACACCACCAAATTTTTAGAAGCACAGGACAAAGTGATCGCCGCCCTCTATCCTGCAGAACAGACAAAAGACAGCCCTTCTGACTCTCATGCCGAGGGAACGGAAGAAAACCCCGTATCCGAAGCGCCTGCAGAAAGCGAGGTGCAGTGATGCTGAACTTCAAGAAAAAGAGCATCTTCACACGACAATCTGCCGAGGAAGATATCACGCAGGAGATGGAACCTCAGAGCGGCATTCTTGCCGTTTGGGGCTCACCCGGCAGCGGCAAGACGACCGTGGCGGTCAAGCTGGCGAAGTATCTTGCCGACCGGAAGAAAAACGTGGTGCTTCTGCTGTGTGACATGACCGCACCCATGCTGCCCTGCATCTGTCCGCCCTCGGCGCTGGAATGCGAGCATTCACTGGGCAGCGTCCTTGCAGCGGCTCATGTGACGGATGCTCTCATCAAGCATAATCTGGTGACGCTAAAAAAGCACAGACATCTCACCATCCTCGGCATGAAAAAGGGTGAGAACGAATACACCTACCCGCCTTATGAGCAGGTACAGGTACTTGAACTGATGGATGGTCTGCGGAAAATTGCGCCATTTGTGGTGGTGGATTGCGGCAGCTATATTGCCAACGACATCCTCTCCGCCGTGGCGCTCATGGAAGCCGACAACGTTTTGCGACTTGCCAATGCCGACCTAAAATCGGTGAGCTATCTCTCCAGTCAGCTTCCTCTGCTTCGGGATTCCAAATGGGATGCGGATAAGCAATATAAGGTTGCAAGCAATGTAAAACCCCAGCAGGTCGGCGAGCAGATCGGACAGGCGCTGGGATCGGTGGCCTTTACCCTGACCCATTCGCAGGAATTGGAGGAACAGTATCTTGCAGGCAATCTGCTTGCCGATCTGTCCCTGAAGGACAGCCGTCAATTCCGCAGAGAAATTGAAAAAATTGCAAGGGAGGTGTTCGGATGTTAGGGAAAAAGAGAAATGCTCAGGCATTTTCCAAGAAGAATAAGCCGCAGGCCGAACAGAAAAAAACGGTCGAAACCCATTTATCCATAGCCCCTTTGACAAAACCTGCGGCTTTAAACAGCATCTCAGAGCAGGAACCCACGGTCAGACGCCCGGTAGATTTTGCAGGCGCGAACCGTGCGCATACGCTGTTCTTTACCCCTGAAGCCGAGGGAAAGAGCTTTTCATCAGTACTTGCCGATGTGCAGGAATATATTTCCGAAAACTACAGCACTCTCATCACAGCGGGCGGCGAGGATGCCAAAGCACAGCTTAAACGCTATATCGCCAAGTATGTACAGGATCACCGCATCTCGGTAAACGGCTTAAGCGGAAAAAAGCTTACAGATGCCCTCTACACCGAAATGGCGGAGTTTGGGTTTCTAACTAAATATATCTTTGGCACAGGCATTGAGGAAATCGACATCAACTCATGGCGGGATATTGAGGTACAGTATTCGGACGGACGAACCGTCAAGCTGGAGGAACGTTTTGAAAGCCCCCAGCACGCTGTCAATGTCATCCGAAGGATGCTTCACATCAGCGGGATGGTCTTAGACAACGCCAGCCCCATCGTGCTGGGACATTTGAGTAAGAATATCCGCATAGCCGTACTCAAAAGTCCCATTGTGGACGAGGATGTTGGCGTAGCAGCCTCCATCCGTATCGTAAACCCTCAGAGCATGAAGAAAGAGGACTTTGTCAAAAGCGGCACGGCAACAGATTCCATGCTGGATTTTTTATCTCTCTGTATCCGCTATGGCATATCAATCTGTGTGGCAGGCGCCACCAGCTCCGGCAAAACCACTGTGGCTGGCTGGGTGCTGACCACTGTCCCGGACAACAAGAGAATCTATACCATTGAAAACGGCTCCCGTGAGCTTGCACTGGTACGGGAAAAAGACGGTAAGGTGGTCAACTCGGTTATCCATACCCTGACCCGCGACAGCGACAATGACCGTCAGCGTATTGATCAGACCGATCTTTTAGACTATGCGCTCCGCTTTAATCCGGATATCATCGTGGTAGGAGAAATGCGCGGTGCAGAGGCGAATGCTGCGCAGGAAGCTGCCCGGACCGGCGTAGCGGTATTGACCACCATCCACTCTAATTCCTGCGAAGCCACTTACCGCCGCATGGTGTCTTTGTGCAAACGTGCCGTGGATATGTCCGACCAGACCCTCATGGACTATGTCACGGAGGCCTATCCGATTGTGGTGTTCTGCAAACAACTTGAAAACAAGCAGCGGCGCATGATGGAGATTCAGGAATGCGAAATTCTGCCGGACGGCACAAGACACTACCGCCCGCTCTTTCAGTATGTGATCACTGAAAACCGTATTGAGAACGGCAAATTTATCATCGAGGGACATCACGAACAGGTGAACACCATCTCAGACAGCCTTGCCAAACGACTGCTGGAGAACGGTATGCCTCAGGCACTCATTGAAAGTCTTCGAAAAAAGGAGGTGCGAAGTGCATGACAACAATACTTTTAATTGCTTGCATCGGAATGATTGCAGGCTTTTTTATTCTGTTCGGTCTTACGCCAATGGAATTTACTTCCGCCGTATTCACAAAGCTCACCGGCAGACCCAAATCCCTCCGTGATGAGCTGGACGAGTTCACCCGCAGAAAAAAGAAGTCTTATCTGCGCCGTGAAATAGACGAAGTGCAATCGATTCTTAGAGTAACCGGAAGGACGGAACGCTTTCCCATGCTCTGCGTCCTGTCCCTGTTATTTTTTGCCGTGGGCGCATCCATCGCCATCATGCTCTCAAACTTTTTTCTTATTCCTGTAATGGCGATAGGCTGTATGTTCCTGCCCTTCTGGTGGGTAAAGCTCACTGCCGGCCACTTCAAAAAGGACATTGCGGCGGAGCTTGAAACGGCACTTAGCATCATCACCACGGCCTACCTTAGAAACGAGGATATTCTGACGGCGGTGGAGGAAAATCTCCCATACCTGAACCCGCCTGTGCTGTCCGTATTCAAGGAATTTGTATCCCGTATTAAGTTAATAGACCCGGATATAACGGCGGCTCTCCATGATCTGAAAAGCCGGATTGACAACACTGTATATGCCGAGTGGTGCGATGCCCTCATTGCATGTCAGCATGACCGCAGTCTCAAAACCACCCTGACTCCCATCGTCAGCAAGCTCAGCGATATGCGTGTGGTCAACGCTGAGCTGGAAAACATGGTCTTTGAGCCCCGAAAGGAATTCATCGTCATGCAGGTTCTTGTCATCGGCAATATACCGCTCCTCCATTTTTTGAATCAGGACTGGTATCACACGCTGATGCACACACCATTGGGGCAGATTATCCTGACCATCTGTGCCGCCGTGATGTTTGTTTCCACAGCCTTTGTCATTAAGCTGACCCAGCCCATCGAATATCGAAGATAGGAGGACGCCTATGACAATCTATCTCTTTCTATTTGGAGTCCTCCTGTCGGCGGGGCTCTTTTTCATTGCCGCCGATCTGCTGCGGCTGCCCACTCTCGCCACCCAAAAGGCGATTCTGTCGTCAGGAAAGCAGACTAAGGAGAAGCCCAAAACCATCGATATGCTGCTGCGCAATGCAGCTATCCGGCTATGCCACTACATCCGTATGGATGAATATAAAAAAAGCCGAATGGCAAATGTCCTGTCGGCAGCAGGATTTTTCGACTCACCAGAACTGTTTATGGCAATGGCAATTGTCAAGGCGATGAGTATTGCGCTTTGCATCATTCCATGCCTTATCGTCCTGCCGCTGCTGGTCCCCATTGTGCTTTTTACTGCCATACTGTTCTACTTCAAGGAAATCCGTAAGGCAGATGAAGCTCTGGCGGCCAAGCGAGGTAAAATCGAGCAGGAACTGCCACGCTTTGTTGCAACCATCACCCAGGAACTGAAAGCCAGCCGGGATGTGCTGTCCATATTGGAAAATTTCAAAAGAAATGCAGGCGAGGACTTTGCGGCAGAGCTTGATATTCTTACGGCAGACATGCGTTCCTCCAGCTACGAAGCGGCTCTGACCCGCTTTGAAGCAAGGTTTAATTCGCCAATGCTCTCGGATATTACAAGGGGGCTGATCGGTGTACTTCGCGGGGATGATGGAGTGATGTACTTTCAGATGCTTTCGCACGATATGAAGCAGTTAGAGCTCCAACGTCTGAAATCACAGGCTATGAAAATTCCGCCGAAAATCCGTGTGTTCTCTTTTGCCATGCTCATGTGCTTCATCATGACCTACATGGCGATTATCGTCTATGAAATCATCACATCCCTCGGCGGAATGTTTTAAGTTGGAGGTGACCACGTGCTGAAAATCCTGAAAAGTAAGAATGGCGAGGGATATATCGATGTAGCGGTGCTGGTTTTATGTGCTATGCTGGTCATCGCCCTTGCCGTGAATGTGTTTCCTGTCTACATTCAAAAGCAGCAGATTGACACCTTTGCCGCAGAGCTCATTCGAGAAGCGGAAATTTCCGGCCAGGTCGGCAGTGAAACCGAACGCCGTGAACAGTATCTACGGGAAAAGACCGGTCTGAGCCCTACAGTGGCATGGTCGAAAACCGGAAGGATTCAGCTCAACGAGGAAGTCACGGTAACGGTCACCTATCAGACTAATATCGGACTGTTCGGAGGATTCGGCTCCTTCCCGATAACGCTCAGGGCTGATGCCGCAGGAAAATCGGAAGTCTATTGGAAGTAGGTGATGAGATGGAAAAAACCAAGCGTATCTTTAAAGATAAAAACGGATCAGGCTTTCCGCTCATCATTGCCATAACCCTGTCGCTCTTGATTGTCTTTACCGGCATTTCGGAATATTTCCGGCTTATGATTGTTGCACAGGGTGTGCGGGATGCATTACAGGCTGCCGTCATCTCCACCGTCAACGACAACTATGACGATGTGTACCACGGTGTGCGGGAAGGCTACAGCGGAGCCTACCAGCCCATTGCGGAGGATTTTGAAGAAAGTCTCGATTACGGCGATATATATAACAGGCTGGACGGTATCCTCGGTCTTTCCTACAGTGGCGGCTATCATGAAAAACGCACTTCTGACGGAAAGCTGGAATTTAAAATATGGAATCTGGATGTGGATATTCGAAATGCTCCTTTCGCATCAAGTGACCAAGTCTCTGCCCGCTTTAAAGCTGACAGCACCATCATGCTGGAGGTTCCGGTATCCTTTGGAGGAAAACTGCTGCCGCCTATGCGTATCAAAGTCAAGACCAGTGCCGGGTATACGCCGAGATTTTAATTTTTTGTGAAAGTCTATTTTGTAAGGATAGACTTTTTGAAAAGTTCGTGGTAGGGTGTGACTTAACAAGGTAAATCTCAAAATTTTACAAATAGGAGGACACTCTTATGAATAATAAAATGAAGAAATGGCTGACTGTCATCGGCTGTCTCGCCATCTGTGCAGTATTGGTGGTACTGATTGGGCAGCAGTTCAAAATTCCAAAACCGGTGGACAATCCGCTCCCACCTCAAAGCTCCGATGTGAGCAATGTGACAGTAGACCCGAAGGTTCCGCAAAATACAGAGAAAGAAAAAGATGTCACCATAGCCCCTTCTGACACCACCCAGCCGACAAGCACCGACAATGGTGCGGTTTCCAGTGGTACCGAGCAGACTATCCAGGGTGATGTATCCAAGCCGGAATATACCGAGGAACAGCTCAAAAATCCTGAACAGAAGCCCAACGGCGATGAAGTTACGGAACAGGATAAGCCTGTCGACCATGATAAAGTGGAAAAGCCCAAGACTACTCCAAAAAGCGGCGGCCAGCCGCATGGCGGCGATACCAAGGACGGTAAAATCTACGTGCCGGGTTTTGGATGGATTAATGATCAAGGCGGTGGTGGACAGGGTACCGTTGGTAAAAGCGATGGCGATATCAATAAGCAAGTTGGTACAATGGACTGAATAGCAGAGATCTAAAAGGCACGGTTGAAAGTTACCGTGCCTCAATTTTTGAAAAACAGGAGGACAGGATGAAAAAAGTAATTAGAATCACATTCATACTACTGCTGACACTGTCCATGCTTTTTCCCATAAATGCTTTTGCAGATACAGGCGGCAGTGGAAACATTGACGGCGGCGGAGGCGGGATGGGCAGCGGAACCAGCACAAACACATGGAGCCCCGGTAACGAAGGCGTTCGCATTACTGTGGTTCGAGCAAGTGATCATACTGTTGTGACAACTCCTATCGATTTAACAAACAAATCCCCCAATAATATTAAAGTGCATTTTGGAAAGACAAGCAAGCTGCAATATAATGCAGGGAGTGCTTTGACGGCCATGACAAGTAAATACCAATATATTAATCCGCCACAGGCTATGCCGCAAATTATCAGCACCAATGGTAGCAACAATATTGAAGCAATCAAGAAATACTTTTGTTCAGAATACATCGTACAGATGATTGCCAATCACACAGGCATGGATTATGACATCCTCATCGGCGGAGAGTATAAAATTCTTTTGGAACCCATCGCCTACTACAAATTTGAAGGTGTTATGATTGCCACCACCGCTACCGAAGCTGCTCTCTACGATGAGCAGACAAGCGGCCTTTTAAGGCGGCGTATGGTGTCCCTTACTCATAAGAATTTGCCCCTCGCCATGTTTCTTGAAGTAAGTGATCTCGGTTATCCCGCATGGGGAGGAAGCAGGACAAGCGCCGCTTCTAATGCGGACATCAAGTCCAGCCTTGGGCTTGGCATTGTCCGTTTTACAGAAAGGCCGGAGGAACCTCAGATTGACGCCTACTATTATGAGTACCGTGTGAATACGGATGTCATTACGGCAATCAGAGTCAGCGGCGGTCAATCCGACCCCGACAGGCCCACCCGTGTCAGCTTTAATATCGGTGGGCGAACCTACAACGTGGGTAATGTTTATTATCCTGAAGGAGACAGTCAGCTTGCGTGGGTAAAATGGAAAACCCCGGATACTGAGCAGACATTGACAATCCATGTGACGGTATCCGGTCCCGGAAGCACCGCCAAAACCACCCTCAATGTAAAAATCGTTGATCTTGACAAAAATTCTCCGCCTAATCCCGTAGCCGATGACCGCAACGACAGCTACCGTATCGCCGCTGTTCCGAACAGAGCGATAAAAAGCACGGCAAATTGGAGTGTTTGGCGGCCGTGGTGGCAAGAGTACTGGGTATGGCATGGGGATGATGAAGATGGATATTGGTGCGATCACGGATGGTGGGAATTTGACCTGGATCGCTACAGCGCCAGTCTGACCGCTGCCATGAGCATCAAGTGTGACAACCGTAACCCTACTGCCAGCGGAAGGACAATGAAATCAGGATACGGCATCAATCAGACAGTTATCGGAAGTGTCAGCTCCAACCAAAGCTCAGCAGTTACTCAGCCGCAGAATGCGGTCAGCTACTTCCCGGAGTTTGGTTATGAAACCTACTGGCGGCTTTTAGAACGTATGGGTTCGGGGCGGTTTGAATTTCAACGTAATCCTTATTCCACTTACAAAAATCGCACTCATTTCAGCCCGATTTGGATGCCTGATGGAGCCTATACCGTTAACACTTGGCTCATTGATGGGTGGACGCCGGATGGGATGCTGTCCGCCAACCTCACTGACTCCCTTACAATTCGCGGGAATTTGTGGAGCGACTGGCATGTCGCCCCCCTCAATCCTTAATAAAATATCAGAAAAAGAGCAAGGCTGCAGAAGTATTTCTGCGGTCTTTTCTTAACTTTGGAAAGGTGGTCTTTATGAAGAAATACAAGAAAACAGCTCTTGTTTTGACTTTTGCCCTCATGGTAGCCTTTGCGTTTAGTACGACAGCATACGCCGCTCCGACCGGGGATGTGGCAGGGGCTATTGAGGGTACTTGGCGGGACGCCTCCGGTCAGATCAAGACGGTTGTCAACAACGTGGTGTTTCCCGCCATTGACCTCATTTTGGCAGTGTTCTTCTTTGCCAAATTGGGGATGGCGTATTTTGATTATCGGAAGCATGGTCAGTTCGAATGGGCCGCACCGGCTATTCTGTTCGCCTGCCTTGTGTTCACGCTGACGGCTCCGCTCTATATTTGGACTATTCTTGGCATGTAGTAATAATGAGTAGGTCCAGTTCTGCAAGGAGCTGGGTCTGCTCATTTAGGTTCTCATTATGCTCATAATAAGAAATTCTGGTTATTCCTAACTGTTCATTAATATGCCAACACCTCATAACCAGTTTCGGTTACTAACACCTGTTTTTCCCATTGCGCAGAAGGCTTCCCATCAGCAGTGCGAATAGTCCAATTATCGCATTTATCTGTTACTATATTGGATTTTCCCATATTTATCATAGGCTCTACAGTAAAAACAAGTCCTGGGACTAAGAGCATTCCTGTTCCTTGCTTTGTCACATAACCGACCCAAGGATCTTCATGAAATTGTAGACCAATACCGTGGCCTCCGATTTCTCGAACGACAGAATATCCATTTTCCCTTGCATGGTCTTGAACAGCTTGCCCAACATCACCAAGAAATCCCCACGGTTTTACCTGTTCAATGCCCAGCTCCACACACTCTTTCGCAACATCAACCAGTTTTTGTTTCTCAGCGGAAACAGCACCAATGCAAAACATGCGTGAAGAATCTGAAAAAAATCCGTTATAAATTGTAGACACATCAATATTTACAATATCGCCGTTTCGCAGGAATATACGATCAGAGGGGATACCATGACATACAACATCATTAATTGAGATACACACGCTCTTAGGGTATCCGTCAAAATTGAGTGTTGCTGGAACGCCTCCCAGTTCCTTGGTTTTTTCGAAGATAAGCCGGTCAAGCTCTTCCGTGGTGATTCCATCAACCGCATAATTTGCAATGAAATCCAGTAAAGCGATGTTTCGTTTGCTGCTTTCCCGAATACCTTCAATCTGTTGTTTTGTTTTAAGCAATTTTCGATAAGGCACTTCATATCCCTTTAAGCGGTAGATTTCAATTTGCTCATCAATAGGGCCATGACATTTCTTATATTTTCGACCGCTGCCACACCAGCAGAGATCATTTCTTCCAAACTTGTCAGACATTTTATCTCCTCGCATTTACAAATTCGGAGGGAGCAATACGCCCTATAGACTAAGGTGAGCTAAGAGAAACACCGGAAGTTTTCCGATATTGGCGTGGCGAGCATTGAAACGCTTGTGAAAAAGCTCTTGCAAACGCTTCAGATGACGAGTACCCATATCGAAAAGCAATATCGGTTATTCTGTCATTGGTTATGCAAAGATCATTAGCAGCAGCTTTTAATTTACATTGGGCAAGAAATTGTTTATATGTCATACCCATGTGCTCCCGAAACTTTGTAGAGCAGTAATACGGTGAATAACCAACATATGATGACATATCTTGCAGGCTTGGGCTTTCTGTTATGTTATTTTCTACCCACTTTGCCATTGTTTCTATTGTTTGAACAGACATTTGCTTCACTCCTTTCTCCAGTATATCAATTCTCACAGACAATTACCTGATATAAGTTGCACATATGAGATAAAGTGCTTGCCGATAATCTCCGTAATTTGGCTGCAGCAGGAGTTTACGGATGCCTTTAATTACTGTACAGATTATAAATAATTAGCAATTCAAATACTTGTTAAAAGTTATCGTACCATATGTTGCCGCAAATTTCCACTGTCCTTATGCAAGTATTGACTGGACAATACTTGGAATGTAACTAAAAAGCAGATCGACTCCTAAAGAGTCGGTCTGCTGCTATGGTATTCATTGTGTCATTTACCATTTCCGGACTGGAAATCAGATCAATTCCACCGCAACATCAGGGCGTGTTTTCTCATACCCGCTTATTAAAAGAAGATCGCTTTTACAATCCAATACAGGATTAGCACCCACAACAGGGCAATCGGCAAGGCGTAGTACCATTTTTTCGGTTTTCCTTCGCCCCATAGTCCCTCCGCTTCCTTTCGGCATTCCTCAAAGACCTCCGCCGGAATCAGCCGTATGGCAAGCGCCGCCAGGGAAGGCAGCAGAATCACATCGTCCAAATAGCCCAATACCGGAATGAAATCCGGAATGATGTCTACTGGGGACAGCGCGTAAGCGATGGTCAACCCTGCGACAATTTTTGCGGCGGCGGGCGTCTCTTTCTTTTTCATGGCAAGAAACACTGCCGGGATATCTGTTTTGAGCTTTTTGGCCCGCTCCTTCAAGTTCATCCGTTATCCTCCGAATATAAGCATGTATGCCCCAACAACGCAGAGCAGAACGGCGACATACTTTTGAAACTTTCCCTTCTCCATTTTCTTGATCACGCGATTTGCCGCAAAGGTTCCAATCACCATAGCGGCGCCCATGGCAAGGCCTGTCAGCAATGCCTGCATATCAAGTCCAACCAGCTTGCTATATATGACGGTTTTGAGAATGTGCATAGCAGTGGCGGTTGTAGCCTCGCTGGCAATGTAGGCAACTGGCGGCAAGCCCAGCGTCAGAAAGGCCGCTGCGCCGATTGGCCCGCCGCTTCCGGCAAGACCAGACAAGAGGCCGGTAGCCGCACCGCCGATCAGCATGGCCTTTTTGCCGTTTTTAAATTCCAATTTTTTAACGACCTTAATCAAGACGAGAAGAATTAAAACCCCGCCGATACAGCGCGTCACGATATCCTTTGGGAGGACAGAAAAGCCAAATGCACCCAATGCAGCCAGCGGGAGTGCCGTTACGCAGAACAGACCGACCGACTTCCAGTCGATTTGCCGAAACCCGAACGCCATGCGGGAGAAGTTCCCGATCAGTTGAGCAAGTGTCAGCACCGGCACGGCCACCTCCGCTCCAACGCAGGCGGTTACCACCGGCAGCACCTGATACAAAGGCAGCAATAAAGCTGGTTAATATTAAAATAGTGTAAATCATATTGTATTCCCTTCGAAAAAATGATTTCATTTTTAGTTTCAGTATAGCATAGTTGGAACAAAATAAATAGTTCCGGAAAGGAGATGATCACTTACAATGTTCATATGGGATTTTGTTCTGGGAACCGTCATGGATCAAATCATTGAATGGCTCTACGGACAGGTGGTTGGCTTTCTTGCCGACTTTTTTGCACAAATGGGAAACATGGGTGTGGAGTTGTTCTCCATGGAATGGGTACAGTCCATCGTATTGTTTTTTTCTTATCTGGCTTGGGCGCTGTACGGAACCGGACTTGTAGTCTCGGTATTTGAAACCGGCATTGAATACCAGCACGGCCGTGGCAGCATAAAGGACACCGCCTTAAACGCCCTCAAAGGTTTTATGGCGGTGTCTCTTTTTACAATCCTGCCGGTGGAGCTGTTCAAGCTGTCGGTTAATCTCCAGAGCAGCCTCACGGCGGGAATCACCGGATATGGCACCAGCTTCAGCGACCTCGCCGGAAACATTATTACAGAGCTTCGCGCTTCGCCGGACATCGGCGGCGCCATGGGTTCCGGTATCTTTGGAGGGATATCCGCTATTACAAGCCCTATCATGATGCTCTTTATGATTATCATGATGGGATATGCCGTGATTAAAGTGTTCTTTTCTAACTTAAAACGGGGAGGTATCTTGCTGATCCAGATTGCTGTGGGCAGCTTGTATATGTTCTCTGTTCCCCGTGGTTACATTGACGGATTTATCCAATGGTGCAAGCAGATTATCGGTCTGTGCCTGACAACCTTTTTGCAGGCGACCATCCTTGCCGCGGGGCTTATGGTTCTGAGAACCCATGCCTTGCTGGGGCTTGGACTGATGTTGTCCGCCGGTGAAGTGCCGAGAATTGCCGGAGCTTTTGGCCTGGATACCAGCACAAAGGCAAATCTGATGTCTGCCGTTTATACCGCACAGGCCGCTGTGAATACCACTCGAACCGTGGTACAGGCGGTAGCGCCGAAATAACTTTAGAAAGGAAAAGCCTATGAAATTAATCTATGTAGCGTCCCCTTATGCCGGGGACGTTGAAAGAAATACGGAATTTGCCAAGAAAGCGTGTCGCCATGTGATGAATGAGGGGCACGCTTTTTTTGCGCCCCACTTGCTGTATCCCTCAATTCTGGATGAACATCAGCCAAAGCAGCGTCAGCTTGGGCTGGATATGGGGCTGGCCATGCTATCCCGCTGCGACGAGCTGTGGTGCTACGGCGATCATATTTCACCGGGGATGTATCTCGAAATTGAGGAAGCGTCCAGACTTGGAATTCCGATACGCCGGGTAATGGAACAGGAAAACGGCTTCGCCGTAGGCAAAGTAAAAAACAGCGCACCGGTCAAGGCTCCTGCACAGGCTATGGAGATGGTCTGATGCTGACCATGGGGAGCCTTTTCGATGGGATCGGAGGCTTCCCGCTGGCAGCGATACGCAACGGCATCACTCCTTTATGGGCAAGCGAGATTGAAGCCTTTCCCATCGAAGTAACAAAAATCCGATTTCCCGAAATGCACCATGTCGGCGATATCACAAAGCTGAACGGAGCGAAGCTCCCGCCTGTGGATATCATCTGCGGCGGCTCACCCTGTCAGGATAATACCGAGGAAATAGTTATCCCGAAGTCAGACGAGAAAGCCGCTTAATAGGCAGCTTCTTCGTGAAAACTTCGGAATAACAAATCATTTAAGTCCGGACAATTCCAGGATCATATCCTCATTGTCCTTCCAAATAGGTATGGGAACAGGCACCCCCTTTCGCAAGTGTTCAGCTTTTTCCATAGCCGCGCGCTTCATTTCGGCATCGGCATATGCGTAGATTTTTGTGGTTTCTGGATCAACGTGGCCAAGAAATTCAGATAATACGGCCAGTGGCATACCATCACGGTATAAATGAATCGCCCTTGTATGCCGCAGTTGATGAGGATGCACCCTTTCAGGGACTTCAGGGCAAATCTTACGTGCCATTTCGCCGTACTTTTTCATAAATGCGGCAGCATTATCCGGTGACATTGCTTGTTTTGTGCCATGAATAACAGTAAAAAACAGGAAATCATCTTTGACGGTATCGGCGTGAAACACTTTCAGATATTGTTTACAATGCTCCACAGCCTTGGGCAGCAAGGCTACAGAACGGGTTTTGTTTCCCTTTCCGGTCAGATATACGACAGGATGACGAACATCCAGCCGCAGGTCACGGACCTTCATACTCAACAATTCATCGCATCGCGCAGCAGTTTCATACATGAGCGTCATAAAAAAGCGATTGCGAAGGTTTGTTCGTTTCCTCACATCAGGTTGACTGAGCAAAGTTTGTAGTGCATCCTCGGAAAGAAATTCTACTATTCTACCTGGCGTCTTTTTAGTGGGTATCCCTTTCACCTCAAGCTGCAAAGCCACCTGTGTACAATCTAACTCACCAGCGTACTTGAAGAAAGCCCGTATTACCATAAGCCGTTGGTTTCGTGTGGTTGCACCGCAGTTGCGCACATTTTCCAACCAATCCAGATATTCCAGAATCAAATTACGGTTAAACAGACCGAAATCAATGTGAGAAACGGTCAGTTGCTTTTCAGTGCGGAGATATTCAACAAGCAGGTTTAGTGCATTTCGGTAGGATTTGATGGTGTTTTCGCTGCAACACCGCTGTTTAGGCAGATACTCAAGAAGATAACCTCTGACGGCCTTGAAAAAATCATTCATCAATCTCCACCTCCGGCAGCAAACTCTCGTATTTTGAGAAATCCAATCCGGACATAGCCGTGAACAGTTCCGGGACCAGATGGACGTAGTAATAGGTATCAGATAGTTGTGAATGCCCCATGTAGGCACTGAGATAAGGCAGTTGAGCGGAAACATCCTTGCCCTCCCGCAGCCACATATACAGGCGATGCGTTGCGAAGGTGTGACGAAAATCATAAATTCTGGGCGGCTTTTCGGTGGATACTGGAATACCAGTTTTGGCCCACATGATGCGAAATGTCTTTTCAATCCATTTCTTCGTATACAAATGTCCCTGAGAATTAGGGAAAAACAGTTCCTGCCCTGGCATAATGCGGCTCACTTGTTGATGGTATTGCCATAATAGTTCTGTCATATCGTCAGTCATCATAACAATGCGATCCTTGTGCCCCTTGGATTCCATAATCTTGAGTTTTCCGACGTCCAAATCAACATTTTCTACACGGAGTTTCCTCGCCTCTATGGGACGCAAGCCACAGCAATAGATCAAACGAAAAATCGTTGGTATCACAAGATGACGGATGGGGAATCCCCCTCTCGGACGGATTAGATCCAGAACGTGCCAAAAAGCAGCGATTTCTTCCTCAGAGTAAATATGCGGCATGTGGCGTGGACCTTTTTGGGACAAATCCTGGGGAAGCACATAGGCTGCTTCTCCAATCCTGTTTAAGTATCTGGCAAATTCCCGAACCGGCATTAAGCGATTGCGAAAGGAGTTGTTTTGTTCCGCTTCTTTCCGAACCGCCCAGGCCATGCAAAGTTCTTTGGTCAACGCCGTTTCATCGGGATATTTGTCCATGCAAAATCGATCAAACACATGTAGTATACGAATGCTTTCTTCATACGGAAAACCCAGAGCATTCTTCTGTTCAATGAATTGCTGAATGGACCTTGCAAAGTGACTACTAAAAACGCGCTTCACCATCCCTCACCTGCTTTCTCGATAGAAATCAATCCAATGGCACAACTTTTTAATCCCAGTTCATTTGCAGCAAGGTATGGCTTTGCCGAATCCATGTGAGTATGCCCAAGCAATTCGCTAAGCATATCCAGTGAAATTTCAGATTCGAGCAGTCCCGCACCAAAGGAACGACGGAAACTGTGGAAGCCGCGCCCAGGAGATAATTATAAAAAATGGGACGTTTGATAAACGAGAATTCATGCTATTCTTTATGCAATACAGTAATTTCACACTGATACCGAAAATATGGAAAATTTAGCCGCGAAAAAACATTTGTTGAACACAGAAACTGTGGAGATTTATAAGCTTAATCTTCCTAAATCATATGTTCCTGTGTAAAGATTCATATTATTCTTTTTCTTCTTAATCCTCATATACATATTCTATATAAAAGTTTTTAATGGAGAATAGATAATGTGCACCTCAATAACAATGAAAACACTGCAAAATAAAAGTTTTTTTGGAAGAAATATGGATTTTTCTCATGATATCGATCCTCATTTTTTTATAGTACCACGGCAATATATATGGAAAAGCGCTGCAGATATGAGAAAAATAACAACAAGGTATAAGTTTATTGGCATTGGGCAGCAGCTTGAGGGGCTTTTATCATTTTTTGATGGTGTAAATGAAACAGGTTTCGCTGCAGCTGCTCTTTATTTCAGCGGTTGTGCAAAATATGATTCACTTTACCAAAGCACACAAAAAATTCAGCTTGCCGCTTTTGATTTTCTAAAATATATACTTGGAAGATGTTCAACAGTTTCTGATGTAAAGCAAGCCGTTAAGGAAGTGAGCCTTATTGGTAAAGCCGACCCAGTAACTAAAACCGCCGCACCGCTTCATTGGATTGCGACGGAAAAAAGCGGAAGATGCGTGGTTATTGAGAAAACCGAAAAGGGATTTACCGTTTTTCAAAATCAAATTGGAGTACTTACAAATGCACCAGATTTTTCTTGGCACATGACAAATCTTAATAATTATACAAATGTCACTTCCATCCAATGTGAAAACACCCAATGGGGAGAAGTGAAGCTTTCTGCACCCAGCCAAGCCGGAGGAACCCTTGGACTTCCCGGAGGGTTTGCGTCACCTGAAAGATTTGTGCGCACAGCATTTATAAAAGAACACACATACACACCCCCAGATGATAATTCCGCCGTAGGGCTTTGTTTCCAGTGTCTTAAAAGCGTAAGTATACCTAAGGGTGTTATAATGACAGGGCGCGATACTTCAGATTTCACATTGTACACGGCTTTTATAAACCAAGAAAAAGGGGACTATTTTGTGAATACCCATACAAACCAGCAAATTTATAAGGCATCCATCAATGATGACAAATCTAATCAATGGAATCAAAAGCTTATCGATCTCGGCTCAATATTTAGGCCTGTAGAGTTTCTGCCAATTTAACATTAAAATCTAAACAAGGTACCAAGTATTTATAATTATTGGGCGATCATCATGATCGCTCTTTTCTTTTGCCCTAAACTCAGAAAGGAAGCGGCTTTGCAGGATACGCCAAAACCATCTTCGTACAGGCGGGAGTTATCTCACGCAACACCATAAGTTTCCCTGCAGTTGATTTAATCACCGGAAATCAACTACAAATCCATTGAGGTTGATTTTGTTAGCCAGTATAATAATAGTGGAGGTGATGAACATGAAAGAAATCAATATTGCCAGAGCCATCATCAACAAGCGCAGAGAAAAAGGGCTGACTCAAGACGATCTTGCAAGCTACATTGGAGTATCAAAGGCTTCCGTTTCTAAATGGGAAACAAACCAAAGTTATCCTGATATTACTTTTCTCCCGCAGCTTGCGGCCTTTTTCAATATTAGCATTGATGAGCTTATGGGCTATGAGCCGCAAATGAGCAAAGGGGATATCCGTAAATTGTATCTAAGACTATCCGCCGATTTTGCTTCAAAACCATTCGATGAAGTATTGGAGTGCTGCCGTGAGATTGCTAAAAAGTATTTCTCCTGCTTTCCGTTGCTCTTCCAAATTGGCGCACTGCTCGTAAACAACAGCATGGAATCCGGTGACATGGATAAAGCCTTCTCTGTGATTGCCGAAGCCAAAGAGCTGTTTATCCGGGTGAAAAAAGAAAGTGAAGATGCGGAGCTTAAGCAGCTCTCATTAAATATGGAGGCATTCTGCGCCTTGACGCTGGGTAATCCAAATGAGGTTATAGAGCTGCTTGAAGGAACAAGCCGGAAGATAATTTCTGCGGAAACTCTACTTGCGCCAGCCTACCAAATGATTGGCAAACCCCGGGAAGCCAAATCCACACTGCAAGTCGGCATCTACCAGCATATGGCTTCTCTTTTTGGTGCCTTTCCCGATTATCTTATGCTTTGTACAGACGAGCCGGAACAGTTTGATGAAACATACAGGCGAGCGCTTGCGGTCGCTGAGGCTTTTGACTTAAAAAATCTTCACCCTTCGATACTCATAAAGTTCCACATCTTGGCTGCGCACGGATATATGCTGCTTGGAAATACAGAAAGAGCCTTGGAAATCCTTGAAGAATACGTGGAGCTTGTCACAGGAGATATTTATCCGTTGCAATTAAAAGGAGATGATTACTTCAATCTGATAGATGAGTGGTTTGAAGAGTTTGATTTAGGAACCGCCCTGCCCCGGGATGAGAAAATCGTCCGCCAGAGTATGGCCGACGGGGTGGTAAATAATCCCGTGTTTTCTGCATTGGCTGATGAGCGCCGCTTTCAGAGGATTTCAGAAAAACTAAAAAACAATTGTTAGGAGGAGTGCATCATGGATTTAGCTATATTGAAGGAATATTTGCCGTTTCTCATTCCACTGGTTGCCGCGCAGGTTGCACTTGGTATTACCGCCCTTGTTCATGTGCTGCGGCATCCCCATTACCGTTTCGGGAATAAAGTGATGTGGGCTTTGATTGTCATGTTCGTCCAGATTATCGGCTCGGTTGTATACTTCGCCTTCGGCAGGGGGGAAGAATGATGGGTATTTTAGAGGTTAATCAGCTTTTCAAGCACTTTGGAAACTATGAAGTGCTCAGTGGATTGGACATGGATGTGCCGGAGCATTCTATATTTGGTTTTGTCGGGCAGAATGGCGCGGGTAAAACAACAACGATGAAAATTGTTCTCGGATTATTGAAGCCGGACAGCGGAAGTGTAACCGTATGCGGTGAAAAGGTTGCGTATGGCGAAACAAAAACCAACCGCAGCATCGGCTTTCTTCCTGATGTTCCGGAGTTCTATGGATACATGAGGCCATTGGAATATTTGAAGCTATGCGGTGAAATAACCGGCCTTACGAAAGCGAGAACCAAATTGAAGAGCGAAGAATTACTGTCGCTTGTGGGGTTGAAAGACGAAAAAAAGAAAATCAGCGGGTTTTCGAGGGGAATGAAGCAACGCCTTGGTATCGCACAGGCCTTGCTGAACGAGCCCAAACTTCTTATCTGTGACGAACCGACATCGGCACTTGACCCAATCGGCAGAAAGGAAATACTAGACATCTTACTTGCAGTGAAAGGAAAAACAACAGTTGTGTTTTCCACCCATATCCTGTCAGACGTAGAAAGAGTCTGTGACCGCATTGCGGTATTGCACAAAGGCAGGCTGACGTTGCATGGTACGCTTTCTGAAATAAAAGAGCGCCACAGGCATAACGGGTTTATTCTTGAATTCGGTAGTTTGGAGGAAGCGTCTTTATTCGAGAACGCGGAGGAACTGAGGCAACCGGCAATCAGTTTATCGCGCAGCGGAAACTCTGTGACCGCATTGGTTGCCGATCACAATGTGGGCGGACATTTTCTGCTGAGCGTGTTATCGCAAAAGCAGATTGTACCGCTTAAGTTTGCAGCTATGGAACCAACGCTGGAAAGTCTGTTTATGGAGGCGGTGCAATGAGAAACTACACGGTTTTTTTGAAAAAAGAGATTTTTGAATACACAAAAACCTATAAGCTGCTCATTATGCTGATGGTCTTCGCGGTTTTTGGAATCACAAATCCCCTCATGGCAAAACTGCTGCCTGAAATACTTGGAAGTCTTATGGCGGACAGCATCTCCATGTCTTTGCCGGAGGCGACTGCTTTTGACGCCTGGACACAGTTTTTCAAAAATGCGACACAAATGGGACTGATTGTGATGACGATCCTGTTTAGCAGCATTTTGTCCTGGGAGCTGTCAAAAGGAACGCTCATCATCATGCTGACAAAGGGATTATCTCGGACTGTGGTCATCCTCTCAAAATACACCTGTATGGTTCTGGTTTGGACGACCAGTATTGCACTATGCTTCGGACTGACTTATGGTTACACGGTGTACCTTTTTCCCGGGGACTTAACAGTGAATTTATTATTTTCTACGTTCTGCCTGTGGCTGTTTGGTGTGTTTTTACTTGCGGTATTATTGTTCGCAGCGACCCTGACAAAGAGCAATTACGGATGCTTACTCATCACAGGCACGGCAATAGTAGTCTGTATGCTCGTAAATATAATCCCAGCAACGCATAGGTATAATCCGATTTCGTTGGCGACTGACAATTTGGGACTTGTAACAAACTCTATAGAAGTATCTTCACTCTATTGTCCTATCTTAATCTCCTGCCTGCTTTCGTTGTTTTTGGTAGTGTTATCAGTATTGATATTTAGAAAGAAGCAATTATAAATTAAGAATCCACAGCGGGAGAATTTTGGCTTAGTTATATTACTTCCATAAGGCAGATATCTGTTTCCAGATATCTGCCTTTGATATACTCCAAGAGAATCTTTGTCCATATCTTCATATATTCACCATATCGCAATTTGCTGCGGTGAACTCGTTAAAACACCGTTGCATATAATAAAATACAGTTCCCGGAAGTTGAACTGACAATAAATCAAGAATAAAAAAGGAGGGATTTGATGGATGCTTCTTTTCTTTGTGGATTAAGCGGTTCTATTGTTACGCCTTGTGATGCTTCTTATAACGAAGACAGACAAGGCTGGAACCATGCAGTTCAGCACTATCCACTTATTATCAATTATTGCGGGACGGCAGAGGATGTGTCCAATGCAGTGCTGTGGGCAAGGCGAAACAAGGTTGAACTGCGAATCCGGAGCGGCGGCCACAATTACGAAGGATATTCCAATGGAAATGGTATTCTCATAATTGATGTAAGCAGAATGAAAGATATAGAACTAAATCAGCAGTCCCATACTGTTTGTGTGCAGGGCGGTGTGACAAACCGTGAGCTATACAAATATATAGCATCTAAAGGGTACCCCTTCCCGGGCGGAACTTGTCCAACGGTAGGCGTCAGCGGGTATGCACTTGGTGGCGGATGGGGGCTTTCCTGCCGCTGCTTCGGTTTGGGATGCGACAGCCTGGAAGAGATTACACTGGTTAATTATGATGGTCAGATTATCAAAGCAAATAGCAGGTGCAATGAGGATTTATTCTGGGCCTGCCGTGGTGCGGGCGGAGGAAATTTTGGTGTTGTTATTTCTATGACGTTCAGGCTCCCTCCACCTATCCAAAATGTTACGCTGATTGAGATTGACTACCTTCATTCAGATGCACAGACACAAAAGCTATTCCTGGAAACATGGCAAACATGGCTGTGTCATGCGGATCAACGTCTCACTTTGATATCGAGAATCTACAATTCCGACGCAGATGGTCTATCCATGCTGGTAAGAGGAATTTTCTATGGTGAGCCGGAAGAAGCAGCTTGTTTTGTTCAAAGTTTTTTGGATTTGCCAGGAGCTGTCTCGGATATTCAGTATGTAACCTTCTTAGAAGCCGTAACCATACTTGGCAGCTCATATCCTGACTTTGAAAAATTCCAATCTGCCAGCCGGTTTGTTTACAGACAGTTTAGTCTGTGCGAAGTCAGCGATATTGTAGATTTGATTCAAAATCGTCCGGATGGCTCTGTTTATGCAGGACTGTCTATGTATGCGCTGGGTGGTAAAGTAGCCGAAACGTGTGTGAATGATACCGCATTTTTTCACCGCAATGCACATTATATTATATGGATAGAGACCATTTGGGAGGACAGCCGTTTTGCCTGTGTCAATTCTGAGTGGATCAATCAACAGTTCCCGTGTCTGGTTCCACTCACAACAGGATCTTATGTAAATTTTCCTTATGATGCACTGTGCTGCTATAAGAGTGAATATTACGGATGTCATGTTGAATGTCTGAAAGAGATCAAACAAAAATATGATCCTCATAATGTTTTTACGTTTCCCCAGGGGGTGGAAAGCTGCGGCAAATATAATAATATAGACAACATAGGATTACCGGAAGAACAAACCCAGCGTCAGGCAGAAGAGATACCTGCAAAATCGTCAGGAGGAAACTATCGGGGATTCCGATATGTAAATTCTAGGGATTGATGCCTTTTTACTTTTTAATAATATGCTATAATATTCCTTTAAGCGCAGTAAGGGAAAAATATATGGCGGCTTAAAGAAAACAGACCTAATTTTGCAGGCGGTAAAGGAGAAAAGAAGACACTATGGAAAATAATCAAGGACTTAAGAAGAATTTAGGCGTTGCAACAGCCATGTCAATTGTCGTAGGCTGCGTTATCGGTGCAGGCGTATTTTTTAAGCCGTATGCCATTTATCAGGCTACAGGCGGCGCTCCCGGCATGGGTATGCTGGCATGGATTGCCGGAGGTTTTGCAAGCATCGTAGCTGCCCTCACCTTTGCGGAGGTGGCAATCCTTATTCCAAAGACAGGCGGCATGGTAGCTTATCTAGGTGAGGTTTACAACGAAAAAATCGGCTTCCTGGCCGGCTGGATGCAGACGGTGATTTTTTACCCCGCATTTTTGGCAGGCTATGGCGTCAAGGTTGGCTCAGAGCTGGGTGCCTACTTAGGCATGCAGTACGCTCTGCCCATAGCTATGGCTGTAATCATCACCTTAGTTGTCATGAATACACTGGGTTCTAAAACTGCCGGCGGTATTCAAGTAGTCTCTACCATATGCAAATTGATACCTCTGTTACTCTTAATGATCTTTGGCTTTATTTTCGGCAGCGGAAATAACCCTGTCTTTACCCCAATGGTTGCAGAGGGTAAAAACTCGGCAGCCGTTCTCGGCTCTACGCTGCTGGCGGTACTTTTTGCCTTTGAGGGCTGGACAAATGTAGGAACTATCGCAGGCGAGATGAAAAATCCCAGCAAAGATCTTCCCCGGGCAATCGTTGGCGGTGTCTCCATCATCATGGCTGTATATTTCATTATCAACATAGCTTATTTGTGGGTAATACCGGCGGATCAGCTTATGAATTTGGAATCTCCTGCTTCCGCAGTGGCTATGCAGATTTTTGGGCCAATAGGAGGTCTGCTGATTAAAATCGGCATTATCATTTCCGTTATCGGGGCTGCCAACGGGTTCCTGATGTCCGGCTCCCGGGTCGCCTACTTGCTGGCCCGCCAGAATACTTTGCCCGCAAGCAACCGCCTGGGCAGTTTGAATAAAAATCAGGTTCCGGCCAATTCCATCTTCTTAGTGGGATTTTTGGCTTGCCTTTATTCTTTAAGCGGCAAGTTTGATATGCTGACTGATCTTGCAGTATTCTCCTGCTGGATTTTCTATACCTTGACCTTCGCTTGTGTAATGAAGCTGCGCAGAACAAAACCTGACCTTCCACGTAAATACAAGGTGCCTTTTTATCCCGTCATACCTATTTTGGCAATTTTAAGCGGCCTCTATGTGATGGTAAGCCAGCTTTTCCTGTCAGGTTCTTCCTCCAGACTGCTGTCTATTGGCAGTATCGGCATCACCTTACTGGGCCTGCCTGTATATATTCTTGTAAAGAAGTATTATAGCAAATAAATTTAGAAAACCAAAAGACAGTTTTGAGATTCTATTTTAAAGGTTTACGGGTTTCTTTCAAAGTGATAGAATAGAATTTAAAAAGGAGCACTAATTACTAGCTTTCGAATCACTGCGCTGGCAGTTTAGTGCTTTTTTTATTTTTGGGGAATGTCATTACTACTCGACCAAAATAAGAATAGAGGTGTTAATCTCTTCTCTTATATAGTACGAAATTTATTGAGTGCCCGTGATAGGAATATGAGGTGGAATATATGCTTTGGATAGTGATAGTTTTGATTGTGCTGGCAATCATAGTGATTTACTTGGCAATACCCGGCGGCAGACTTTGGAAACAATATCTGACAGATGTAAAAGATTCTTTGACCGAAACAAATATGCAAAGAAGCATACAGAGTATATTTACAGAAGATTATGTTGCTGAGCTGCCTGCTCTGCTCCGGCAGCACATCATCAACGGGGGCTATATAGGAAAGCCCCTTATGGATAACATGCTGATATATTTTCACAACACAAAGTTTCGTATGTCGGCAGGTAAAAACCCAATTAAAATTAAATTCATGCAGGTTAATTTTGTAAGCAGACCTGACCGGCATGCTTTCTTGTCAGGACGAATTGCGGGGATTCCATTACAGGCCAAAGATAGCATGTTGAATGGATTCGGCTCTATGACAGGTGTGCTTGCCAAGCAGTTCCGGCTTTTCTGCTCTACTGGGGCCGAAATGGACCAAGGTCAGTTGATAACGGCGTTGGCAGACGCAGTGTATATGCCGTCCTTGTTTTTACAGGAATATGTGTCCTGGACAGCAGTTGACGATTGCACCGTTGAAGGTAAGATTTCATTTAAGGGTGTTACTGCCAAAGGAAGATTTACCTTTGGCAATAATGGCAATATTATACGTTTTGATACCGAGGACAGATACATGGACGAAAATGGGAAAGGCAGCTCGCTGGTGCCGTGGTATGTAACCTATTCTGATTACAAAGAACAGAATGGTTACTTTCAGCCGGGAAGCGTTAGTGTAAGTTGGAAGCTTCCGGGTGGTGACAACACATATTTTGTGAGCGACCTCATTGAGATTCAGTATTCAATAAACGAAGCAATTTTATAACTTAATTAAGTGTTATGAAATATACAGTATCGGCATGGTTCCTAACTGCTGCGAAAGCTTTTCCCGTAAAAAGGATTCGGCCTCTGCACGGATATCGTTTCGATAGCAGTATTTTCCGCGCCCGCGTCCAGTCATGGTTTCTCTGTCGAAAAGCTGTACGGCATTTGGGAACGCGTCAGTATTAATGGCATTTTGTACGAAGCTGTATGTCATTAGTATAATTTCTATAAAGCCATTCTGCTTGACCTTGCCGCTGAGCTCGTCTGCCAGGCGTTCTATCAGTTCACCGTACAGGCTCTTCCAGTCTGGAAGAAGGATTACGGGTGCAATCAACATCCCTACTGGATATCCCGCCTCCGCCATGTCGTTCAGCGCGCGGATTCTTGCAGGCAGCGGGGAGGTCCCCAGCTCTATGCGTCTTATTATTTCCTCCGGGTTCACACTCATACGAAATATAGTCTTCCCCTGGTGGTCAAGGTTAAGCAGCGGATTTACCCTATCAAATTTTGTGGGAAACGTCAGGCTCCCGCGGCCTTCACGCGCAAAACGTTCGATTGTATAGGATAAATTATCCGTTATTGTGTTTTCCAGCAGCAGATCGCTGTTGCTTCCAATCTCAAAGGTCTGCAGTACAGGAGCCGCAGCGTCTTTTTTAAGCAGCCTGCCCAGCATTTGCTCGCGGTTGACAAACAGACGCAGGTAGGCACATTTATTGTAATTGCATACCAGATAGCAGTATAGACACATTGCCTTGCAGCCTGATGATGTATAAGGTACCAGCCAGTCCGAAACCTTATGGTTCGGCACATATCGGTGTGTCTTTCTGACTCCGATAATCAGATGGTTTTTTAACTTTGGAAAGTCCCGGTTATCTGCCGCTGTCATTTCCGGTATGCGGTTGTGACTCTCTATCTGTATCCAGGGCAGGTTTGCGTATTTGCTCTGCAGCATCTGCCCCAGCTCATAATCAAGCGTACCTGGCTCATAATATACCGCATCAAAATTTATATTCATGCTGAACACCTCCTAACGGTTATAGTTTGCCAGAAATAGTGAAAATTATTTCTCGTTGGAGGGCATAAATAAACAAAATCTTTTTTCTACGGTTGCTACTTGTCTAAAAGTTCTCTTTCAATCCGTTCTCTTGCTTCGGGAGCCTGCTTTGCCATCTTTTCCGGAAAACCAAACATAGATACACAAGCTATATTATCGCCGCCCACTTTTGGCGCATCGTCCCTTAGCTGGCGGTTAACAAAATCCATTTCCCGCAATGTTTCAAAAACACCGTCAAAATCTACTTCGCCTTCACCCATAGCCAGATGCTGATGCACACATGCATCGATTTTACCTCTTTTATTTAGCCAGGGTGGATTTACAATAATATCCCTATACTCCTGTGAACTTATAATATGACACTATTCAATTCATCCTGCACGCTTATGGCAATTGTTTTTTGATAAGCATCGCGCATATCTTCATCAATCTGCTCCATTCGCAGCTTCATTGAATTCGTCAGACTTTTTGCATAATTGTTCTCAACCAAATCTGTGGCAACATAATACGTAAAGAAAAAAAACGCACTTAAGCCCGATATTGTAACTATTATTATAGACAACATAATTCTTAACCGAAATGTCATTTTTTCTCTCATTCCTCTCTCATTCCTTTACCATCCCGATTGATGTCAGGATAATCCATTTTTACAAATAACAGACACGACGATATCAAGGACTACTCATCTGCCAATGTCCCTGATACCGTCGTCTATTGTCTTAATTATAAAAATTTGGTTTTGTTTGAGATTCAATATTAACCACTCTTTGCTTATCTCTGGCTTTTGATGCCGCCCTGGCGCTTATCTGTCCAACATATCCATCCCATACATAGGACCATCTACCCGTCCTTCTTTTATAGAATTAATCCATTCCTAAAGTTCAAAATTATATGCATCAATAAACCTGGCAGACCAGTCGTTGTAAATTTATTGATTATTTTATGGTTGTATGATAATACATGTTGAGTACATTTGCAACCACTTTTTATTAACTCAAAATATTTATTTTAAACCAAGAGAAGGTTATGGCTTCTTTTGCATAAATCATTGGATTTTTCACACACTACTCTTTGGAGGTGAAAATCATGGATAATAAATATGAAATTGCAGACATTCCAGAGTCCTGTGTTTCTGAAATCAACGCTCTTCAGGAAAGGTTAAAACAAGATACAAATCAGGATATCGTACTGATTGCTTATCAATCTTCTAAGGCCGATGAATAATATCGGCTTTTAGTAGCGTCTTTTAATACTATGCACAATTATAGATTGAGGCCCGATAATGAAAAGAGGAACGGAACAGGATTACCATGAGCAGGTAAACATATCAATACGTCTTAATGAAATTCCAGTATAAGACCATCCAAAACGTCTATCCCATCGGAAACCTGCAACGCTGTCACCCCAGACCTGAACAGGGAAGAGCCAAAATTCATGTCCATTGCTTAACCATACATAAGTAAATCTTCCAATGCAATTTCGAATAGAACCAGGACTGACTCTTTGTGTCCCTGCACGCGCTTGTGCGCTTCTTTGCGGTGTAACAGATGGCGGAGGCCCCATAGGCATTGGACCGCCTGAATTTGGGCCATTAGGTGAAAATCGTGGCATATCTGCACTTCCTTTATCAACAATGATAGTAATAGTATATGAACAATTATGAAAAGGTGTGATGTGGCTTTGGAACCCAAATACCCTTTGCAGTCTTACTAAGGTTCCGAATAACATAATTCTCTATTTTAAGCAATAAAAGAACCACTTTTTATGAACACTTAAATTGTTCAAGAAAAGTGGTTTACTCTTGATACCTTCAACAATGCAAATTGCGCCCTTTCTTTACAAGGTACGTTTTGTTCATTTGCTGTAAGCCTGTAAAATTATACCCCAAAGCACACTTTTATATATGCTGATACATTTCATTGAAAATCTGGATATGACGTTCTTCATCCAATATAATGCGCTCCAATATAGCCACGATATTTCTATCCCGGATGGAATCTGCCTGTTTACTGTATTTATAGATAGCTTCCTGCTCTGCTTTGATTGAACAGCTTATCAGGGGCCGCATTTCCCGTGGGTATTGGTTATAAGCAGGAGTCCACCAGTGTTTATGTGTCCGTCCGCTCCAGAGCCGGGGGTCTGCCCCAAGCAGTAACGCAAGTTCTGCAAATATATTAAGGTGGTGCATTTCAACGATGCTTATATTATGGAAGCATTCCGCAATGGAATTATATTCCTGACCAGTTACAACAGCATTGTAAAAATATCGGCTGACATCGCTCATCTCAGAAACAACACCACCCACGTTGCTGAGCATTTCGCTGGCATAAACAGCATTTTGTCCATTCACACATATGGGTGGGTATGGCGCGTTTACCTTATAGTTGCACTGGTTGTTAGGGTTATTATTCATCTTCATGCCCTCTCCATTTATTATGATATAGTCTATTCATATAGATGGAGGGCTATGACTGAACTACTAAACTTTGACAATGGCACACGATAATTACAAATGTTTATTCTCTCTCTCTATCCAGCTTGAACTTGCCGACCTGCTCACGCAGGGTCGCAGCCTGGGCGGACATCTCCTCGCTTGTTGCAGAATTCTCTTCGGCCGTAGCAGCGTTCGTCTGCACAACAGAAGAAACCTGGGTAAGCCCGATGTTAATCTGCTCAATGCCGGCTGTCTGCCGGGAAGAAGCCTGTTCAACTTTGGAAAAGCTCTCGGTAATTTGAAGGGCACTTTCTTCAACCTGATTTAGTATATCGGCTGTCTGTGTAGTGATTTCTTCCCCCTTGGAAATGGTGTTCACAGAACTGCCAATCAGCTCCGCGGTCTGTTTGGCTGCCTGCGCTGATTTAGCAGCAAGATTGCGAACCTCATCGGCGACTACGGCAAAGCCTTTCCCTGCACTGCCCGCACGAGCTGCTTCAATGGCGGCATTCAGGGCAAGGATATTCGTCTGGAATGCAATGTCTTCAATAGCTCTGGTAATATTGACAATCTTATCGGAAGCCTGACCAATCTCCGTCATTGCCTGGGTAAGCTGTTGCATGTGCTCGTTACCGGTATGGATACCTTCGACTGCCTTCTCCACATGTTGTGTGGCAATTTTTACATTTACCGCGTTGTTCTCTGCCTGATCTGCCACCTCTGTAATCAAGCCATTCAATTCCTGAATAGAAGCCGCCTGCTCAGTGGAGCCTGCTGCCAAAGCCTGAGCTCCGCTTGCCACTTGTTCAGCTCCCATACTGACCTGTTCCGTGGAGGAATTGATGGTCAAAAGCGTTCCCTTTAAGGAACTGGAAATATCCTGCAGTGCTTTTTGAATGGGGATAAATTCACCCTTGTATGTCACCGTACTGGTTACGGTAAAATCATTGTTCGCCATAGCAGACAGCATAGCGGAAATGTCCCCGATATAGCTGTTCAGCTCGGTTACGGTCCCCCCAAGAGCTGTGGACAATCTCGCCAGTTCATCCTCTCCTGTGACCTCCGGGATCTGTGCACTCAGATCTCCTTCAGCCAACAGCTCAAGACGCTGTGTAGCCGCAACAATAGGTTTTGTAATAGAGCGGGCGAACCGCAGTGCAGCTATGATGCCAATCAATAGCAGAATGGCGGCTGCAGCCACACAAAAGATTACTGTACGGTAAATACCGCTGGTAATTTGGCTGACAGGTACTGAAACGGCAATTGACCATCCCTCCGCGGTATCCACGGGAGTGAACGCATAAATTCGATTCTCTCCGTCAAAGTCCGCAAAGTCCACACTGCTCTCCCCCTTCACCATCTTGTTAATTACATCAGCCAGAGGACGATAAGAGCTGTCCTCCTTGGCAGTTTCAATAAAGTTTGTCATTTCCGCCACCAATTCACTATCAGGGTGTGCCACAATGGTGCCGGCTTTATCCACAACAAAAGCATATCCCCCGTTTCCTATGCGGATATCATTAATAACCTGACTGAAGGTATCATAAAGAATTCCGCCATACAAAACTGCTTGTTCCTTTCCACCATTGTTAATCGGCGTTGCCATCATGATAGTCACGCTGCCATCCACTTTATTTACAAGGGGGCTGGACATAGAGGTTGAACCATTTAAGGCATTTTGGAAATATTCGCGCTCGTGAATATCGCTGTCTCTGGTCGTTATCCCCTGACTGTCCGCCAGCGCAAAATATCCAAATCCGGCTGTCTCTGCAAGTTGTGCCAGCATAGCATCCCGTTCGGCAGGATTCTCATTTGTAATTCCCTCTAAGGAAGCGGCCATTTCCATTTCCTGTTGAAATCCTTGTATCTGCTGCTTGATTGTCAAACTGTATGCAGTGGCAAGCGCCTGAGTATCTTCTTCCAATTGTGAGACCGTATTCTGATAAAAAATCCATAGACTAAGAACTGTTATCATAAGAGATGTGACAAAGATGAGTAAAATAATAAAAATGCTTATTTTCTTTTGTATAGACTTCATTCTGGTGTTCTCCTTTGCGATGGTCACTGACCCGCTTTCTGACTCTGCCATTCTTTTGTGAAGAACCGGTACAATTGTTCCATCATTTTAAACACAATTATACTTTAACTTCCGATAAATGACAAGGTTTGCAGTCAAATAATCAAACTTTTATAAAAGATTCCACTGACCTAATTTTATCAAACTTGCTGAGAACAGCAGATTGGGGATGCCGCAATTATTCCATGCGCCTGGAGGATTTTGCGCTGCTCATGGAGATGGATGTTGAGAAACTCCTGGCAAACGCCGCCTATTTCAATACAAAAGAGGAATAGAGCATGTATTTTATATTAGAGTGATGGTAACAATATCACTGTTCCAATTCGTATATATAAGACGTTCAGAAATGAGCGTCTTTTTCTTGGTTTAAAGCAACGAAAGTGACTCTTATGGGATAACAGAAGGTATTAAAACTTATTTTTCAAAGCATTGCTTTCTTAAAATAAAATATCGAAAAATGTAAATTTCCATGTTATAATGGAGCATGATTTTGCAAAAAAACACCAAGCTGGAGTGGTGGCGTTTTTGAAAACATCCCCATTAAACACAATATAATCGATAGAGGAGCTAAAATCGTATGGGACCAATAATCCAAGTTAAAAACTTCACAAAAAGATACGGTGATTTTATTGCCGTAAATGATATATCTTTTGATGTGGAAGAAGGTAGTGTATTCGCTTTCCTGGGGCCGAATGGTGCCGGAAAGAGCACAACAATTAATACGTTGTGCACCATATTTGAAAAAACATCAGGGTCACTTTTGATTGATGGAAAAGATGTTACTGAACAAAAAAGTGAGGTTAGGTCAACTATAGGGGTGGTGTTCCAGGATTCAACTCTGGATGCCAAAATGACTATTGAAGAAAATTTAAAAATGCACTGCGTTTTTTATAATATCCCTAACAGCGAAGTAGAAGAACGCATACAATTTGTTTTAAAACTGGTGGATCTGGTGGCTGAAAGAAAAAAACTGGTTGCAGCCTTGTCCGGTGGAATGAAACGGCGTGTAGAAATTGCCCGCGGGTTAATTCACTATCCCAAAGTTTTATTTCTTGATGAGCCAACAACAGGGCTTGACCCGCAAACCAGGGCCCATATATGGGAGTATATTATTAAGCTTCAGAAGGAAAGAAATATTACGATTTTTCTTACAACACACTATATGGAAGAAGCAGAAATCTGCAATAAAGTTGCAATCATCGACGGGGGGGTTATCGTGGCTCATGATACGCCCTACACTTTGAAGAAAAAGTACACAAGAGATAAGGCATATATTAGTACAAAAAATGAAGCAGCGCTTGAACTCCTGTTGGCAGAGTATGATTTAAATTATATTAAAAAAGACGGCTATTACAGAGTGGAGGCTGAAGACCTGGCCGGTTTATTGGAGGTTCTCAGTGTTCATAAAGAATACGTTACGAATATAGAGATTAAAAAAGGTACATTTAATGATGTTTTCTTGGAGATAACAGGCAAAAAGATAAGAGAGGATGCTTAAGATGAATACTGTGTTTGCATTGTGGAAGAGAGGCCTGAAAGCCTTTGTAAGAAATAAAACAGGGCTGGTTTTTTCCCTGATATTTCCTTTTTTCTTTGTTTATGTATTTGGTGCTATATTTAAAAATGACTTTATTGAAAATCCCATCGCCTATATGCTCTCCGGTGTTATCATAACCACGGTGTTTGAAAGTGCGCTAAATTTAGCATCATCAACTGTTGACGATATGGTCAGTGGGTTTATGAAAGAGGTGTTGGTCTCTCCTGCTAAAAGGATTGCTGTTGCAATGGGGCAATTATTATCTGCTGCTACAGTCTCTACTTTACAAGGGGTATTGATATTGGTGGTAGGGTTATTCGTGGGGATTAAGTTCACTTCCTGGACTACACCCTTATATATTCTCATGTCAATGATTTTTATTGGTATTGCTTTTTCAGGTGCAGGCCTGTTTATGGCAACTAAGGTTCGTAACGGTCAAACCTTCCAGATTGTCAAGACCGCCGTAACAATGCCCCTTACATTCCTTTCCGGGGCCTATATTCCCTTATCGATGCTGCCCGATACCCTTAGATTTGTTTCCTATATAAATCCCATGACTTATGCTACCGCATTTTTTCGCATGATTGTTTTGGAAAAAACCAATCTTTCTATTGCTGATCTTAAGAGTGAAGGGCTGGTTGTTGATATTAACGGCTTTATAGTTACCCCATTTATGACCTTTGCTATCATTTTAACGATCGGATTGGTGTTTCTATTGTTATCCACCAGTTCATTTGTTAAAACAGATTTCTCACGCCTGAACAGAAGTGCGACCGATGCCAATGAGCTCTGGGGTTAGTTTATCTTTTTTATTTCAGGGTATAATAATAAAAATACTTTTTATGAAGGGAGGGTGATAATATGACTGACTCAAATAGTGTTCCGAATCATTTGGGGAATGAAAAGAGTCCTTATCTTTTACAGCATATATACAATCCTGTGGATTGGTATCCATGGGGACCGGGAGCCTTTGCAAAGGCTATGGAAGAAGATAAGCCTGTCTTTCTCTCCATCGGATATTCCACCTGTCACTGGTGTCATGTGATGGCCCATGAATCTTTCGAGGACTCCGATGTAGCTGCCCTGCTCAATTCCAACTATATCTGCATTAAAGTTGACCGTGAGGAACGGCCTGATATTGATGCCGTGTACATGACAGTATGCCAAATGTTTACAGGCTCCGGCGGCTGGCCGCTTACTATCATTATGACTCCGGAACAAAAACCCTTTTGGGCCGGAACTTATCTTCCAAAAGGCACCGCATACGGCAGAATGGGACTTATGGAA
Source organism: Ruminococcus sp. (assembly GCA_013911065.1). Taxonomy (GTDB): domain Bacteria; phylum Bacillota; class Clostridia; order Lachnospirales; family Lachnospiraceae; genus Muricomes. Next base: position 44,044 of record JACERV010000019.1, on the reverse strand, counting down.
CTGCTCACAACCATCACACAATTGTGGGGAGCTAACCGCGATGCACTTCTTTCTAAAGGCGAACAGGTCACCTCTTTATTAAAGAAACATCAGGAAACCCACCGTAAAACGGTGGAGCCCGAGAAAAAGCTTTTAACAAAAGCAGCCGGACAATTTAAAGACATGTATGACACCCAATGGGGAGGGTTTGGCGGGGCGCCCAAATTTCCCACACCACACAATCTATTGTTTCTTTTACGGTATTCCCTGCTGGAAAAAGATACCTCTGCACTGCAAATGGTAAAGCACACCCTTACCCAAATGTTCCGCGGCGGCATATTTGACCATCTGGGCCGCGGATTTTCCCGTTATTCCACCGATGAAAAATGGCTTGTACCACATTTTGAAAAAATGCTCTATGATAATGCTTTGCTTACCCTTGCCTATCTGGAAGCGTACCACATCACACGTGATGCATTTTTTCAGATGACTGCAGAACGCACTTTAGATTATGTGCTGCATGAACTGTGTGATGAAAATGGCGGCTTTTACTGTGGACAGGATGCGGACAGTGACGGCGTAGAAGGAAAATACTATGTATTTACAAAGCAGGAAGTTTACGATGTATTAGGTGAGCAGGATGGAGCCGTTTTCTGTGATTGGTTCGGGGTAACTGAACATGGGAATTTTGAAGGGAAGAACATTTTAAATCTGTTAGACAATTCCCGATATGCTGAAATAGAGCCAAATATAATGAATTTTTCTCATAAATTATATGCCTACCGGCAGAACCGTACTCTGCTGCATAAAGACGATAAGGTGCTTACCTCCTGGAACGCACTTATGATTGCTGCTTTGGCAAAGGCCGGCTGGCTGCTTGACAAGCCAGTATATATCCAAAGCGCAAAAAAAGCCCAGCGTTTTTTACAAGAGAACCTGATGGAAGAAAATGGAGAACTGAAACTTCGCTGGCGTGAAGGTGAGACTGCACACGCAGGCCAGCTTGATGATTATGCGTTTTATGCCTTTGCTCTATTAGAATTATACAAATCCACATACGAAATTGAGTACCTGCAGCAGGCTATCAATACTTCAGAACGGATTCTCAGTTATTTCTGGGATCAGGAACAAGGAGGATTTTTCTTATATTCAAAGGACAGCGAGCAGCTTATCAGCCGCCCGAAAGAGACCTATGACGGCGCCATACCCTCCGGTAATTCAGTAGCAGCCGTTGTACTTGAACACCTTTCAAAACTGACAGGCGACATAAAATGGCAGCAAATAAGTTACCGCCAGCTCTGCTTTCTCGCCGGTGCAATACAAGATTATCCGGCAGGACACAGCATGGCTTTACTTGCCGTCTCTCAAGCAGTTTATCCTTCCCGCGAGCTTGTTTGTGCCACCGCAGAAAAAAATATTCCGGAGGAGCTGCTCACTTATTTGACCAAAAATCCTTTGCCAAACCTGACCGTGATTATTAAAACTCATGAAAACCATGCTGAACTGGAAAAAACAGTTCCTTTTACAGCAAGCTATCCTATTCCTGAAAACGGAACTGTGTATTACCTGTGTCAGGGAGGTACCTGTTCCGCACCAATTCATAACATTTCATCATTATTTGACCAGTTACACTTGTAAATGGGAAGTAATAGAAATATTTCCCACTCTAACAGCTCTGTTTTCATCAGGATTCAGAGCTGTTTTCATGTCTGCCGCTTCGCCCCGTCTTTCATTTTATGTCAGAACATTACCAAAAACTCATATAATGTAATGTGATTTTTTGTACCTAAAAACGAGAAAGGACGCAGAAAAGCCGAAAGATAATAGGTGTAGAAAAGATTCTGCAATTAGGAAATTCTTAATAAAATCTAATGCTGAAAATTATAAATAGCAAAGGCTGCACTGATATAATGAAGTACTTAGGTATGTCTGAAAGGAGGAACCCGCCATGAGTGATAAAATTCTTGTTGTAGACGATGAACACGATATAGCGGATTTGATAGAAGTCTATCTGCAAAATGAAAACTACACCGTATTTAAGTTTTATTCCGCAAATGAAGCACTTGCTTGTATAGAAACCACAGCGCTTGACCTCGCTATTCTGGATATTATGATGCCCGAGGTAAACGGTTTTGCCCTTTGCCGTAAAATTCGGGAGAAATATACTTTTCCGGTAATTATGCTGACCGCCAAAGATGAAGAAACCAATAAAATCACGGGCTTAACCTTAGGGGCTGACGATTATGTCACAAAGCCATTTCGACCTCTTGAATTGATTGCCAGAGTAAAAGCGCAGCTGCGCCGGTATCAAAAATACAATTCTGCCAAAGAGGAAACAGAAACAAGAACAGTTTTGTCTTACTCGGGTTTAGAAATAAACACTGAAACATATGAATGCCTGTTAAATGAAAAGTCTATCTCTCTGACACCAACGGAATTTTCTATACTTCGTATTCTGCTAGAAAACAAGGAGATTGTTGTAAGCTCCGAGAAGCTGTTCCATGAAATATGGCAGGATGAATACTACAATAAAAGCAATAACACCATTACCGTTCATATCCGGCATTTGCGTGAAAAAATAGGCGATACCGCAGATGAAGCCAAATACATCAAAACAGTATGGGGTGTGGGATATAAGATTTAACTGCCACATGCCATTTGGAAAGGAAAACTATGCTATAGAGAAAAATAGAAAACGCTTAAAGAAGTGTCAACTTAATACCCTTTCATTATTCTACTTCCACGGTCGAACAATTTCATATTAAGGAAGTCAGGGGTAAAAGATAAGGAAAAAATAGATACGGCAATTTCAGTTGTTGCAGGAATCGTTACAGTGTTATTCTTGGGACTGATGTCTGTATTACTGCTATCCAACTAAAAATACTGGGAAGATGGAGGTGATAACCTTGAAAAATAACGATATGGAAAAGAAATTGAGGATTAAGCTCTACATTACCTTAATTCTCTATACCTTAATTGGGTATATCTTGGCAATAATAGTTGACTATGGCTTTAGTCAGTTTTCAAATACATTTTTACCGTGGCTTTATCTTAGAATTGAGGTTCTCTATTTTTTATATTTGGTAGTTGGCTTTTGCTGTATCTTTCATCATTACTGGAAAAAGCCTTGGGGATATTTGCAGGAGGTCATGAATGCTACCAAAACCGTGTATCAGCCAGACGACAGCACCATTGAATTATCGGAACCGCTCAAAGATATGGAAAAACAGATGAACCAAATTAAAATGGCTGTCCTGATTAGCCAGCAAGCCGTAAAAGAAGCAGAAAGCAAAAAGAACGAATTGGTGATGTATCTTGCACATGATATTCGTACGCCCCTCGCCTCTGTAATCGGTTATTTGAGCTTACTTGACGAAGCACCGGATATGCCTATAGAACAGAAAGAAAAATATATCGGTATCGCTTTAAAAAAATCTATGCGGCTGGAAAAACTCATTAACGAATTTTTTGAAATTACACGGTACAACACACAGCAAATCAAGCTGACAAAAGCAAATGTTGACTTATACTATATGCTTGTGCAGCTCATTGATGAATTTTATCCTGTCTTATCCGCTAAGGGAAATTCCGCTGTACTTAACGCTGAGGAAAGCCTGACAGTCTATGCCGATTCCGAAAAACTGGCCAGAGTATTTAACAACATTCTCAAAAATGCGGTTGCATACAGCTACCCCAATACAGAAATTATGATTTCTGCGAAAGCGGATAAAGATACAATTACTATTACATTTGAAAACCACGGTCCAACTATTCCGTCTGATCAGCTATCCTCTATTTTTGATAAATTCAACCGTTTAGACGACGCACGTATATCAGATACCGGTGGTGCAGGGCTTGGGTTGTCGATCGCAGACGAAATTATCCGTTTACACGGTGGCGAAATTTTCGCTCAAAGTCAAAATTACACCATTACATTTACTATATCCCTGCCAGCTTTGTCTTAGGAAAACATCAATCGGATATTAGGATTTTCTTAGGAATTTATCCGGTTCATATTAAAGTTTGAAACGTCCTTGTTCAGTACAATAAAACTGAACAAGGACGTTTGTCGTTGTAATTTAGAAAAAGGAGAAGTGACATGGAACTGACAACTACAAACCTTAAGAAACAGTTTAAGGATAAAACCGCAGTTGATGATGTTTCCTTAAGCCTTACACCGGGCATATGGGGGCTGCTTGGAGCCAACGGAGCCGGTAAGACTACGCTCATGCGTATGATTGTGGACATTCTGCACCCAACCAGTGGAAAAATCCTTTATGACGGTAAGGACATTCATACGATGGGAGAAGCATACAGAAATCTGTTTGGTTTCTTACCCCAGGACTTTGGTTTCTTTCAAGACTTTACGGTGAAAGATTACCTGGAATATGTTGCCGCACTGAAAGCTGTTCCGGCAAGAGAAACAAGAAAAAAGATTGATAGCTTGCTCGATACCCTCACCCTTTCCAATGTGAAGAGCAAAAAAATTGTCAAGCTGTCCGGGGGAATGAAACGGAGGGTAGGAATTGCACAGGCAATGCTGAATGACCCTAAAATTCTGATTATGGACGAACCGACAGCCGGTCTTGACCCGGGAGAACGGGTGCGCTTTCGCAACTTCATTTCGGAATTTTCACATGATAGGATTGTACTCATTTCAACACACATCGTATCGGATATTGAGTATATTGCCACCCAAAACGCCATTATGAAGGCTGGGAAAATTCTTGATGTGGGAACAACAGACGAATTGGTAAAACAAGTCGTGGGAAAAGTTTGGACGTGCATGGTTCCTGCCGCAAAAATGCCTATGTATGAAATGCAGCTGCGGATTATCAATCAACGCAGTGAGGGGGATAATCAGGTATCTATCCGCTATCTGGCAGAGGAAGCAAAAACAAGCGATTCTGTCATGGCTCCTCCCCGTTTGGAGGATTTATATTTATGGTTGTTCCCGCAAGAGGAAACCAGTGAGGAGGAAAAGTAATCTATGCGTATTTATTTGCTTGAAGTAAAGCGTGTGCTTAAATCACGCCGCACGATTGTTCTATTGCTAATTGCACTGGTAATGTCCGCGGCAATGGCTTGGCTGCCCGTTATGTACGAGGACATCAATCAATATGACGAAAATGGTACTAAAATAGCGGAATTAAATGGTCTGGATGCAATTGCTTATAAAAAGTCGCTACGCTCTGCTAACAACGGAGAAGTTACCCCTGAAAAGCTCAAAGAGGCTTTAAACATCTATCAAAATGCCGTTCGGCCATATGGAGAGGATAGCATTTACAGCGGAGAATTTCCGACAAAGATTTACATGGAAAAGGTATTTCCGGTAGAAGCACTTTTAGGAAGATTGCCCGAAGCATTTTCTGACCCCAAAACTGGTCAGGGAACAAGTTTGATGAAGATTTCCCCTGATAAATTAGATGGTTTTTATGAACAAACGGTACAGCATTTGAAAGATATTATGCAGATGGAGCAAAAGGAACATCCGGCGGCACAAGAACAGGCACTTCAAAAATACACAGAGGTAAAAACGCCTTTTCAGTTTTATCCCGGATATTCAAGGGACGCCTTTGATTATATTGTGCTTTTTATTTTTCTTCTTGTCATTTTATGTACCGCTGCCGCCACACCCACGTTTTCCAATGAATATCAAACGGGTTCGGACAGTATTTTGCGTTGCACAAAGCATGGGCGCTCCCGATTGGCAACCATAAAAATAACGGCTGCACTAACCATTTTTACCGCAGCGTTTATCATATGTATTTCACTGCATTTGCTCATTTCAAACCTTGCATTTGGAACAGGGTGCATGAAAACATCAATGCAGATGTTGTTTTCCATTATCAGTCTGCCTGCATTTAATTTAGGACAGCTTCAAATTGCCTTGGCAATCGGAGGACTTATTTCCTTGCTGGCAACGATTAGCTTCACACTATTTCTATCAGCTAAATTCAAGGATTCCATTTCTGTTATCCTGATTGCTATTGTAATGTGCCTGCTCCCAATATTCACCTATTCAGCGGGGGCTAATTGGCTTACCTTTATCTTACCGTCAGGGGGAATCGGTATTCAAAACAGTTTGCTTTATCAACTGACAGGCTTTGCTTATCTGCATATTGGTCAGGCAAGCGTATGGTCGCCTTATGTAATAATGGCAGCAGCTATAACTGAAATTCCTGTATTTCTGTTCCTTGCTGTACACACTTACTGTAAGCATCAAGTTGCCTAACTATTGGCTGACACTTCATAAAAATTGCCTAGCGGTAAACACAAAAACGTCGGTTGGCAATAGGTATGTTACGTCTAAACATATAGGATTTAGTTAAACGACGGTTTTGAAATATTTTATTCAATGCCGCCGTTTTACTCTTATGCGGAAGCTCCGCGACGAATGCGGCAATATCTACTACGGCATAGGCGAGGACATATGCGACCGCTTGCGGTCAAAGGTCATGGGGGCTGTCCTTTCATTCAAGGTTTGAATTGTTTTTTCACTTTAAGAAAAGCGTTGCAACCGATGTGTTCTGCAACGCTTTTTTAACCATCTTTTACGGTTTGCCCGGAAGCCTAAAATCGTAATTGAAGTATAGGATATATTTAGTATAATTATTTGCAGGAGGTGATTCGATGTTTAGAATTGGAGAATTTTCAAAATTAACACAGGTATCCATACGAATGTTAAGATATTATGATGAAGTAGGACTTTTCAAGCCTGCTGAAATTGATAAATGGACAGAACATCGTAAATATTCTGTTGAACAAATTCCTGTCCTCAACAGAATAATATTTCTACGTGACAGCGGATTTAATGTTTCTGAAATTGCAAAGATACTCGATAAAAAAGAAGATTTTTTTATAGAACAGCTTGATATGAAATATGCTGAAATAGAAAACGCAATACAGGCTGAACAAGAAAAATTACAAAAAATAGAGCTTGCAAAAAATGAAATTTTAAACAGTAAAAGCGAAATACACTATAATATTTCCATAAAATCTATTCCCAGCTATCAAGTGCTTTCTTTGCGTAGAAAAATTCCTAATTATTATGCAGAAGGAACTTTATGGCAAGAACTTTCAACGTTTGCAGAACAACATCAAATACAGATTTCAAGTAATACATTTTCCATTTACCATGATACTGAATATAAAGAAACAAATGTTGATGTTGAATTGTGTGCCCCTGTAAAAAAGAACGGAAATAATGCAGGAGAATTTTTATACCGAAATACAAAGCCAATACCTATTATGGCCTGTACAATGGTATATGGGGATTTTTCCAATATTGCAGGAGCATATATTGCATTTGCTGAATGGCTGCAAAAGAATAGCCAATACCAAATGACTGGAGAAACACGACAAATTGTACATCGAGGACCGTGGAATGAGTGTAATCCTGAAAAATATCTAATAGAGCTACAAATCCCGTTAGTGTATATATAATTACAACGTCTTACAAAATTTTAAGGCGCTTTTTCTTTTCCTCTTGTATCTCACATGGTGTGAGGGCTTATGCTGTACTTACACAAAATACAAGGAGGATAATAAAATGAGTAATTTTTCTGTACAGTCCATTGGAAAGGTTTGCAACAATGAAAACGGTACATTTATTGAAGTAGACAAAGAATATATTCCCGCTTTGCAGGCTTTAGAGGGTTATAGCCACATTAATGTGCTTTGGTGGTTTAGCGATTGTGATAACATCGGGTCACGTTCCGTATTGCAAACAGAACAGCCCTACAAAGGCGCACCAGAAGTAATGGGGACTTTTGCAACTCGTTCACCCGAACGTCCAAATCCTATTGCTTTGACTGCGGCGAGGATTATCCGTATTGACTTTGAAAAGGGTATTATTCAAGTTGCCTTCATCGACGCAAACGACAACACACCTTTACTCGACATTAAGCCGTATACGCCCAGTTTTGACAGAGTGGATACCCCCGGTGTTCCTGCATGGTGTAGTCATTGGCCGAAAAGCACAGAAGAATCCGGCTACTTTAATTGGGAAGAAGTTTTCAACTTCTAGGGTGAAAAGATTTGGGGGATCAGCACAGGGGGTAACTTCCGATAATCCTTACTTTGACGTTTTCCGCAAGCACAAGAACATATGCAGCCTTGGCCGCGGTATTGTGTGGTCAATAAACAGAATCCGTTAATCTCTCTGAACACGGGGGTATTCTTCTGTGTATTTACCGCAGCTTCCAAGGGAAGTCACATTAACTTAGCATCCGGCATATAATGTAGTAATTGAGACTCTTTGCACTGCACCTGGGCGGGTTTTTCCGGTGAGGGTCAACAGTACAAACTGAACAGGCGCAAATCCCCGGGATTTGAGTGGCCGGGCCGCATTGCGGCAGCAGATGATTTTTATAGCGCATCTGTGGGACAGTTACTGTTCCGCTGATGCGTTTTTATGTGGTAAAAACTGCATTTCCTCTATGCCTGAACAGTGCTGCATAACAACTTGTGCATGGGATTTATCTTTCAAGGAGGTAACACTTGTGAAAAACGAGTACACAATCAGCATGGGACTTACTACAGTGGAAGCAAGAAAACGTCATGACAGATTTGGCCCAAACGAACTTGTACCCCGGAAGAAGGAAAATTTCCTTTCCAAAATTCTGCATGTTCTTTCTGAACCTATGTTTCTTCTGTTAATGGCTGCCGCCGTTATCTATTTTGTTCTCGGCAAACCACGCGACGGACTGATTATGTTGGTTTTTGTTGTTGGGATTATTGGTATTGAAGTGGTACAGGAATGGAAAACTGATAGAACCCTAAACTCCCTTAAATTACTCTTTACTCCACATGTCCGGGTTATCAGGGATGGTAAAGAAACCTCGATTTTAGCCTTAGAGCTGGTGCCCGGGGATGTAATGCTGATTCAAGAAGGTGTTAAAATTCCTGCAGATGGCATTGTGATACGGCAAAATGACCTTTGCGTGGATGAATCTTCCCTGACCGGCGAGGCCCAGGGCGTCTGGAAAACGGAGGAGGAAGAAACTACACTGTCTGGCGATTATTGGCGCAAGGACTACTGCTATGCGGGAACCCTGGTAACCCAGGGTACGGCAGCCGTCCTGATTGATAACATCGGCGCAGCCACGGAATATGGAAAGATAGGGGCTATGGTTGCAGAAGCGCCTAAGAAAACGACTCCCCTTCAAAAACAGACCCGCAGTCTTGTAAGAACCTGTGTGATTATAGCTGCCGCATTGTTTGTATTGGTTGGAATTGTGACATGGCGGAACATTCCCGGCCACACCTTTGGTGACAGGTTAACAGAAAGCATTCTTTCCGGTATTGCTCTTGCTATGGCTACCATACCGGAGGAGTTCCCCGTAATCCTCACTGTATTTTTGTCTATGGGGGCATGGCGGCTGGCAAAGAAAAAGTCCCTTGTGCGCCATCTCCCAAGTGTGGAAACGCTGGGTGCAGTATCCGTATTATGTGTGGATAAAACTGGAACTATAACTATGAATCAAATGGCGGTACAGGAAGTTTGGGCGGCGGATCATGATAAGAGCAGCCTTGTACATATGATGGGGCTTGCCTGTGAAACCGACGCGTATGACCCCATGGAAAAGGCAATGCTCAGTTACTGTGAAAAAGAAGGGATTCCGGAAACCCATCTGTTCAAAGGAGAGCTTCTAGATGAATATACCTTCACCAATGAACTTAAAATGATGGGGCACATCTGGTATCACGATAATGAAATTGTAATTGCCGCCAAAGGTTCTCCTGAAAGCATACTGCCGCTCTGCAATCTAAGCAGCCCGGAGCTTTTGCAGGCAGAAAGCCGTGTTCAGGAAATGAGTGCTCAGGGGCTTCGTGTGATTGCAATTGCATCAGCAAAGCCAAAAGATAAATCCGGCATCCCGGACGTAATAACTGAATGTGAGCTTACACTTAACGGCTTTATCGGGCTGGCAGATCCACCCCGGGAATCTGTTAAAAAAGATATTGAATCCTGCACTGGAGCCGGAATCCGTACTGTAATGATTACAGGAGATAATGGAATTACGGCAGCAGCAATCGCGAAACAAATTGGTATGCAGGGCTATGATAGTATCATCACAGGAAATATGCTGGAAAACATGGACGATGCAGAACTGCGGGAAAAAGTCAAAACAGTGAGCATTTTCTCCAGGGTATTACCTGAACACAAAACACGCATTGTCAAAGCTTTTAAAGATAACGGAGAGATTGTGGCTATGACCGGTGACGGCGTAAATGACGCATCTGCTCTGAAGTATGCAGACATTGGCATTTCTATGGGCGGACGGGGATGTGAGGCTGCCCGGGAAGCAGCCGACTTGATTTTGATGGATGATAATTTTTCAACTATCGTAGATACGATAAAGGACGGACGGCGAATTTTTGATAACATCCGCAAGGCCGTGGGATATGTATTCGCCATCCATATTCCCATTGCCGCAGCATCCCTGCTGGCTCCCTTCCTCGGCATTGCACCAGGCTGCCTGTTGCTGCTGCCGCTTCATGTAGTACTGCTGGAGCTGATTATCGATCCCACCTGTTCCATTGTGCTGGAACGGCAGCCCCCAGAAAGTGATATTATGCGGCGGAAGCCAAGGAATCCAAAAAAGAAATTGTTGGATGCCGGGCTCATACTTAAAAGTATCCTGCAGGGCGGAGCTGTTTTTGCCGCATCTTTTGGAGCATATTATACCACCTTGGCAGGCAGTCCAAATCATGCGCCAGCCGGCCGTTCCATGGGGCTTGCGGTGATCATGCTGTCCAATTTATTCTTGGTGCAGGTAAACAGTTCTGACCATGACTATATTTTTACCACAATCAAGAAGATTGCAAAGGATCATGTCATGTGGGCAGTCAATATCTTCACGCTCCTGGGGCTTATTATTATTTTATATTCTCCCCTTAACGAAATCTTAAAGCTGGCTCCCCTATCTGCACATCAGATACTAACTGCTTTTATGCTGTCCGCAGCATCGGTACTTTGGTATGAAGCAGTAAAACTCGTTTGGAAGGTGAAAATAAGGATAGAAAAATAAATATTTAAAAACCGTGATTTGGAAAAATTCCAACATCACGGTTTTCTTACTCTACTAACATAGAAGTACAATGGGGACACCTGGAAGCATCCACTGCAATCTCACTTTTACAAAACGGACATGTCTTTGTTGTTATCTTTTCTTCTTCCTGTTTTACCGGCATCTTGGATGCTGCTTTATTCACAGTTCTTATTATTAGGAAAAGCACAAGAGACATCAGCAGGAAATTGATAATTGATGTAATAAATTTGCCATAGTTCAAGGTTACTTCCCCAAATAATTTTACACTTATCTTATCCAGATTCATGCCGCCAAACAGCCCCAGAATCGGATTAATAATATCTTCTACCAGCGAAGATACAATACTGGTAAATGCGCCGCCAATGATAATACCAACTGCCATGTCCATTACATTTCCCCGGCTTATAAATGCTTTGAATTCTTCCATAAATTTTTTCATTTCTGCACCCTCCCTGGTTTTTTTCAGTATACCATATTGCAGAGAAAAAAAGCAATCCTGCATTAGAAAGCATCCGCAAACCTGAATTGAAAGACTAACAAAGTTATCATAGCTTTTGCTTGTAGTTCATGTTAAAATATACACAACTTATGTAGCGCAAAAGAGGACGAGTATTATGAATTTGTATCATTTAAGATATTTTGCAACTCTGGCTCATCTGGAACATTACACCAAGGCCGCTGATATGCTGTCCATTACGCAGCCAAGTCTAAGCCATGCCATCTCTTCACTGGAGAAGGAACTGGGTGTGAGATTATTCGAAAAAAGCGGACGTAACGTAGTATTGACCAAATGCGGCCAGGCTTTTTTAAACGATGTAGAACAGGCACTCCAAGTGCTGGATTCCAGTATTAACAAACTACAGAAGACCGGAACTGGGGAAGGCCTGATTGACATTGCATTATTGCGTACCTTAAGTACATCCGTTGTACCCAATCTTGTACGTGGATTTTTGGAAACAAAAAAATCCAAACATATTGATTTTCATTTTCACAGTTCCACAGGGCTCACTCCTGATATTATAAAAGGCCTTAAGGACCGCCGGTATGATATTGCCTTCTGCTCAAAAGTTCCTCAGGAATCTTCCATAGAATTTACTCCCGTCGCCAAACAGGAGTTTGTACTTATTGTACCAGATAACCATGTCCTTGCAAAGCAATCCGCAATCGCTTTAGAAGAAACACTGGAATTTTCTCATATTGGATTCTCCAGCCTCAGTGGTTTGCGTCCTATTATTGACCATTTGTACGAAAAATGCGGCCATATACCAGAGTACGCTTACACTTTGGAAGAGGACCATGCCGTAGCCGGGCTTGTCGGTGCAGGATTTGGAATTGCTGTTGTTCCTAATATGGAAATTCTCAGTCATATGCCGGTTAAAATTCTTGAACTCCTTAATCCTGTTTGGGAAAGAATCTTGTATATGGCTGTATTAAAGGACGTATATCAGACACCAGCCGTAACCGATTTTAAGAATTATGTAGAAAATCATGCAGACATTTAGCATCATACCCTATACCAGATACGTCTGCAGTTTCTTGATAACATAAAAGGTCAGAGGAGTACTGCTGCTGCAATCCTCTGACCTTTGTAATTTCAATTTTTATTTTCCCATATATAAATCTACTAACTCATCTCCAGCCCTCTCTCGAATGCTTTCATATACCGGTTTACACGCATCCTGCATTTCCTTCCAGACTGCATCATCCAATTCAATGATTTCCATGCCTTCCTTCTGCAGTTCTTTTTTGCGCCGTTCACGGCGGTCATCTGCTGATTGGCGGGCTTTAGCCTGTGCATTTTGGGCAGCATTGTGAATAATGTCCTTCTGCTTTTCAGAGAGCCCCTGGTAAAATTCATCACTGACAATCAGGGTTGTATAATCCGGTACTGCATTAGTATCTATGACGTATTTTTGCTGTTCGTAAAGTTTTGCGCTTACTAACAGTTCATACGCATTCTCCTGGGCATCAATCGTTCCCTGCTGAAGCCCGATATATACCTCGCTAAACGTCATCGGTGTGGGGTTCGCTCCCAGTGCTTTCCAAAACTGAATATGGAAGGGGTTTTCCATAGTACGGATTTTTTGGCCTTTAAAACTGTCAAATCCTGTAAATGGCTTTTGGGAAGTCATAACGCGAAAGCACTGGTCCGCAGTTCCAAGGAGCTGGTATCCGGCATCCTCATAAATCCCTTTAATAATTTCCTGGAATTCCGGATTATCAACTGTATCCCTTGCTGTTTGAATATCCTGGAATAAGCAGGGCATATCAAATACACATAACTGGGGCATAAAACTTACCTGTGGTGCCGGTGACTGGAGTACAAAAGGTATGTCTCCATCCTTACAGCTCTCTAAAAGCTCTCTGTCACCTCCCAGTGTGCTCTGTGGATAAACCTGGATTTTCATTTTCCCGTCACTTAATCTGCCCACTTCCTCGGCAAAGGTCGTCGCAAAAACATGGGTAATCGTATCCTCTGTACTGCTTGTGGCAAGGGGCCAGGCATACCTTTGTTCCCCGTCCTGTGCTCCTTTATTGCCGGATGCCGATGCTCCAAACCCTATCACTGCTGCACTGACAGCAAGAAGAGCTGCTACAATTATTGTACTGCTTATTTTTTTCATCACTGCATCCTCCTGTTATAACAATATTAAACTAATCTGAGGTATAAACGTAATCAGCAGTAGTGCCACCAAAAAATATCCGATCAGCGGCAATGCTCTCTTTGCAATCTGCATTACCGGAATATCTGTCATGGAACTTGCCACAAATAGGCTGACACCAATTGGCGGAGTTACAAAACCTATTGCCAGGTTTACTACCATGATAACACCAAAATGAATCGGGTCCACACCCACTCCGGTCATAATCGGAAGAAGAATCGGTGTCAGTATTAATATCGCCGGTGTAGTATCCATAATCATTCCTACCAAGAGCAGGAAAAGATTCACCACAAGCAGGATTACAATTTTGTTGGAGAAGTTATCTAAAATCCATGCACTAATCGTTTGCGGCACCTGCATTAATGTCAGCACTCTGGAAAATGCGATGGATGATGCCAAAATAAAAAGAATTGGCGCATATGTACGTACTGCTTCCGCAAAGATAGGATAAATCTCACTGATTTTTATTGATTTATATACAACCAGGCTTACAAGCAGAGAGTACACAACAGAAATAACCGCCGCCTCTGTAGGCGACGCGATTCCGGAATAAATACATCCCAGAATGATAACCGGAGACAGAAACGCAAAAAAACTGCTTTTTAGCACTTTCCAAAATCCTTTTTCACGAAGTCCGTCTATTTCTTTATTAATCTTCTCCTTGTCCTCTCCGTTCTTTTTACAGAAGTAGACAGCATATACCATCAGCAAAGCCCCAATCAGAATACCCGGAACAACTCCGGCAATAAAAATATCGCTAACAGATACCCCTGATGCCATTCCATACATGATGAACGGAATACTCGGCGGAATGATAACGCCTAAACTTCCGGCTACCGCTACTAAAGCAGTACAGAACTGCTTATCATAGCCAAGGTTTACTAAAAACGGAATTGTCATACTTCCCACTGCAGCTACCGTAGCGATACCAGAACCCGAAATTGCTCCATAAAACAGGCAGGTAACAACCACCGCACAAGGAAGCCCGGCAGTTTTCTTTCCGATAAAATATGCAAAAAGGTCAAATAGCCGTTTAGAAATGCCGCCTCTTGCCATTATGATCCCAGACAGAATAAACATAGGAACTGCCAAAAGCGGAAAACTATCCAATCCACCAAACATAGAACGTACAACATAGGAAGCGCTTGCTGTAAAAGACGAATCAAAAGCCCCCGGTAATATGGAAACAATCCCAAGAGATATAGAAATAGGAATTGCTATCATTAAACAAACAAAAAATAAAATTAGTACAACTGCTGACGACATCTTAATCCTCCCCGAGTCCCACTCTCTTTCCCATGATTATCTGCACCCTTTGTATCCACTTCTGAATCAGCCTCAGCACACACAGTATAAAACTTATAACGGCTGTAGACTGAATCAGATACATAGGAATACCACATGCCGGACTTAGCTGTCCACTTTTTACTCCCGACATCATATACCCCCACGCAAAAGGAATTAAATAGGAAAAAAATATCAGCTCAATCGTATAGCTTACCAGACGTAAAATATGGACTCCCCTGCCTGGCAGGAGCTGCACCAACTGGTCAATCTTCACAGATGCACTTTTTTTAACACAAAAACTGGCGCTCAAAAACCCTGAACATATAAATAAATACCTTGTAATTTCCTCCGACCACGACAAAGAAGAAGAAAAGACATACCTTGCTGTTATCTGAATCCCCATAATCACTACCATTGCACACAACATTACCAAAAGAAGTACTTCCTCCAGGTGCTTGTCAAGCCACCTCACCATTTTCATATTAAACCCTCCTGCCCCATTGTTTGACTATTAACGAACAATCTTTTTGTATACTTAACTAATTGTTAACAGTTTAAGTTGTTTGTCCTTATTTCTTTCGCAAAAAGAGATTCTGCCTGACGGCAGAAATCTCTTTTCCATATGTTTTAATTACTTTAAGTTGTTTGTCTGCCTAGCGGGTTTTCACCAAATACCTTCTTGTACTGTCCGACAAGATAGGCCATCATCAGCACCGCTGCCACTGCTGCAATCAAAAGCAATACCATCATAATGTAAACAGCCTGTGTCTGTCCGGCACTCTTTGTCATAGCAGATACGATGTATGGCAGGAAACAGCTTGCAAGTCCCATCCATGTATAGTAGATACCTGTATTTCTTCCCTTCGGTCCGGGACACAGAAGCTGACGAACTCTAAGTCCAGTCTGAAGCGCACCGCCCGCTGCAAAGAAACCAATCAAAGCAATTGCAACATAAATTATAAACACCTGACGCACCAGAAGCACAATAACCAAAGCCAGCGCCGTAAATATAGAATCAATCAACACGACCTTCAGTGGATTCCACTTTAATTTACCCATCATAAAGGCCCAGAAAATAACTGCTGCAATGGAACCAAATGTATAGATTGAAGTAAGGCCTGCCGACTGCATTTCTGTCAGTCCACAGTTATTCATTCCAAATGCCTTTGTGTACTGCTGTGCACCATACATAATAAACATACAGAGGAATCCATAAAACATTGTGAAGAAATTTACAAGTCCGCTTGGTTTTACGAGCATTCTCGCTTTAATCTCATCAATCTCAACCTGTGCTGCATTTTCTTTCTTACCATCTTCCCTGACAACCATTTCTTTCATCTGGTCATCATAAGCAAATGACGCAATGAGTGCCAGTACTGTACAAATAACAGACATTACAAGCGGAATCCATACGCTTACTTTCCACTGTCCCATATCTGCAAGCCATACAACAATGAACGGATAGAAGAAGCTTGACAGTGATACAAAGAATTTAATTCCGATTAAGGCCGTACCGGCATAATCGGGAGCTGCTTCCTGAACTGCAGGATATCCGGCTGCATCCCAGAATCCTGATGTTGCCACACCTGCAAGAAATGCCATTGCACATGCCACAGTAAAGCTTGTAGTAAACAATAGTCCTATAAAACACACAATATATAGCAAGGAACCTGCTATCATCATTTTCTTACGCCCAATACGGTCAGAAATCTCCCCTCCAATCCATACGGACAACATTTTACCAAAACCTGTTGCTGTAATTGCAAGTGACACTGCCGCCGCACCTGCAGTTGCATCAACATACCCCCACTGCGTGTAAAAGTTTGCCTGATTCTGTGAAAGAATCAGCGCTTGGATACCGTGTGTAAGATAGCACATATAAACAGTAGCCAGCGATAAGATATATTTTCTCGCTTTCATTCCCAATCTCCTTCTCCTAATATAGACATTATTGGTTTTCTGCCTGGAATCTCCGATACTCTTCCAAAGGCATCTTCTTACCTACAAACAATTCATAATTTACCGCACCCTGCTGTAAAAGCATGCCTTTACCGCCGATTGCTTTGCAGCCTGCTTTCTCTGCCTCCAATATCATCATCGTCTTCTCTGGATTGTAAACGGCATCTGCTACTACCAGGTCTTTTCTAAATAAAGACTTATCAATCAGCATCCTGTCATCCTGGGGTTTCATACCAATAATAGTCGCATTGACGACTACATCACAGTTATTGACCGCTTCTGCAAGTTTCTGGCTGTCACTTAAATCATGAACTGTTACAATACAGTCCGGGCATTTCTCCTGCAGTTTTGCTTTTGTATTCTCTGCCCTTTCGTAAAACTCATCTTTTCTGTTAAAGATATGTACTTCTTTGGCACCTTCCAGTGCAAGCTGTACCTGTATTGCAGTTGCTGCGCCCCCTGCCCCCAGTACAACAGCTTTTTTTCCTTTCACAGCCACATCATTTGCCTCCAGATTCTTAACGAATCCAATACCATCCGTGATATGTCCGGTAATAATACCGTCATCGTTGACAAATACATTACAAGCTCCAATAATTTCTGCTGCCGGTGATAGTTTATCCACTAATTCAGCCGCAATATTTTTACAAGGCATTGTAAAGTTTCCGCCCCGCATCTTAAGGAGTCTGATTGTTTCAAATGTTTCCGGCATCTGCTCTACATTTACATCAAATGCGAGATATACATAATCCAGCCCATCATGTTGAAAACTAAAGTTATACATTGCAGGGGAGCCTGAATGCCCTACCGGTGTTCCGAATAATCCCATCAAGCCTGTATGCCCTGAAATTCGTTTTTCCATGCCTCTTTCCTCCTGATTGTTTTCCTGCATTGATTAGACCTGCATTGCAGCCTTATAAGCTTCCTGGGTTGCATCCAATGCACGGCGGGCTCTGATTGCATCACCGATTATATATACTTCCTGTCCAAGCTCTTCTAATTGTTCCTCAAATGGATTGTAGTTCCTGAATCCCATAGAAAGAATGACAGAATCAAATCCTCTTGCTTCATGTCTGCTTCCGTCCGGTGACTCATATTCCACACCATCTTCAAAAAACTTGCACACTTTTGCACTTGTAATTTCCTTTATTTTGTATTCTTCAAAATCTTTCATCAGGTATTTTCTGTGCTCGGAAATCACATCTGCACCTACGGCATCCCTGAATTCGATGACCGTCACATCATGCTGCTGCTCTCCTAAAAAGGCTGCTGTTTCACCGCCAACCATACCGCCGCCTACTACAAGCACCTTCTTTCCAGCCTTCTTCTTACCCTCCAGTATATCAGAACCGTGGATAATTGCCGGATTATCGATTCCTTCAATTGGAAGAATCAAAGTCTTAGCTCCGGTTGCTACAAATACAACCTCAGGTTTTTCTGTCTTTACCATATCCAGTGTTACTTCAGTATTCATGACAATCTTAACGCCAGCCTTTTCACATTTTACGATATAACTCCTGACCATATTTGTAATATCGCCTTTCCCCGGAGGGTAAGCTGCCAGCCTCATATTTCCGCCAAGCTTTTCAGATGCTTCATATAATGTAACGTCATGTCCTCTCTCAGCACAGATGAAGGCTGCACACAATCCGCCGACACCGCCGCCGATAACCATGACTTTTTTGGCTTTTTCCGCTTTCGGATATCCTTTTGCTTCATGCCCAAGAAATGGATTTACCAGACAGCATATAGGTTCTCCTTTAAACATGTTGACAACACAGCCCTGCAGACATGCGATACATGGAATCATGTCTTCCAGTTTGTCTTCCATTGCCTTTCTCGGCATATGCGGATCAGCCAGTGACTGACGTCCGAATGCCACCAGATCTGTACGTCTTTCTTTTACAAGAAGCTCTGCAAACTGCGGCTCTGTAAAACGGCCGACTGTGATGACTGGAATCGAAACTGCCTTTTTAATCTCTGTTACAAGATCAGCAGAAAAACCGCCATGAATCGTTGTTGGTGCCCACATATATTCATCCTTGATATGTACAGCCCGGGAAATGTGCAGACATTGTACTCCACATTCTTCCAAATAAGCGGCAATTGCTGCACTGTCATGCACATCCACACCACCCAGCACTTCATCAGAACCGTTAATGCGGGCAAGGATTGCCACTTTATCTCCAACTCTTCTTTTCACTTCTTCTACGATGAGGCGCGGAAAGCGCATACGGTTTTCAAAGCTTCCGCCAAATTCATCTACTCGTTTGTTCATTCTTGGTGAGATAAATGAATTCACAAGATAACCATGTGCCATATGAATTTCTACGGCATCAACGCCTGCTTTCATCGCCCGCTCCGCCGCATCTCCATACCCTTTCACCAACTCATATACCTGAGCTGTTGGTACTTCCTGGGGAATATCTTTTCCCAAAACAGAAGCAATTGACGTTGCTGCCTGAGTGGGAGCACCTGCATTCTTCGCGTTTCCTTCCGGTCCCGCATTCTGAAGCTGAATAGACAATTTTGCGCCTTCTGCATGACAGGCTTCTGCGATTTTGGCAAGGCTTGGAATACTGCTGTCATCGTACAGACACGGCTTTTTCGGTCCGCCTTTTGCCCCATCATGTACAACCGTTGCCTCAATGGTAATCAATCCAAACTGGCCTTTTGCACGTTCCGTATAATAAGCAACAGACTGGTCGCTCCATGTTCCATCAGTATTGGCAAAATTATTACCCATGGGTGGTACCACAAATCGGTTTTTCACAGTCATTGGTCCAATTTGTATCGGTGTAAACATATTCTTAAATTTCATTATTTTTCCTCGCTCTTAAACTTATATTTTGAAATCCAGGATTTTTTAATCTTCCAACAATTCAGGCCAGACCTCTTTTAATACTTTTACCGTATTTTCATATGTATAAGAAGCCGCCTCTTTTACCCCTTTTGCAACATAGGCATCTGAGATAACCTCAACACCAATTACTCTGGGGTCTACGCCTGCTTCCTTTATCATTTTGACAAATCCTGCGGTGTCCTTTGCACCGGTACCGGGAGCAAGACGGTCATGCATGGACTCATCCCTCAAAATAGACGCTGCATATGGTCTTTCATAAGCATCATTAATTTGGATGGATGCCACTTTTGCCGCCTGTTCTTTTGTAAGAATGTCATAGGGCTGGTCCGCTCTTACCCAGTGCCATGTATCCAGAATCAACATCGCATTATCACACCCGGAAGCCTTTACAACTTCCCAGGCCTTGTTTAAATCCGGAAGTCCACTGTACGGCATAGGCTCCACTCCTATAATATTCTTTCCTGCCCTGTGGCATAATTCCTTTAGTTTCTGCGCTGTATGTTCCACAGAATAATTCTCCATCAGACCACAATTAATATGTCCCACTTCAAAGAGTTCACACATATGGAAACACATCTGCTCTTTATATTTCTGCTCATAAGAACGGTTGTCTTCCGCCCACTGCACGATGTACTCTACTTCTGTAACCTTCATGTTGTACTTTTCTAAAATTTTTAAAATGTCCTCATCGTACAGACCTTCGTTCAGAGCATCCACATATGTCTCTGCACGAAGCCCGATTCCTTCATATCCCGCCTCCTTTGCAGCAGCAACACGGTCCTCAAATTTACATTGATCTCCTAATGTCCATGAGCTAATTGTGATTGGATATTTTTTTGACATAACCCTACTCCTTTCATTGTCAAAATTGAACATAATCAAGCATTATTTCCACGCTTTTTTGTTCAACCTTGTGGTTTTTTTCTATGAGTACATTATATTTTATTGTTAAATTAAAAACAAATTGGAAATATAACTTGAATCCATAGATTTTGTTTATGGTTTATGTCAAAGTATTCTGCAGGGCTGAGGCTTCATACTCAAGGCTCTTTACAAGCTTTTATGAATCACTTCCAAGACAGTCCGCAGTTCTTCTATCCCGATCTGTCCCGGAGCTGATACTTTTCCCACCGCTCCAAACGTGAGCGCTGAGCCGAAAACTTCTCCGCACAGACGGCTGATAACTCCGGTTCCCGCCATGGACATCGTTATGACTGGTACATCTGTATGTTTGGATGTCATTTCCTCCGTGGCCGCCAAAAGTGTGAGCACATCTTTTTTGTTCTGCGGCATTACCGCAATTTTCGGAATATCTGCACCCAGCTCCTGCATCTTGCACAGGCGGGCTACAATCTCCTCTTTATCTGGTGTCTTGTAGAAATCATGGTTAGAAGCAATAACTTTTACGCCACATTCGTGAGCTGCCCTGACAATGCTATCCACTGCCTCATCTCCTGTGAACACTTCCACGTCAACCAAATCTACATAACCAGTACGGGCTGCCTTCTGATTCAACTCCACGTAGGCTTCTGTTTCAATTGCCTTTTCTCCGCCCTCTTTCGACGTACGGAACGTAAACAGCACCGGGATATTCCCAAGAGCTTCTCTAAGTTTTTTCAATGTTTCTTCCGTTTTGGCAAAGTCAAAGATATCTTCATACCAGTCAACGCGCCACTCTACTACATCAGCACCCAGGCGGCAGATATTTTCTGCTGCGCTTAAAATCTCTTCCCTTGTTGCACCCACGATCGGGACACAGATTTTAGGAATCCCTGTGCCTATCTCTACATTTCTAACCTTAACTGGGTTCATACTTTTCTCCCTTCCCATCTGGATTGAATTTTACTTAATGTCCAAAATATCTTTCATATATTCTATAGGCATTGACTGTCCGGTCCACATTTCAAATGCCGCAGAACCTTGAAAAAGCATCATGCCAAGGCCATTCATTGTCTTACAACCCACTTCCTTCGCCATTTTCAGAAGTGCAGTTTCTCTTGGGAAATATACCACATCCGTTACAATCAAATCCGGCCTTAAAAAAGAACTGTCCGGGATATAAGTTTGGCCTTCCAATGGCTTCATTCCCATTCCGGTAGCATTTGTAAACAGAAAACTGTCTGCTATCTCCTCTTTCAGCTTATCCAAATCGGCCAAGTCATACAAGGCTGCTTTACAATCTGTTTTTTCATTGATCTTTTGCACAGTATCCTCTGCATTTGCCCAGAATTTATCCTTTGCATTGAAAATGGATATCTCTTTTACGCCATCCAGCGCCGCCTGTATCTCAATGGCCGTTGCCGCTCCTCCAGCTCCGACAATTGTCATTTTTTTTCCGATTACGTCAATGCCATTGTCCTTCAGTGCCTGCATATATCCAATTCCGTCCGTAATATGTCCTGTCAGCACACCATTTTCATTTACAATCGTATTTACTGCACCACATAATTCAGCCGCCGGTGAAAGTTTATCCAGATATTTATGTACCACTGTCTTATTTGGCATGGACACATTAGAGCCTTTCATTCTTAATGCACGCAGTCCCTTGATTGCATCCTCCAGTGAATCATTATCTACTTCAAATGCAAGATACGCATAATCCAGCCCTAACTTGGCGAACGCCTCGTTATGCATAGCGGGTGAACTGGAATGGCGGATGGGATATGCCATCAAACCAATCAATTCTGTATGCCCTGTAATTCTCTCTGCCATTTTTCTCTCCTTTTCTTCTTGAACAACATTATTTGTTAATTATTAAACAACCTCTTAATCATATTATAATTCACAGTAACCGATAGTTCTAATACAATTTTTATACTTTTTTGATAGCTTTTAACTATCATTTGTAGTAAATTATATACAAACCAATATTTATAAAGGAGAACTCTTTATGACATTAAATCAACTGCTCTATTTTCAAAGTGTAGCCAAAAACCAGCACTTCCGCCAGGCTGCCGCCGAGCTGAATATCTCCCAGCCCAGCCTGAGCCGTTCCATATCCTCACTGGAGGAGGAACTGGATATCCTTTTGTTTGCAAGGGCAGGGAGGAATATCCGGCTGACGAAATACGGGAAAATATTTTTGGAGCATGTAGACAGGATTTTAAAGGAAGTGGACCTTGTACAGGAGCGGATGAGGCAATTATCCGGAAGTGAGGGGCATGTGGACCTTGCCTATGTGTTTCCTCTTGCAACCAGCTACATCCCACGTATGGTCCGCCGTTTTTTGCAAAAGGAAAAAAATAAAAAAATCACCTTTAGTTTCTATCAGCGTCATACTGCCGACCTGATAGCAGGACTCAAAGCCGATAAATTTGATGTTATTCTGGGCTCTTATGCGGAAAATGAGCCCGACATCCAATTTGTTCCGATTATCAATCAGAAAATGAGAGTCATCACTCCGCTCGGACATCCTCTGGCACAAAAGGGCAGTGCTGCTCTGGCTGATTTGGAGCAGTACCCACTGATTGGATACGAAAGAACCTCAGGACTAGGCAATTTTACAAACCGGCTCTACCAATCTTATTCCCTGACGCCGAATATTGTCTGCGAATCCCCTGATGAACACTCTATCTCAGCACTTGTTGCGGAGGATTTTGGCATTGCCCTGGTGGCAGACGTGGAACAAATACAGACCGGAAAGGTCTGTATTCTGCCCCTGGAAGACATTGACTTAAACCATACCGTCTACCTGGCTTATAAAAAAGACCACTATGTAATTTCCGCTGTCAAAAACTTCATCCAGTTCATCAGAAAAGAAGGCACGCATTTATAGCTGCCTTCTTTTTACAAATTCTGTGAATCTTTTAACCATCGGTGTCTGATATCTGTCTTTTATTCGAGCCATGTAAATATATCTGCGCTGTTCTGGAGAACGAATGTCCAAAACATCCACATTCAACTGCTTCAAAACCGGAATATCGGGCATAACTGCAATCCCAAAGTTCTGCGCTGCAAGTCCTGCCATAGATCCATCTTCCTCAATTTCATAGGCAATCTTTGGCGTCAAATGGGCATTTTCAAACAACCTGTCTACTACCGGACGCAAACCGCTATTCTTTGTAAAATAAATCTGGGGGTATGCCGCTGCCTGCTCTAAGTCCACAATCTTTTTATCTGACAGCGGATGTCCCTTGGGAACAACCAGAACCAGTTTTTCCGTACCCACAGGGATAAATTCAATAGAAGGCTCCCCGTCCAGCATAGAGCAAAAGACAATATCGTACTTTTCTTCCTTCAGACCTTGAATTACTTCATAAGTATTTCCTACCGTAAAACGAAACTTTATCTTTAATTCTTCATATGCTCTCATAAAGTCTCCCGCCAGCTGAGGCACAAACTCACTTCCCTGTGTGTAAATGTAAGCCAGTTCAACCAGACCTTCAGCCTGTCCGGTCATCTCGCGGGTTTTCTGAATCCCCGCATCCAGTACTTGCAAAGATTCCTCCACATACTGCAAAAAAAACTTGCCGTATTTCGTTAAAACAACATTCCGGCCCTGCTTTTCAAAAAACCGGGTTCCAACTTCCTTCTCCAGAGCATTCACCGCATGACTCAAACTGGGCTGAGTAATCCCCAGCTCTTCAGATGCTTTCGTATAATGCTGCAGGCGTGCCAGTACTGCAAAATAATGTAGTTGATTTAAATTCATTCTTATCCTCCCGCAGTTCCGAAAGATGTATTACACATCTGTTCGTCTTGATTTATCCACATCCAAAATCTTTTTTAACACTATATCACAATTCATAGTTTTTATCTATTGTTTCACCGGAAAATATGCATTTGTTTAATCGGTTGTTGTCCTCTATAATACGTCTTAGAAACAGATTGTTAATGTTATATCAACCTCTCTCTTATTTTAGCAGCCTGTCAACATATTTTTGACTTGTTTAGGAGGTCCTATCTATGAAACGCGATTACAAGCATATTTTTGAACCTCTCACCATACGCCGTATGACGATGAAGAACCGCATCATGATGATGCCTATGGGGACGAATTATGGTGAGCAAAGTGGAGAAATGAGTTTTCTCCATATTAATTATTATGAGCAGAGAGCAAAAGGAGGCACCGGCCTTATCATGGTAGAAAATGCCAGTGTAGACTCCCCGGAAGGTTCCAATGGGACAACCCAGATTCGGATTGACCATGATAATTATCTCCCAAGACTTTTTAAATTAACAGAAACAATACATAAACACGGAGCCTGCATTGGTATCCAGATTAACCATGCCGGTGCGTCTGCTATGTCTGCACGCACAAATATGCAGCCTGTATCTTCTTCTAATATTCCTTCCAAAGATGGAGGAGAAATTCCCCGTCCTCTGGAAAAGGAAGAAATACTCCGAATCGTAAGGAAATTTGGCGAAGCCGCCAAACGTGCACAGACCGCTGGATTTGATGCCGTGGAAGTCCACGCCGGACACTCTTACTTAATCAGCCAATTTCTATCTCCTATCTACAACGATAGAACAGATGAATTTGGCGGCTCTGCGGAAAACCGTGCCAGATTTGCACGAATGGTCATGGAAGAGGTTCGTGCCCAGGTGGGGCCATTTTTCCCAATCTTCCTGCGCATCAGTGCTGATGAATTTATGGAAGGCGGCAATACATTGGAGGATACACTGGATGCCCTGCAGTATTTTCAGGAAGAGGCAGATGTGATAGACGTATCCTGCGGATTGAATGGCTCTATCCAATATCAGATAGATGCCAACTATCTCCCGGATGGCTGGCGTTCCTATATGGCAAAGGCCGTCAAGGAAAGATATAAAAAACCTTGTGTCACAATGGGAAATATCCGTAACCCACAAGTAGCCGAGGATATTCTTGCAAGAGGCGATGCTGACATCATTGGAATGGGCCGCGGTCTGATTGCAGACCCTGAATGGGTAAATAAAGTACAGTTCGGAGATATCAGGGATATCCGCAAATGTATCTCCTGTAACATCGGCTGTGCCGGCAACCGTATAGGCAGCAATCGTCCAATCCGCTGCACAATAAATCCTTCTGTGCATGAAGGTGACATTCACAAAAAAAGGCACATCACTGGTTCCTGCAACGTTGTTGTCATCGGTGGCGGAACTGCCGGCATGGAGGCAGCCTGCACGGCAGCGGAAGTAGGATGTACCACATTTTTAATAGAAAGAAAGCCCTACCTGGGAGGACTGGCAGCGGAAATCTCCAAAATACCAGACAAAAAACGTCTGGCCGATTTCCCCGAATATATGATTCACAGGGCTTCCAAGTTAAAAAATTTATTTGTCTTTACAGAAACAGAGGCAACGATAAACCTTGTTAAGAGCCTGAATCCAAACATTATTGTAAATGCAACCGGCTCCTCGCCCCTCCTTCCGCCAATTCCAGGACTGATGGAGAATATTGACAAGGAAGACGGAAAAGTATCCTCCATCCTTAACATGATCAGCCATGTTAACGATTATCCGGAAGATTTAACAGGTAAAAAGGTTGCTGTCATTGGTGGCGGAGCTGTAGGTCTGGACGTAGTTGAATTCTTCGCTCCAAGAGGTGCCGAAGTCAGCATCGTGGAAATGATGTCTGCTTTGGGAAATGGCCTTGATCCGGTATCTAAAGCCGGAATCTTTGAGCTAATGAAAAAGTACCGTGTACGCAAGATGACAAACACTGCCCTCAAAGACGTACGCCCTGACTCCTTCCTTGTAGAAACAAAAGACGGACAGGAAGAACTGAACTTTGATTATGGTTTTGTCTGTCTGGGAATGAAGTCAAACCAGCCTGTTCTTCAGGACATCCAGGAGACCTTCGATGATGAAAGCGGCATAGAAGTCATCAACATAGGAGACAGCATCCGTGCCCGTAGAATTATAGAAGGAACCGAGGAAGGCCGAAATATATTGAGTACCTTAGAAAAACACGGATATCTGTAAAATCCAATATCCTCCAATAGAATTTCAGGTGAGAGGCGGACTCTGTCCATCATCTCACCTGAAATTTTTTATATACATATCCTCAACCCAGATTTCGTATTTTAAAGTCTCTCTGCGCCTCACGTTTCTGATCTTTCTTTGCAATATCGTCCCGCTTGTCATACAGCTTCTTACCTTTTGCCAGGCCAATCTCCACTTTTACAAGGCTGCCGCTGAAATAGACACGCAGGGGCACAAGGGTATTTCCCTTTTCTTTCATTTTTCCGAACAGTTTATTAATCTCATTTTTATGAAGCAGAAGCTTTCTCACACGCAGAGGGTCTTTGTTGAAAATATTCCCTTTTTCGTATGGGCTGACATGCATTCCATGAAGGAACATTTCCCCGTTTTCAATACGGATAAACGCCTCCTTAATGCTGCACTGTCCCATCCGCAGCGATTTTACCTCTGTTCCGTGTAAAACAACTCCGGCTTCGTATTTTTCTAATATAAAGTAATCGTGGTATGCTTTTTTATTGTTGGCAATTAATTTGCCTTCCGTCTTAGCCATAGCACAAGCCCTCCTTAGTCATCATAATCCTGTTCCACATCACAAAATTCGAAATCAATCGTCCGCTGCAGGCGGTCCACACCCAGAACCCGTACCCGTACCTGCTGCCCCAGCTTGTATATATTGTGTGTACGCTCACCCACCATCTCATACCGTTCTTCCAGGTAGTCATAGTGGTCATCCTTCATATTCGTCACATGCACAAGCCCTTCAATGGTATTTTGCAGTTCTACATAAGCGCCCCACTTTGTAAGCCCGGATATAACACCCTCGAATATATCACCGATATGTTCCTGCATATACTCTACCTTTTTAAGCTTGACAGTCTCCCGCTCTGCTTCCTCTGCCCTGCGTTCTCTCATACTGGACTGCATGGCAACTTCAGGAAGTATTTTCTCATAGTGGGCAATTCTTTCCCCCTCCATCCGTCCCCGGATGTTCTCCTTTATAATCCGGTGAATCTGCAGATCCGGATACCGGCGGATTGGAGAAGTAAAATGAGTATAGTATTTCGCAGCCAAACCAAAATGTCCCGTATTCTCCGGGGTGTACCTTGCCTGTTTCATAGAGCGCAGCGCCAGACGGCTAATCAGTGCCTCCTGAGGGGTTCCCTCTACCTTGCCCAGCAGCTTCTGTACTTCCTTCGGCTTTACTTCACTGTTCCCTACATGGATATGAAATCCAAAATTATTGATAAATGTACTTAACTTTCTAATTTTCTCTTCATCAGGCTGTTCGTGAGTACGGTATAAAAACGGAAGCTCTCTCCAGAAATATTCTTCTGCAACAGTCTCGTTGGCCATCAGCATAAAATCCTCGATAATCTTGGTTGCGGCATTTCTATCATAGGGCTTAATATCCACTGGTTTTCCATTTTCATCCAATATAATCTTCGTCTCCGGAAAATCAAAATCAATGGAACCGCGTTTTTTCCGCTTCTCCCGCAGTATGCCAGATAATTCTGCCATCAAAAGGAACATGGGAACCAGTGTCTGGTATTTCTCACTTTCCGGTTTTTGGGGCATTTCCTGTTCTTCCAATATCTTTGCCACGCTTGTATAGCTCATACGTTCATCTACCTGGATAACAGTTTCTGCAATCACATGATCTGTCACTTCACCCTTATCGCTGATTGTCATGATACAGCTAAGAGCAAGGCGGTTTTCTCCGGCATTGAGAGAACAAATACCGTTAGACAGCTTATGGGGCAGCATGGGGATCACCCGGTCTGCAAGATAGACACTAGTTCCCCTGTTCAATGCTTCCCTGTCTAAAGAACTCTTCTCCTGCACATAGTTTGTCACATCTGCAATATGCACACCCAGCCGGTAATACTCGCCCTCTTTCGTCAAGGATATCGCATCGTCCAGGTCCTTTGCATCCTCGCCGTCAATGGTCACCATCTGCCATTCCCTCAAATCCATTCTGCCTGCCATATCCGCCTCGCTGACCTCTTTGCCCACACGCTCAGCTTGATTCATTACTCTCTCAGGAAACTCCACAGGAAGGTCATATCCTTTCACAATAGACATGATGTCCGTGCCGGGATCGTTAATATGTCCGATAATTTCTATTACCTTACCTTCCGGCTTCGTATCCTCCCCGCCATAGGAAGTCAGCTCCACAACCACCTTATGCCCGGTCATAGCGCCCTTTTCCTTTCCGGAGGGAATATAAATATCATTTAAAACCCGCTGGTTGTCCGGACGTACAAAGCCAAAGCTTTTATATTTCTCATAGAGTCCGACTACCTTTGTTGTCCCATGAGAAAGAATACGGACAATTTTCCCCTCTTTCCGGTTTCCCCGTCCATCCGCTTCCTTCGTAATCACGAACTCTACCTGGTCTCCCTGAAATGCACCGCCTATATTCTCCTCTGAAATGAAGATATCCTCAGCTTCTTCTTCCTGGATTACAAAGCCAAATCCCCGGGCATTTGCCTGGAATGTACCTGTCAGCCGCTTAGCCTGTCCTTTTGCATACTTTCCTTTCTTAGAGACAAAAACTTTCCCTTCCTCCTCCAGAGCGTCCAGCACTTCCTTCAGTTCATCCCGTTGTTCCTTTGGTATCTGCAAAATAATTGCAATCTCTTTAATCTTCATTGGTACATAGAAATCATCACAAATAAAGTCGTAAATTACTTTTTTTCTCTTTTCAAAAGTCTGGTCCATATTCTCACCCTCTTGCCTTTTCTTATATCTCATATTTCTTGAACTATTCATGTTCAAGAGAGTCTATCTTATTGAACATTAGCAGTTCAATAAGCATGCCTTATAGACAGTATCTCCCCCGGATATATATAAATATTCGCATCAGCCCAAATTGGGCAGATTCCACTCCGATGCAGTGCGCACCCTCCGGAGAATTTTTATATAATAGAAAACGCAGTTTCCTATTATATAAAAAAACACTCTATAACTGCCGCATAGAGTGTTTCATCATCTTATCAACTTAGTTAAATACACCCAGGTTCAAAACCAGTGCCAAAACCATAAATAAAATGGCCAGAAACTTTGTGGACTTTACAAGAGCTCCCTCCATAGAACGTCCCTTATTCTGCCCCCAGTAGCTATCAGCCGCTCCGCTGATAGTGCCAAGCCCTGCGGACTTACCTTCCTGTAGAAGAATAATCGCTGCCAGCGCAATACAATCTATTACAAATATAATCGTCAAAACAATTTTTAAAATATCCATTCGTCTACACCTCCTGCGGATAAACCATGATTATCTTACCACAGATGGAAGTATTTTGCAACTTATTTCACCTGTATTTCAGCTCCAATACAGCAGTGTGCAAATGTAGGGTGATGGGAAAGTGAAAGTCTCCACATAACATACTTATCTCACCCATTACTTTTTGTTTTGACAAGCAACGATTTTCTGATAGATCTCTTCATAACTGATTTTACTAAAATCCGTCACATCAATCGGAATATCCAATCCAAGTTCAATATTGTATACTTTATGGGAAATGGCAGCCGTGAACTCTTCAAATGTAGGTGCGATTATAGACACTAAGTTAAGAAGCTCCGGAGTATATGTTTCAATATGATACTGGTTTAGCAGATGGCCAGGATGTCTGTCATCCAATTGATCCCTGTTCGCACCTCTCCGATATATTGTCTGCATATCTGAATAAAGATAAATCGTTACTGCAGAATAACCGTTTTCCTGAATTAATTCCTCTAGCTTCTGTTTATGTATCTGATAAAACGGATACTCAATCAGTATCGTCTTATTCTCCCACATCCGTTTCTGAATCGTCAGATAAAATTCTTCAAGACACCAGCAGTTCAGCCGGGCTTTCTGTGCCCCATTATCAAAGCCGAAAATATCCCAGTTCTTTTCCTTGATTTGGTCAAAACTGATCTTCACAATCTCAGCATTGTCCAGATATTTTAAAAATCGCTCTGCCGTTCCACTTTTTCCTGTCCCAGGACCTCCGGTAAAAATAATAAGTGTTCGTTTGTCTGGAAATTCTTTCTTCATAATCGTTCCTCTAAGCTTTAAAGGTTCCGTTTCTCATGGCCTGAACATTTTCCGGACTAATCTTACCTTCCATTGGACCAAATGCAGCTACATTCAGTGCACCGGCTGCTGCAGCAATCTCAGCACACTCTTTCATGTCTCTTTCTTCCAGAAGCGCACACAAGAAAGCGCCAATTGAAGTATCGCCTGCACCAGTTGGATCTACAGCCTTCACCTTATATAATCCTTGTTCAACAACCTGTCCATTTCTTGTATAGATTCGGGATCCATCAGAGCCTCTCTTCAGGAACAGGATTTCCAGATTTGAATTTTCAAAACATTTCTTTACAGCTTCTTCAACATTTTCAATTCCTGTCAGAAGTTTCAATTCATCAATACCAGGAGCAAACACATTGGTCATCTCCAAAACAGCATTGATAATTTCAAAAGACTCTTTACTTTTATTTGGGTTGGTCAGATGCTCCACACGTACATTGGGATCAAAGCTGATTTTTGTACCCTGCTCTTTCATTGCCCTTGCAGTATTCACAATCTCCCATCCATAACTCAGACGGGCAGTCAGTGCACATCCCATAATATGTAAAAACTTTGCATCCTTCAAAGATGGTTCTGTAACATCAGGCATCTTAGCTTTCGTTGCGGGAGTATCATCCCAATGGAATATAAATTTACGGCCGCCCTCACCATCATAGGATACAAATGCACAAGCCGTGGAACCATCTGGATCTACCAGTACTTTAGAAGTATCTACACCATTTTTATTCAGACGGTCCAAAATACACTCTCCAAATCCATCCTTTCCAACACCCGAAATAATACCACAGCTATGCCCCATTCTTGCTACAGTAGAAATCATGATTGAAGAAGACCCAGATGGAAATGGTCCGCTGAATAATGCAGTTTCCTTTAAAGGTTTGTTCACTTCTGTTCTCATAACCTCAACCAGAGCTTCACCCATTGTCCAAATCTCAGCCAATTTCTCTCACCGCCTTCTCTTTTTCTTCTTCAGATTTGAATTCATAAATGCTTTTCAAAACATATGGTGCTTTTCCGGTACAATTGAACAGGTCACAATTTTTGGCGATTTCTGCAGAGATTGCATGGCGTCCAGGTCCAACAACTTTACGGGGATCGTTTTCTTCCGGCTTAATTGCACCCTTCACTCCCTCTGAGAATACTTTCTTTAATCCGGTACCTACATTAATCTTGCTCATACCCATTGCAACACATTTCTTGAAATCTTTTTCTGGAACTCCAGTGCCGCCGTGAAGGACAATTGCAATATCAGTCTGTTTACGGATTTCTTCCAGAAGGTCAAATCTAATCTCCGGATCTGCTTTATAGTACCCATGTGCAGTCCCGATAGAAACTGCAAGTGCATCGATTCCTGTCTTTTCAACAAATTCATGTACAAGTGAAGGATCTGTGTAAGCCTTCCCGGCTTCTTCTACATGAACTTCATCTTCGTGTCCTGCCAGCATACCAAGTTCGGCTTCTACTGAGCATCCATTCACACCATATATGCTGTGATTGTGTGCAAAGTCAGCGATTTCTTTAGATTTTGCAATATTCACTTCGAAAGATTCCTGGGAAGCATCAATCATAACATTCGTAAATCCAGCAACAACTGCATGTTTAATCTGTTCAAGATCCGTTGCATGATCAAGATGGAGACAGATTGGAACTTCGGGATAAGCCATTGCCAGTCCCTTTGCTGTATCAGCAATCAATTCAAGAGAATTACTGTAATATTTAACAGCCCCTAAAGAAGCCATCAGAATAACCGGTGAGTTCTTTTCTTTTGCACCTTCTACGATGCCAACCATCTCTTCAAGAGTACTAAAATTGAAAGCTCCTACTGCATATCTCTCTTCTGGCTTTCCACCTGTTGTAGCACGTTTAACAGAATCAGCCAGAATTTGTTTCATTGTTAATAATGGCATGTCATTTCTCCTTTTTTATCTTAAAATTTCATTCTTCATTGTTCTTATCGTATCCTACAGCCTTCCTTCCAGTGCATTCTTCACCATAACGTATGCGCCATAGGCTACTACCTTATCATTCAACTGTGAAATCCGTATTCTGCCTTCATCGAACCGGAAACAGGTATGTCTGCGAATCTCGTTCATCATGGTATACCAGAAGTATTTATCCGCCTTAACCATTCCGCCTGCCAGAACAATAGCATCCGGATCAAACAAATTCATCAGATTGGCTAACCCGACTCCGATATAGTAACCTTCCTGCTGCAGCATGCTAATCGCATATGGATCACCTTTCTCTGCTGCAGCACTTAAAATTCTTCCATTTACTTTTTCAGGATTATAACCGATAGACTCAAATGCAATTGATTTGATACCACTCCTGATATCTCTCTTCATTCGGCTATTCATAGCAGAGCCGGATGCATAAAGTTCAAAGCATCCACTTCCCCCGCATCCACACTTTGGACCTGAAAAGTTTACGGAAACATGTCCAAATTCTCCGGCAAACCCGCTGCGGCCGTGGTATATCTCTCCACCTATTGCAATACCACCTCCACAACCGGTACTGATGGTCTGATATAAGACAACATTCTCTCCCTTAGCAACACCAACATTAGATTCCGCAAGGGCACCCAGATTGCCATCATTTTCTACATAGACAGGAACACCGAACTCTTCTCTGAGGCAATCACCCAGCGGAAAGTTCTTCCATCCCATCATAGGAGCATCAATAATCAAGCCTGTTCTATAATCAAGCGGGCCAGGTGCAGCAACACCAATGCCAGTAATATCTCCCTTGGTCTTTCCTGCTGTTTCCAAAACCTCATAAGCAAGCTCTATGGTGTTCTGGAAGACTGCATTTTCACCTTCGTAAGTTCTGGATTTTTTGACCTTAAAGTCTGTTATCGGCTCACCCTGATTATTAAAAATAACTGCGGTAGTCTTCGTTCCGCCTATATCAATAATTAAAAAATTTTTCATATCCCCACCATCATTTTTATTTTCTATTCTGATTTTCCCTTTTGAGCCATATCAAGCATTACAGCCAGAATGATGATAGCGCCAATTACGACTTTCTGCCAATAAGCAGAGATTTCCATCAGAGTCATGCCATTGTTGATAATTGCGATGATTGCACAACCGAACATTGCTCTTGCTACAGATCCGGAACCACCAGCCAGAGAGGTTCCGCCAAGAACTGTTGCCGCGATGGCAAACATTTCGTAACCATCACCAGATGCAGGATGTCCGTTATTAACCTTTGAAGCAGCAATTACTCCGGCAAGCCCAGCCGTAATACCGCAGATTGTATGGCTTTTCAGAGTAACCTTCTTTGTATCAATACCACACATATGAGCTACAGATGCATTAGAACCAACAGCAAATACGTGGCGGCCAAACACTGTTTTTGTCAGGATAATGTGGAAAAAAATAACAACTATTATTGTGAAAATAACAATACATGGGATAATACCCATCTTAAAACTTTCTGTCCGAATCAGACGGCCTGCGCCAAGTAAAGAAAATCCGTTTGGAAGTCCATATACAGGGCCGCCGCCTGAGATGATGTAAGCTAATCCACGGAAAGCCTGCATCAGGGAAAGAGTACAAATCATAGGTACCAGACGTCTGTATGCGACCAGCCATCCAATGAACAGGCCAATGATTGCTCCCCCGGCAACACCCACAACAATCTGAATCACAATAATTACAGCCGTCGATTGTGCGCCAAGTGCCAGAACAGCCTTTGCTGCAAGGATACCAGTAATAGCCATTGCAGAACCAACGCTGATATCGATACCGCCAAGAATAATTACATATGTAAGACCGGTTGCCAGGATTGCATTCAAACACATCTGTCCAAACAAGTTAATAACATTCGCAGGTTTAAGGAATGTGGCGTTACCAATTGAAAAACCAACCACAAGCAGGATTAGTACCATGATAACAATATTATCAGTGGCCAACTGTTTAATATTAGCTTTTTTCATTTTATTTTCCTCTCTTTTTTAACGTATATTTGTAATGGCTTATTCTGATGTTAATTGGGGTCTGATTCTTCTGAAACAGGACTTGCAAGAGAAATCAAATTCAATTCGTTTATCTCCTGACGATTTAATTCACCAGTCTGGCGGCCTTCTGACATAACATATACTCTGTCAGCTACCTTGATAATCTCCGGCATATCCGAAGACACCATAACGATACATCCACCGTCTTCAACAAACTTATTCATTAAAGCATAAAATTCAGCTCTTGCATTAACATCAATACCTTTTGTCGGTTCATCAAGAATCAACAATTTTACACCAGCTGCCAACCATTTAGAAAGGATAACTTTCTGCTGATTCCCCCCGGAAAGATTTCCACAAAGTGTCTTAATATTCGGTGCCTTAATTTTCAGCTTTTCCATGTACACATCACTGGTTTCCTTTTCCCACGGTACATTTACAAAACCTTTCTTTGCGTGGAATGGAAGATTTGGAAGGGCAATATTTTCCTGAATACTCTTCTTGAGAAGAAGGCCTGTACGACGACGGTCTTCTGTGGCAAGTCCGATTTTTCTGCTAATAGCGTCTTCTGGGTTCCTAATATGTACTTCTTCGCCATACAGAAATACTTTACCGGATGTAATTTTTGTTGCACCAAAAATCGCCTCCATAACTTCTGTACGTCCGGCTCCTACCAGTCCGGAGAATGCTACAATCTCACCAGCATTCGCATGGAAACTGATATTTTTAAATACGCCTTGCTGACAGAGGCTCTCAACACGAAGAATTTCTTCCTTTGCGGTATGTTCAGGCTTAACATAAGCTCCCAATTCACGGCCAACCATACTGTTAACAATTGTCTGTTCGCTTACTTCATCTACTTTATATTCTGCAACTATTAAACCATCCCGGAAAATAGAACATCTCTCACAGATGACTGGCAGCTCAGCCATACGGTGAGTCACGTAAATCATAGTTGTATCCGCGGCTTTCATCTTGCGAACCTGTTCAAAAAGAGATTCAATCTCTTTCTCAGAGAGTGATGATGTTGGTTCATCAAGTACTACTACTTTTGCATGCTTAGAAATGACCTTTGCAATTTCTACCATTTGCAGCTGGGCGGCTGTCAGCCTGGCACAAAGTGTATGAGCGTCGATTTCAAGTCCCATTTCGTGCAATACTTCCTGAGCATCGGATTCCATCTTTTTACGGTTGAGCATTCCGTTTGCTTTTTTAGGTTCACAGCCAAGATACATATTCTCAGCTACACTAAGATGCGGTGCAATGGCTGTCTCCTGTGCGATAACTGCAATACCCGCATCCAGAGCATCCTTGGGGCTTTTGAAATTACATACTTTTCCGTCCAGAAACACTTCACCCCTTGTGGGTTTGTAAATCGAAGCAATTATCTTGATCAAAGTAGATTTCCCGGCACCGTTTTCACCAACCAGTGCATGGCATTCACCTGGATAAAAGTCAATACTGATATCCTCCAGCGCTTTTACACCCGGAAATTCTTTTGCAATATTCTTTACCTGTAAGAACGGTCTCATACTGTTCCTCCATTTCATCTTTTTTAAAAAGAATCCCGCAAGCGAGATTCTACGCCTGTGGCGGGCCACGAGGTTTTTTATACTGGGAAAGTTCTCTTTCCTGGTATAAAAAGTGCCCAGTTCAAATGGCCTGGGCACTTTAGACCTATATAATATTTACTCTCTTTGCTTGTGGTAATTATTTGAGGTAATCCTTAACATTCTCTGCTGTTACAAGGTTACACTCAATAAGGTCTTTCTTGTCACCAGCTACAGCACCTGTCTGGAAGTATTCAGCCATCTTGCCAACGATACCGGCGCCGATTCCTTCCGGATCCTGAGCAACTTCTGCTACCCAAATTTTACCAACCTCTGGATCAGCGATGTATTCGCATGCTGTCTGACCTGCATCAAAACCAACAATCTTTGTGTCTGAACCTGCAGACTGGATAGCAGAAAGCGCGCCGTAACCAGTTGGATCACCTACTACGAATATGTAAGAAAGTTCATCACCATACTGTGTTACCCAGTTTTGCATAATATCAGCTGCTTTAGACTGGTCATTATCAGCATCCATAGATTCAATCAGAGTAAGATCTTTCCCGCCATCGATTGCTGCCTGGATGGTTTCTTCAAAACCAGCCTGACGATCCTGTGTAGACTGTGCAGATGCGTATGTAATACATCCAACTTTAGATCCTTCCGGAGCATGCTCTGCAATGTATTCGCCTGCTGTAACACCACCAGCTTTGTTGTCAGATCCTACAAAAGAGATGTACTCATCAATATATTCATCATCAAGAGTACAGTCAAATGTGAAAATCTTTACACCTGCAGCATTAGCTGCCTGTAGTGCAGGAACTGTACCTGCAGGGTCATTAGCGGAAAGTGCAATCCCATCATAACCGGCTGCAACATAGTTGTTAATAAGGTCTGTACAAATAGATCCATCAAGCTGCTGGTCTGCCATTGTTGGAGAAGAAATTCCAAGTTTTTCACACTCTGCCTTGATACCAGCTTGTACACTCTGGTAGAAAGCATCATTTTCCGTACCAACGATGAAAGCAAGTTTTAATTCAGAAAGATCTTTTGTCTCACCAGTTTCTTCTGTCTGCTCTGTCTTTGCAGTTTCTTTTGAATCCTCCTTTTCCGTAGCAGCTCCGCTTCCACATGCCGTCAAAGACACCACCATCATAGTTGCCATTAATGCTGATAATACTTTTTTCTTCATTTTGTAATTCCTCCCTTTTTTTAATATGCTAACGTGATTTTTCACGTTGCTTTTTTAATTACACTTTTATACTACGGTGCCGGATACTCATTGCAGAGTAGTCTGTATGCTGGTTCATCTTCTTCTATTACAGGGAATCTTCCCAATGGCTCTTTGAAAAAATTATCTGTATTATCATCGTTTGTCATAGATACTTCACCAATCAGAGCCGGTCCGCCTTCAGGAATAATGAACTCATGCCCCAGATATGGGTACAGAGTCATACTCTCGCCTCTATGAAGAGTAACCTTGCTGCCTGCCGGCAGAGTATATTGTCTGCCGTCCTGACAGATCAGGACATCTGTGTCAAGATATTCCCCCGTCTCCGGGCTTGCGTTGCGGAAAGTGAAAATAATATCATTTCCCCCGCGGTTGATGATGTCTTCCATTTTATTCTTGTGATAATGCATTGGTGATATCTGACCAGAATCACACATCATAATCTTTTCAGCATAAATCTTTTTATATTTTGGATTATGTACATTACCATTTCTGAGTGTGATAAGTGCCAGTCCCAGGGTATCAAAATGTCCCTCTCCATAGTCTGTCACATCCCAGCCAAGGGCATTGTCACGGATTTCATCATATTCATGACCTTTGGTTGCCCACTCTTCCGGGGTAAAGCTCAGGTATGGTGGAAGCGCAAACTTGTACTCATCCAGCAATGCCTCAAACTTTTTGATTACTGCGTTGATTTCAGATCTTTTCATTACTAATTCTCCTTTTGTCTTTTTATCTTGCTAATCTTATGAATAACTTTTTCAAGCTCCTCCCTGCCTTCAATCACAGAGAACTTCAATGTGTTCGTCTCTTTCTCGAATGGCTGGAGATAATGTACGCTGTTATTTTCAATGTGATGCAGCTTGCCATACACGCTGGAATTAGACGGTTCAAGTCCCAGAACATAATCTCCGGAGGCCATAGACTTCCACTCCATAAAGTACGGAAGATTTTTCTGATTAAATTCGATTGTAAGTCCGATGTTCAGCCCGTGGTTTGCCACCATTACGATGGTATCCAGATTTTCATCAGCCTGTATGTCGTGAATAAATACATATTCACATGCATTGTCAATTGGAGGTTCCATCGTATTCCAGCGTCCTTCATGTTCTACAGAAAATTGCTCTCTCCCCGTTACCTTTTTGGCGGGAACATACAGCCGGCAATTTTCATTCAGGAATGGATACCCCATATTGCAGTGATACAGTAACATCAGAGGTTCCGGGCGAAATGCCTGATTCTCAATCTCGTCAGTTACAGTAATACTATTTTCACCCAGAACACTCTCGATTCTTCTGCGGAGTACCATATTTTCACCGAACAGCTCAGCTTCCCGCATCTCTCCGGAAATAATCAGTTTACAGACATCACCTTCACTTACCACATCCGTACTCACATGTTCTGCAGGAGTTGTACGCATTCTTCCGTGCATTGGATAATCTTTCCCGTCTACTGTACATGGTGCACAGATATTTTCCAGCCCGCAGGTAAAGAACAGGCCTCCCATAATACTTCTGAGTGCTTCTTCCCCATTCGTGTCGTACTGATTTCTTCCTTCCAACCCCGGTTTTGCCATAAAAGTCATATTTATTCCCTTATAGGAAAAATCTGTAATATCCAGTGCCTTGTCGGCTGCTGAGTGAAAAGAAATATCTCCACATTTTGCTTCAATTGCGTTCAGATGTCCGGCACGTCCCTCTTTATAAGTGATTGGCCTTGCATAGACCAGCTGTTGAAGACTTCCACAATATTTCATTAAGTTTTTATTCATAACCATGACCTTCCGTGCTTTGATTACTCAAGATTTGCGTGATATCTCCAAAGACTTTTCATGTCAATTTTACGTTCATCAATGATCATCTTTGCTACCACATCTCCGAAAAGCAGGAGACTCTGTTCAAAAAGAGAAGTCATAGGCTGTACAGAGTCAATCTCGTCATCCAGATAATTTTTTGTTCTTACTGGAATACGTACCATGAATTCGCATAAGTCCTTCATCTCACTGTTTGGATTAGATCCGATGTGGACAATCTTTGCTCCGATGCCCTGTGCTTTCTTAGCAATTCCTAGCGGGAACAGGGATCCGCCGCTTCCTGATCCAACCACCAGCAAATCTTTTTCTGTGATTGCCGGCTCTGTAATTTCTCCAACATAGTGTGTCTTAATGCCTAGGTGTGCAAGTCTCTTGCACATTGCCTGCAGGGCAACAAGAACTCTTCCTACTCCCACGAAATATACCTGGTCAGCTTCCAGCACAGCTGTAACAAATTTTTCTACAGACTCCTGGTCTACCGCACCAAGTGCTTTATCTATCTCCGCTAACACTTCCTTTACCGTGCCATGATAATTGTCATTATAATATCCCATGTTATGTACCTCTTTTCCTTGTTCCTCATCCTATCTGCCGTTAATCTCATCTTCCAGGTTTTTCAGCTGTTTCATGCTTTCAGCCTGATTTTCGGCCTTAATGCAGGTACTTCCGGCAACAAAGATATTTGCTTCTCCTGACATCCCAATGGTTCTGATATTTTCAGGAGAGATACGTCCGTCCAAAATTACCTTAGTATCTAACTCTCTTGCTTTAATCATTTCATGCAGATCATGAATCTTTTTTGCAGAATATGGTACCTGTACTTCGCCTTTCATCTGAGCAAATCCTGGATTAATAAGCATCAATAGAACTGCATCACATTTATCAAGAACATATTCCAATTCA
The DNA here is from genome assembly GCA_013911065.1 of Ruminococcus sp. Taxonomy (GTDB): domain Bacteria; phylum Bacillota; class Clostridia; order Lachnospirales; family Lachnospiraceae; genus Muricomes. The sequence goes on along the minus strand of JACERV010000019.1, from coordinate 3,797 downwards.
TAAAGTGGAGTAGCCGGTTTCAAAGCCACACCGGCCCTAACACCTTTACTGTGAATATAATTCAGCATACCGTCCACATGGCCGCAGGCTTCAATATGGAAAACAATCTGTGAGACACCTGCTTCAATCAGTTCATCAACGAACAACTGGGGGTCCGTTACCATAACATGTGCTTCAAATTCCAAATTGGTTTTTTTTCGAAGCTGCTTTACTGTATCCAGTCCCAGCGGCATGCTCGGACTAAAATGTCCGTCCAGAATGTCCACATGAATCATCTCCAGTCCTGCTTCCGCTACCAGCTTACACTGCTGTTCAAGATTGCACATATCAAGCGTGATCATAGATGGTGATATGTGGCAGAATTTTTTCCAAACATTTTCGTTCATATTATTTATTCTCCTGTAAAAACTGTTCTATCTTTTCTCTGGTAGGAAGGGATGCGATTGCACCTTTTTTTCGGACTGACAGGGAGCCGCTTACATTTCCGTATACCACGGCATTCTTCAGAATCTCTGCATTCAGCTGATCTACGGAGGCGATTCCCTGATTTAATACATTGGAAAGGAATCCGCCCCAGAATGCATCTCCTGCACCTGTTGTATCAGCAACCTTGTCTGCTTTGAATCCAGGAATCACATAGGACCTTCCATCATAGAACAGTTCGGAACCTTCACCGCCCATTGTCAGAACAACAACTGCAATATTATATTCCTTCATAATATTCAGTACATTGTCATGTCCGCCTACCATATCGATCTCTTCATCAGAAAGCTTTAAAAAATCAACATATTTCAAGATAGACAGAACTTCTCTGGTACAAGCTTCCTTATCCTCATTCCACATTAAATTGCGGTAGTTAATGTCAAAACCAACCAGTTTACCAAGTTCATGTGCTTTTGCCATTGCATACTTGGTAGCTTCTACAGTTTTACCTGCTGATAAAGAACAAGAACCTGCCTGAACAATTCTACAGCTTTTCAACTCTTCTTCCTTAACCTCGCTCTTATCCAGCATCATGTCTGCACCTGGTTTTCTTGCGAAAGTAAAACTTCTGTCATTTTGTTCATTTAATGAAACGAAAGCCATCGTCGTGGTTGCTTCATCTGTAAGTTCAGGTGCTAGGGGTGTTACACCATTTTCCTGCAGCGTCTTAATCAGGAATTGTCCAAAATCATCATTTCCCAACTTACAGTACATTCCGGCAGACAAACCATTTCTTGCAATTGCTATTGCCACATTTGCAGGTGCACCGCCTGCGTTTCTGATATAACTTCCGGTTTCCTCTCCCGGAAGAAAATCAATTACCATTTCACCAATTGTAATAAAATCCATAAACTTCTCCTAAATTACTGCTCCCTCTCATTCATTAACTCTGTTAATTGTTAAACTTAGTATATTGTTATTATTTTCATTTGTCAATTTATTTTCACTTTTTTAGCATTTTAAACTATTATAACTATATTTTTTTAGTAAATATGCATAATTGTAATTTTCCAGGGTTAATTTATAATAGAATTATATGGCTAAATATAAAGCGATTTTGCCATATAATAGATCAGAAGATTTTAAAGAAACAGGAAATTTTAAAGAAGGATGAATGAAAGAAGAATATGAGGGGTATATTCCAACATACAAAAGAAGAAATTTAATTAATACACTACATGAATCGTTTGAATTTTGTGCAAATCAGCAAATTAGCATATCGCTTTTTAGCAAATGTGCACAATTCCAATTCTTTCGGAATTAACTTATAATAGAATCAATTAACTGCGTTGTTAAATCAACTCTGTTATATAATAAATTAGGAGATCTTTATGTCAAAAACTGGTAAGAACTTAACAGACTTGTTAGATTCGAATCGCTCTCAGATTATGTACTATCTAGCAAAACATCCCGGCTGTTCCAGAGCAGAACTAGGTGAATTTACCGGGTTAACTCTTGCATCCATCACCAAAATCATTCATTCTCTCATGGAATGTGGTGCAATCTATGAGACCGGTTTTTCTGAAGGAAAAAAGGGCCGTCGATCCGTCGGTCTTTCTTTCAATTATGAAAAATACAAAATTTTGGCCGTCAAATTATCTTGGAGCAGATTGGAAATGCAGCCTTATGATTTCTTAGGAAATGCATACGGCAAATTAATTTCAATTCCTTTTATTAATATCACTGTAGATAATATTAAATATGTAGTTCAGGCTGCTGCAGATGGCATCAAAAGCTTCTGTGCAGAGTTTCCGGAGATTGCAGCCATCGGTATGGCTGTTCCGGGTCCCTATTATAGGGATACTGGAACGATTCTGCTCCCCCCCTATAACATAGATCCTGAAAAACGCTATTATTATCCATTAAAGGAGAAATTGGCAGAACACACCAGTCTTCCTCTTTTTATAGAACACGATGCTGATGCAGGTGCATTGGCCTATTGGTGGTTTGAATCACCAGATAAAAAAGATACTGTTATTATGAATATTCTGGCAGACGACGGTGTTGGTGTCGGTTTGGTGGATAACGGTAAAATCTTCACCGTAACAAGTAACTGTTCCTGGGAGATGGGACATATATCCATCGATTACAATGGCAGAATCTGCCCTAGCTGCGGTGCCCGCGGCTGTATCAATGCCTATTGTGGTATGCAGGCACTGGAACAAATCGCAAAAGAGCTTTTGCCTGGACAATTGGACAGCATCCTGCAATCCTATTCTAATTTTTCCTGGCAGACCATTTTCCAGGCAGCCAAACAGCAGGATCCATTTGCTTCGAATTTGGTTTTCGAATGCGGCAAATATTTGGGACACGGCATTCTTTCACTGCTTCACGTATTTAACCCGGATATCATTGTCATCAGTGGTGCAATTAGTCTTGGCGGCGATTTATTGATGAGCGGCATTCAGGACACCTTCGCCAAAGGACAGTCCGCTTACACTATTATTCCTAAAATAAAATTACTCCCTGCAGATACAGAACTGACGCTGCTAGGTGCTGCTGCCTTCGCTATCGACCGTATGCTGAACGCACCAACACAATATCTTTCTCTGCCAACAAATAATTAACAACAGCCATAGGTCAATTCAAAATTGAACCTATGGCTGCCGTATTTTTACTACTCATTTCACCTTATTTTTACCATTCCTCTGGGTACATGTTCCAACACGATATTCATAACCGCAGTAAAGCGCTTTCCATATGCTTGCTTTGGGATAATAATTGCCCGATTCTCATCATAATAATATCCAATGGTCTTTGGTGTTGCAACAACTCTTTGTATACTATCCCACTCATAAACCTTAGTTTTTTCATCCCGGATTGCTGTAATTCCGCTTTCACCGAAAAGATAGGTACACACCTCCCTGTATTCCGGATTTATTTTTAACTGTTTGCGTGCACGAAGCTTCAACTGAAGAGGAGTAAACCCAAGAAAAGCAATTCCGGCAACAATATAAAATACGAGCTGCCACGCCGTATTTTTTCCCATGGCAAACATAATGATTCCCATAAATATAACTGCCATACCAAGAACATTCGTCAAAAAACCGGCAAGTTTTGAATAAGTATGAAACAGCATAAAGTCATATAGCATATTTTCTGTCATTTGAACCTGTATCTTTTCTTCCATAAACCTTCCTCCCTGCAAATTTATTTTACGCGGTCATACAGCTTCGCTTTTATAAGCAAAGGGGCTGTAAAATAAGTTCTTAATTAAGAATCGCCAGTTCCGGCAAATGCCGGTTCTGGTGATTCTTCGTTTTTTTATCTACTTTTTATGATAATGATTGATTTTTCCATAAAAAAGCGTACAC